>WJMJ01000132.1 GCA_014728035.1 Promethearchaeota archaeon | reverse complement strand
TTTGTAACATTCATTTGGTATGCACGATGGAAATTTCTTGTAAATTGAGTATCATAAGTTCCCATATCAATTTGAACAATTGACTTGAGTAGTTCTTGACCTTTTTTAGAAAGATTCTTACGCAAATTGAATATTGAAGACACAATTGTACTTGCAATACAATCCTCAATATCGAGATTAGCTAGATTCTGAATCTGATCATTGTTATATAGTGCGACTCCATTAATGGTGCCATGATGGTCTATTAGGATATTCTTGCCAGAATAAACAAGGCCTTTGGATGGCGGTAATTCAATGAGAATGGCATTTGATACAATTAATCCTTCTAAATCTCTAGAAGGAGGAAATACAACTCGAACTTCTATGCCTTGTTCTTTCAAATGAGATGATAATAAGCCAGAGGCAAGAATACCATCCAGGTCCCCATCTGCGATTATCTCAATAATAGAAGTATCGTTAACAAATGATTCAATTATATTCCTTGCACTCAATATCCTCGAAACCCACTCGAACTAGGACTTTGTCAATTATAACATTTTCTGAAATAGTGTAAATAGAGCATTCTAACTTATGCATCACCCTTTTTTCTAACTCAATACATATCCAATCTCTATAATATAGAATAGATTCCTACAAGTATCTTGATAATGATATCTGGAATAACTTTAATCAAATCTTTTGATTCCACATTTTGGAATTAGATTCAGTGACTTCATGATGGTGTTTTTTCCCAATCGTTGATGGATTGGCATTCCGATCTCCATAATGTGGAATTAGCTTCTATGACGTACAACTTTCTGAAAGACTACGAGAACAACCATTACATCTTTCAATCTCCATAATCTGGAATTAGCTTTTGTAACCCGGCTTGAAACCTACTATATTAGAGGAAAGAAGTCCTCATAACTCTTCTTCCGGAGGGTCGATGTGGTGGTCGATTTTCTGCAAGGTCCTTTATAAGGACCACCACAAAACAGTATCCACGTCTAGAAAAAAGACTATCCGATTCTTTCTAGCCATGTTTCGATGTGATCAGAGGGACAATTCCAATCCTGTTTTTCTTCATCCCAGAGATGGATTGGAAATCCCCAGTCACCCTGATGTTTTTCATCTAACAGGCCGAGTCGGGCATGTTGGCGATAGTCACCTAATAAACGAGCAAACGCGTGGCTACCTCCTTTAGGTAGCCGAATCTGCAAAAATAGCCGATTATTGATGCCAAAAGCAGCAATACTTCGAGGTAATCTTTGAATCCATCCGGTCAAGGCAAGGGCGATATCTTGGTTATCACAGGAAACAAAGACATGTTCCACGAGTCCAACATTATGCACCTCATAAGTATGGATTAACAATTTCTCTTCGACTAACTTCTTTCTCTTGTTAGCAATTCGCTCTTGTCCAACTTGCAGTAATTCTCGAATATCTCCGATAGCGGTTATACCAAGTCGAGAGGCATCAAGTATCTTCAAATCTAGTTCATCAAGAGGTATCTTTGTTCGTGAATATGGGGTGTCTATCTTTGGGAATGAGCTTGCCCATTTATGTTCTATTATCTTCTTTAACTCGATATCTAGCAGGTTCCATGGTATATCCCATTCTCTCCTTGATGGGTTGTAGTATTCCAAACACGTCACAGAACCAGAAGACACTATCTCCATCATTTCTATATTGTATCGCCATCTATCACTTGAATCTTGGAATGTAGACAGACTATGAATACTGCGGGAATTGTCAGGAACGCAAAATGTTGCAAATGCACTCCAATCTCCACTGAGAACCCGTCTATATGAAAAGAGAAAAGGACAATCTTTCACTAGCCAGAATGGGTCTTCTTCATTCGGTCCCGAATCTAGTAGAACATGGAACATACGAATGCCAATACGAGAAAAGGATGCATGATAAAATTCTCGAAGTACCAATCGCTCCTTAAGTTCCTGCTTCTTCTTGGATAAATATTCAGCAGTGATACCAATCTGTTTTGCGAGTGCCTTGTTTTCACTATCAGGATTTGCTATATGATGATTGATAATCCGCAATTCGGTTTTGTCGGGTGTAACAAAGAATGAATTAGCCTTCTTTTCAAAAAACACCAGATAGTCAGCAAGTTTCAATTGAATATCATGAGCATCCATTTTCACAATTTCTCGTGTTATTTCAATAAGACCTCTCTTACCTATCATCTTGTACAGGAAGGGGTACGATCTGGTTGGCTGGTGGACTAAGACTTTGGATAATTCTCTAAGTGGTGCAAATTGGTCCCAAAAAGCAAGCCAATCATTTTTGATCGTTTTTGGCAAGTGTTGTCTTGCAAATTCAAAGGATAAATCTTCAATGCATTCAGGACATACTGCATCCTTTGAAAACAGTGTAGAGAAACAGGCTTTTGCTATTATACCATCAAAAAATCCGGGCTGATTTTGCAAGATTCTTTCAGACAGAAGTAATGTGACTTCAGCCGAGGTATTTTTGATAGAGAATAAGGTCTTGATATCAGCTATATGTGTAATTTTTGGAGCACTAGACGGCTTCAGAGAGTAGTCTTTCTCGATTATTTTTGCGTATTTCATCCATGATTCATTGACGCTCTTGGATAATTCAGTTAATGCCATCTAATTTAGTCGCTCCAGAAACGATCTTTTCTACATTGTTTAATTTTTAGCATTGCCCGTCCTAGGTCTGTTATGCATACTTGATATGGTCCTCCAATCCGTTTACGAACTATAAAATTCGACCGTTCAAGTTTTCCGAGAAGGCGAGAGATTGAGGTAACACTTAGATCTGCACGAGTTCCCAGTTCTTTCTGAGGATAGACACAACCTCCTGCTTCTACCAATTTATCGAGTACTCTTTTCTTTTCATCTGAAAGTTGAGAGAGAGTGATTGGTTCTGCACATTTAATCTCTCCAATTACAGATTCATCTGTTTCACTTACATAATATGCAGGAGATCCAATAAACAAAGCAGCAGTCTGGGCCGCAGATGTCATGACGCGAGTACCACAAGAAACGTTGAACGAGATCTCGTAATCAGGAAACTTGGCAACAATTTCTAAAATGTCTGCAAGAACTTTATCATAGGTCCATGGAGATACTTTGATTTCCTCAACGGGAATCTTGTATTCCACTAGCTTTGCTCTAATTTCTCTCATACTCTGTTCGTTTTTCTCAGTAAAAATCAGAGCCACATGGTCAACTCCCATTTTTAGTGCAACATGTAGAACGCGTTCGTTTGCGTGGATACCCAGTGTAGCAATTTGCAGGTGTTCCGTCAATGCTAATCATATCATCAAGAAGCTCCCCGACATAAAAGGTTCACTTCCAGCATGCAAGTTGTATCCCTGGCTGCAACTATATTCACACTATGCAACTTGCAGCGTGTTAGTTCTACTACTTTGCTAATCTTCTATAATTCGATAGCCATGAATTGTAGTGGATGGCCCCCAAAAGACCCTGACTGGCCCTGGTGATAGCTGACTATTAGTTGTCATCTGGCAATTTGTCAGAACCTAGTTTAAGCAGCCTTGACATGCTTCATTGACCTGTCGAATGTCAAGGCCTTTTTTTAATGACAATCATCCCAAAATGGACAGTCTTCATAACATTTTCTAGGTAGACCAGGGTCACGATAGTCTTCAATAATTTTCATTGCTTGATCACGCAGTTCAATGAATTCTTGTCTTAGTGGCTCGTCAATGGTATAGACATCATATTTTATTCTAGGAGGGAGTTTATCACCAAACCAGCAATAGACAATGCATCCGATGTCTACAGGATACTCGTGGATACTTTCTATAACCAAAGCATATCCTGTCACAGCTATTCGATGAAAATACCTTTTTTCTCCAGTCTTAATATCAAGAACAACACCTTCGACTCCAAAAGCATCAGCGCTAAGATGCCCACTCAATCCAAGATTCCTTCCATCTAATCGCTGCTCCACTACAACAGGAATGGCACTCGAAACAAGAGCATCAAGTCCGATATATGGCTGAGTCGATTTGACAGTTTCAACCGCAGCAACAATCTGATTTATTTCAAAGTCCCATAACCAGTTCATATTTTTCTGTATCAGTCTGGGATTCCAAGCACCCCCACGGTCGCGAATCTGAGGAGGGTTAGTACTATCCAGTTTCGATTGTATTACCTGATCGCGGAGTTGTGTGAGATGGATGCCAAGTTCATTACCAGAAGTGAATCCTTTCGAGTAGAGAGCCTTTTTGGCATGTTCGATTAGCGTGGAAACGGTCCAATGGTAGAGCCCTCCAGCAATCATCTTCGCAGTAGTCTTTCTTTTCACTTTTTCCACATAACTTAGGTAGATATCGCGCATGGATTCACAATAACGAGATGCAATAACACTGAGGGGTAGTTGGTAGTCATACGGGGGGTCCAAAGGTGGAATCTCCCATGCCCATCCTCTGAATCTCTCATCGACCACAATCTCTCGTGATCTACGTCTATATCTTCGAAGTAGTCTCCGCTTCACGTCCTCGGGAAGTATGTACATTATCTTGTTCGCCCTCTTTTTCTTTTTCTGCATCGATTGTCATTCTAACAGACACTCTGCCAAAACCTGCTGTCCTATTCTTACCAATATTACAATATTCTGCAAACCGCAGTAGTCCAATAGTCAGTGGTAGGAAAGGACTACTCCTATTCCTAATTGAAAATACAAGTGTACCAACGAAACCAATCAACTTTCTTTTTCTTCCAAGCGAAACCTCTTGAGTAAGGATGTTGTGTTTGCGAATATAGACATTGCTCGCTATCCAATCTCTGTACGAACTCGTACGCTCCACCACGGTAGCATCCTGCATGGTATTCCACACTTTAAGCAAACCAGAGAATATCTTCTCTGGATCTGGTAAAAGATATGCCTTATCACTACCAAAATGTGATAGCTGTGTTGGAGTCTGGAATTTCATTGAAACATGTATTTCAGATTTATCATAGGTGGATAATGGTGAAGCCCAATCCTCCATCATTCGTTCTGGGTTCCTTGTGCTATAATCAATTCCCAGTATTGGAAACCTTTGATGATGGAGACGTAACGACCTATTTTGACTCGTAGCTATATGCCGTAGAACATCTCGGTATTTACCCACATCGAATAGATTTACGGTAAAATTGTATTCCTCACCTTCATCAAAGAATGTCTGGAATCTATTGTTACACGGGAAAGGGGTCAGAGAGTAGGACCTAACCGCACTCGAGTCGTGTACTTTGCCGCTCAGCTCGTGGTCATAGTTTTTTAGCAAGTTCAAAAAAGCAGCTCTGAGTCCTACACCAGTATAATCCATTACACCCGAAAAGGGGCTTCGCAGTCGAAAACCTAAGGTAATCATAGCCGTTCATTCTCCTTTTTTTTCTTCGCAACAAGATATTTTGCAACAAATGCCCAATCACCAATAACTAATCCACCAGTTCTGCTCTCTGAAGGAAAGCGAGGAATCCTAAAATCAGTTCCTGGGTTTAACCCATACCAGTAGAAAGCTAAATTCCTCTTCTCAAGTAATTTGGACAAAACTTCGTCCATAATGAGATTTCCACATGTAAGAGTGATTTCTGGTTTAGTATATACTCCAACCATATATCTATGACACGCATCATTAGCAACTTTCACAGTAGGATGATAACCCCGTTCAAAATTTTCAATCACAAACAGAGGCGAGTCTTTCTGATATCTTCTTTTTAATCTAGGAGGAATTGATTTCCAATGTGAGCTAGCCGTTTCCAAATAGCCAGTTACCTTGAATATATCAAAAATGTCAATTTCCGCATAGACTGAATTACCATTAGTTCCAGATACGGGAATTTTTGACAAGACTGAATTCATAGTGCCGCGAATAAATCCATTTTCTGCCAGGGTGGTAATAACCCATCGTTCCATATCGCACAGAATATCATCCTTATCCATTGAACCAATATTGTCTGTTAATTTGGTTGTTCCCATCTGAAGTTGGCTATTGCTCTCTATCAGTATTTGAAAATATTCAACAGCAGTATCATAATCGAATTGATACTTCCCCTTGGATCTCGAGAAAGGATTTCTGCTGGCACTCAATGCCATAGCTAAGAGAACATCTCTTGCTTCATGACTACAGACGAATTCAGCGTAAGATGGAAGCTCTGCTAATGCTTCATGAACAGTAGATGAGAAATCTGCAAATGACCATGAGGACTTCGCAGCTAAATTATCAGCTAGTGTACGGGGAATGTACAATACAGATTTGCAAGGTTTATGTCTACCACCCCGTCCAAAACGTTGCAAAAACGAAGCAATATCATGAGATTCCATTACTAAATAAGGTACATTAAAGTCGATACCTACCTCTACAGCAGAAGTTCCAATTAGAATTCCATTTTCCATGTGTTCTATATTCACTCGTTCCGAATTTGGAACTAACCCATGGATTTCTTTTACAATACTAGGTGAAAGTCTACCCTCATTTTCTAGGATAGTTCTAACTCGACTCGCAACTTTTACGGCAAATATGACCGATGAAAATACTCCCAATACCTTGATTTTGTTATCATTATTTGAAGAATCTTCATTATATAATTCAAGGATTGCTTGAGCAGCTTCATCAACATCCTCATTTCCGTACATTATTCGATTTCGGATTCGTAAAGTGCATTCAGTCTGGTGTCTAATCATCTTGGTTTCGTTTTCAGGAGCATCTAGAGGTATTGTTCGTACAATACAAAGATTTGGATAGCTAGATTGAAGTAATTCTAGAGTATCACCATGTGTAGCGCTAAGAAAAATGGTCTCGAACGATGGAAACATAGGATTTCCTCGTAGGTCATTTAGCAGATACACTAATCTAGCGAGAGTTGGTCCAGAGTACAGATGAAATTCATCCAATACAATTACTCGGAATGAATCAATCTGTTCCATAATTCTGCCATGTCTCCAATAGAAACCAGCAAATGCAAGATATATCATATCAGGATTGGTTAGTAGAATCCTCATGCGATTGCTCTCTTTTGAATGGGTGAGAATGGTATCTATAGCAGAGCCTTTCGATCCGCCACCAGCTAACGTTTCAAGACTCTCTCCTGTCAAATGGATAAGATCGATTGCATCCTTATCATCAGAGAAAGTGAAACTACCAGAGGAATCTCGCTCTATAAGATTTACAGTTTTATTCATTTTAGTAAGCAAGTCTATCATAGACTCTACTTGATTCTTTACTAGCGTATTAGTAGGATAGACAAAAATAGCTGGAGTTTTTCTCTTAATGACTCGTTTCAAAGCAGCTAGAGTTTTTCCGGAACCAGTTGGTGCATCAAGAACAAGAGGGTCTCCATCAGCTTCTACTAAATCTAATTGGTGTTCATAAAGACGTAATTGACCATCATGCACATCACTAAATCGCACAAAAGCATCACGTACTGTGGTTCGTCGTTCTTGATGCATTAATAATTCACCATGAGTTCACGAACTGTTCTGTATTGGGTTGAGGTATCCTATGAGGATAACCAAATTGGTCATATGCCTCAAGATATGACCCTTGTAGTTCTGACTCCAGCAATAAGGGAGCTGGTAAAACAGTGAGAAGACTTCCTCTCAGAATCTGCGTGCTGTCAGGCAAATCTTGTACATTAACAGGACAAGTTGGAGAGAATTTTCCATCTTTAAGAGTTGCTTCCAGCTGCATGGAGTTTGCTCGAATTGGAGTGTATTTCTTACCCAGTCGGAACAGGGAAGGTATTGACTCTCCTACACAGTAGAAATAAAAACTTCTTAATGGAGGGAATTTGTAATATTTTCCAACTTTAGGTAAATTTGCTCGATCTCTAGTCATCACATCCAATAATGAAGACCCAATGCTATTCCATGTGATGGAGGTAAGGTCCCCCTCCCGCCACATAGCTAGTTTTTCATACCCTATTGTGATTTGTTGATCAAGCCAGCGAGAATTATTCCCACTTCTTGAACGAGCGTAAGGAAAATGTGCTGATGGTGCTGCAGGTGTTGCGTAAATCCGCATTTTTGGTAGGTCTTCTTCGTAATGAGGAGTAGTGCCTGAAACCACTCGTCTGACATCCGGAATATCTCGGTTCAATGCATACATGAGAGCATAATTGCCAATGACCTCATGAGGCCGTGCAGTTGCTCCATAGTCTTGACTAGCATAGAATAGATAATCGTGACTTGTAATAGTCACCAAATGTAGTAGTGGTTCAGACATGTCATATCACCCCTTAGCTACTTTGACGAAATCATCTACCTGATCAAACATTGATTTTGCAAATGATTCATCTAGCTCCATATCTTGCACTGCTTCAATCAAGGCTGCAGTTTCTTCAGCTGTGAGAATAGTAATATTTCCACGTGTGGCTGCCAAACCTTTGTATTTCTCAAGGATCTTCTCAGTAGTTTTTGGTAGGTCTTCCTCCCAGTCAGCAGTTAGTTCAAGACTGTATTCAAGGGAAGTTAATACCTCTTCATATCCACCCACTATTCCAAGGATTATGTTTCTCACATCGCCCTTTACTCTGGTTTCAGCACCATATGATTTTGATGCGAGAAGTGTTTTGAGAAGTAGAGAGAACTCCTGCCATGTCACAGATGTAAGAGTGATGATTGACGGAAAGTTAGCTAGCGGTCGAACATTATGGGTCATATTCAAAGCCTGACCAGTTGTTTGATCTGCCTCATCAATAGCATTGAAGGTGAGAGTTTCCAACAAATCCTCATATTTCTCTATTGAGAAGGCCGTAGAATATTCCACTCTATGACGGATATTATAGTCACGTCCACCACCAGTATTTACAGCCCCGAAGAGAGCGCAACGTGGACAATTCATACATAGATTATCTTTGAGATAACAATCATGTTCTTTTACCGTCTTTAGTAGTCGAGAAAACATTCTAGACTCGACAGCTTTTTGTTTAGAAGCTAGAAATGCCACTTTCACGGTAGGCTTCGATGATTCGATATTCTCTGGAACAACAACAGTGTTGAGTTCTCTGCTCTCCTCAGTGCGTAAGACTGTGAAGTCATGGGTCTGCCGTACCAATAGAATCTGTATTGTTTTTGCATCAAGCAGTGGAGAGATTTTGTCAACAAAATAGTCTTCCAGTTTCTTGAAACTTGATGGTAGTTTTGCCTTTTTGCTCATTTTTACTTACCCTCTTTTTTCTTCTTTTTCTCTGCTTTGTAGTGTTTCCAAAATTCGTCAATGACATCTTCCAAGTCATCAGGAGTCGAAAAAGGATCCATATCCTCAAATGATGTATACTCCTGTTCGTCGATCAATTCATTAATTTCTGAGATGTCAGTATACTTGTTCTTTAGCCATTCCTGGAACTTCTCTGTCACATGCTTTCTTTGGCCGTATAATTTGTCCCTAAAAGCACCAAAGAAGACCTCATCATCAAGGTCCTCAATCATCTTAAGCCATTTTGTAGGCGGAAGAATATCCTTCAGTTTTGCAAGTTCTGCAATAGCATCATCCAATCTTTCAATAGCTTCCGCAGAAACTCCACGGGGAGCTTGTTGATTCTTATGCAGATTGAGGACATAGCCCTTCACAGCATCCCAATTGACTTCTCCAGTGGTTGTGACTCGTGTTAATAGTTTTCCAACAGGACCCATAAGAGAGTGTTTCGAATCGGTGAGAGGTTTCTCAGGACGATAAGTTCCAAGATACTCCAAGAGAGCTTCAGCTGCCTTGCCTCGGACCTTCTTGACCTCTTCAGGGTCTGTTTTTTCTTCTTCTTTTTCCATTCTTATTATCATTGTAATTCATTCTCCTTTGTTAGATGGTTGATTATCTCCAGCAGCGATAGGAAGCTGCTCAAGATATCCGATTAATCTGAATTTATCCGTCTGCCCCATTTTGCTCCCACCCTCCATCTGTGCTCGTCGTAGAATAGCCCCTCGATTCATGTTAGCTAACCGAAGCAATCGATCCTTACCTAATTTTGAAACGTAATATAATGCGATTAATGTCAAAGCAGCAAGTCGTTGTTGAGCAAGTGCCAATTCATGTCTGAAAGTAACCTGTTCAACTCCCACTTTTCGCAATGCATCTTGAGCTGGGGGTGGAAGGGGTATTTTCACCGTGCCTCTGAAGTCAAGTGATACAATCGACTCGAACCCTTCTGTAACTACAACTTTTGCGTGATAAACATCAGCAATTATCAGGGACAGTAAATACAATCTTAATGCAATACTACTGTTAGATTCCTCATCGTCCGTACGAGGTGGATTTCGGAAGAAATAGAACATATGACTGGGGGTCTGGTAACAAATACTCTCATCTGTGGATGGAGGTTCATAATCCTTCAAATGTCGCGGATTTATCCTAATATCACCCTTGAGATGAGCTCTTGCCAGACTCTCATGGGTTATCTCAATTGGTTCTTGTCTGATAACTTTGAATCTCAGACCATCCGCATTTTGTCTTTGCTGCTTTAGATATTTTGTAAGTTTCTTCACACTTGTTGAAGTGGGACGGAAAATTTGGGAAATCTGGAATGGATTATGAAAGTTTTCTCCGTTTGCAAGTTTTTCAAATACTCTGGTCATATTCCAGACTTTTCCTTTTCCTAGCCCAAGGCTTTGAGACCTCAAGAACTCTTCAACAGCATAAGACCAACGCTTCGACATATCTGGTGAAAGACTGAGATCAGGAATAACAATCATGGACATTGCGGGAGCATCAGGGAAAAAGAAGGCTCGAAGCCTAGCCTCAGAAAGACAAAGTTCACACACCAGAGCTTTTCGTTGACCACCAATCTTACTTCCAGCAGGTAACCAGTTGGTGAATTTCTCAGAACCCTCTCCAAATAGTGCTGCTACCGCGGTATCAAATGATTCAGCACTACAGAGATGACATACTCTTTTAGTCTGGTCTTTACCCTCTCTATATCGCTCATATGTTGCATCTGAAATCTCTACAATATCATCGTGTGATAGAATTGGAACAGGGATATATCCAATATCGCTGAGAAGAGTTTCCCTTACCCTCAATGAGAGTAATGAGGGAATATATTGTTTATATTTTTCCGCAACTCGTTTAAGTAGCGATATCGAGCCGTTTGCAATGATATTCCTGCGATCTTTTTTCATATGTAGTCTATCAGAATCAAACTTCCAAAGCTGAGATATTACTTCAGCCCTTCTAATTGCGGGAGTTGTGTTTCCAATATCACTTAGATCATCCAGAGCCCATGGGTACAAATACTTCTCCAGCCACAGTTTTACATCTTGGTTGTATTCCTTAGCTATATCTGAATCATCGATATAATTTGAATAGACCTTTAGAAAATCAGCAACATAGCACAATAACGCAAAATCCGAACGCATATCGGCAATTATTGCATCTCTCTCAGACCCAGAATTCTTTACAAAGTCATCTAGTGCTTTCTTGTATTCAGGCCCTTTCTTGATTTGGCTTTCATAATATGATTTACCGTCTCTTGTCTTTTTCTGACGGGCATAGCTATTGAGAAGAAATTCAATAAGAATTGGAATGTCTTCTTTTCTCACAGCTTGAATAGCAGGCCACTTAGTTTGTGTTATTGGACCGATGACTGCATTAGTCATTCCAATCTGGTATGTATTAGATTCTTGGAAACGTTCGAACTCCTGATTAATTAAATCCATTAATTGCTTTTTTGAATCTGTAATAATTTCTGAACTGGAATTTCTCAGATACACTGCACCATTGCCAAAATAGAGAAGTGGTATATATCCATGATCTCCAAGTAAGTTGATAACTGCTTGATTGAGAAAACTTGACACTACACCTCGAATGACGGTTAGCTCGTGATACTCAAACTCGAAACTATCCAATTCCGGTAAATCGGGATCTCGTTTCCGTCCTAGAATCTCCTGAGGCGTCTTGATACTTGCAATACTATCTGATAGTCGAATAATCTTTGCAACTGCATCAATCGGTCCAACCTGTGATTTTCTCTTACTAGCAACTGCACGGTTTGGTGAATCATGAGTATACACAAGAAGATTAAGAATACGGGGTGCAAGCTCGACTAAATCAATATCAAGTATATCATTCGATAAATTGTTTTGTGCATTCATTAGGAATGTCTTGAGTCGCTCTAAATCATCATCAGTACCCGAATCATGCTCGAAATTAAGTCCCTTTCGTTCCCCCTTCATAAATGCCAAAGCAGAATCTTGCCATATATCATAAGATTTTTGAAAATCATGCATGAATCCTCCAAGAGATAAAATCAGAAGTTCGTCATCTTCGTACCCAAATACTTCAGATCCTAGGATTTTAGCAACTGAAAACACATTAACTGCGTGTACCAGTAGAGATTGAGAACCAGTTTTAGCGAATTTAGCATATTTATATTGCCAATCCTCTTTCATTGCTTGTTTTATGAGTGCATCAAGAAGGGTGTCAAATTTTGGGGTAGTCTTTGCAGTCATCAGATTCACCTTTGGGACAATCTCATACGTATCTTATTTGCAAAATTCAATATATAAAGAATGAACTCACTGGATAATATGCTCTCCAAGTGCATTCTAGTGCATTCTAGGAACTTTTGATGCGCGCGACCTATTGCTAAACAGTATGGTAATTGAACTAGTGTTGTGAAAAGGATTAATTTTGTACTCCTTAGAGGTCTCTGCAATAGTCTGCAAAACCACATCCTACCTTTTGCATACTACACTCCCGGCGTCCATCAGGGATGTTTCCTGAAAGTATCATATTTTGGATACTCTTCATTACAAATTTGGTCCTACGCTTAATAGAATGGCTAATCGGAAATTGGATAGTAAGCTCCTCAGGAATATAATGAATGATGCCTCTTCTAACAATACAGCCCAGATTGCATTCAAGTAACAGGGATAGTGTAACTAATTGATATTTGTGATCGACATGTAGTTGTCCTTTTCTACTTATCATCGATTTGAATTCAACAGGAATAAACTCGCCATCTTTTGTTTCCAATAACATATCCAATCTTCCATGCATTTCCAGTTCGTGACATTTCAGCGATATCTCAAATTCTTTGTTCCTAATATCCAGATTCAAGTCAGACTTCAGAACACTCTGTCTTCTTTTCTCTAAATCAGTCAGCTTCTTATGTGTCTTTTTTCCTGCCTCTTGTTGACTTCCCATAACTGGTTTTAGGCGCATCACCCGTGTGAAATATGTAACTCTGGGACAGAAGACATATTGTTTCACATCTGTTGGTGCTAGATATTTTTCCGAAATATCTGTTGACTCAGAAGACCGATACTTCAAACTCCTTTTCCTCCACAACCCACGCCTTACCAATCACTACCTTATTTTTAAAACAAGAATTGCAAACAGGGATGATGATGACCGAATCAGTTTCGTCCCTGTCGTTCATTAGCTTTTTCAAGTCTACTTGAAGCGATTTTAAACCAAACTTAGTTAAGTCGCCGAAGAAACCACTATATTGTATTCGCTCTAATCCGTAATTTTTTAGACATTCACTTATCTTATTCCGCAGATTGTCATTTGTGATGTCATAAACCACGATGTAAATCAGGTCTACCACCTCAATGAGAATGGGGTATACTGACTAGCATCTCCTCTAACTAGTTTTGCCACAGCCCATGCTTGTTTCATAATAACACTGGATAGAGGAATCTGTTTTCCAGCAAATTGAACTCTATCAGATAACCTTGATACAACTCCTTCAACTATCTTAGTTCGAGTTCCTTTTGATAAAAGAGAATCCTCAATCAGACTATCAGGATTAAACATATTCTTTGTCGCCATCCCAACAACAGTACGGTCAACTATCTGTTGCCTGAACTCTTCAATCACATCGAGAACAAGAGAGGGTCTTCCTGGACGGTCCACGTGAAGAAATCCTGCATAGGGGTCTAGACCTGCCTTGGTTACTGCGGACCAGACCTCAGAATAAAGTATTCCATAGCCATAATTCAAGATCATATTGAATGGATCCTTAGCCCCTTTTGTTTTTCTTCCCGAAAAACCAAGATTGGAAGTTAAAATCTGAGCAATCCCAGACCAATAATGGGATGAGGCTCTTCCCTCGATATTCATTATCTCAAGACGGGTAATTGATGATAGCTTACCTGAAACTGCCTTAACCTGATCAATTGCCGCATAAACATGTTCACTCGCTTCAAAAAGAAAATCGGACACATCAGGATCAGTTCTTGTACGATTCTTTGCCCACATCTTCAAAAGTATCCGTTGGTTTAGCAATTTTCCCTCTACAAAGGATTTTGCGAGGTGAAGCCCAGTTTCATTTTCCGCATTCAGATATTGTCCTCTTCTTGTTAGTACCGTTCCATGCCCCAGAGTTGGCATCACAAAAGCGAAAGGATGACCGGAGGAATAAGTAAAAACCACTGGAACTCTATTGTCTACTGCTAAATAGAGTGCTGCTGAACTAACACTAGCTCCAGACGACGAGATAATCACACGTTCAACATCAGAAACTGGAAATTCAGCTTTAACCTTTCCCTTTTTCTTTACTACTAATCGTTCACCTTTTTTACCTAAGAAATATCCAAAGTCCTCTAAGACAATTGTATGCAAACTACTCCCTCCCTATGGGATTAAAGAAATCTTCATGAATAACAAGGCTTTCAGTGTTATTAATCTTTCATTCTTGTATCTTCTATCACAATCATCTATTCTGAAACCGCAATCGTTACACAAAGCGCAATAGTATTTGTAGAGATGAGTTAGAAGATTTCACGTGCTAACTATCACTCTTTCAATCTCCACAATCTGGAATTAGCTTTTGTAACACGATTTGAAGAAATGTACTATGTCCTTAGCGACATAGCCTTTCAATCTCCATAATGTGGAATTAGCTTTTGTGACCAGACATTCTCCTGGAACTCGGTGCTGATGTGGATCACTTTCAATCTCCATAATGTGGAATTAGCTTCTGTGACGACCGACATATTGAGAAGGAATGGTTCAGTAG
>WJMJ01000131.1 GCA_014728035.1 Promethearchaeota archaeon | reverse complement strand
CAACTGGCTCTGTGAAGACTTCACAACTGAGACCCATGACGACAACCCAGCAGTACCTGATGGTCACACTAGGTTTACCTTCAATATGATCCAGAACGCAACCTGGACCGATGGTACTCCTATTACTGCAGAGGATGCCGCATTCTCATTGAACTTCTATCGTGATTCGTCAGGTAATCCCTATGGTGTAGACCTGACAGACCTCGCAGCAGCTTATGCCCAGACTCCTTACACACTCGTTGTAGAGTTTGATACGGAATCATATTGGCACCTGCACACGGTCTCATACAAGCCTATCCTACCTAAGCACATCTTCACCGACCCAAGCTTCCCAACTTGGAACGAGTGGGATCCTGACCCAACTGACCCTGACGAGGAATTCTTTGTCACCTCTGGTCCATTTACCGTATCTGAGTCCGTTGACGGTGAGTTCACAGAACTCGAATACAACCCCAACTACTTCTACGGTATTGAGCATCCAGATGTCCCCGATGGACCTACCGATACATTTGCACCTGATGTTATGATGGCTCTTATTGCTGGCGCTGTTGGCGCTGCAGTGGTCATCCTCGTTGGTGGATATGTCCTGATGAGGCAAAAGTAGAACCATTTTTAGTATACAGGGGACTCTGTCCCCTTTTCTTTTCTTTATAATCCGAGTATTAATACTACATCTTATTTTTTACCGCCCAAAATAAAACCAAACCCGGAAATACTTCAGATATACCATAATCCTGGAACTGCTCATTGATAATACTTGATAATTCCGTGCCTTCTACTATTCCCAAATCGGGAAAAAGTTGTACTGACGTAACACGAATGAATTCACTTAGTGTTGGTTCGGTTGGCTCATCAAAAAACACAAATGGTGCGATTATACGTAAAACTCCTCCCGGTTTTAGAGCCCTTTTACACTCTGCAATTATTATTGGTAGCATTTTAGCATCTGAGGTGCCGCTCAACCAGATCTCCGAATAACGGTTACTAGAAACTGGCATATCATGTGCAACTCCCTCCACTTGTCGGTAGTCGATTTCATAGACTCTAAGCAATCCCACATCACCCATGGCATCAATTGATTTGTTACTGCATTTTGTAAGAAGATATCTTATGATATTGATAATGGGTTCATTTAATCTTGGATTAGCTACTAGCAAGATTCTCCCCGATGAAGATGCTTGTATTTCTTTTTCAAAATTATCTTGGATGTCTTCAGTTAGGAATCCTCTATATGCACTAAAGAAATGAAGTAAGACCTCTATTGCACTTCTTAGAATCTCTCGAAGCTTTGACTCTCCTCTTGGACCAAGATGATATACTCGGCGTTTGGGACCTGTGAGACCTGGTTCCATTGAACTAATAATAAGACCCTCTGATTCCATTTCATGAAGCCATCTATACAGTGTTGTTAGTCTTAGATTTCGATGATATCCGTTTAATGAATCGAGCAAATCATATCCATGACATGGCATCCGGTCTAAAATTAAGAGTATCTTTTCCTTTATTGCAGTTCTGGATGCTGTCATATCTTTTTCCAGATATTATTTCTCTAATTTATAATATAATATGTTTCTTCAGCGCTACTTCTAGATTGTCTAATACTCTTATCCATATGGATTCACTCTAACAACTCTGGATACTCCCGAGTACTAAATCCATAATTATACGGATTTTCTCTTGTGATATTCGGAAGTATTGAGCAATAAACATGCATTTATTGTTTTTTTTCATCTGACGTTTTTCAAAGCCAGTTTTGTCGAAATTGCTCCTTTGGTGATTGCGCTAAACATCTGTCCTTTATTATTACAATCTACATACATATTAGGTGAGTATAGAAAATGGAATGCCCTGCATGTGAAATGAATATGATGAAAACTGAAAACTATGTGGAAGACGATTCACATGACACAATCTGTACTGTTTTGAATCGTATCTTCGATGGTGTTGCAGTACGTGAGAGCATCATCCAGTTTTGGACGTCTCGTCGTGATCATCTCTCCTCAATTCCCGAGCGCGAAGTGGTTTCAACCTAATCCTGCGTATCAACTTGAGTTCTTGGAGAATATCCCTCCCTGAACTCGCCAGCATATGTATATTCGAGACCTTGTTAGTAGACCAATACATGCACTCTTAGATAATGCGGCTTGGTGAAATCTCCCCGTTTCTTCGAAGCCTAGTTTTTGGTTTATCTTTAAGCAATTCTTTTTTCCATAATCTAAAGATATCCATAATGAAAATCAAGGACCTGAAATGCAATTCTTATCTTATTGTTCATACATTGAAGATTATCCAGTATGCTTTTATCTCTGAAGGTGATTTGAAAGACTATCTAAATTCAGGAGTTTGAGAAATGCAGTTAGAATGGCTTATTGCCGCGCTCGGAGTAATTGGAACCATTGCTATCATTGGTTTTGTTGTTGCATTCCTTATCTATGGCTTTTGTCTAGGTCTTGCACTTGGCCCAGTTCACGGAAGGAATAGAGATTTAGGATCAACATTCGTTACCGCTTTCATTATCGCTTTGACTTATTTGATATTACTACTTCCTGGTGGTATCTTCATCTTTTGTCTGGCAATTATCCTTCAGTGGTATGTTATCAAAAGCCGCCATGATGTTGGTTGGGGTGGTGCGATTGTTGCTTGGATTATTACGATAATTATTGTAATTGTAGTTGTAATTCTACTAGCTTTACTGCTAGGTCTTGCAATCTTTTCCGCATTACCATTAATTCCAGGGCCATAGTACTAATCGGATTAGTTTGATGAATAGGGACTATACATGAACGCACTAAAAGACGAGCGAGGTTGTAAAAAAGTCATAAATGACAAATCTCGGGGACGGCTTGAATTCGAAATAAAATCGATTCTTGCGCGTCTTCGTCTTTTTTTATCAATCACGAGTCCCTTTTTACTTTCTCATCATCCTTCATGTGCTGAGTTTTCTGAACATACTATCAAACTAAGAAATCGACGTCTTTGTATGGGATGTTTTCTAAATTCTCTTTTCTTCATCCTTTCTTTTCTACCACTTTTTTTTCTCTGGCTTTTTCGAATAGTGTCTTACAATAGATTTCTTATGTTCTATTCCGGTATTGGTGGTCTTCTTTTGTATCTTCTAATCACTATCTCTGGTTTTGATAAGAGGCAACCAATTCGAATAGCAAAGAAGTTTCTTTTGAGCTTCTCCTTTGCACTCGTTAGTCTATCAATTCTGATTGCTGGAGGGACAATTGATTATCTCTTTACTGAGAAAGTTGTCGTAATCTACCTTTTATACCTCGGTTTTGTAGTTCTGTTGATGGTCAAACGTTCATTGGAACTCCTGAAAACTTGTGAAAACTGTGAGTTTGAAATGCGATGGAGTCTTTGTCCTGGTTTCCATAATATTGTTTGCGAGCTTGTAGAACAAGGTTTCCTGAAAGCTCGAACACCATCTTAGTTTGCACGCAAATGGTATGTTTCTACTATGATTGGTTGCAAGCGTCTTACTTGTTTCGACACACTAATTTAGCTAGTTTCTTACTGATGGTTGTCCCCGGTGGTGTAATATGAGTAAGATTGTATTTGATGAACCAATTATTCGGATACGCCAAGAAAAAATACGATTCCCAAAGATATGTCCTGTATGTACTGAACCTGCCACTAAAAAAACACGTGTCACAATAGTTCCCGGAAAAAAAGAGTACATTACTCCATCACATAGACCTGGGTTCACACCATCACAAAGAAGACGATTGGGTTTCAAACCTCCTGAAACTCGAACTTTCCTTATTCCGGTTTGTGAAGACCATTATTTCTATGACGAGAGTGATTGTAGGTTTAGAAGTACCTGTGTGTGTTTCAATGGTATTCTATTTTCAGTAGTTCTTTTTGCAACATTTATTTCTGGAAACGATCTTTCGGTAGGCAGAGGGCTTAATCTCTGGTATGTTGGATTGCTTAGTATTTTCATTATCTCGCTGATTGGAAGTGCTATTGCGTTCCGTCCAAAACCGATTCAAGATGCAATACGTGTTGTGGGTTTCGACTTGGGTGCTCAACATGTCTGGTTAAAATTAAAGAATCCCGAATACCAAGAACGATTTGTTGAAGAAAATGCAATGAATGTAGACTTGGTAAAATGGATCATCAAGGCTCCTTCGCGAACCTAATCGATTCGCGCGAATTTACAAACCAGTCATAAGAAATAATACATCAAATGAGGTTATATTGGATAGCCACCACTTTCCATTGAGAGAAAGAACCTTCTGAAGAAGAGTGACATCCCATGTTGAATAGTGGTCTGGAAGAAATTGAGATTGTTGGATTAGTTTCAAAAATTATGAATCGTTATGTCATCACAACCGATGATGGTATGCAATATGAACTTGCAGCTATCAAGCCCCATGAAGCGGTTGCTCGTGATTACGACCTTGGTAGCTTTGCTCATTCTCTTGGCAAACGGGTAGTTGCTACTGGTTTGACTGATGGGGACACCATATGGGATGCTCATCTACAAGAACAAGCTAGTTAGAGTAAGTTCAAAAAGATAAGGTCTGATCTGGCAATACCAGATCAGATTTCGTATTGTTTCTATAACTTGAGTTTAGTTTCGCTTTTCCAAAGGCCGTGAATGTTGCAATATGAAGTGGCCATTATTGTTCCTGGCTTTTCGGTTTTGAAAGCAAATACTGCATAAGGCTCAGAGTACATTTTGCTTGTATCCGCTCCTTTTGTCGATTCGCCATGGTGATCAAAGGTACAATAGCCTATCTCAACAGGGAATTTCTCTCCTTCTGGCAAAAAGAATGCATCTGCCCATTTGATATGGTGTGCCGTTGTGTTAGGATGGGGTATTTCCTTTCCTACTGAGATAATGATATGATACAAGTTATCTCCTTTTTTCTCGATTTCAATTACAGGTACATGTTTTTCGTTTTTCCAATCATCAGTTTGAATCCAACTCATCTCTCTTTCCTCTATATTTCGACATCGGGCATGTAGCTAAATTGCCCACTAGGCATTACTCGCCCTCAGTTAAAACACTTCGCTTATCTCAATCTATTCAGATATCTTCTCAATTTGAGCAAGTGTCCATCTCCCCCTCTCGGTCAAGTCATAGAATTTTCTAACTCTCTTTTCTGGGGATAGTATTGTTTTAATTTCTACAATCAATCCACCTCTTGAAAGTTCAGTAAGATGCTGATAGACACTTGGGATTGAAATCTGTATTCCATATGATTCTGACAGGTTTTTCCAAATAGCATACCCGTATGAATCTGTTAGAGAAAGTAATCTGAGAATACAGACTTTTGTTCGTCCAATCTCTGTAGTATACTTTCGTCCTTCAAATTTACTTAGAAGATGTCCAATATCTTTACGTCCTTGCACAAAAGATTCAGCTATCTCTGGTGATTTCAGCCCCGTACCTGTTATCATACACACCACTACATCATTTGGGTTGATTACTTGTTCTGCTACTAGATTTCTTAGTGCAGCAATTGTTGTGGCTGATGCAGGTTCTGCAAATATTCCCTCTTTTCTGGCAAGGTCTCTAACACTTTGTATGATTTCTTTATCTGTCAAATCAATTGCCAGTCCTTTTGATTTTCTAATTGCCTCTAATGCCTTATTTCCACATACCGGTTCTGCAACTCCAATATCCATTGCAAGATTGGGTTTTCCACTAGAGGGTCTTACCGTTTTTTGACCGTTTTTGAATGCGTCCACTATTGGAGAAATACCTTCCACCTGTGTCCCAATTAGTTTAGGTGTTTCTGATCCAATTAATCCCATTTCTTGAAGTTCAAGTATTCCTTTCCAGATCATTGAAATATTTCCACCACTTCCCATTGGAGTAATTATCCAATCTGGCGTTTTCCAGTCTAGTTGTTCACAAAGATCAAAGACAAGTGTTTTCGTCCCTTCCAAGAAATGTGGATTGTATGAGGTTATTGAATGACAAATCGGCTCTTTTTGTGATGCAAGCGAGATAGCTTCTTTTCTGGTCTTTACAATCTCAACATCAGCACCATATGCCAATATTTGATAGAACTTTCCAATATCAATACGCCCCTTCTGTGCCATGTATACCTTTGAACTAACTGACGCTTTAGCAGCATAAGCAACAACAGAAGCAGCAAGATTCCCTGTTGAACCACAACAGATCTTGTATTGTTTTCTTTCTTTGGCTATTGATATTTCAACACTACTTCCTCTGTCTAAAAATGAGCCTGTAGGATTGGTTGTTTCGTTCTTCAATAAGAGATTGGGAATACCTAGATTTTCAGAAAGTGAATTGCAATGATGCAGAAAGGTTTGTCCTTCTCCAAGAGAAATGACATTTCTCCTGTCTATTAGTGGTAAAAGCTCAAAATACCTCCAAATACCTCTTGGTCTTTTTTTGATTGTCCTTTTCGTCATGGATTCTTTTGCTGCTTCGTAATTGTATCTGACTTCCAATACTTCTTTACAGATATTGCAAATTTTTCGCTGTGTTTTTTCAGAGTACCTGTTTTCACATTCGGTGCAGAACATTTCTTTTATGAAAGAGGTCATTATTATGACCTATATATAGGCCCAAAGTTATATATTGCGGTTTAGAGGCATGACTTGTTTAAACTCGGTGAGTAATTCATATGGAAAAAATTAGCTCAAGCACCACAAATTCCACATTGTATATCGTCTTATTGGCGTTATTTACAGCTCTTACCACTGTTGTAACTGCGGTTGTTGCAATTCCTTTTCCAACAACCTCTGGATATCTAAATATTGGGGATACAATGGTGATGCTCAGTGGTCTTCTTCTAGGTCCAATAGGTGGTCTAATAGCTGGTGGATTTGGATCTGCGATGGCAGATGTTGCTTTGGGCTTCATACCTTTTGCTCCAATCACCTTGCTTGTCAAGGGTCTGGAGGGGTTCATCGTGGGTGCCTTCAGTCTACAGGCGAGAAGGTCTCATAACCTTAGTATCATGGATGTTATTGGAATTGTTCTTGGTGCTTTAGCTATGTTGGCGGGATATTTTTTCTTTGAGAGCATTATGTTTGGTGAAATTGCAGCCTGGGAAGAACTTCTTGGTATCAATTGGATTCAAGTGACTGTTGGTGGAATTTTTGTAGGATTAGTTGGTCCAAAGTTTCGCTCATATCTTCGTGATATATCTCCAATATTTGGAGATGGTGATTCTTTCAAAGAATTACAAGTATTCGAGACAGCTGAATGATTCATTTGCGAACGTATTTCAGTAATGCTCAGTTTCACTTTCAACAATTTAATTTTTATACCAATTACATGTTTAATGTTCTTTCAGAATCGTTTTTTAATAATCAAGTATTGGGCTATCTTGGCTTATTATCAATAGTCGAACATATTGGATGGTCTTGAAATGGACAGAGAAAAGCTAAGAATCGATGCTACACAACTCGAAGCAATAAACGATTTTCTCCTGAATGAGGATAACCCTCTGATTACCGAATTACTGAAGATAATTGAAAAATACGGAGGGGTAGAAGAAATCAATAAGAAAGCTGCAGAAGCTCGCAGGTTGGAACACCTACTTGCTGTTTTGGAGAAGAAGAAATCTCCTTACTTGGCTGACTTGAAATGGCTTCAAGAACAGCGTGATAAAGGTGCTTTCATTAGCATTTCAGATTTCCGTCAGAAGGTTTTGGGTGATAAGGCAGAATCAATGAGCTTCGATGATAGTTTTGCAGTAACTCTTGAGATAAGTGCGTGTCAGTATTTTCCTTGGCTTATTGAACAGGCAAAGCAGGCAATTGACAAGGAAGAACTTATGCCTGGGCGATTTATCCGCGTTAGAAAAATGAAGGAACAGACACAAGATGACGATATTGTGGCTTTTGCTGCTGCAATGCAAATCTTAGGTTCATCCTACGTTGAAACTCTTGATACCAAGGGGACTGCACCTGGCCCAGATGGAGCTCCTGTAAATATTCATCTTGGTGGACCAGAAACAATTACTGGATACTTTGGTGGAGTTGGCATGCCCAATGATTATGTATTAAAATGGGCTGATGAATTTCTGCATTATTATACAACTTATGGGGTAAAGCAAGTTCTAAACATCAATCCTGGAAGTGTTCTTGTTGGTTATATACTGTATAAATTAGGTATTGATTTGGAGTTCAAAATTTCTGTATTCATGGGCAATGATAATCCATATGCTTGTCTTTGGACATTATTGACCGCGAAATTATTTAGTCGGCCTGATGGTACGACTCCCCTTATTGGATTCAATCTATCAAACAGTGTGGATAAATCCACCATAGAACTCGCAGCTTTCATTCGGGACGATTTTGGGTTTGAAGATGTGGTTCGCTTAGAACATCACATTACTGAAACCTACAAATCTATTGTACGTCAACCCTACGACCGTACTGAAGAATTAGTTGAATTAGCTGATCATGTCAAGAATATAAGTGCGAAACATGAGGGAGGAATTCCTGAGATTGATGTCACTCGTGATCACCCCAGTGATATCCTTGATTATTTCCGCGATAAGAGTGAAATTATCGAATCGGGAGATATGCCAAAGATGCTTAGAAATTATCTGGACAAGCATCATGCTTTGAACCGAACAGCTGAAGAGCTAACTAAGAAAGGTTTGACTTTCATTGCGGCTCCAAAACTGCATAAGAATTAGTGTTTATTGTTAAAGTAAGGGCCAACGGCCCTTACTATTATTACATGTCTGGTGAGAAAACCTCGTCGTACATCTGCTGCAGACGTTCTTTGTGTTTTTGCTCTTCTTCAGCTAATGTTTCAAAAACCGTTCTATGTGCTGACACACTGGTCAGTTCTGATAGTGATTTGTAGAAATCATACGCTCCTTCTTCCCTCTTAATTGCTACCACAAGGATATCTTGAGGTGATGAATCTGGTTTTAATGGTACATCCACTAAGTATTTTCCCAAGTCTAATTTCTCAAATTCTGCTTCTGTCTTGCATTCGAAAGTACCACACACGCCCTCTTTTAGAGCGTTCTCAAGCTTTTCCTTGTGAGATACTTCTTGTTCTGCAAGCTCCTTGAGCAGTTTCGCTGATGAAGAAAGAGTTGCTTCCTCTGCAGCCTTTGTGTAGAATTCATAAGCTTCTACCTCCCTCTCTATTGCCAGGGAGATTAACCTCTCAAATGATTGCTGGACTTCTGTCAATGACTATAACCCATTGAGTTTTCGGATATAGACCGTTTTAAGCGTGATGATACTAGGAGCTAAGCATAGTCGCAATATTTTCATGTTTGTTCATCTTGGCGTAGTCTTTTGCCACTTTCCCAAAGTTGTCTTGAATACTGGGGCTTGCACCATTGTCAAGAAGAAGTTTGACAAAATCTACATTCCCTCTTTGAGCAGCTATCATTAATGCTGTTGCTCCGGATTCTGTCTGTTCATCTATCTCTATATTTTCCTCAACTAGATATTGTGCGAAATCGGTTAGCCCTCCCTCTGCAGCTGCCATGAGATTGGTATATCCATCCTTTCTTGTGAGATGAATATTTGCACCTCTCTCAATTAGAATATCTACAATTTGTTGTTTTCCACTTGAGGCTGCTGTCATCAATGTTGACTGTCCCGAATCTAACTGGATATCGATATCTGCTCCATTCTCAATGAGCTTGGTGACAATATCCGCTTGTCCTTTTTGAGATGCTAGAGTGAGGGCGGTCCAACCGGAACCAAATCTTGTATTGATTTGAGCTCCATGTTTGATAATCAAATGAGCTATTTCTGGCAAGCCATTCTCTATTGCTATTACCAGTAGGGAGTAACCATTTTTATTCGACCAATTGGGGTCTGCGCCGTGTTCCAAAAGTGTCTTCACTATAGCTGTATTTCCCGTATCTACTGCATATCGTAATGCATTCCAACCATCTGGTTGTTCACGATTAATATCCAGCTTGTAGTCTGTCAGCAATCCTTGTATAATTTGAATATCCTCTCCTTGCACTGCAGCCATTAGTACCGTATATCCATCTGGTCTAACATATCCAGGATTTGATCCACACTCGATTAATAGTTTGGTGATTTCCTGTTTTCCTGTTGCAACAGCAAGTTGAAGAACTGATTGTCCTCCTACGGTTCTACTATTTACATCAGCCCCCTGTTCTATAAGATATCTCACAATGTCTATTTCTCCCTCATTAGTAGCCACCATCAGTGCATTCCAGCCCTCCTTATCTTGTTTGTTAACATCTGCACCTGCATCTACTAATATCTTGATGATGTCGAATTCACTCTTAGATGCAGCATATATTATTGCAGTTCTTCCAAAGTCGTCACTCTGATTTGGATTCTCTCCTCTATCTAGAATTGCCTGAACTTCGTTTTGCTTTCCACGTATTGCTGCGGTCATGAGTGGAACTGAGTTATTCATTTGGAACACTCCTAATAGTTAATGAATGAATCCGAACCTTTTTCATGTCTATGATATGGTCGGATGACTGGGATTTACATGGAAAAAATGCATGGAAACTCACTGAACTGTGCTGAAAGTGTTGTTGTACGAGTCAACAAGGACCATCCCATTGATGCATTCAATTCCTCTTCTATGAGAGTTGCATCCTTATGTGGTGGAGGTATATGTGGAAGTGGTCAGATTTGTGGGGCTGCAAGTGGTGCCATCATTTGTCTTGGATTAGCTTTTGGCACAGATGGTACAGAAGACGCAAAAACATTCAAAGAACGTAGAAGTCTGGGAAGAAGTGTTGGCAATCAGTTTCTTATGGAATTTGTTGAATCTTGGGGAACCACCGATTGCAGGCATCTGAAAGCTATGGATCGAGGAGAACTGAATCCTGCCGGAAAGCTGAGATTGAAACAAGAACCAGTTCGAGACCGTTGCGAAGACTATGTTGCTTGGTCATCAAAGAAGGTAATCCAGTTGCTCTCTCAGATTGAAGATAACTGATAACTGAAATCTTCACCTGATTCTATTACAGTATTTGCCCCATTCATAGTCTTTTATAGTTAACAATAATTAACAGCTTGTGGGGATGATGGAATGAATCCGCTTCTTGAAACACATGACCTTAGAGTTAGTATTAATGGAACTCGAATTCTTGATGGTGTGACGTTAGAATTTGAACGCGGGAAGGTATACGCTGTTCTCGGGCCAAATGCCTCTGGAAAATCAACTTTAGCAAAAGCAATAATGGGACTTCCCGAGTTCAAGATTGATGGTGGTGATATTCTATTCAATAGCGAATCATTGCTTGATAAGAATATCACACAGAGAGCTCAAATGGGAATCGCATACGCTTTTCAGTCGCCACCTTCGATTCCTGGAGTCCAACTTGATGAGTTCATATGTAGAATTTGCCCAGAGTATGAATGTAAAGAGCCTAGTGATCATTTCATGGGCGTAGCATGCTCCTGTAGAATGGAGCTGTATGAGGATTTCGATCGATTAGGCATTGCTAATCTCGCTCATAGAGATCTGAACGATGGATTTTCAGGTGGCGAACAGAAACGATCTGAGTTATTTCAGGTATTATCTATGCATCCCCAAATCATGTTTCTTGATGAACCTGATAGTGGATTGGATTACGATTCTCTGAAACTTGTCGGACGTGAATTGAAAGCAATACGTGAGAAAGGAAATACCACTATGGTTGTTATTAGTCATCATAGATACATCCTCGAGTTTCTAGAAGTTGATACTGTCTATATTCTACAACAAGGGAAACTGGTGTATACTGGTGATATGAGTGACATTCCCGTATTAGCTGAGAAAGGCTATGAGAGATTTCTTTCTGAAGTTTCCTTGGAGGTATAATGATGACATCTACAGAACAAAAAGAGAAGGCAAAAAGTGCAATAGACCGAAAAGCTAAGTATGGCTCTGATATTGATCTGGATGGTTTTCAATATGGCGGTTCAGCTCAATCCATTAAATCCGACCAGATTTCTAAAGAAGATAGAGATTTGGTTGCAGAAGTTGGATTTGACCCAGATCAAAAAGATGTTTCTGGCTCGTTTGCCCAATTTGATAATGAAAGCATCCTAGCAGATGTCTTGATGACTCAAGAGGGACTTGAAGTACTTCCCATTTCCGAGGCACTTGAAAGATATGACTGGTTATCAGAATACTTATGGAATGCAGTATCAGTAGATACGGACAAGTATACTGCTCGAAGTGAGCTCGAAGAATACGATGGTTACTTTATTCGTGCTTTACCTGGAAAGAAAATCCAGATGCCGGTTCAGACATGTCTAGTAATGAAGAAGAAACAATTTGCTCAGAACGTTCATAATATTCTCATAGCAGAAGAAGGGTCAGAGCTACACATTGTCACAGGCTGTGCTACCCCTTCATCGGTGGAACGCTCATTGCATCTCGGAGTTTCTGAATTCTATGTGAAAAAGGATGCACGGATGACCTTCACAATGGTTCACAAGTGGAATGAAGCCGTTGATGTTCGCCCTAGATCTGCTGCGATAGTTGAGGAAAATGGAGTCTTTGTTTCTAGCTATGCCGTATTGAGCCCTATCAAATCCATCCAATCTTATCCAAAGGTTAGACTGATTGGGAGAAATGCTCGTGCAGAACTATATTCAGTTGTTTATGGAACAAAAGATTCCGTCTATGATATTGGTGGTTCTCTTGTCCTTGAAGCTAATGGTACTAGCGGCAAGGTAATATCTCGCACCATAGCTACTGAGAACTCTGAAATTATTGCACGCGGTGACTTGCAAGGACGTGTTGAAGGCGTTAAAGCTCGACTTGAATGTAATGGGCTTCTCTTAAGTGATACCGCAAAGATAGTAGCTGTTCCTATCCTTGATGCATCTGCAGAAGGTGTTGAATTGAGTCACGAAGCAACCGTTGGCAAAGTTGGTGCTGATCAATTGAACTATCTTATGAGTCGCGGGCTTGAAGAAGATGAGGCAACGTCTCTAATTGTGCAAGGCTTCATTCAATTACAAGCCCCAGACTTACCTCCAGCTCTTCAGAACACTATCGATGAAGCTATCAAGATGACCTTGGAACAGGGCCTCTAGTAAAGTGTATCCAACAATTTATGGAGTAAGTTTATTCTTGCTCCTTTTCTTTTGGCACTATCTCTTTCATTCCTGCTGGTAAATATTTTTGGAGTGCTTTGGGAATTTTTATTGATCCATCTTCCCTCTGATAATTTTCCAGTATTGTCACAATCGCTCTTGGGTTTGCCATCATTGTGTTGTTTAGTGTATGTAGGTAATCTTTCTCCGTGCCACCTTTCTTAATTCGATATTTTATTCCAAGTCTGACTGCTTGATACGATGTACAGTTGCTACATGAGCCTACTTCTCGATACCTCTCTTGTCCTGGGAACCATGCCTCTAAATCATATTTTTTAGCAGCGACAATTCCAATATCTCCAGTACAAACATTTACAATTCGATACGGTATTTTTAGTGCTTGGAAGAATTCCTCTTCATTCTTCAATAATTCTTCATGAATTTTCCATGATTCATCAGGATGACTGAACACAAATTGTTCTACCTTACTGAATTGGTGTACTCGGAATATGCCCTTTGTGTCCTTCCCATGGCTTCCTGCTTCTTTTCTGAAACACGCACTGACCCCTACAAGTTTAATTGGCAGTTCAGTAGGTTCAAATATTTCTCCCATATACATAGCCGCCATCGGATGTTCTGCAGTAGCAATGAGATAGAGGTCCTCGCCCTCAATTTTATACATCACATCTCCAAAATCTGCTAGATCTGTGACTCCTTCGTATGGTTCTCTTCTCATCATGAATGGTGGATAGATTGGTGTGTATCCCTTCTTTACAAGCATATGAAGTGCCATTTGTTGCATTGCTAAGTCAATTAACACAAGCTCATTTTTGAGATAGTAGAATCTTGAGCCTGCAATTCTGGCTGCACGAGGAATATCTGCAATATCAAGCGGTTCCAAGAGGTCAACATGGCTTTGAATATCAAAATCGAAGGTGGGTTGCCCTCCCCATTTTCTAACAACCACGTTGTCTTCCTCATCGTCTCCATATGGAACGCTTTCATGAAGGATGTTAGGAATCCGCATTTGTATACCTATAAGTTCATTTTCCAATATTTCAGCATGGTCTTCAGTCTGTTTAATATCATCGTTTACTTGGTTGACCCTTTCGATTATAGATGATGCATCTCCTCCCGATTTTTTGATTTTTCCTACTTCTCTCGAGAGACTGTTCCTTTGGGTTCTCAGGTCTTGAATCTCTCTGTTTAGAGCTCTTACTTTCTCATCTAGTTCAAGTAGACGCTCGAAATCTTTGATTTTGTCAAGATCTCTTCTCTTCTTGAGATCTTTTCTAATAAGGTCGGGATGTTCACGTATGAACTTGATATGTATCATCAGATAATCACCTTTGAATTTTCTATCAAGATGTATGTATTGTGAGAAATTACTCCCCTTTTCAGTTTCACGTCTTGACGACATTTCTATATTTGTGCTGAAGGACATATTTCATTCACAGCGCAATTTGAACAATCTGGTGAACGAGCACTACATGTCTGTCGTCCGTGTGCTCCAATAAGACGAGCATATTCATACCATAGAGATTCTGGTAGTATTGCAATCAAATCTCTTTCCACTTTTTTTGGATATTTTTCTTCAGTGAGTCCCAGTCGTTTTGATACCCTTTTCACATGTGTATCAACAACTATTCCTTCATTAATTCCAAAAGCTACCGAGAGTACGACATTTGCAGTCTTTCTTGAAACCCCTTTGAGTTTTACTAGATCATTCATACTCTTTGGAACCTTGCCCTCAAATTCTTCTACCAGCATTCTAGCCGAACTTATGATATATTCTGATTTTCTATTGTATGTTCCGCATGGCCGAATCAGTTCTATTACGTCCTCTTGAGATGCGTTCATCAGTTTTCTTGGAGTAGGATAGTTTTTGAATAGGTTAGGTGTGACTTTGTTGACACATGCATCTGTAGTATTTGCTGATAGTATAGTGGATATTAGTAGTTGGAACGGATTATCCCAATTCAGGTATGTCTTGGGTGCATCAGGATATACTTTTTTGAGAGCATCTAACACTATCTGGGCATTTCTTTCAGCGTTCATTCATATCTCTCTCAGTCTTATTGCAGTACTACGGTTATGCCAGTGGGTGATAAATTACGTGCTTTCAATCAATGATGTGTTTGTTTCTAATGGTATCTTGGCTATCACAATCAGAATTATCATGTTCAAACCAATCACAACAAAGAATAACATGGTTGGATTGAAGAATGTAAAAAGAATTCCGCCTATCGACGGTGCGAGTCCACTTGCTAGATATCCTATTATTGTTACAATTCCTAATGTTTTGGCAGTATCTCTTTTAGGAAGATTCTTTTGGATGATTGTGAAAATGAGCACTCCCCACAAGATATCATTCAACGATTTCAATGCGAGAGCTAGAAATGGCGTGGTGAAAACAACTTCGAGTCCAAATACAAGATGTAAAGATGCTATATTTTCAAGTGGCAGCCATATTGGAATTATTGGTGCAATCACAAGCAATAATGCACAAATTGGCATAATGGCATAAATGCGCATTGCTGCTTTTTTGATTCCTTTCGTGTCACTAAATCTTCCTATTTTTAAAAGAAGTGGTATTGAAATGAATAATGGTAAAAGAATCATTAGATTAATAGAATCAACAGAAACTCCTAGAAATTCGTTTGTATAGATTAATGAGGCGAATCGAAAAAGATTGTCACTGGTAGCATCAAGAGCCATTATGATAAGTACACCTGGCATCACTTTCATTGCCAGTATGGCTGCTCGTTTATTCTCACTAATAAAATCCCTTAATATTGAGAGTTCAATAGAGGACTCTTGTTTTTCGCTAGCGTCAAGATATTTTGCTCTAATACAGCTGCAAACAAGAAGCAATACCCCTCCTGTAATCGATATGACTCTGAATCCATCAACAAAACCAAGTACTGGAATTAGCATACCGAATACAATTAGAGTTAGGATGCCAAATGCCCCTCCAATTTTAAACATCGATACTGCTAATCCTCCATGTTTTTTGGGTATGTTTTCCATGATATATGCTGACGATCCCCCTCGTGCAATATCTTGTAAAGAGTAAACAAGTAGAGCTGTAAAAACTATCAGAAATTCGGTAGATATTCCCATCAGAAGAAAGTATATCCCCATCATAACCATTGCTGAAACAGATAGCATTTTTCTGTCAACGGTATCCCCAACGTATCCACTCAAAAACCTAGTAATAGTGATTGCAAAAATAGAAATTGACGTGACAACTCCTATTGTTAGGTAGTCCCATCCGATGTAACGTAAGTAGAGATTCAGATAGACTTGCATGACAAAGAACGCATTGAATACCCAAGCAGTGCTGACGTATATCTTGTAGTTCTTCCAAGCAAATATTTCTTTTAGTGCTTCTCTAATACCTACTACTTGTTGTTCAGCGCAATGATTTGATTTCTGGTCAATTTTGGAAACTTCATTATCTTTGGCTGTTGGTACTGCTTCCTGTGTTACCTCGGTCATAATTGAAACCTTGATTTTTTGATGCTTACTAATGATCGACTATCTTATCTGAAAGCTCACATCATAATTTCACGCCGAGCTATTTATTCACCTCTCGTGTTGATTTATAAAAAGAGAATTTGTGGGAGAGTTGTACTCTCCCAAATTTTTCGGATTTCTAAAGTTCGAATACTATTACTTTTACATCTCCATTTTTTGTTGGCATTGCAAACAATCTATGAGTACAAATTTCTGCAGTTAGAACAAGACACTCTGGTGGGTTATGTGACGCCATTAAATTTTTCACTGCTAGTTCAAGATTTAATGCCACCAATCTAACAACTTTTGGATCATTGTAGATATCTACCTCTCTGCCGTTCTCTTGCATATCTGCATTTATGATTGGGTTCAATGCTAGGTCTGATCTTATCATTCAATCACTCCATTCATTTTCTATTTTTGATTCATTTCTTACCATGGCTCAGTTTCTGGATTTTCATCAGGATTCATTCTGTTCTCTCCTCCATTTTGAATGTGAATCCCCGAATTGGTAATTTTACCACAAAACTACTACGAGTTGATGCCATCTTTTCTCTCTAAGAATATACATCTCAAAAGGGACAAACATCCTCACAGGGCACTTGCACAATTAGTGAAACTCCCTTCACAATCCCAATCGATAGTAATCTTAGTAGAGTTCGATTGTCCGTCATCTCTTCGATTGCAGCTTTGATATGGTCAACAGTTATTCTAGTTCACCTCCTCAATTACCTATTCGGAGTCGTGACATTTGCATCGATAGTGAATACTAGAAACACTACGCATGATTCATGTCATGATATAGAATGAGTGTCCTCTATACTATAATGAGTCGTTCAGATAACAAGACTGTAGAAATGCATGGAGATGCCTTCTAGCTTGATTCTATTATACCCTCAAACTTGAAACAAATAGTATTTACAAGAACACGACAGTTTATATTGGTGTCAACTAAACAAATGGTCATTTGAGGAGGGCACTATCATCACTCGAACTCTAACCTCATCAGAGCTGAAGTTGCTTAATCGTCTAGTATTAGACCCATCCAAAAGACCGATTGCACTTGCAAGGGATCTTGGAATTACTCGTTCAGCAGTGAGTCAGATATGGCGACAACTTGAACAGGTGCATAATCTGTCTGTACGTGGAATGATTAATTATGGTGAATTAGGTCTGATTCCTTTTGTTGGTCTTTTTTTCACTCAAGATGAACCCTTGAAATTACGTGAGGTTGAAGATTGGCTACGGCAAAACCCATTTGTCGTTTCTCTTGCACCTTCCGCAGTAACAGCATCAATGGAATCCATTCTTATTTTTGAAACTGTATTCCCTCTTGGACCAAAGGTAGGCCACTTTCGCTCTAAGCTCGCTGAGTTTCAGGAGTCTCTGTCTGGGTCCCTTCTTTTCTCGCCATTGATTCATCAAGGTCAGTTTTTGAATCTTGGAAGATTTAATGGGACGAGCTGGAACATCACAGATTTTTTCAGACTTGAAGCTGTTATCCATGCAACCAAGGACTATGTTGATATCATTCCTGAAAATCTACTTGTAGAAATAAGCTCTCCATCACCATCAAATATCGAATTGTCAATTGTTGCAGTTGCATTGGAAAAGAACTATTTTGCAAATACGCGAGAAGTATTACATTGGTTTGAAATCTTTGATGTAATACCACCATCAGACCGTACTATCAGACGTAGAATAAATGAAGTACGAGAAAAAATAGTTACTCCTTATGTACATCTAACAGGCCTGAATCTTGCACAACGGGTTGCTTTGGTTTTCAAGGCACCTCCTTCTTCTGATGTTGTACGAACTCTTATTGCTCAATTGAACAGTTATCCTAGAACTCGTGTGGCAATGGGTAATACCCTTACAATGGTTTACATCGATTTGCCATCTTCAATTGACTGGTTTGCAATATCTACCACAGTATCTGTTTTGGACCCTTCTGGTTCTATCCTGTTTCCTTTTGTCATCTCTGAAGACTTAATTAGAAAAGGATTAGAAGGGGTTGTGCAACAAATGATTCATTCGTCCGATAAATGACTAAATTGTCATGACGAGGTTATCTCTTGTCAGAAAGAGGGAAAGAAAAATTGACAACTGATAGTATTCAAGAACAATATACTACACCCTACGACCATCTAATTCCAGCCGTAGATGATCCTTCTGCAAAATATTATCTAGACATACTAAGAATATACTTGGCAATTTATGCGGGAACTCTTTCAGTAGAAGATGCAGTCAAACTTGTTGAGAAAATGAAGTCGAATCCTGAATCTGTTAAGGTTTCAATGGATCCGACAATGATTCCCATTCGTGATGTGTACATCCAAAAAATACTATCTAATCTTGAAACATTGAAGAAATACAATCTTACTAATCTTGATGCAATCCGCTCAGCAATGAACTTTGCATTTCTGATGGATGATGTTCCAATTTCTTCTTTTGATTTAGAGAGTCTGATATATTTTCAAAAAAACCCTCTTAGTACTGTTTCTGAAGCAGCAGAATCTCTGTCTATTGCTCCTAGAACAGTTTCTCGTGTTCTTAAACGTCTCAATGAAAACTTTTCTCTTCGTTTTCAAGCTTTAATTGATAATAGTGCATTTGGAATCCATTCATCTTTGATGTTCTTTCGGCTAAAGAATGGTATTTCTTGGGATATAGTTGAGGATGGATTCGCACGGTTTCCTCACACAAAATCCATACTCAAAACACCAATGTCTGACTATGGCTATGCCACATTTATGTTCCCTTATACATCAGCTAATTTTAGAAATTTCATTGGTAGTATTGATTTGCTAAAAGATGAAATATTCAGTCATGTGAGTGTGCACTCCATGCGTGCTTGTGGTACTCATTACAATATGGATTTGTACTCTGGTGATATTTGGGAATTTCCAGAACTTGCCACTCAGTTTCTTCATCCCGATGGAATGCTATCTTCAGATATCGAACCAAATCTTCTATATTGTAATGGAAAGAATGCTAAAATACGAGTTTCGGATTTTGAAATTTCATGTCAGTATCGTATGGATATCCGGGCCCCTCCAAGTGAAATCAAGAAGTTTCTCTCTCTGAGAAATTTTGAGTATGATGTGCGCTTCATCTCTCGTTCTATCAGACGATGCAAACGCAATGGGATTTTGCTTCCACATACCTCGTGGGGTAGCCTTGGATTACCAAATAACTTCTGTTTTGAGATTCTTTGTAATGGCGAATGGATACAACGAATCTCCCATGCTTTGGAGCTTTTCCCAAAGAGTCTATCATACTTGTCCGATCGTGGCATTGTAGTCTGGATTCAGGTACCTGGGTATCATCAGGTTGATTACTATCAACTAATGCGGAATCTAGAACAATATGAAGGAGTTGAATCCGTCGAGTCTATTATGACCCTTAAACAAAAAGGGTCTCGTTCAACTCTTGATTTGTTAAAGCATTGGGAAAAGAAGAATGATAGATGGACAACAAATCCTGAGAGTTTAGACCTATCTCAATACATCAATTGAATGTTCTCACATTTCTCTTTCTCTAATCTCCTGAAATACCTCTTTCATTTTGTTTCTCCAATCCCCAAAAAACGGTGGACCGAAAACCACATCGTCGATTCCCATGTTCCAGAGATTTTCATATTTGTCAACCATTTGATCGGTAGTTCCACTAACTGCAAACACATCCATCATCTCCTCTGTAACATACGGTATTCCTGCTTTGGGCCCTTCTTTTGAGACCTTTTGCCTAATTATTTCTACTAATTCTAAATCAACATCCAATTTTTCAATTACACTTTGTGGAGTATCTGCAACAATGAGCGACACAACTCGTTTTGCAATTTTCACGTCCTTGTCTGATGTTGGAATAGTAGCTAACCAGCCGACCTTTTTTGGAATTGGTCTTCTGTTTGATTCAGCAGATTTGTCCACAATATCTATGGCGTTTTTCAAATACTCAACTGGGCCTGAAAGAATAACTCCATCTGCTTCCTCCCCCGCAAGTTTCAACATCTGAGGACCCCTCACACCAAGAAAAATCGGGATATCCATTGGGCTCTTGATTTTTAGTTTGTAGTCTTCAAGATGTGAATACTCATGTTTACTTGTAACAGTTTTTCCTTTCCAGAGACTTCGCAAACTCCGGACTGTTCTTCTCAATGCGGTTACTGGTTTGTTCACCGAAATTTGCTTTGATTTTAGGTCTTGGATTCCCCCAATACCTAATCCTAGTATGAATCTCCCATTGCTTAGGATGTTGAGTGTTTTTCCTACCCGGGCAAGGGTTGACATGTTATGTATTGTTATTGGAACTATTCCAGTCCCTATTTTGATCCCCTCTGATTGCATAATAGTTGAGGTAGTAAGAGAGAATATCTCTTGGCCCAGGTCTATATCTTCTCCAATCCAAATACCATTTGCCCCAAGGCTTTTTGCGTTCTTTGCAATCCATGATGTAGCAGAAATTTGCATGTTGGTCGTAATTCCCACACTTACACTCTTCATAGAACTCACATTGATATCATAAACTCTCTATCTGATAATTGATTTCATCCAATACGTATGTATTTTTGTGAATATTACCACATGAATTTGATAACGTTGAAGATTGCGTGGGGAATAACTGGCTCAGGTGATAAGATCAAAGAGACTATTGATGCCATGCTGCATTTATTCGAAGATTCCACTATAGAAATTGATGTATTCATTTCAAAAGCTGGGAAACAAGTTCTTCATTGGTACAAACTTTGGGATCGAGTCAAACAAGCATTCGATACTGTCAAGGTTGAAGTCAATGCTAATGTACCATTCATCGCTGGGCCCTTACAGGTCGGTAAGTATGATTTGTTGGTTGTTGCACCACTCACTGCAAACTCTTCTGCTAAGATTGCATATGGAATTGAGGATACTCTTCTTACTAATGCAGTCGCCCAAACTTTGAAAGGCAGCACTCGTGTTATTCTGTTTCCTGTTGACCAATTCCCTGGCACAATCACTACATTGACTCCAGACGAACAAGAAGTGAAAATTCGAACAAGAGCAATAGATTTGGAAAATGTAGAGAAGTTGCGTAAGATGGAGGGCGTGACTGTAGTTAGTTCGATAAATGAGGTTGTTGAAATAATCGATTCTCTCCGCTGAAATTCAAGTTATCGAGGTGATTCCAGCTGACAAGATTCCCTGTTTCAAATGAGCGAATGAACCGCACTCGCTCACTAATACTATCTTGGTTCTCCTCATTCGGACGGTCATTTCCATGGCGTTCTACCGACAATGCTTTTCATATTCTTATTGCAGAGATGATGCTACGTCGTACCACTGCTCAAGCAGTCGCAAGATTATATTCCGATTTTATTGTAGAATATGGAACTGTTGATCAATTGGCATCTGCCAATGTTGAAATAGTGTCCACAACTATCTCTTCTCTTGGGCTACAAAACACTCGCTCAAAACATCTTGTCACAACTGCAAAAATCATCCAGTCCGATTTTGATTCGCTTGTTCCCTCCGGTGAAAAAGACCTTGTATCCCTTCCAGGTGTTGGAAAGTATGTGGCAAATGCAGTGAGGAATTTTGCTTTTCATTATTCAGTTCCTCTTGTTGATGGGAATATTCTTCATTTTCTAAATCGGGTGTTTTCATTACAATTCAAAAATGCGTATAATGAACAAGCTTGGTCATTTATGAATACATTCGGAGCACCGCATAAACCACAGTTCTACTTTGGAATTATTGACCTGGTCTCGCTAGTTTGTCTGAGAAAAAACTCGCGGTGTGAAGAGTGTCCTGTACGTCCTGTGTGTGATTCTTCTCTTAAAGGCATGCAAAAAAGGAAAGAAAGTGGTTGCTGAATCATTTTCGCGAACCACTCTTGTGAATATCAGTCTAAATCTGGAATTTCTATATCGATTGAGAATTTAGCCCCACAAGGACATGCTGCATTGATAGGAAACTTTTCGGGGGTGTCTATGCTGATTCTTGCTCCTTGTTGTGCCGCTTTATCTATCATGGCCTGCATGTTATGTACCATATACTTTGCAAATCCCTGTACCAGATTTGGAATATGTAAATCGTCTATCCAGTAGACATATTGGTTGCTACAATTGGGGCAGTGACTTACAAGAACTCTTGTGCCATCACCGCAATTATTACAAGTCAAATCTTGGTGATGATATGCTGGTGCATTTGGTGCTGGGAGATTAAGCGTATTCTTGCCTCCGCAGCGATAACAGTAGTATGTAAAATCCACACTCATTTTCTACATCGTCCTAACTGGTATTAACCTGCCAGTCGAGGAAAAATGTCGGAGGTTGCACAAAAGTATGTTTGGTATTTACCTTATTTGTGGTGCTAATAAGGTTCCATGAGGTATTTACCATTGGATGTGGGCTTTTGCAATATGTACATGCTCGGAAGAAATTGATTTCATTGCTAATTGTCTTTCTGACAGAGAATTATGAGAGCCGATTTCGTTCCTGTGATATCTGCAGTACAAGCTCCCCGTCTTTTGGTCGATCCTTCTTAATCAATGAAAAATGGTTATGTCTTGACTGTATTATCTCTAAAATTGAAACTCCTCATAGGTGATTTTCACCAAAAACGAAAGAGCCTAAGAGTCAAAAGCAGATAGTACATTCCAATATTGCTGTGGTGCTGATGAAAAGAAGGATACAACCCCATCTACGAGTAGGTGAAGGTGACGTTGAAAAATTCACCCTCATAACTGGGAACCCAGACCGGGTTCCGAAGATTGCAGCTGAGATGAAAGATGCCAAAGAAATTGTTCGATATCGTGGTTTTGTAACGTATCGTGCATATACCCCGAAAGGAACTGCTGTAACTATATCTGGAACTGGAATTGGAACACCTTCAACTCATATTTGTATTGAAGAGCTGGCAAATCTGGGAGCTAAATATCTAATACGTGTTGGTTCATGTGGTGGTATTGACCCCTCTGTTAAGACCGGAGATGTCGTAGTTCCCATCGGATGCATAAGAGACGAACGAACAAGTTTGAACTATGCTCCAATCGAATTTCCAGCAGTTCCATCTCCCGTGGTCTTTAACTCGTTGTACTCGAAAATAAATGAGATTCTGCCCAAAGAACGAGTGCATCAAGGTATTTGTTGGACAAGTGATGTGTATTATGCTGCAAAACATACTGACCAACTAGACCTGTGGACCCGTACAAAGGTGAAATGCATCGAAATGGAGAGTTCGCTGCTCTATACGTTCGCATATACGAAAGGACTCTTTGCTGGCTCTATTCTTGCAGTTGATGGCAATCTCCATTCTGACCCAAAGGTAGAACAAGAGGACACATCTGAAGAGTCAGGTGAACAACATCCCCTTCTGATTGAAGCTGTTAAAAAAGAAATACAAGCTACGGTAAATGCTATTGACTCCATAGTTGAACTGGGTGAATAATCGACAGATTGTTATTAGTAGATATTTCATTGAACATGGAGATTGATAGATGTCAGAGTCTGACTTGGATGGTGTCACCCGTTCTTATCTCATAATGAAGGCTGAGGCGAAAGTAGCATTAGACTTGGCTGAAGAATGGTGGGATAGTAAGACTATTCCTAATTACATTCATGTACGCAAATTGGTACATGATGATTTGGAATCCTTTGTAGACCTTTACAACAGATGTTTTCTTGCGTCTCCTGACCCATTTTGCCCCATAAATCTCGAGCAAGCAAAGAAACTCGATACCGAGGGTATTTTTGTAGCAGAACTATGGGGCAAACTGTCTGGATTCATTGCATGTTTTGTTGAAAAGGAAGAGGATTCAGTGTATGGAGAAATTACTGGTATTGGCGTTCTCCCATCTCGTAGAAGAAAAGGGATTGCTACAGCTCTGATAAAACGTGCATCAAAATACTTTCTAGATGCTGGGGTTGAAGAGGTCTATTGTGAGGTCTACGAAGAAAATACCCCTTCTCAGATGTTGATTATGGCATATGGATTTGAGCAAGTTGGAACAAGAGAAGTGGACGTTCAAATTACTCCTGAACAAGATACATCGGCTGATTTACCTGGTGGCAAAATAATGCGGCGGTTGGGTCTTCGTCCAAGGCCTGGCTGTGAAAAATGTCGTGATATTTGAGTCGTCAAATTTTTATTCCTTTGTAAAAAGGTTTTGATAGACGATTCGATATCTGTCTAATCAGTTTTGGAGAGAGTAGTTTGACTGAATATGATGTCATTGTTGTGGGGGCTGGACCTGCTGGGTCTATTGCAGCTTATGAATGTGCTAAACGAAATCTAGATACTATTCTTATTGAAAAGTTCGTATTGCCTCGCGAGAAACCTTGCGGCGGTGCAGTAATGTTTCGTGGATTAAAAGTCATAAATGGAAACCTGCCAACCGAGATCATAGAGCAAAAAATCTATGGTTTAAAATTCCAAATTCCTAGTAGTTCTTCAACTGTTGAATTTGTATCTGATAAGTTGATTGGCATTACTGTATTTCGTAATAAGTTTGATGAATTTTTAGCTAGAAGAGCAGAAGATGCTGGGGTTATTTTGATGGAAGACTCCCGTGTTGTAAGTGCTCAAGTGTCAGAGCATTCTGCTTGTGTCAAACTAGAAAATGGTGCTGATATTAGAGGATTATTTTTGATTGGTGCGGATGGAGTTAATTCGGTGATCAGTAGATCTTTGGGTCTGCGTCCTAAAAGAAAAGATTTGACCCGTCATGGTCTTGGAATGGAGTCTGATTTTTATGTTGGTGAAGAGGGTGTTGCAAAAGGTACCGACAATAACCCTCACATCTTATCAATTCAACCTCTAAAGGGCAAACTGGGTTATGGATGGGTTTTTCCAAAACGAGAACATCTAGCTATTGGTATTGCGGGCCCTGGGATCGATATACTTCCACTCCGTCCCAAATTCTATGATTTCTGTAAGCACATCGAAAACCAAGCAAATATTGAACTGGTTCCTGAAAAGTTGCGAACGTTTTTCTTGGGTGCGGATGGATTAAAACACAAGAATGTTTTGGATCGTGTGATATTAGTTGGAGATGCTGCTGGATTTGTTGATCCTATGATGGGCGAAGGGATTGCATATGCCATGCAATCTGGAGTGTTTGCCGCACAAGTTATTTCGGATGCTATCAGTGCTAATCGCCACGATGAACAGTATCTTTCTAAATATCATAATCTATGTCATGATGTGTTCGGATCCAGTTTTGGGATGGCGGAATGGGCTGGACCTCAGAGTTCTGTACTTGTAGATAGACTCCTTTCTAAAATTAACGGTCATCCATTAGCAGCTGAAATTATGGCTAAAGTTGCTAGAGGTGAGATTGGATATGGTGATATTCCAGCTACCGCACTTCGTCTATTGCCCCGGGAATTGCCAAGATTGTTGAGAAGCAAGATTAGGTCTTATATTACGTGATTTTATCAAAAAGATTCTTAGGGGACGTTGGTACAGAATTTGATGGTGTATCTTTGAAATATTCGTCGCTTCTCATCATTTTCTTGCTGGGTATCCCACACATACCTGTGGTTATCGGTGATGACTATAGTCCCGTTTTCAATGGAGAAGAGGCGCTTCAATATATTTACGACCAATGTGATTTTGGACCACGTCCTCCCGGGTCAGAAAATCTCAGTGACTGTCGATCTTATATTGTAGATAAACTTGAACTCAATGGCTGGGAGGTTATTCTACAGAATTTCACTTATCAAGAAACACTTTGCAGCAACATACTCGCAAGATGGGGTCCGGAAGTTAACTCTACCATGATTTTGGGAGCCCATTATGACACACGACCTAAAGCTGATAATGATCCCAATCCTGCAAATCATAATTTGCCTGTTCTTGGAGCAAATGATGGTGCAAGTGGCGTGGCAGTACTTCTTGAACTTGCGAAAGTATTGCCTGAAGCTGTTCGTTCATATGTCGAGTTAGTATTCTTTGATGCAGAAGACTCTGGGAATATTGATGGCTGGGATTGGATTCAAGGTTCAAGATATTTTGTTAGCCAACTATCTGCTGACCGAATTGACTCAATTGCAGCTATGGTTCTATTAGATATGGTTGGAGATGCAAACCTGCGCATTCCAAAAGAGCAGAACTCGATGCAATTCCCCTCTTTGCAAAACACCATTTGGTCGATAGCCCACGAGTTTGGCTATGATAGTATTTTCCTCAATGAAACTGGTGGACGAATAACAGATGACCATATTCCTTTCCTAGATGCAGATATTCCAGCAGTTGATCTAATTCATTACCCCTTTCCATCCACTTGGCATACTATTGAGGATACACCCGATAAATGTAGTGCAGCCAGTTTACAAGCAGTAGGTCGCGTGGTTGAAGTCTTCGTTGTTGATTATCTCCCCGATGTTTCTGATTTTCCACAAGAAACCCCTTTAGATTTTCTTGTTATTCTTATCGCAATACCTCTTGTTATTGTTTCTTACTTTATTATTCGTCGTCAACAGTAAGTGGTTAGACTTTTTATCTTGTAAACGAATAACTATGCATTGATAATATTCGGAGTGACAAGTATGCAGGCCACTACAATCTACCTTCCAACTAGCTCTCAAATTGTACCATTAACCTGTGTTTCGGTCAGTCCTACAAAGAATCTCGTTGCGGTCGGCAGTCTCGATGGGCAAATCATCATTATCAACTCCAAAACTCGCAAACCTCGTCTTGCATTGAGCGGCCATGAAAAGATGATTTCCTCACTGCTTTTTATTGAAAATGGATCTCACCTCTTATCGAGCAGCTGGGATGGAACCGCAAGAATGTGGTTAGCGTCAAAGAAGTTCAAGGAGAGTCATCTCCTTCGTCATAGTTGTGATATCAAAGCTCTTGCAGTAGACTCGACTATTTCAAAAGCTGTCGCAGGAACTCGTGATGGTCTGGTCAAGTTATTCTCTCTCAAGAAACTCAAATGCATTAGAAATCTTCATTTTCATCGGCGTGACATCTCTGGTCTTGCTTTCTATGCTGGGGATAGCAAATTAATTACGGCGTCTTGGTCTGGCAAATGTAACTTGTGGGATTTATCATCATATGAGTTAGTGGAAAATATATTTCAGAGTGATAATAGAATACGATCTCTTGCTATATCTCCAGAACACACAAAAGCTGCATTAGGCCTTCACAACGGTTCCGTTGTTATTCTTGATTTAGTTAATGACCGAAAACCAATAATTCTTGATGGTCACACTGATGTAGTCAGCTCAATCAGCTTCAATCCGTCCGATTCAAGTTTACTCACTTCGAGCTATGATACAACAATTCAATTATGGGCTAACGACTTCAGTGAATCTATCCACCAGAAACTTCCTACTGGAGTAAGTGGAGTGTCTTGGGATTCGAAAGGTAAGAAGTTCTACACAACTGAATTCTCAGGTGCATTGAAATGCTGGACTATCTGAATACACGGATGTCAACATTGAAGTAACCTTCTTTATTCCACATTAACCGTACTCTATCCATTTTCTTTGGGTCTTTTATAATCTCAGAAAGTATCTCTTTGTTCTTGTTTCTGCTATGCTTATCGAATGGAATTGCTTTCTGTTCTCCACTCTTGACAGTGAGAAATGCTGCTTCATGTGAAATCTCTATCAGTGGTGCTGAGAAAATCATGATATTTGGTTTGAATTTGGGAACTTTATTCTTCAAATCCCTTCTCCATCTTGCTTTCTGTTTGTGCTCTCCAATTGTAACACGAGCGGTCTTGACCACATCTTTCAAATATGCTGTGCGGGAATCGAACTTTTCAGAGAATTCATCACCAATTGCTTCAATTATTTCGGACGCTTTCTTCTTTCTGATTTTAAGAATTTGTTCTATCACATAATTTGTGGCATTGTGATATGCTTCAATCTCTGTCTTAAGGACAAGTTGTTTCTCGTAATTTAGCGCAACACTCATGAGTTTTATCACTTCTACATCGGATTCGGACATTGTCACCACTTTTGTAGAAAAACAACAGCTCCCATATCAATCTTCAGTCTCATATTCTTTTTGCTATGAATTCTGCTTCTCCAATACTTCGTTTCACACCCTTCGGATGAAACTCGTAAGCTCCATATTTCACTAAGATGTTATTATAGAAATTTGGCTCATGCTCTTTTATATCACTGATAAATGTACGTGCATTGAAAGTTGTTTCTCCTGATATTGCGAGCAATGCCTGTCCCAGTTTTCGTATTGCTAGTCTTAGCTCAAATACTGCTAACTCATAATCTCCATTTAGTGTTAGGTTAATCGCACTGAACGTGGATCTCTGCGCATCCGATAGGATGATTGTTGCCGCAATGTCAGATGATTCAGCATCAAATAACTCTTCAGCCTTCTTGATCCATGCTTTGATATCCTCTAGCATGTCTAGAAGCTCATTCTCTCCTAGTCCTTTGAGTTTGAACGTTCTGAGGAACAGCTGGTAAGTCATTGGGTCCATCATTCGAATTTCTGTAAGAATTTCAGCAGGTTTAATCACACAGAAATTATTATTCTTCATCAACACTGCTCGTCCAAGTTCAAAAAGGCCTTCTCTTATTTCGTAAACAGCACTGATTATGTCTTCTTCTGCAGCAAAGGCTGACGCACTTTGTAAAGCTTCTATCGCCTCAGTTTTTGCTGTTTGGATTGATTCCTTGGGCCATTGATATGTTGAAACATCCTTCTGCCAACTCTTGAGTTTTCCCTCTTTATCGTATAGCACTTCTGCATTTCGTAACTGACCTACTACTGAAGCAATCTTAACCATATCGTGGGTGTTTCCCTCGACCACATCTTGTACATCTTCAGGGGTGAAGAAAGTCATATCGATCATGACACCTTTATACTTCGCAAGTAGTTGTGCGGGAGCCTCATCTGCCTCCATAATTACACAGAGGTCAAGGTCTGAATTCGGTGAGATTATACCTTTCACGTATGAGCCATGAACATATACGCCTTTCACAGTATCCTTCTTTTTCCATTCTTCGACTGTATCTTTTAGGGCGGTGTTGAATCTGCCACGAACATCCATCATTATTTTGGTCGCTCCAATGTTATTTACATCAATCTCATTGTATTGTTTCCTCTTTTATCAATAAAGCTATTTGGTGACTACACGTCAATAGCGTTAATAGCAGACAATATGTTCAACCATATTGTGGTTAATATGGCCCGGTCTGACGGTAGATTGAATGATGAATTGAGACCAGTAGATATCACTCGTGACTTTCTTAAACATCCTGAAGGGTCTGTACTGATTAAGACTGGTGACACCCAAGTTATCTGTACTGCAACTGTGGAAGAAGATGTTCCTGGTTGGCTAAATGGAACTGGAAAGGGGTGGGTCACTGCACAATACGGAATGCTCCCTCGCGCAACCAATGAGCGTACCAGGAGGAATAGAATCAGTGGTCGCGACCAAGAAATTCAGCGATTGATTGGCCGGTCTCTTCGGGCTGCTGTTAGTCTTGGTGACCTTGGTGAACACCAAATTCGGATAGACTGTGATGTAATCCAAGCTGATGGCGGAACAAGAACCGCATCCATCACTGGTGCCTATATTGCACTTTGTGATGCTCTACAATTAATGGTTGATTTGGATATGATTTCCGAACTGCCTCTTATTGGACAGGTTGCTGCAGTCAGTGTTGGAGTAGTTGATGATGAGTGTCTATTAGACCTCTGTTATATTGAAGACTCTTCTGCGTCTGTTGACATGAATATCGTCATGCGTGATGATGAATTTGTTGAAGTTCAAGGAACTGGCGAAGATGGCACATTCAACCGGTCCGCATTAGATGAACTATTGGACCTTGCAGTGAAAGGGATATCCGACCTCCAAAAAATCCAAACTGATACATTAGACACTGATTTGTAATAACGGAAAGAATCAAATTGCTTTTGACCAGCTCAGCTCATATGGCCTGGTCAATTGATTCCTTCACAACATCTGGTTTGTTGTTTCTCATAGCTCTTTTACAGTATCTCATAGGTACAGTTGTTCATGTTCTTCAAAGAGCATATGTCTCTCGTCTTAATGGCTCAGAACTGGCTATTAGGGGTATGGGCTCCCTTGTCACATGGGCTCGGAGCAAGAGTGATTCGTCTCATACTCTTCACCTGTTTTTGGTCGTTGGCATTCTCACAATGGCTCTATCGGTTCCCTTGGTATCGTTTCTTATGTTGGTTTTCGGACCTGAGATTGATCTCCTTCTTGGATTGGCGTTTCTGTCCTGGATATTTTCCTTAGCCGGTCTTGTTAGACGGTGTGTTTCTGCATACCTCAAAACGAGAAACTTGTAAAAACAGATGCCGCCATAGTGTGCCAATTAGTTTCTCTGAATATCTCCTAAGTGCGGGAGAACTTCCTTCGTCGCGGCAAAAAGTTTATTTTGAAATGCTACGGGATACATTTGCTTGCATTGGTTAGAGAGGCCTTTTGCGACGTGGCATCTATTGCTGGCAAATTCGTCGCATGGTTATTCTGGTTTAGCGCCAAACCGATGTTGGCTTATTACAAATCGGTCAGGACACATAGCAACGTTTAAATTGCTACTTCGGTTCGACCGACGAGCGCACACCCACAGCCTCTGGCTAGGGTATTGCGTAATACATGTTCCAATAACCAGCATGACCCGACTAGGGTAATGGTACTGAATAAGTATTAGTCTGAGACGCGAAGTGGTCCTTCGCTAGATCATGACCCGAAATAGGTAGTCTTTCGTGTTGGGGAACGGTCAATGGTGGGTAACCAACCACTATGACTGCAGAGGATGATGATACACAAACATACACAACTATGAAGTAGAAATGAAGTAGATACACTCCTTGGTAACAGGCAATACTGTGCCGGTTACATGAGTAGGACCGCGTTTCGCTAAACGGTTGTTGGTGGATGACTTGGTTGGTCAGCCGATGAAGGGCGCGACAAGCTGCGATAATCTGTGGGTAGCCGCATGAAGGCGTTGATCCGCAGGATCCCCAATTGGACTTCCTGAAGTGGGTTAATACCCTGCTTCGTTCCAGGGTCAAATCTGGAACGGGAACGGGCAGAACTGAAGCATCTTAGTATGCCCAGGAAAAGAAAACAACAGTGATTCCCTTAGTAACAGCGAGCGAAAGGGGAAAAGGCCAAACTGAATCCCATAGCGAAGAGTTATGGGAGATGTGGTGTAAGGGCTTGAGTCATATGCCTATGTAACGAAGCCGAACTCGTCTGGAACGACGGGGCATAGAGGGTGAAACCCCCGTAGGTGCAACTTACAGGCATTATCAAGTACCAGAGTAGCATGGGTTGGTAATCTCGTGTGAATTACGCAGTAACAATCTGCGAAGCCTAAATACTAGACCAAACCGATAGTAAACTATGTAGCGCGAGCGAAAGTTGAAAAGTGCCGCGGAAGCGGGGTGAAAAGCACCTGAAACCAGCAATCTAGTCAAAGGATGCTGATGAAAAGAAGAGAGGCTTCGTGAACGAATTACGAGTGATCGTATAGTAGGAACGAAGCGGATCGGGTCAGCATCATCCGTCTTGAAACACGGGCCAGGGAGTTTATGGGCGTGGCAAGGTTAAGGCGTCAAGCTGAAACCGTAGGGAAACCGATATGCTCGCAACCTTCGGGTGAGGAGCGGCGTGTGAAAGTGCGCGTAGTCACTCCCATAACACGAGAAACCAGTCGATCTAGACCTGGTCAGGGTGAAGCCGGGCGAAAGCTCGGTGGAGGCCCGATAGGGTTCTGACGTGCAACTCGTTCCGTTGAACTGGGTCTAGGGGTAAAAGGCTTATCTAGACTGGTGATTGCTCGTTCTCCGCGAAGTTGGTCGTAGCCAAGCCCTGCTTGAGGTATCGTGTGGTGTAGAGCACTTTCGGATTGGCTCGGGGAACGTAAAGTTCTTCACCATCCTGAAAACTCCGAATCTGCACGAACCGTAGACAGCAGGAGACGGGTGCCCGGGGTAAGCCCGGCAGGCCGAGATGGGGAGAACCGAGAGTATGGTTAAGGTCCCTAAGTACCAGATAAGTGCGGTGAAGAAGGGAGTCGAGAGCCCAAGACAGTCTGGGGGTGAGCTTAGAAGCAGCTATCCCCGAACGAAAGCGTAACAGCTCACAGACCGAGGCTCTCGGCCTTGAAAATGGACGGGGCTAAATCTGGTCACCGAGACCATACGGCACGCGAGTAAAATTGCGTGATCCGGTAGCGGAGCGATCCGGTTGGGTAGAAGTGGGGCCGTGAGGTCCCGTTGACCGACCGGATTTGATGATCCTGGCAGTAGTAACAGCGAAGCATGGTGAGAATCCATGTCACCGAAAGGGAAAGGGTTCTTCGGCAATGCGTCGTCAGCCGAAGCTTAGTCGATCCTAAGTGTTATCGTAACACGAGTAACACGAAAGGGAATCAGGTTAATATTCCTGAACCTAGGAGGTACGTTACGCGGCAACGCGATGCCGAACTTGTAACTCATCTGGATACGCTGAGCACCGCCTTCGCGGTGTTTAACACTATAACTCTGTCGAGTACCGTAATGGTGAGAAGCAGAAGAAAAGTGGAATAGCGAGTGGTCGGACACTCGTTCAGCCGATTTCTGGTGACCTTGAAAATCGAGTTCGGAAGAATCCTCCTAGTCCGTACCCAGATCTGACACAGGTTCCCTGGTTTAGAAGACCAAGGTGTATCGGAGTCAACTCTCCTGAGGGAAATCGGCCAATTAGTGGCGTAACTTCGGGATGTGCCATGCCTGGATTGGTTCACGCCTTTCCAGGTCTTAGTAACTCAGGGGTTCCAACTGTTTAATACAAACATAGCTGACTGCGAGCGCGAAAGCGTTAGTACAGTCAGTGAATCCTGGTCTGTGCCCGTCAGTCAAAACTCCGGAAGGGGTCTAAGCTCGGGTTAACGCCGGGACTAACTATGAGTCTCTTAAGGTAGCCATATGCCTTGTCGGTTAAATGCCGACGTGCATGAAGGGAGCAATGAGAGCCCCACTGTCCCCAGGAGAGCTCCGGTGAACCTACACCATACCGAACAGTGTATGTAGTCCTAATGGGAAGAGAAGTCCCTGCGGAGGTTTACTACGCAGCATGTAGCTGCCAGTTCTGGTGTCATACAGAGCGTAGTCAGGAGCGTTGAATCACACTCTCCGGGGTGTGAGAATGCAACCATGTAACACTGACTATGGCATTGGGGCTGGCTAACCTAAGCCAAGCGAGCCTAGGGACACCTGCATGTAGGCAGTTGGGCTGGGGCGGCACAGGGCTGACAAGAGATCAGCCCTGACCAATGCTAGACTCAGAGGCGATGGAAACGTCTCCTAGAGATCAAGGGTATATAGTCTGGCTGACTGTTCGCCGCACAATAACGCGAACAGGGCGGAAACGCTGGCCTAGCGAACGTTTCGCTCCTCAATTGTTCAGGCGAGACATGACAAAAAACTTACAGAACTGTAGATTCGCTCTTCAGTTCGAGGAACCCAGGGGTAGGTATCCCCCGGTAAATGTCGTGTCCGCGTCTAGAAGTGCGACCTCCCTCTCTTTCCAAGAAAGATACATGACCGTCAGATTTTCTGATGTGAGTGTAAGGGAGACCGTATTTATAGCAACGCGGATCGACAGTTATCGGCAGGCTTGAGAGCTGGTAAGTTTAGCAAGTTTACAACTAGGCTCTCCTGTCTGAGATTCGTTCTGGGTACCCCCAAACAGAGTTGTCGCGGGCAAGAGTTCCTATCGACCCCGCGGCTTGCTTCCTCGATGTCGGCTCTTGATATCCTCGGGTCGCATAAGGCCCGAAGGGTGCGGGTGCACACCGATTAAAATCGAACGTGAGCTGGGTTTAGACCGTTGCGAGACAGGTCGGTTTCTATCTATTAGGACTGTTGGATATCTGAGAGCAACAGGATGCCGGTACGAGAGGAACGCATCGTGGTGGCCTATGGTGTACCCATTGTCCGATCGGGCAGCGTGGGGTAGCTAAGCCATAAGGGATAAACGCTGAATGCATCTAAGCGTGAAGCCCGACTCAAAACTAGATATCCACTTAACTAGCGCCGCATAATGCAGCACGGGACTGGTGACAGTAACGTGTGGCTAGGAAACGAGGACTCTTGTAGAAGACAAGGTAAATAGGGCGGGGGTGTAAGCACCAAGTTTCGACGAGGTGTTCAGCTCACCGCTACTAATGTCCGAGGCGTGCGGTTCCAAAGTGTAACTCGCCAGTACCTAGAGTTGCCAAGGGTAGAACGTGTACTACTGTGTATCGTGGATCATCATCCTCGCAGACTATTTTTCTTTTGCAGTCTTTGTCCTCTGTAGAGGATATGCCATATCCTCAATTACATCCTGAATTTGTTTATATCAACCCTGATTCACACTCTTCTTGTACGGTGGTATTGATGGGGCTAACTCTCTTGTATCAACCTCACAAAAGAAACGAGGACCAGCTTACTAACTGGTTTCTGGCCGTACTTGAGAAGATTGATATTGCTAGGCGCAAGGCCCTTTTTTGCAAATTGGGCTTTGATAAACTTAAGGGACTGGACTGCGATTTTATAATTCATTCCCAAGAAACACTTGATCATGGGCGTATTGACGGTCTTCTGATCGGGGATGAAATTGTCATTGGATTTGAGAGCAAAGTCAAATCAGAACACGACGCCGCGTCTGGGAAGAGTTCCCAACTCAGAAAATACTATGACGATCTAAAAACCAGATACAAGAATCGTGATATCCGACTTCTAGTCACTGCAGACCAGACTAGTCAATCTAAAAAGGATATTCTCTCTGTCCTTGCAAAGCAGGGAGTCCCTAAAGAATCGGTGGATATCATGCTATGGCAAGATCTGCACAGAGCATTGAGCAGTCTCATTGAATCTGATAAATCCACAAAGTCGGATTCTATCCCGAATTCGTGTGAACAAGCTGTATCTACCTTTCTATTCAAGGAAACTAAACGTATTTTGGAGAAAATGAAAATGAATTCCTTTAGTGGGATCAAAAATGAAGATATCTCGGGATATCTGTCTGTTAGGAGTCAGTTATTCAACTTAGAACCCTATATCGCATCTTTGGTGAAGAATATTGATGAATTAGACAAAAAACAATCTGGACACCTGGCCTTCGAAAATCTAGAATTCAGATCTAAGAAATGGAAATCTAAAGTAATTCTCGCTTTCAAAATGAAACCAGATGGATTCAAAATATATTTCAGAGTTCATCGAAAAGGACCATTACCTAAAATTTCAATGAAGGTTCTGGACTATGAAGAATTTGTAGAATCCCTAAAGAAAACTGAAGAAGGGTATTCCGTATATGGACTAGTTCCTGAGGAATGCGATTTCACTCTTTCCGATATTGAAAAGAAGTATTCTGGAAAGGATAGAATCGATCTTTATGGTAGGTTTCAAATATCTAAAACAATTCCCTACGAGGATTTGCAAGATTCGAGGGAATTCACGGCTATGCTCAAACGCGAAGTTGAGTCTCTTAAGGGTGTGATTTCTCTTCTTCATGAAACAATAGAGGATGCTGAATAGATACAACTCATCATCCTCGCAGACTATTTTTCTTTTGCAGTCTTTGTCCTCTGTAGAGGATATGCTATATCCTGTATAGTGATCTAACTATTGCAAGCAGTTTCGGCCACCCCCAATGTGTCCACGATGAAGTTTTACTGACTATAACCGACTATTGAGTAAACTCAGTCCGCTTACTGTTGGCGACGGCAATTCATCACTATTTCTAACCTATTGAGGATGACGTGAGTTGTTCTTCCCAATAGAAACGGACATGAATCGCAATACTTAACTTGTTTAGATAGTTGATTGATAAAATAGGATAATCTGATTGATGTCTTTTTCAGGCTGTACCGGATATATTTCCACCTTGTTGTTGTTCTAGATCTTCTCTGTGTTGCAAAAATGAAGCAGTTCTATTCTCTTATCGACTCTACTAGAATGATAAACTGTGTGCACTTAGATATCCTTGGGATTCACGTCACGTAGATGTACGCAAATAGAGAAATCTCACTTGGAACTATCTGAATCATTTCTTTGTCTTTTCTACAATCAGTTCAAAGTAAGGACTTTGTCTGAGCCATTTGTTCTGTCTGATTTTCTCGATTCTCTCTTCTCTGACCGATATTGGTCTCTCAAATTCCTTTGCAAAAGTTTGAAGAACCAGTTTGGCAATCTCCTCATCTTGAGCGATCTCTGGGTATCTGATACAGATATCAACTGCTTTCCCATAACCAATATGTCTAAGCGTTCCCCTCAAACTTCTTTCGTCCTTCATATGAGTGATGAGCTTTTCCCGAGATTCGTTCATTGCATCTTGTAGGTCCTGATATTGGAAATATCCTTCTGGTATAGAAAGTACTAGCTGTATGAAGATCTTGTCTGCTCTTCTTATTGCTTGGGCAAGTGGCTTAGCGAACTCCTCCTTCCACTCTGGTCGGCTCCTTCGCCAAACTTCGTTGGGGACTTTTATGACCTTTTCTGGGTATTCAAGAAGTTCCATCATTCCTCTAAAGAATCCTGGTGATTGGAATAGGTCCCACCCTATTCTGGAAGACGATAGCTCACGGAGATATTTTCTTTCCAGCATTAGTTCAGGTATGTGTTCTCCCTGATCCAGCAGAACTTGTTTTCCCTGTACACCAGATAATTTCAGTGCTCGGATTGCACAAAATGACCTAACATCCCGTTTTTTTAGTGCCCATTCTAAAATGGGAATCACACTGGAGTCTTCTAGTCTCCATAGCTCTTCAATTATGATACTAGCCTGTTTTCTTCCCATTTTGTATATTGTTTCAAGAAGTGATTTCACTTCCTCTGGGTCTGAGAAGGCCATCTTAGCAAAAGCTTTTCGTGTGTTCGGATGGATTTTATCGATATGCTCCCTTAGAACTCTCAGTGATTCGACACATCCAATGTTTCCCAGAGTTTCAATTACTGTTCTGATTAAAGCTTTATGTTTGTGTTCCGAACTGGTGTTATATGAATTGAACATGTGCATGATGTATGGAATAGCGCGTGAATCGCCCAAGTATCCCAGAGTTCTAAGAGAGTTTGCTCTTTTTCGTTTCGATCTAATGGAGATCTCAACAATCTGATTCAGTAGAAATGCTGAGTACTTAGAGCAGTGCTGGAAAAGACTGGTTCGAGGGAGTAGATCCTCACTGGTAATAGTACCTTTCACCTTCATCAATCTGAAGAGACTGTCAGTTTTCTGCTTCAGGCCTTTAGGGATCTCACGATTGTATCTTGGTATCGTCCCTCTTATTATAACCTCAAATCCGTAATATGTCTGAAGCAATTCATTGATATCGTTATCCCCTTCAAGCGCCTCAATTTCTTGCTTCCGAGCATCTATCAAGTTTGGAATAATGCTTGCATATAGTGATGATGCAATCTCTTCAAAATCCAAGAAGAACGTGTTTTTGGTCTTGATTTGGTCGAGTAAATGTTCAATACATATTGGTATGATTTGAGTACGTAATTCTTCAAGGTTGTCTGGGTTCAAATCGAGACTGAGCTCCAATAGAGGTGTATCTATACCTTTGATTGACTCTATCCTATACAGTTTGACCAGTGCATCCCGCATTTTTCCTAAGGGGATTCCCAAAACGAATTCTCCCCCACGCACATGGTATAATTTGTCCCTATCTTGAAGTATTGCTTTTGCAATGTATGCCTTTTCTTTGTCTATCATTGTGAATCCTTTGGGGGCATGATCCATCACCGGCAAGTCAGCAAACAGAGACCTGATTGCATTCCACCCCTCGTTCTGGATTAGCCTGTCACAGAGGGCCTCAATCTCTCCATATCTACGAAGTCGAATAAGTTTCTCAAAAGTTGATTTGTATCTCTTCATAATCTCCCACTTCCTTACCTTGTTAACTAGTATGAATACTAAAAAATATTCACATGTTTTCTTTCCTACGACCATTTGCTGGGTATTTTCGGTCTTTGAATGATTGTGTGGAAGTCCAAGAACATATTGCGCATTCGTTTTGTGTCTGATAGTACAGGCACAAATCGTACTTCAAACACTCATTATAGGTATTGCGAGCATGTCCAGAAAACGTGAGGTGCGGGCGGTTGTACATTACGTCACTTGTTCAGATATCTGTTTCATATATCCTCAATCTCTGCTGAAGTCCTCATGATACGCAGGCGTGGGGCAATTCGGTCATGCAGTCGCTCCATATGATAGTCATCCACAAAGATCGTCTCACATGCATTGTTCAGAGCAGTAGCAACATGTAATGCATCGGATGCATAGAGATTGCATTCCACTATCAACGACTTGGCGAGTTCTACATGCTCCTCAACTACTGGAACCTGTTCCAACCTTCGTCTGGTAGTCAGTTGTTGTAGATGGGTATCTATGTATATCCTAAGATTTGTTCCCTCTTCAGAGGTTATCTCTGACTGATTGATACGTTTCTGAATTCCTCTATGTATCTCAAGTTGGCTCCAGATTGACGTTAGACAGAGGTACTCATTATGAAGAAGTAGATATTCTACAAGATTTTCTCCTGGTTCGCCGTAGAAAAGATTCCATAGTGCCGAGGCCTCCAGATATATCCTATTCTTCTTCATGTTCCTCTTCAAGCCCCTTCAGTTTCTTTTCCCGATCTGCAAAATACCGTCTCACATCATCACAAGTCTGCCACGGTACTTGTTGGAGTTTCTCTTCCCTCATCAACTGGTATATTCCAGCCTTTAGTGCCTCACTAATGGATTCAAATCTCCCCTCAGCAACAAGTCTCTCTAGAAAGGCCTTCTCTTCCTCTGTCAGTCTAACCGACGATACTGTCATTAGCATCACATGTAATCGCTTTAGTATACGTATACATTATTTGTTTACAATCTTATATGTCTGTGTGCTTGTGTTCCTCGCTGACTATTTTGTTTTGAGTCGTCACGTCCGCAACCTATCTTAGTGAATATCTTGTTCTACAGTTGTATTCGTTTATGGGTGGCAGGCGTAGTATGTTCGTCCTCATACTTGTGAAGGTGGCAGAATAGTGGTTATTATAAGCTTCATTGAGTCATGTACTGAATGGAGTATATTCCATGACAGACGAAAGATCGGAATTAGAATGGCATAAGAAGATGGCAAAGAGTCTCTTTAATCGTACATGGGACTTGATTGACAAGGGAGCAGATAGGACTCGAGCTGACAATGATGATATGATTCACTCAGCTCATGCGTCACGCTATCATTGGGGAGTAATAGTAGAATCCGGTGAGGAAGGAACAGGACCAGTTAATCTGGCACGTGGAGAATGGCAGATATCTCGTGTTTATGCGCTACTAGAACTACCCAAAGCCGCTATGTATCATGCAAATCGCAGCCTTGAAATCTGTGAAGAGAATGGGATTGGTGACTTCGACCTCTCATTTGCCTATGAGGCATTAGCTAGAGCACATTCCCTAATCGACCGGGATGCTGACGATTTCAAGAAATACTTCGAACTGGCAAAGAAGTCAGCTAAGCAGATTGAAAAAGAAGGAAACAAGAAATATCTTCTCTCTGAGTTAGATACCATCTGATTATCTCTAGTAGTATATCCAATTGAAGAATGTAAATCGTCGCCAGCTAGGCCTATGATAACAGTCTGGTATTCTACCTAGCTGGTTTTCTTGCTAGGATTGTGGTCATTTTTCTGTATCTTTCGTATGATATGTCTACAAATCCTACTTCTTCAAGGAGCTCTATCCATTGCTCTTTCTTTAGCATACTCCAGTACATCAATGGAGTTACCATAAGCATTCCCCAACGGTCTCGGGGGACTTCAACCAGTAAGAATTGGCAATCTGGCTTTAATACACGTAAGATCTCAGAAAGAGCAAGCATCTTGTCTTCATGACCTCTGATATTGTTCATCAAAGTGAGAGCAGTCACAACGTCAAAAGTGGAATCGTTGAACTGCATGGATCTAACATCGCCACTTTCAAATTCGACTCTATCTTCTACGGCCTCTAGCTGTGCATTTTTCTTAGCTCTCTCTGGTGAGTTACCAGGAATCTCAGCACTTACCCAGAGGTCAAGTCCAGTGACCTTTCCAGTGGTCAGTTTCTTTGCGATACCAACTGTCATTTTTCCAAGTCCACAGCCGATATCTAAGACATGTTCCTCTCCAGTGAGCTTAAGTGTTTTTGGTGGGGGGAAGGGATTATGTTGGTCCAATATACGAAGCCCGATCATATATGAAGTTATGAGATACGTTCCAAAGATAGCAACAATAACACCAGCTAGAACGAGATATAGGTATGATAATATCACTGCAACAAGGTACATGAAAAACACGGTGTAGCCCATCCACTGTAGTGCATAGTGTCCATAGTGTGGTTGTTTTCTTACTTTTTCATCAGGCATTCTAATCCGTCTTTATAATACGACGTTTCAACCTTTTATGAACTCAATGCAAATGAAACATTGAATCCGAATTCCTGAAACTCTGAAAAAGAGGTGCGCCGCAGAACGCGGCGCGGTTGTGGGGGGATTTGGTGTGGTTTGTGTGGGCATGCTCTGGGTGTTTTGTGTTCTTCTGATACCACATGGCGAATCGAATCTATTAAAGCCATAGAATTTGAGATATTTAACTCATCAAAATGGCATGTCAAAATACATTTCTCTTTCTGAAATAATCTTACAATCAGTCTATCTTGGTCCAATTCGCAATCTGAACTATCGCATTGGAATGAATATCCTGAAAGTAGGTTCATCTACACTCTCAAGATTTATCTGCCAGTTATGAGCTTCAGCAACTCGTTGAACGATTGTCAGTCCAATTCCAGTACCGTGCTCCTTTGTGGTAAAACCTCTAGAAAATATCTTCTTGGCATACTCTATAGGGATTGGGTCTCCATTGTTGGAAACAAAAATAGCAAATCCATCATCATGGCTTTTTGAATATACTCTGATTGATGTCGGATTACCATGTTCAACTGCATTGACAAATAGATTTCTGAACAATTGTTCAACCCGAACAGGGTCTCCTATCACATTTGGTAGATTCTCTCGTCTGAAATTTATATGGTCTGGTATTATGTCTTGGGCAAGATTGTCAACTAGCTCATTGAGGTTAATATGCTCTAACGACTCTGTAACAAGTCCTGCATCAATTAGTTCTACAAATCGGTTAAGCAAATCTTGCATATTCTTTGTTATATGCACCAGTTTTTCAATATACTTAGAATCTTGTTCTTCTTGAAATAGGGTTGCAAGACCTGCGATATTGCTGATACTTCCTCTCAAATCATGGGACACCGAGTGTACTAGCTCACTAACCTCTTGAACCATCTCTTTCTTTGTAGCTGGCGGTGGTTTACGTTCTCCTGTACGAGAGATGATTCCAAATACATATTTCAAGCCACCTGACCCATCACGTACTACTGATGTACCTAATCTCCCCCAGATTATTTCTCCATTTTTTCGTATATACCTCTTGTCTATTACGTAGGAGTCACGTTCACCTTTTTGCACTTCTTCAAACAAAGCTTGGTCTATTGCTATATCCTCTGGATGGGTGATATTTATGAAGCTAAATTCGCGAAACTCTTCTTGTGAATAACCCAAGAACCTCTCTAACTCTTGATTACATAGAAGGAACCGCCCCTCTTCGTTTAACACTGCAGCTGGAAATGGAGCATTACTGAAAAAGGTATGAAATCTTTCCTCGCTCTCTTTTAGGGCTTCTCTATTTTTATCAGTCTCCAATGAGACTGAAGCAATTTCAGCCAACACCTCTACTGTTTTCACATCGTCTTCAGTAAATGGTTCTGGCTTATTTGCTAGACCGATTAATCCTACAGCCTCATCTCGGATGATCAGTGGAACTAGCAAGACATTATACAATGCTACATGGCCCTCTGGCATATATTTAGTCCATTTGCTTTCCATATAGCTGTTATCATAAACTGATCTGCATTCCTGGTATGCGACTTTTCGCAAACCTCTGATAATAGTTGGTAATTCTGGGTCAACCTTGCATTCCTCCCCACCTCCATCTATTAAGATATTATCATTTGTTGTCCCATCTTCAGAAAGCAATGCAATGAAACCCGATCGAGCCCCAGTGAGTGTTTTACATACTTCAAATACCTCTTTTGATGCGTTATCGAATACCATGTTTGTTAGAACTGACCGAGCTGCTTCAAATAGCAACTCTTGATATTGACGATGATTCTCTACTTTTGCTAATGCACGTTTGAGTCGAAATTCGGTCTTTTTGATTTCTGTAACATCCATGCCAGAAGAAAGCGTCCCAATCACATTTCCCTCATCATCATAAAGAAGAGTATTATTCCATGCAATCGTTTTCACCACCCCCCCTCTTGATATCAACCCTCCTTCTTCGTACTCATGCTCAGATATTCTTCCGTTCATTATATCTTTGAATATCTTGAAGATTTCATCTTGTTGACCTTTTGGCAAGAACTCGGAAAACCAGTTCTTTCCAATAATTTCTTCTTTCGTCAGTTCTAATATCTCGCAACCTTTCTGATTAATCATAGTCACATTGCCCTTTGTATCAAGAGCCAAAAGAATTACACCAGCTACATCAAGGTACTTTTGGGTTCTTTTCCTCTCTTGCTCCAACATTGTTTTTGACTTGTGATGTGCAATAACTCTTTTCAAGACATGTGCGAGTTCTGCATACTGACTTTTGGCATCCCCTCTTTTCTCAACATAATAATCTGCTCCAAGATTTAATGCATTTATTGCAACCTCTTCTCTTCCTTTGCCTGTGAAGATAATGAAAGGGATTGTAACTCTTTTTTTCCGAATGATGTCTAGTAATTCCAGTCCATCCATACCTGGCATCTGATAATCACATATTATTGCATCGAACTGGGCACTCTCCAACTTCTCAAGAGCTTCTTTCGCAGTTTTGATTTGTATTAAATCGATTCCAGGGATATTCTTTTCAAGATGTTTTAATGAAATGAACAAAGTCATTTCATCATCATCAACTTGCAGAACTCGCATCATTCCACACACTCGTTATTTAATATATGGTTTCATTGTCTATCTTTTGTATATCATGAATATCTTCCATATCTCATCAGATAAGTCTCATTGGGATTGTACATATTGAAGCTGTTTCAAAAATACCAAAGTACATTCATTGCTATTCGAATTATAAAAGGTCCGTTCATCGTAATTGTTGTGCGTCCTTGAACACTATAATCGCGTAAAAGACTTGCATTATATAAATAAGTTACAAATTTTAACATAACTTTCGATTTCGTGCTGAATGTGTAATCGAATGTTAAGAGAGTGTACCTATGGCTAAAGGAAATGATGAACTAATCGAGATTCTACAAGATCAAGTGTCTGTTGAAGAAAATCTCTTGAATGATTTGGAAAATGCTGAAGAGCGAGTACACGAAACTGCTGTACGACTGGTCTTTATGGAAATGAGGCTTGATACGTGGAAACATAAAGAATTCCTCAAAGGTCTTATCGAGATGCTTATGGATACTCCGTGTGATGCATGGAGTGCAAAAGTTCAACGTTATATTGATCGAGTAAAGTTATCCCGAGACCTTGAGTCTTTCAAAAAACAAGAATCACGAATGATAGATCTTCTTGATAAAGCAATTGAAAAAATGACCGATCCTCTTGGAGAGCTTCTTCTAGAACACCTTAGAAAAGATGAAGAACGTCATCATGCTGACTTAGAGGAGCTAGTTCGTATAATTCAGATGCAGCCTTTACAATCAGTTAAAGGTGAAACAGGGGCAGATATTGTATGTGATCCTTCTGACCTCTAACACTTCTTAGAGTCCGTAAGGTGTACGGACTCTTAATATCTTTTCAACAGAAACATCTATAACTGTATTAACTATTGTTAATATGATGAAGATGGCTTTAGTAATGCTATACAGAACTAGTGTTTCAGAAGACGATATTGGCGAACTTGATGATCTCAGGTCTGAATTTATCAAAATATACCATAAGCATGGTGTAAAAATTATTGGATATTGGCGTGATAAGAACAAGCCTGTTCATACATATTATATGTCTGAATACAAAGATGAGGAAGAATACAGGTCCACAATTGAGAAGCTACATAGTGATGAAGATTATATTCGCTTATCGGCCAGATTGAATGCAATTAGAACTGATTCGACCGTGACACGACTAATACCATTATAATATTGGATTTTGGTGTTATTTGATAACAGTAATATTAAACCACTATTCTAATACTATCTATGGCTCTTATAGGTTGGTTTCTCCGTATTCAAGGTCATGTTGTTACAACATCGATAGTCCTAATGTTGATGTTTTCAATCTCAATGGCAGCTCCTGTATCATCCGTTAATCAAGAACATGAAAATGGTATGAATATCATTTTGATGATTGGAGATGGTATGGGTTTTGAACAGGTCAAACTTGCTCGATGGGTAGAGAAAGGTGTAGATGGCCAACTTGTTATGGAGAGTCTTCCGTTTAACTCGTCTGTGACGACACACAGTGCAGATTCATCGATTACTGACTCTGCAGCGTCTGCAACCGCAATTGCAACTGGTGTGAAGACGGATAATGGTGTTATCTCAAAGGATCCAGATGGTCATAATTTGGAAACCATTCTTGAGCTTGCTCAGCGACTCGATAAATCCACTGGTGTGATTTCCACATGTTATATCCAACATGCGACTCCAGCCGCATTTATGACTCACATAAATGACCGGAACTCGTACAATACTATTACCAAGCAAATAATAGATTCTGCAAATGTAGATGTACTATTGGGTGGTGGACTTCATTATTTTTCTAATGCCAATATCACTACAATGCAGGATAAAGGATATTCTTTCGTACAGAATCTATCCGAAATGAATATGGTAAGTGAAGGAAAGCTATTTGGAATATTTTCAGATTTTCATATGGACTATGAGTTAAACCGTGAATTGACGGTCATCCCTTCTCTTGCACAGATGACTAACAAATCACTTGAACTTCTATCACAAGATACGGATGGTTTCTTTCTTATGGTTGAAGGAGGAAGAATTGACCATGCGGGCCATGATAATAACAAAGTTCAGAATGCACTTGATACGATTGCATTCGACAAAGCGGTAGAAGTTGCGTTGCATTATACTGTTACTCATGATGATACAATGTTGATTGTTACTGCGGATCATGAAACTGGTGGATTGATTGTGAATAGTAATACTTTGGACTCAACTCTGCCTAGCGACGAGAATACTGAAGAGGAAAAAAGACAATTACGTGCTGACCGAGTGGACCAAATAGATGTCACTTGGAGTAGTTCTGGACATACTGCAGTAAACGTTCCTATCTATGGATATGGTTCAATCTTTGATGATATGTCCAATGAAGTGCTTGATAATACGGACATATTCCAGTTGATGGTGTCATTTTATCCCCAAGCTCCCCCTCTTCCAACAACTACCATTACTGAATATACACCAGACTTGGTATCTCTACTTCCTTACGTAGTAGCAGGCTCTGTGTTAGTCGCAGTAGTAGTAATCACGATTGCATGGCGCCGGAGAATATAATGCATTCCTCCTATATTTATTTAATACAAATCGTGAGATGCTGTGTTTCAAGGAATCTTTGCAAGGTGTACATATAATGACCAGCTCTTTCATGAAAGACAATATGATTCTGCTTCGTGGAATAATCGCATTGATTTTTACTGCAGTAGCAACAGTTGTTGCAATCTCTGCGGTCGTATCTCTACCTTCCAACATGGCCGGAATCAGTTATCTTTACATCGCAGCTGCTATATACGTTCCGTTAGCTTATTGGATGCGGGGTTGGGGTGTAGTTGTGGGGTATGTGTCTTGTGTGATTCTTGGCATTCTCACGACACCATTAGGTATCGTCGGGTCTCTAGTTTGGGGTCTCGCTGATGCATCTGAAGCACTTATGCCCATTTTAGCAATCTATATCTTCCTTATTGAACCTGATTTTGAACCTAGCCCGAGAGGAAGAATCGGTTTTCTATTAGTTGCAATCATCACATTTTTGCTTGTGATCTTATCTATTGTCATTCCAACTTTTGGAAACATCCTTCTATTTGCCTCTTTTACAACGGGAATTGCTGGGATTGCGTTGGTTGCACTATTTGAGAAAGGCAAAAAAAGAACGAATTGGATTGGCTTCCTCATTTTTGGTGTATTATTAGCTTCGTTCGCTTCAGCTATTCCAGGTGCATTCACATTCTATTTATTCAACATCTCTAGTTTTGATGGTGCAATATCTGCATTTTATGCATGGTTTGTTGGAGATGTGATTGTTCTGTCCTCAATAGGAACAATACTAATGCTGTTGAGCCCTTATGTTAAGAAAACACCTATCTGGAGCAAATCCCTCTTTTGATAGTCAATTTATTTGGCAATAGTTAAAGATTTGATTAGTCTGTGGTGTTTGAACTATCCCATAGGTTATCTCAGGAGCAGCAATCTACTATGGGCTACTTTTACCAAAAATTGCCAAGTCCACTCCGCCTTGGTTAAATGTAATTGGACAGCACCTCCATGATAGACATAATTTTCGAGAACGGGTCTATATTGTTGTATTTGTTAACTCATCGTTTTTTTATTAGTGTGGTATATCTGAATTCCTTCGGTTGTATTTTTGTTAGATACTTCTGAGAGTAGACCTTATCAGGTATACACATATACTGAGTGTATGTGTGATCTACTCGGTTTATCTTTTGATTCGCCTGTAAGCCCACGAATATCTCTGGATATATTTCAATTGCGTGGAGAGCCAAATCCTGATGGTTGGGGACTAGCTTTTTATCACGAATTACTTCTACGTATTCTGAAAGAGCCAATTTCAGCTAAATCAAGTAAACTATTTGACTTTGCTGAAGTATATCCAACTTCCACGACTTTTGTAAGTCATGTTCGTAGGTCTACTGAAGGCGTGCGAAGCTATGCCAACACTCATCCGTTCTATCGACAAGTCACCACACAAAGTGGTATTCAGGAATGGGCTTTTGCTCACAATGGAACTCTTAACGAATTTAAAAAATTACAGCTTGGAGTATATCACCCAATTGGCACAACGGACTCCGAACATGCATTCTGTTATATTTTGGATGCAATTGCTGATGAAGATGTATCTTCGTGGAAGATTCCCGATTTTGAGAAGCTCCAAGAAATATTTCAAGAGATCAATGACTCGGACAACACTTTCAACTGTATGCTAACCAATGGTCCCTTTCTGTTTTGTTATTCAGATGAGCAACAACATAATAATGGACTAAGATTCCTCCCGAAATCTGTTCCAACTGGTTCTATTGAATTTACACGGAAGGATGAATCCTTTGGAATCCTTGATGTCCAGAGTGGCAACCTCGAATCTGACCAACAAGAATCAGGTTATGTAATTGTAACTAGAGCGTTAACAGCTGAAGACTGGATTGAGTTTAATCCTGGCGAGATGGTCGTCTTTCATGAAGGTAACATTATTTTCCCATATAATAGAGTAAAACAAAGAACTAACTTGTGATTTGTAAAACTACTTCCTACTTATTGAAGTATAATAGGAGATAAAATACAAAGAAAAATACAACTCCCATCAGTAACAACGCTTTCATTATGATTCTCCTTGTTGACATCGTCTTTCATCCCATAATATTGTCCAGATATCATTGTCTATTATCATTTTCTTTGATTCACTCCTTTAGCGGGAATGCAGAATGCACTGCATTCCCCATGCAAAGATTATCTTTTGCTCAACTTTTTGAGCAATTCTAGAATTTCTGGAAGGCACTCTGTACTATTTCGGATGTCTCTCAATGTTCGAAGTATATCATCATCAAGTGTATCCTCAAGCACCGGAACTGGATGTTCAGCTCTGGGAGTCACTAGTTCAGTTCCTGTTACATATGGATCTCTGAACTTTCTCAACTCTCTCAAGATAAAATCTCGTACTTCTTCATAGTACATGACGCCCTCTATCTTCTCTTCAGGGCCCGGTTGTCCTGGACTTCTGATTGATCCTCCTGCGGTCTCAATTTCTACAGAACCTATTCCTAGTATTCTATCAAGTATTCCGGCCTTAGAGGAAATGTTAGTAATTGTTCTGAAGGGTACATGTCGCTCAGTCACATTGATGATACCTCTCCTGGTGAAAATCTCTGGCATCGTTTCGCCTTTTTCGCTGATAACCGAATAGCTGAATGATTTGAAGTAGATTGGAACCGCAATTATTGCTGGAATCATCCAAACCATCATGACTAACCAAAATGCAGAATTCACCGGCCACCACCATTCTGCGATATACGCCCAGAATTGTGCAGGTGTCACGTCATTATCTACGACTTCTATGAAGTAGCCCATTCCAACCCAGAATCCCACTAGTAGAATATAGATTACAAACGCCACGAGGAATATTTCTATCCACATCTTGTATTTGTATCTATTATCAGGGTGGAACACCCTTCCACTTGTTATCTTCTCAACAGGTGGTTTAATCACCTTTGCTTTTCTTTCCGTCATTTTCTTACTTTCTCCGTAATTCTTCTTTGATATCCCTGATATCGGATTGAAAATCATTGTAAGAATCCAGTTTGCTATCTATTTTCTCCAGCACAGCTTTGATATCTTGAAGCACCAAAATTATTTCAGATGTTTCAAAGCGACTCCCTTTTGATTCCGTTTCTTCAAAATCCTCCTCTGTTTCCATTGTTGTTGCATAGGGTGCCTTAAACTTGCGAATCTCCTGAAGCATATAGTCTCGCAATTCATCATGAAAGAGAATACCTTCGATTTTTTCTTCAGGGCCCGTCTGCATAGAACCAGAATATCCAGCAGTTTCAATCTCGATATTTCCAATGCCGAACAGTCTGTCAAAAGGTCCAGTTCTATTGGTAAGATTGGTTATTGCTCTGAAAGGCACATGTTTTTCGGTTATATCTATGAGTCCCTTCTTCACATATATCTCTGGAAGACTCTCTCCTGATTCAGCTCGAACAGAGTACTCGATTCTGTCAATATAGATTGGTATGAATATCAAGAGAGGAACAATCCAAAACAGCGAAATGATCCAATACCAGTAGGTAATCTGAACAAGCCAAAGACCAAGGAATTGCTCAAGAGAGTAATTATAACCTAACCAACTTACCAAGCTGCTAGCAAAATAGAATGTTGCTATTATCATTACCCATATGATAAAGGTAACAAATAGTACTGTGAACCAGAGCTTATTCCTAAAGGCTGGCGCTGGTTTGAACGTCTTTCCAGCCATTGTTTCCAATGGGGGTTTTATGACTTTTCCCGTTTCTGCTTCGTAATCCCGACCCACTTCACATCACATCCATTATGTACTTCTTTTGTAACGAGGATTCTCTTTTGCTGCAAGTTTTGTAAATACTGCAATGGATTGCTGAGTCATAGGGAGCTGTTCTTGATCCGGACGTAGTTCGATGTTGTACTCTTTAATGATAATATCAAGAGTTTCTCGACATTCGGACTCTTTCGGACATTCAGGACATAATTTTCCCGCATACGAGTCGTGTTTGTACCAAACAACATTTCCCAGTTGCATAGTGAATACGATGTAGACTTGTGCATTAGCCTGATAATCAAAGCCCATCAGGAGACCCTTGTAATCCTGTACACTTTCTATGTCCAGTCTATGACTTCTCCCTTGATCTTCGAGTGCTTTCTTGATTTTCTTCCTTGCTCTATTCAACACTCTGGACACATATGCTGCATCTTTGAAGGAAGCTGTAGATCCTGCTTCTTCCTCAAGTATTTGTCTAACATACTCCGGATACTCTTTCTCTTCTTCATACTCACTAGCTATTTCTCCTGTGGGTTTTCCTTGTTGAAATTCCCACCAAACAATAGCCTCGTGAGTTGAAAGCAATCCCATTTTCATTCCTCGTTTTTCTCTTTCATCATCCCATATCAGGGTTATGGTAATTCTTTACATGCTTTATGGTAAAGATTTATATTTAAACTCTTAGTATATTGCATAGAAATCTGGTAAAGATTTACTAATATGAATTACGTGAAACATAATGGTACAGAATGGAATATGCATTAGCACACGCGGCTTGAGTAAGAGCTTTGGCTCTGTTCAAGCTGTTCGTGATCTAGATTTGGAGATGAAGACCGGTGGCAGATTTGGCTTCCTTGGACCTAACGGTGCTGGGAAGACTACTACCGTTCGAATTCTTTCCGGTCTACTAAAACAAACAAGTGGCACTGCAGAAGTTTGCGGATTTAACATCTCTACTGACCGAGATCAAGTCAAAGCGGCTACTGGAATACTTCCAGAATCTCCTGGACTTTACTCAAAACTATCTGCAAGAGAGTTCCTTGAACTGATTGGTGCACTCAATAAAAGAAGTGGTGCTGCACTTACTCGTCGGATAGATAGTCTCCTCTCTATTTTGGGACTTGGGGGCCGTCAAGATGACCTATTAGAGTCCTACTCTTCTGGAATGAAACAAAAAGTATTGGTGGCATCGACACTTCTCCATGAACCAAAATTGGTCTTTCTAGATGAGCCAACTGCAAGACTTGATCCCTCAGCTAGTGCTTTAGTTAAAGATTTGATTTTAGCGCTTGCTGAAGAAACTGACACTGGTTTTTTCATATGCACACATATGACAGATTTTGCTGAAGATGTCTGCGATGTTATAGGCATTTTGAATCAAGGTCAACTTGTGACTCTGGGGTCACCTCAAGAAATAATTGACAGAACTAATACAGGTAATTTGGAAGAAGCTTATCTGAAGATAGTCGGTGGAAAGATGGACCGTAAATCTCTTCTTGCGTGGAGGTGAAGCCATTGTCTGGAACATGGCTTAGTATCGCAAAAGCAGACTTCTATGTTCTCACAGTGAAGTTTAGAAAACATAGATATCTTATCACAGGAAGTCTATTTGCTTTAGGAATCATTTGGGCCACCTTAGTGGCACCGTTTTTGATAAATGGTATATTGACCTCTATCATACCTCTGATAGAGCTAAGATCACTCCTCATAGGTATTTTTCCAGGTCTTATGCGGTCAGTTATTATGTTTCTTTGGTTGGCATTGATGTTATTTCCTTTGGCACAATCGCTTGAAGAGATAAAGATTGGACACTGGGAGATCTTTCTAAGCAACAATACTCGCACACGAGATATCCTTGTTGGTGGTTTCTTTGGGTGGACTCCTCTCTATGGGTTTGTTGCATTGATACTAGCGCCTCTTCTGCTATCTCCGTTTTTGATGGCATTTGAGGTATCGGTAGTTGGGTCAATTCTAATATATTGCACAATTTTTCTCAACGTATTCGGTGTGTTGTGGTTATCAAAGTATATCACGTCATTGATTCAATCGCGTCTGGGGGATTCCTCCCGTGGGAATGACTTGGCAAAAGCAATGTCAATGATTATGGGGATTATTGCAATCGTTCCAATGTATCTCATAATGTATGCTGCTCCTTTGGTATCGGATATTCTTGGACTAGAAATATTTCTGTTTCTTCCTTTCACCTGGAGTGCAGATACAATTAGCTGGTTGGCAATCTCTTACAATGGTATAGGTCTAACTTTGCCGCAGATTGAACTGTTCAGATCAGTTTTGTACTTGGATTTCATGGTTAGTGCGACTCTCATGATTGGTTTCTTGGCCCTCATCACTATCATTGGAATTGTAAGTGCTGATCGCATTTTTACAATAAGTGCAGGAGTTCGGACTGAAGTCGTGAGTACTACTGGTGAAGAGAATATTTTCCTTAGAGGTGTGCGTTCCATCCTGAAGGGACACTTCGGAACACTTGTAGTAATCAATATGAAGGATTATTTCAGGAAGGCACAGAACTTGTCCAAGATGTTCTATGGACTAGCACTTGCAATAATTCTACCTGTGTTTATGACACTCTTTACTGACAACAACCTTGCAGAAACCCCTCTTGAACTGATAGGTATTTTTGGAATAATGTTCGCATTAATTGGTGCATTTCCTCATGCTGGTGTAGGTTTTCTTGAGAGTAAGAAACAACTATGGATTCTTCAAGGAACTCCGTCTGGAGCATCTGATTATGTTAAAGCTAGGACGCTATCCGCTTTTCTAACTGATTTTGTTCTTACCTCGATAGCTGTGATTGTTATTACTTTGGTAACCGGTTTGGACATATGGGTTGCAATGACACTTTTTGGTATTGGATATCTTATCGCTGTAGGGGCGACAATGGTGGCTATTGGAGTTACAGCAAATAATCCAGATTATGATGATACAAAGTCTCCCGCCCATCAAACCAATGTCATGACTTCGATAATGGTGCCAATGTTCGCAATAATGTCTTCAATTATTGCTCTGATAGTTCTTAGTATCTTAGACCTTGATATTTTGCTAGAGCAGATATTAGGTCCTACTGGATTTGGCTGGCTTTTTGCTCTATGGGGTCCAATGATTCTTATCATTGCAGGTATCGGTTTCCTTTGGTCTGGAATGCGATCCATATCACGACCAGATGAATAGGAGGAATCAATATGGCAAAGAGTCTACCACCTAGCTCCTTCAAAATACTGCATCTACTTCAACGAAAAGGTCCTATGTCCCCTAAACAAATTCGTGAGTTTGCTAAAATTCCAGCCCGAACGGTTGCGTTTGCGCTGAAGCGCTTACTAAAAACTGGAATGGTTCAACGGATTCCGAATTTACAAGATATGCGGAAGACGCTCTATCACGTTGAACCTAAAACAATTCAAAAAGCTGTTGAACGGCATGGAGTTGAATCAATAATAGGTATGCAACTTACTATGCTCTTTCGTTAGAAGCAGTGAAGTCATCATGATCGGACAGATTATTCTGTCCGGTCTTATTTCTTTGTTTTAAAAAATAATTTATGTTATGCAAAGGCAGAGCGATTCTCTGACATGTGCATAACATTATCTATCTGTTGTTCAAGAAAATTACTTTCTCATCTTGAGCACGATTGCTATCAATACAATAACAGTTGCACCGCCAGCAATGATTAGGAGTGTATTGTAGTCTATGATTCCAGTAAATCCGTCCGATTCAATACCTAGAGTGGGATCGTAGTATAACGATTCGTTTCCAAAGTTCTCAAAGGCAATATATACGGATTCACCGGTTTCACCAGCTTCTGAACTTCCATGACTAGCTCTGACCTGAATTGTCTGAGGAGCAGTTTCATTTCCTGCAGTGGCAGTTTGAGCAGTTTCCATGTATGCGTTACCAAACGTGAAGTTTCCGTTCTGTCCCTGGAAATTAGTTGGTTCTGCTGTACCATTTTCTTCTCCATGTTGGCTCTCAGAAATTGTAAATTGGAATACAAGAATTGAATCGTCGTATGTCCAATCCCAGCCATCGAGCATGATATCGAATTTCATTTCGTTATCGTTTGCCAAATCAATGTGTACGAGAATCTTAATGGTTATGTCCATGCTTGTTGGGGGTCCAGTATCCGCAAGAGTTGGGGGTCCTTGTGGTGTAAATGTTTCTGTTGATGTGAAGTTGAAGTGGATCTTCTCAGTTGGATTGCCTTCTGTTTCGAATCCGCTAAATTCCCAACCAAGAGATGGAAGTGTCAAGGGGTCGTATACTCGCTGATCAGTTCCTGGTGTGTATGTACCGTCATCATCAGTATCATTAGCTTCGAAAAACTTGCTAAACATGACATGATAATCAGCTCCTGGTGTGCTATCATTTGCATCCCAGAAGTGGAAATGTGGAACTTGATTAGTAGCTGTGACTTTGAGACCAATGTTATCTGTGGTCACCGAAGCCACACCATTACTATGACCATAATCTGGTCCATTCTGTTGAGCTGCAACAAATGGAACAGTTGCCAGAAGCACGAATGCTACAAAGGCGATTAATATTTTCTTATCTTTCATAAGGTTGTACACCATGAATGGTTTACTCAAATGGATATATAATAGTTCTATTCCGCGTTTGTGGAAATACCACTTCGGGATTTACCGAACTGACTTCGATTTCTCTTAGCGACCGCATCATTCTTCAGATGTAGTACCACTTTGACTATTTACTACTTTGATTGTTAGAATCCCGTAATTAGTGCCAAAAGAAACAGGTTAAGGTTTGTAATAATTAGTGTAATCATTGCTGCTCGTGATAGTCTCACCTTTTTTGCTCTCGCTACTGCCACTGTGAGTATATACGTACTCCATGAAATTATTCCTGTTAGAACAATTGTGAGAGGCCAACCTGTGAATGGTGCGCTTGCAGGTGCAATGTACCATAACAGTTCTATCAAGAAATGAGGAACAAATGCAAGTGGTATTGCCATAAATAACCCGCGAGATGGCTCTCGTTTCTTCAGGATTATCATCGAAAGAATTTCTACAAGCAGATATGTGATTATCCATGAAGCTAGTGCTGCTATGATTGTTATCCCTGAAATAAAAGTCCCCTCAAGAAAGAACAATAGAAAAGGCAGAAGTGCCACTTCAGATGCAAGATACCCATATACACTTAGGAAGAGAATCACCTCAATAACAAATCTCCAAGGGTCTCTTTGTATCCGAATGGTCAAAGGCTTCATCCCAACATAATCTGCTATCTTTTTAGGAATTGTTCCAGAAGTATTATGTTCTCTTATGGTCCAAGATGTTTGGTCTTCTCCCTGTGAAATAACACTAAGAGCTGCTTCTCCTAGATCAGTAAGAGAGTATTGCTTGTTCTTTCCCTGTATGAGAATAGCAGCTTCGGATTTTACAAGGATATCAAGATGGTGATAGAGAGTGCCTGGTTCAAGACCTAGTTTCGTAAGATCCGTATAGGTGACGGAGCCCTGATTACCAACCATGACGATTATTTTCCGTCTGATTTTATGAGCAAGCGCATTGAACATCTTGTCCATTATGGTATCTTGATCCAGTGAATTCAACTCCTAATGAACGCAGGAAGCAGTCTTATTATATGCATTTGTGCAATATTGAATTGTGTATAGCTATGTCCAGACCTATATCAGTGTGTACTATTGCGGTATTGACCTTACTGGTTTCTCTCTCTTGGGCAGCTGCTTCTCCATTTGGTATTGATTATACATTAGATGCAACTGGACTTGATGTACGCAATGGATCGTTTGGTCTTTTTCTTATGGGTTCCCAATCACCACATTATAGATTCTATGATATAGTTGAGAACACGACTGATTATCATGTTCTCTTCGTAAGAATGTTTGAATATACCGATACCAATAGCGATGGTGGTTATACCCATGACAGTGATGTAGTTGTTGGTTCGGTTATAGCACTCCAGTCTGGAACTTGGACTTTTAGTAACTTTGTAACTCAAGAAGAATCTGGTGAGGTGGTTCAATTAGACTTTGAACTTGCCAGTTCTCCGGGAAGTTTCGGGCCGCAACAACCCAGTCTTCAGATAGTATTGGTAAATCACATTGAAGTCTCAAAAAATGCATCTTTGAAATTTGATGTAATTCTCTCTGGATGGAATTGGCATAATACCAACAATAGTCTTGCAGTTGGAATAGTGATTAGTATTGGTCAGCATTCTAGCGGCCAGTTGAATAGACCCACAGTTGCTACTGGTGCAGGAAATGTTTCCTTTGATAATGGATATCTATCTTACCCCTCTACTGCTGAGGTCAGCTCTCAGACAGTCGGAGTAACTGCGAGTGTAAATGGTGCGAATCCACAAAACAATGGTGAACAAATCTACTTCTGTTTCCCCTATTTCAATGAAACTCTCACATACGATCCGACAATTGGATTGATTGAAATATCTTCCATTACAACTACTCCGACCAGTCCCACTCCTACTTCACCTCCTTCATTATTTGATTCTACTCGAATTCTAGCTGTTGGTGTTGGGGTTACAATTATTATCGCTATTGTTGTCAAGACTCAATCAAATAATGATTGAATACCAATTATTGAGCTCGTACAATCATACTTCGACTAGTTGTAGGTACAAAAGAGGATTTGTTATAATCAGAGTAGAATTCTACTTGATTGAATCCTGCTCTTAGTAATATTTCTTCGATATTCTCCTTCTGTATTCTTAGAATCTTTTGTTTGGAGGAAGTTACTGTCCACTCTTTACCAGTTTTAACAAAAGATGACATAATCAGATGAGTCTGTTGGCTATTTGTATCGTGGTCAAAGAATCTGCCAAAAACAATTTCTTTTCCACTAGGTGTATATCCTCTTTTCAGTGGAAAGAGTCGAAAATCGTTTTTAATTATCTCTGTGAAGTTGAGAGTTTGAAATATGAATTTTCCCTCTTGGTTTAGCAGGTTTCGAACCGTTCGAATTACATGTTCTACTTCATTCCAATCATTTAGTAGAGCTAAAGAATTTCCTAGACACAAAGCTAGGTCGAAGGATTCAGAGACCTCCTTTTCCATCTCAAGCATCTCCAAAATGAGAAAACGTGGACTTGAGTTTGCCGAGTCTGCAAAATTCTTTGCTTGTTGTATCATAGAGCTGCTGTTGTCAAATGCAATCACATATGCACCTCTGGATGCAAGTTCTATTGCATGACGCCCAGATCCGCATGCTATGTCTAGGATTTTTGCCGCCTCTTCATCTTTGAGTGATTTGATGATGAATGGAATCTCTCTATCTAGTCTGCTCTCCCAGTTTATTGCATTGTCATATGCTATAGCAATTTCATCAAAACTCAAGAATCTAACCTCTTGCGCGTGATGGATCTATGTCTGACGGGACAAATAGTAGACGACCTTCCATACCTCCTGCTACTGTTATGGACTGTCCACTCACATGACCTGCTAATTCATCTGAAGCCAAGTACAGAATTGCGTTCGCTATATCTTTTGGTAATGCAACTTTCCTCATAGGGAGGGTCTGAAGGATTCGGGTTACACTTTCTTCTTCGGTTAGAGCTTCTTCTGCCATTGGTGTGACAGTCCAACCTGGGTTCACAATATTCACTCTCCCTTTTCTTGCAAGATGGACTATCTCGTTCTTCAGACTTAGCATGAGACCTTTGAGACCTGCTTTTGTTGATGCGTAATCACAATACCAAGCTTCACCAAAGATACCAGCAGTTGATCCGATAAGTATAAGCGATGCTTGTTCCTCAGGATATGTTTCTAGGTTTTTGAAGAAGTACTTTGCAGTAAGAAACACGCCAGTCAGATTTACAGAAATTATTCTATCCCATTGCTCAAGAGTCATATCTTGAATTGCTACTCCTTCGTGATTGGCAATACCTGCATTTGCGATGGAAATATCAACTCTTCCAAATGCTTTGTTTGCTAGGCGAAACAGATTTTGTACACTTGCTTCATCTCTGACGTCAGCTTGGATTATTTGAAGATGATCCTGCCAATGTTCGATTAACTCTTCTAATCCTTTCTTGGAACTATGGTATGTTCCTGTGATATTGACCCCCTCTGCAAGGAGTCTTTTGGTAGTTTCAAAACCTATTCCACTTGCTGCACCCGTGATTACAGCATGCTTACCTTTCAGACCTGTTTTCAAGTTAATACCTCTTCGTATAGGATTCTGTGAGGTTACCTATGAAGAATTCGGCATGACCTAATGATAGATATGCATCTAGTCCTTATTTATTGACTAACTGGTGGTTAAATGTTTCATGCTTTGCGTACCTATTGGAAACCTGAGATGTATCAGGGGAAAAAGGAAATGAATGGTTACTTTGAGGGATGGTATTTCAAAATAGTTGATAAATCCCGGAAGCACTCGTATGCCATTATTCCTGGTGTGAGTTTTGGAGGGCTTGATGGCTCACGACATTCTTTTATCCAGGTGTTGACTGGAAATGATGCCTCTGCTACTTACCATCGCTACCCACTAGATTCTTTCTCAAGTGCTAAGCATTCTTTTGACATCCAAGTTGAGAATAGCAGATTTTCACTAAATGGAATCAAACTAGCAATCAGAAATGATGACCAACATGTTGAAGGGAGCCTGATTTTCAAAAACATTATTCCTTGGCCTGTAACAACATTTTCTCCAGGGGCTATGGGAATATTTCGTTTTGTTCCTGGATTACAATGCCTTCATGGTATACTTAGCTTCGATCATTCCATAGAAGGAGTTCTGACGATCAATGGAAGCAAGATTGATTTCACTGATGGTCGTGGATATTTAGAGAAGGACTGGGGTCAAGGTTTCCCTAGCTCTTGGATCTGGATGCAATCTAATCATTTTCAAGAACCTAGAGTTTCATTTTCATCATCAATTGCTACGATTCCTTGGTTTGGCTCTCAATTTCCTGGATTTCTAATTGGACTTCTCTATGATAATACAATATACCGATTCACAACTTACACTGGGGCTCGGATATCTCAAATTCGTGTATCAGAAAAAAACGTTAGATTTCAAGTACGTGATAAAAAATATGCTATTATGGTTGATGCCTCACGTGCTGATGGTGCAACACTTAGGTCTCCAGTCCAAGGCTCGATGTCCGGACGAATTATTGAGAGTCTTACTTCTAAGATTAGTATTCGATTTTATGAGCTCACAAAAACCAGCCGCAAGCTGCTATTTGAAGGCACAGGAACAAATGCTGGACTTGAAGTCGTTGGTGATATGGATTCTATTGGTGCAGTTGAACTATAGAACTATGCTTGGATGAAGATTATAAGTGAGGATACCAATAATCGTGTTACATTGTGGTTATCATGGCGTTTTCCAAAATATTCCGTGGCGGCGATAAGGAATTAAGAAGACAAGCAGATGAATTAATGCTAAAAATTAGCAAAGCCCTTCAAGCTGCTAGTGCCAAATTACACCAGAGTGCACAGGCTTGGTTCGATGGAGATCTAGAAACTCTATTAGCTCGAGAAGAAGAGATAATCACAATAGAAAGACATGCGGACGAACTGAAGGACGAGCTAGTCGAATCCATCTTTCCCAAACATGCCTATCTCCCTCAACAGACCCAAGAACGCCACAAACTTGTCGAGATGATGGATGATATTGTCGATGCTGCTGAAGAAGCTGTAAGAATGATGGCGATTGGTCGAAAGTCTAAACCTCCTGAAGCAATTGTCAAAATTGCTGAGAAATGTTGGAATTGTACTGATTTACTTCAAGACGCAGTCAAGTTCCTTTTCACCAATTTCTCTAAATCGGTTGAGTTCTGTCATAAAGTTGAAGATGTAAGAGAAGAGGCACGGGACATACAATTCGATCTGTTGGGAGCACTTCTTACTGAACAAAACCACGAAGCTCCTAATCTACTTCTGTTTCATGGAATGTCTCATAGAATATTACTGGTTGCGGAACGCACAGAAGCAACTGCTGATTACATTCGTGCATTAGCTACCAAATATTCCTAGAAAAGATAAGAGTGTGACATTCTAGTGGATTTAGTCATTCTTCTTCTATTACTGGTCATTGGCTTTATTGTGGCTTTTGCGATTGGAAGCAATGATGAAACAATGAGTCCCGCTGTTGGGGCTAAGGTTTTTTCAGTAACCACAGCTGTTGCAATAGGTGCGGTCATCAATATTATCGGAGCTTTATCACTTGGTGGTGGGGTCTCTGAGAAAGTAGGGTCTGATTTGATTAGTGGTCAACAATTAACGACTACAATGATGTTTGCAGTTCTTATCTCAATGGCAATTTGGCTTCTACTTGCTTCTATAACAAAAGGACTTCCGATTAGCACAACACAATGTATAGTCGGCTCAGTTATTGGTGTGGCTGCATCCGCTCCGTTTTTTGGGTTGACTGGTTGGGGCATGGAGATAATTTCTTGGAATGTGATTGTCGAGATTCTTGCTGGATGGGTCATTTCTCCCGTTGTTGGTTTTGGCATTGCTGCAGTGGTATTCAAAGGAGTTCGGCGAATCCAATCTAGAGCGCCAGGTCTGGCACAGCGTGAGCGTCAAGAAGAACTGGCTGCTTATGGTCTTGCAGTCTTCTTGATTATCACCTCACTAAGTAGAGGTGGGAATGATGTTGCTAATGCAGTAGCTCCCTTAACTGCTCTACCTGATTTTCAAGAGCCTGTCTTCTTTGGCCCATTTGTGTTTCCAGGTATTGTGATTCCTCTCTTAGTTGGAGGAGTTGGAATGGCTTTCGGGTTAGTAGTAGTTGGCCGAAAGGTTATCAAAACACTCTCTACAGAAGTAGTTACGCTCTCCCCCTCTTCTGCATTATCTGCAAGTGTTTCCGTTTCGATGGTTATGTTTGTCGGGACGTATTTTGGATTGCCGCTAAGTGGTACTCATGTTCTCGTTGCCGCATTGATAGCTGTGGGATGGATTTCGCAGACACCAATCAAAAAAGATCAGATTCGTTCTATCGTTATATCTTGGATTATTACCGTACCTATATCAGCTATTTTTGGTCTGATGGTATTCGCATTCTTAGTTATACTTCCAATATTTTGATACCATCAGCTTTTTCGTGGAACTTTCCAGAGTATCTTCCCATATTGTTGTACTAGTACTGATGGCCAATTTCCGATTGATCTTAGTAGCATATTTGCTGTCATTGAAACTGACTCGTCGATTTCAAATGTCTGAAGGTTACTGCACTGAAAGAGTGGCGATATATCTATGCGTGAGAGATTGTTCTTTTTTAGGAAAATCTCCTCAAGCTTCTTACAACTTGACAATGGGCTAAAATCAATGGATTCTATTTTGTTATTATTCAGAGCTAAACAGATGAGGCTTTTGCATTTTGCTAATGGTGTCAGGTCAAGATGAACAATTTGGTTATTTCTAAGGCTCAAGTCCTGCAAACTTGTACACCAAATAAGTGGTAAAAGGTCAATTGACTGGATATCCCGAAGGTCTAAATTGATTTTGGTTTCTGCCGTATCGAATTTGACTGTCTTTTCTATTCCTGTTGTTGTTTGATATCGGATGAAAACGTCAGTCATTTATCTTCACCTTGCACATCCCATGCTATTGATTGTGATATTGTATAAAATCCATGTAATTAGTCTTCTCACTAACTCTTGTTTTCTCCCTCCGAAATCCTTGGCAGTCGTCTTTCCAGATACACCCATCCATTATGCTTCGGATAAAATAGAAACCAGTTATGGGCTTTGGGCTCAATGCGTACCTTTACTCCACAGTGGCCATTTGAACAAATGTATTGTTTCTTTGGCCATTTATTTCCACAAAGAGGACAAAATGAAACTAATGAAAGAATATCTTCTCGTGATAATTTATCAGGATTAGGATCTAATCTATAGGACAACGGTATCGTGTTTTTATTATATGAAACACTCCTATATGTTATAGATGCAAAAGGTGCTATTTCTTTGAGAAGAATCGTATTGAATCTACAATATCTCAAATAATATACTCTTGATCTGAAAAGATTGATTAGTGAAAAGAACAATAAGTGATGGTTTTCACTTTATTATACTATGACAATTAAACCGCTTATCCACGCACTTGATGAAATGAACACTGATTTCTTGGCGAGTATGTTAGATGTACTTCCAGTGGAATTTTCAGTCATTGATGCAGAGGATGATGTTCTCTTTTGGAACAAACACGGCACTCGGATATTTAAAAGAGGCCCTGGTGTGATTGGACGAAATGTTCGAATGTGCCATCCATCCGATAGTCTAGATAAGGTAGAAAAAGTACTCAAGAAGCTTAAATCTGGTGAACGAGACCAAATTGATTTCTGGATAGACCTTCCTGTTGGTGATAAACCAAGGAAAGTTTTGATTCGGTACATTGCAATTCGTGACAGTGAAGGAGCATATCTTGGGACATTGGAGGCTAGCATTAATTTGACTCCGCTCCAACAGATAGAAGGTGAAAATCGTCTAGGTGACTTTTGAGTATTTTCCCAAATAGACTATAAGTTCAGGAACACATTATCCTGATGTGCCAATTGACAAGGAATTCCGCAAACGATGGAACTGTACGGGCGAACATAGTGGGCATCCTGTATGGGTTAGCCCTGATGGTTCAGAGTGCATTCATGGCAAAACGGCTGGAGTACATCTTGCCTCCTGCAATGGATGTATGAAATGTGTTCCTGCATGCCCAACAAAGGTATTTTCAGTATGGCTTTCTCCTGATCATGGTCGTGTGGTAGACCCTGTTCGAGATGCTGATTGCATTCTTTGTCTTGTTTGTGAAGTTGTTTGTCCAAGAAATGCAATTCATATAGAACGAGAAAGTGGCTCATCAGAGACACTAGATTCTTTACTACGTGGTGCATAATTCTAAGTCTTGTGGGATGAGAAAGATGTTTGAAGTATTGCTCTCTGAAGATGAGAAACAGATACGTGATGAAATCCGTACTTTTGTGCGCGATAATGTAGACCGAACTTTACTGCTAAAAATGGACTCTAAAGAGAAAGAGTATCCTTATGAATTCATTAGAGATGCTGGCAAGGCAAATATTCTAGGCCTCCGTTTTCCAAAAGATTATGGTGGACGTGGTCTTGGATGGGTTTCCGAAATGCTAGCGATCGAAGAGATAGGGGTTCTTGGTATAGCGCTCGGATGTGCATACTCTCTCCCAAGTATAATTGGAGAAGGTATTAACAAATTTGGCACTGAAGAACAAAAGAAAACATACTTGGCTCCTACTATAAAAGGTGAGTTGATTTGTGGTGAGGGACTGACAGAACCTAGGGGTGGATCTGATTTCTTCGGCACAAATACAACTGCTATCAAAAATGGTGATTCGTATATCATAAACGGCCAGAAACGATTTGTAGCCGGAGGAATTGGAGCAGACTATTTTCTCATTTATGCAAAAACTGATTTTGATGCAAAACCCCACAAATCCCTTACGGCATTTGTAGTCGAACGTGATGATGGAGTGGAGGTCGAAGAAGAATATGAACTAATGGGATGTAGGGGGATGGGTGCTGCAAGAATTGTCATGTCCAATATTGAGATTCCTCCGTTTCGAATCATCGGTAATCTGAACGAGGGAGCGGATGTATTCAATGCCATGATGGTTCCAGAAAGACTCACTTCAGCAGCTGGGCCAATTGGTATGGGTCGTGCAGCGATAGAAATAGCGGCTCGATATGCTGATAAGCGTGAAGCCTTTGGACATTCTATTCGTAGATACGAAGGCATTAGTTTCAAAGTTGCTGATTGTGTTACTGAACTTGATGCTGCTCGTGGCCTTGTATATCATGCCGCAAAAGTAGCTGATACGGGAGCATGGTGCAGAAAAGAGGTATCACAAGCTAAGGTGTATGCAACTGAAGCAGGCTTTAAGGCTGTACACGAAGCAATGCAAATTTTGGGTGGTATCGGGTATACAGATGTCTATCCTATAGAACGCTTATATCGCGATGCTAGACTTGCTACAATTTGGACGGGTAGTAATGAGGTGCAGAGAATGATAATCCAACACGAAGTATTCCGTAGTATCTTATCTCAGGACAGATCTGATTATAGAGATGTTGAGTTGGATACTCCAGGAGCTCACAAGACCGAAGAGAAGGTCTATCGTGAATCTGCTGACAAATATCTGCCAGAATGATTGTTAGTAACCACTACCAGAGAGTCAGATTAATATACTCTCAGAATTAACTATAGTTATAAACCGTTCGCTCTTGAGGTGATTATGATATGGCGAAATTAGTATGCGAAAAATGTGGAAAAGAAGTAGATGTTCCCGTTCATTGTGGAAAAGATATGCACCAAGAGGGTGATCAGCTTGTATGCTGGATGGGCCCTGCTTGCGGACATCAAGATGTTCCAGAGCATTGTGGTGCGCAGATGGCTGTTAAGGCCTAATACGTTTCAATACTGGTATCACCATTTTTCCCAATGTACAATTTCCTCTAAGGGTCTTCGTGAAGACCTTTTCTTTTCTTTTTCTCTTGTTCTTTCATCTAGATCCTCGATGTTGCCTTCATATCCAAAGAAAACCACGGTAACAATGCGATAGGATTCTGGAATCGCCAATATTTCTTTGAGTTTGTGCTCATCCCATCCTGCTGTAGGGTGTCCCATGAGACCTACATGCACTGCTTGTATTAGCATATTTTGTACCGTTAGACCAACATCCATCATGAAATATGGTAGATTATGTGCAGGACATCCTCCATCTTCTGCTGCTGCTACTACGACCATTAATGGTGCATTTTTCCCCCATGCATTTCCTCTACTTAGCGCATCATGTGCTTTTGCAAGATCTTCATGTTCTTGTATGACAATATATTGCCATGCTTGGGTATTTGAACAAGATGGGGCCCATCTACCCGCTTCAAGTATCGAGTGAACTTTGTCTCTTTCAATAGGTCTTGAGGAGAATGCTCTTCCACTCCTTCTTCTTACAATCTCGTCCAATATCAGATTTCCTTCAGCCATATCGTTCACTTCAATATGTCTGAAGTTATGGAGTAAACCTTTTTCTAGTTGCTGATGTACTATTCAAACAGTATTAGAACGCATCATGTTGAATAAATGGTGATAATTGTATGCAGGCAACAGTTTCATCCATTAACGTATTTGTTGGAATTATTGGATTTATATTTGGAATTATCATCGGATATGTCATAGGAAGTAAAAAGAAGTTTCGTCTATTGAATCGGTTGATATACCTATTTGTTTTTACTATGTTTGCTGGAGTTATGGCTTATATTTTGACCTACATTTTTGTTTCACTTGGCCCTTATGACCTAATTATTGCACTCCTTTCAGCGTTTGGTGGCTCTTTTTTTGGAGTCGTAATAAATTGGGCACCAACCGAAAAAAACACACCTAATAGACGAGTGATTTTTGATCTTGAAGAAGATGACGAGTTATTTGAGCAGCAAATTCGGAAATTACTCGATGCAGACACTTAAGCTCCAAAGTGTTAAATCATTAGATGTACTACTTAGCCAATCTCTTTGAGGAGGTCCGATTGTTTGCAGTGGAAGACCGTTAATTTGCTACTTGTACTCTCAATTACTTGTGTTCTTTGTTCAGCTTCTATTACTCCCATTTTTGCACAACCACCTGCAGGGTGGAGTGGTGATGAGAACTTCGCTTTTCTCTTTACTGCTAATGGGGTTTCAGCAGCTGACTCCAATAGTGAAAATCCAATTCCAGTGAGCCCGTCTGAAAACATATCTCTTAGTCTTACTATTGATCCACTGGAAGATGTTATGTTTTATTCGATGGAATTCCTAGTCGAATATCTGGCAATTCCGATTGTCAACCAAAAAGAAAATGTGTCGCAGATTCTACCATCTTCTGCATCTGGAAATGTTTTCAACTTCAGTTTTCCCCTTAGTAGCCTAGCTGGGGGTGGAGTTAATCTCATCAGTGGAACCGTAGTTGGAACCATCTTGATTACCTATGCGACTGCTAATTTCACTGAATCAACAGTATCCGATACAAACAAGACAATTCAGGATAGTGTTGTTTTGTATGTTGGTGAAACCGGAATCGGTGCCATCACATCTGTTGCTGGTATGATTACAGTCGGGTTTACAGTCATGTCTGTTTTCTCATTGCTGTTGGCACTTGATGATTTCCAGCAAGGAATACTCGCAGCACGAAAAATTAGAGGTGCAGACACTGCATCTGATGTTGGAATATTTCCAAAGGCAGTAATACTTCGGCGGAAGCCAAAGAAAGATGCGGATAAAATCAGTAAGGACGAACTTGTATCAAGAGTTAGCAGTGCAGCAAAATCTGCATGGGATGGGAAACGTTGCCCAAAGTGTGGTAAAAAGTGGAAGTCCGATGCAATGGAATGCTCAAAATGCCATATTGGAAAACAAGATGCTGTGCAATACTTCTCAGAAGATATTGCTGAATATGCACCAAAAGCACTTCGCGTTGTAAAACCAAAATCCAAAGTGCCAGTGGGTAAGTTTTCGAAAGCATTGAAGCTAAAACCTGACAAGGGCGGTGCTTTGGCTGCAGCTCTTACTGATATGGGTGTATTTCAGACCAAAACTGTCAAAGTCCCACTTAAGAAAGTTGCATTTTCAGGATTGACCTTGGCTTCTTCGTATTGGAGCTGGATGCAAATCTTCGGCGGCGCAACTCCTTCTTGGGTTGACGTACTTCTAACTACTACAGCTGGACTTGTTATATCCGTACTAATTGGATACTTCATGAACTGGCTTGCAAGAATTCCAGAACTTGGTTATGAATAATCCCTTCTGCATAGGTAATAATTACGTGGCATTCGACACGTTTTTGTTACCTTATGCCTCTTCTTTTCTTGATACTCCTTTCAATTCAACGAGTTATATTCCACTTACAATGTGATAATCATGACGAAGAACGAACCTGCTATCAAGTCGGAATGGGAAAATGATGAAGTAAAAGTTATAATTCCATATAGTGCTGCTGGAATTAGCAACACTGTCGTGTTATACTCGAAATTTACTGGAAAGATGATGCTTCTTGATGTTGGAGATGGATCTACTAGAGATCTTCTAGATCTATATGGCGATAAGATAGTTAACGAGGTTGATGTCATCGCTATTAGTCATGGGCATTTCGATCATATGGGCGGTCTCTATACGTTGTTGGGATACATGCGGATGATGGGAAGGTCTCTCCCATTAAATATTCTCATCCCAAAAGGTTGTAAAGAAGTAGAAGAAATTGTTTCTTTTTTCCGTTCTAATTATAGAGAGTCATTGCCTTTTGATTTGTGGTTTCATGAACTCTTTGATGGCTCAGGATTCGATACCGATTTTTTCAAGACAAGAGCTTTTGAAGTAAAGCATTATGGTCTTGAGAACGTTACTGAAGATGATATTTTCATGCCTGCATTAGGATATAGAATTCGCATTGGGCAGACTATTGTAGCATATAGTGGTGATACTAGATATTGCGAATCCCTTGAAACTGGTGTGCGCGATGCGGATATTGCAATAATTGAAGCCACACATGACGAATTACCAGAAACCTCTCGCAGAGTTCATTTGTGCCGTGACGAAGCAATAAAAGCAGGCTCTTTGGCAAAAGATTACATTCTTATCCACGGTATTCCCGGTTATCAATAGGTTTGTGAATCTTTATGAGTTCCAGCATCGAAATAGACCTCTCTTTCGCTGAATTAGTGATCGAGAGTCTCTCCTCTTCGATGGCTATTGAATCGATTATAGCCCATCCTGCTGCAAGACTTACCTATTCGCATGCAAAACGGTTTGGGAACACTGATAGCGATATTCGGAAATTCTGGACTGATATCTTGAATCGTCATATAGATGATGAAACGGTAGTTCACGCAATTAGAGAATGTGTTAATTATATTGAAACACGAAAAGATGCATTTCAAAGCATGTTCAAATCTTTAATGCACTATCTTCCATCAATGAATTCATCCACATTCCATCTTTACGCCAATTTTGGTTATGATATCGGAATTGTTTCGGAAGATTCAGCACTAATTAATCTCGGTCATAGTTTTTTCCAACAGGATCACCGAGAACTCCTGTTTATGTCCATGCATGAACTACATCATGTTGGATTCACCTTACACAATCCTATATTTTCAATTCATGATTTGAAGCGAATATCTGACCTGATTGCAGTCATACAGTATGCAACTCATCTTGAAGGACTTGCAGTATATGCTCCCTTAGAATTGCGTCTTGAGCAAAAAGGAATGGAGCATGAGGACTATCAGGCCCTCTTTGACTCTAAAACTCGTTTAAAACGAATTAGTGAATTTTTTGAAATCTATGAAAAGCTCGCAAACACACAGAACAGAGAACTTGAAGAAGAGGACTTCGAGATTCTAGAGGTCATGAGTGGACGTGATAAACGCCTCTGGTATATCACTGGAGCACATATGGCCGAACGCATCGATAAGGAACTTGGGCGTGCTACATTGGTCCAGACCATTGTTGACGGACCTAGTAGTTTCTTTGAGGCATACAATACACTATCATAGAGATTCATCTCTCACCGATACTCTATTGATTACGATGATTTTGATTCTACAATAGCTCGAATTCTTACCAATCCCGCACCAATATTTTCTTGTTTTTTGATTCTGAAATGTTCCAATACTCCCGTGTGTTCAACATGTGGCCCACCACAGACTTCTTTGCTGAAGTCACCAACCGAATAGACCGACACCTCATCACCATAGGTTTCGGTGAAGAATGCAAGTGCTCCCCTTTCCTCAGCCTCCTCGATTGACATGAACTCCTGAGTCACTTTCAAGTCTTTTTCAATGACCTCGTTTACTAATTGCTCAACCTGTTCTAATTCTTCTTTTGTGAGTTTTCTCTGAAACGTGAAATCAAATCTCAGACGATCTTTGGTGATATTGCTTCCTTTTTGCTTTACAGTTTCCCCTAATATTTTTCGCAAAGCAGCCTGCAAAAGATGAGTTGCAGTATGCAGCTTGGTAATAATCTCACTATGATCTGCGAGACCTCCTTTAAACTTCTTATCGCTTCCACTTCTTGAAATATCTCGATGTTGCTCGAATTCTTCTCGAAACGTCTTCATGTCGATTCTGAATCCTCTCTCTTCTGCAAGGTCTTTTGTCATCTCAATCGGCAATCCAAAACTAGTGAATAGTAGAAATGCATCTTCTCCAGTGATTTTTCCCTTCTTATCATATATACGATTGAATTTTCTGAGTGCCTTTCTCAATGTTCGTCTGAACTTTTTCTCTTCACGCTCTAAATTATCCATCACAAATTCACGATTTCGTTCTACTTCCTCATAGATGCCTTTGTACATATCAATAACAATCTCGGCGAGCTCTTTCATTATGTTCTTCTCTATTCCGAGTTTGTCTAAACCTAGGATTGCTTTCCTAAGCAAACGTCGAACAATGTACCCGTGTTCAACATTGGAAGGAGATATTTTTCTATCATCCGACATGATCATTACTGCTGATTTTACATGGTCTACAATTATCCGGATGTATCTGATGTCTTGTTCTGTTTCATCCTCTTTTTCTATATATTCTCGGACCTTGTCTATTAGGGGTACAAACAAATCTGTATCATATACGGTTGGAACGCCTTGTAGAATAGCTGCGGTTCTTTCCACTCCCATTCCTGTGTCAACATTCTTTTGTTTGAGTTGGATATATGTACCATCCTCTTGTTTGTTATACTCCATGAAGACATCATTCCAAATTTCCACAAAATGTCCACAGTTGCAACCAGGTTGACAGTCAGAACTACATTTTGGAATTCCCTTTATTTCAATGAACATTTCTGTGCAAGGTCCACATGGACCAGTCTGGCCTGCTGGCCCCCACCAATTGTCTTTCTTCGGAAGATAATAGATTCTATCTTCAGGAATTCCCACCTTCTTCCAGACCTCTACCGATTCTTCATCGCGTGGAGCATCATCATCACCTTCAAAAACTGTTATAGAGAGGCTTTCAGGGTCTATTCCCAACCATTTTTTTGAGGTAAGGAACTCGTAACTCCATGTTATAGCTTCTTCTTTCCAGTAATCTCCAAGACTCCAATTTCCCAGCATCTCAAAGAATGTTAGATGTGTTGTATCTCCCACCTCATCGATATCTGTAGTTCGAATACACTTCTGTACATCTACTAATCGTTTTCCTTGCGGGTGTCTTTGTCCTAGTAAGAACGGTACAAGTGGATGCATTCCTGCGGTGGTGAAGAGTACTGTAGGGTCGTTTTCAGGCATCAATGATGCTGAGCCTATGACTTTGTGGTCTTTTTCTTTGAAAAAGTCAAGATATTTCTGTCGTAATTCTTTAGTCTTCATTTTCTTCCCTTACCGCTAGGCCTTTTCAAGAATGATTTTCATTAGTAATTTTAATGCTTTCGAAGAGTACAATACTGAAGTTCTTTCTCAGATGAGAATGAGACCTGAGGGAGTCATACGGTATTTCTTCAGACGATCAGGCAGCCATGGGTATCTATCAAGCCAATCAAGAAATCTATCATTAGATACTATATCTGTATTGTACTTTTGAGCATAGTTGATAATGGCTAGGTCGTCACTGGTGCCTCTTCTTGCCTCGATTACCTGTCCATTTCTAATCATTGCTCGTAGTGTTTCTGTGTTGTCTATTTTGTGTTTCAACGCAGCAGATACTATAATCACAGGTCTATATCCTGCATTGATCAGGCTGTTTCGAGCTTTGACTAAATTCGAGCATCTTGGAAGTCCGTTAGGAGATAAATAGTATGCCAAATTATTTCCATCGATTACTACTTTTTTTCTTCTTACAACTCGTTTCCTAGCACGTTTCTCTCGTTCGCGATATCGACATTTCAGAATGTGTTCATCGATCTGGTCTCTTCTGAAAAGTCTGTCACAATGAGGGCATCTTGTCCGTTTTGGCATAGATGAACACAATCCGTATGTACATTCACTTTTAACGTGTTGAAAAACATCTTGGTCTATCACAGGCAACCTTTTTCTTTACTCAAAATTGGGGGCTATTAGTTTAACAAATTAGTAATAGAAAGTCACAATACGTAACATAATTAAAGAAAGAATGTGTATTTAATAATGGCGTCTAGTCTCCGTAGTTGTTCGTCCTCCCGGCGGCAACGGCATGCACGGGACAGGGCGCCACTTAAATTGTTTCTTCTATACTCCTAGTATAACCCCGATTCCCAGTAGCCAAAGCGAACCAATTGTAAGATGTATAATCCCTGCAATGGTTCCTAGTTTAACAAACTCAGCAAAAGAAATCCCATCATGCTCAGCTTCAGAATACCCGATAGCTATCATATTTGCTGGTGAGCCGAGTGGAGTAAAAATATACCCTCCAATGTTCACAGCAAAAACTAGAGCTAATGGTATCATTGGACTAACAGATGCAAATTGAAGTGCTATTGGTGATAGAACAGCTGACACTGGAAGATTATCTAGAAATGCTGATAACATAGCGGGAATCCAAACCATGAAAATTGTTGCTACCGCTGCGTCATCACCTATGAAGTTTTCAATAGCAATACCTAGCTCGTGAATCAGACCAGTTAATTCTAAAGCCACAACTAATCCAAAGAGACCAACTAAAAAGAATACAGTATCCCATCCAACTTTGCTCAAAAACTCATTTGCTCTCTCATGCGATAAAAGAAGCATGAATGCAGCTATCCCCAAGGCAATCAATGGTGGTTCTAATCCGAAGGTAGGTCCTAGTGAGAATCCAACTACTAAGACTCCAATTGCTATTACTGCAGCATAAAAATCACGTCGCGACTTGATCATCACTGTTGGGTCTATATCAAATACTGCTTCAACCCTGTATTTTTCGGTCACTCCGAATGAGTCCTTATACCATTTGAGAAATAATGGAAGTGTTACAAGAAAAAGAATGATTGATAGTGGAAGAAAGCAGATGAAAAGGAATCCAGCATTCAGATTCGTTGCTTGAGCAATAACAAGGTTGGGAACTGCACCTACAATCGAGGGAATTGAAGCGAAATTACACGTGATAGACTCACAAATGAGAAAAGGTTTGAAATCGATATCAAGTGCCTTACAGACTTCAATCGTTAATGGTGCCATAATCAGCATTGTGGAAACAGTATCGAAAAAGAGTGATATACCAAAAACAAATACCAAAAATGTGATGAACAGCTGTTTGTGATCTCCTCCACTAGGTCTTGACAGTGTTAGTGCAATATATTGGAACATACCCGAAGCTCCTGCCACACCTACAATGATCATCATACTCAATACAAATAGTATGGTGCTCCATTCTATTTGTTCTGCATAGTGTGCAAAGTCAGTACCACCTGGGATTTCCATAATCGCAGCAATCCACAACACAATACCCGCAATTGCCATTCCTAATAGTGACATTCCGGTGCGATTTACTTTCTCTGTGGAAATAACCAAGTATGTTCCAACAAAGACTATTAGAATTGCTGTTCCCAATGCATCCATTCTTTCATGTCCCCATATCTATCTATTTTTCAAATCTACACTCTTCCTGTAAGTTCCAATTAGTTATTGTTCCTCCTCATTAATCCTTCGCATTTCAATCTGCATATTATCTGAAACTTAGATAAGGCAGCCCTTCACAGATATCGCCCTCTACAAACTTTAGAATTTCTACTTCTTCTCCGATTTCTATGAATGCTATAGCTGATTCTACAAATGACTTGCAATCATTATCTTCAGGACGTCCATATCCAATAGGCACAGTCATCGCTGTGATGTCACCAATTCTTGTTATTTTTCTGATATGACTATGGCCTGCGATTGCTAAAACAACTCTATCGTCATCAAGTAGAATCTTCCCTGTCGAGCTTGATCCCATGAAAGCTGAGAAGAAATCCCATGGCAAAAAATGCTTGTAGAGCGTCATCTCTCGAAAAGGTAAATGATGTGATACATACACGACTTTTTCAATATCTTGTGGAAATGTTGACAAGTCGTATTGTAGCTTTTGATTAAACAGGTCTGTTGCCTCTTGATCTGAAAATTCCCAATCAACACTGAACACGTCATACCATATGTTTCCCTTAAACTCTTTATTTTCAAAACACTCTTCGGGAATATCAAATTCGTCACTTTGAAATGAGTAATCATACCATCCAATACTCCCTACAAATGCGATGTTTGAAAAGATGGTTGGTTCGTCAGGCAAAAAGACAAATCCCGTCTTGTTACAGACCGCTCCAATTACTTCACTATACTTCTCTAGAGAGCTTAATCCTTTTTCTTTTTCAAACCAAATATCATGATTGCCTGGGACATATAGACTAGCACAGTCATTCACTTTCAAGGACGATAATGTATGAGAAAGAATCTCTATATTGTCACTCACATCTCCAGCGAGAATGAAAACGTCTGGGCTCAAATCCTCTATTCTTTTCCGAATTTCCTCTAGTAGCTTTTCATCGCTCCCATCTGAAGCCACATGAATGTCGGAAACTGCTGCTATTCTCATCTTTTATTCCTTCTACTGGATTCTGTATAATTCAATCAATGTACTATATCGTGCATCCTATCCTATTGATAACACTACCGTTGACTTTCTTAGGTATTTGGTAACTTTGATATTCAGAACCTACTCTGTATGCAAAGTCGTTCTGGAGTATTGGACAATGACAAATCGAATTGAAGCTATTTCCCCTGAATCTGCTGACTTATCAGAAGTCAAAGTGATAGAAGATCAGGCTGAGATTATGGATACCTATGCACTATATTTGGATGATGAGAGTCATTCGTTTGATGGGAAAGCAGAAAAATTGCTATTCCCTTCTACTGAAGCTCAAGTTGCTTCTATTTTGAAGGAAGCTCATCAAAACGGCACGGCAGTCACAATTCAAGGTGGTCGTACTGGACTTACTGGAGCTGCAGTTCCCTTGGGTGGGATAGCTCTTAATCTTGAGAGAATGAACGACCTCCTTTACATGAATTACTCGGAGGCTGAAGATAGATATTCCATTGCAGCCGAGTCCGGCGTTTTGCTTGAAGACTTGGTTGATGCTGTGAGCAAGAAGAACTTGGATTCTTTGAAGGATAAAGAATCTGGTGAGCATCAAGCAGCTCTTGAACGATTTTTAGCGGAATCAGTCGATATGACATTCCCCGTCGATCCTACTGAGATGAGTGCGTGGATTGGAGGCATCACTGCCTGTAATGCTTCAGGTGCACGTACATTCCACTATGGAGCTGTTAGGGATTGGGTGTACCGAATTCGAGTAGTTCTAGCTAATGGTGACATATTGGATATCGAACGTGGAAAATGCAAAGCCAAGAATGGCAAATTCGAAATTGTCCACTCAGATGGCTCGGTTGTTGAAATTCAAATTCCCTCTTACCAAATGCCTGAAACAAAGAATGCAGCTGGTATCTTTGCTAAACCCGATATGGACTTGATTGACCTATTTATTGGTTCTGAAGGAATTCTTGGTGTAATTACTATGGTTGAATTAGGACTTGTTGCACTTCCTGAAAACATCATGACCGTCATGGCATTCTTCCCTAGTGAAGACGATGCGGTAGGATTTGTGTATGATATTCGAGCTGAAGACACTCCTGTTCAGATGGACTTTCTTGAATATTTTGGTCCGAATGCTTTGAAGATGATTCGTGAAAAGGCTAGTTCTGCTGGTATCAGGATACCCGCTTTATCAGATGACACTCAGGCAATTGTATTCTTCGAGTTTGCATATACTGAAGAAACAATGGAGGAAAAAATCATGGGTCTTGAGATGATATTGAATAAGCACAACTCATCATCAGAGTCAAGCTGGGCTGGGCTGGATCGTTCCGAATTGGAAAAGATGAAGACTGTTCGACATTTTGTCCCTGAAACGGTAAATGGTCTCATTGCATCTCGAAAACAGAAATATCATGAGGTTCACAAAATCGGCACTGACATGGCAGTTCCGGATAAGGCATTTCGTGAATATTTGAAATACTATCGGGATATACTCGAGGAACAAGGAATGGAATATGTCATCTTCGGTCACATAGGTGATAATCATGTTCATGTCAATATGATTCCTCGTAACAATGAAGAAGTAAAACAGGGCATGGATAACTATATGATCTTTGCAAAACGTGCAGTTGAACTTGGTGGTACTGTAGCAGCAGAACATGGAATAGGTAAACTAAAACGCGATTTTCTGACCGTCATGTATGGTCAAAAAGGAATTCAGGAGATGCAGGAAGTAAAACGTGCTTTAGATCCAAATTGGATTATCAATCCAGGAAATATGATTCCAAATCCGGTGAACTAATGCTAAGTTCGGACTTGTTCTTCAGCCTTTTGGATTTTGGAGAACAGTCCTATCTCTTCTTCTTGTAGGGCATCCATGTCTTTGATACCAAAAGCAGCCCAAAATTCATCTAGTGCTTCATCAAATGCTTTCCCGTTGTTTGGGTCGCATTCAGTTAATCCCTCTTGTAATTGCTGAACAATATCATCAACTGACATTTTCTTGAGCTTAGCTCTTGCCCAGAAATCGCATTTATTCCCTTTGCAGGGGCCTCTGACCATATTGCACCAACCCATTGAATTGCACCTTGACATACGCATCGCGTACGGAAACCACATCTAAACATTATCATGTGGTAGTCAAAAATTTACGTATCCATCGGAGTCAAAATATTTTAGTGCATACAAGTTAGAATATGTACTAGGTAGGCAACTTGCAGGGACATTATGGTAACACATGTTCCAAAGCAGTTACCACACCCAAATAGTGAGCCTTGCTAGAAGCCTACCTCCTTATTCTAATCTTTCAATTTAATCTCGTATCTTTTTAACCGATTGAAGTGTTCATATAGAGGAATGAGCAATGTATCAGTCGATTGTTTGGAGTAGGATAAAATGAGTGATCAGAAATCAGAAACATCTGATAAAACTCTTAGAAGAGTTCTTCATCAAGGCATTACGTCTCAGGTAAAAATCACTCTTACAGAGGGAGTCTTTCTAGTTGCATTTGCTCTTCTATTAGGGGCCTCGAATACGGTCATTGGATTTCTAGCTGCTACTCCATCCATTTCTCAGTTTTTACAAATCCCTTCAATCTATATTGTTGAAAAATATCGAACACGTAAGCGTATCAATACCATTACCACGATTGGAAGTCGACTGACCATCCTCTTCATGGCTGTTATTCCTTTTTTATACGATTCGGAATTGGCTTTGGTCTTCTTCATCGGAAGTATAGCGATTCAATCGGCCTTCGTCGCAATTGGTTCACCAAGCTGGAATTCTTGGCTCCGCGATTTGGTACCATTAAACAAACTAGGGCAGTTTTTTTCTCGAAGAATGGCTCTTAATGCTATAGTTTCTGTAGTTGTTACCTTTTTTGGTGGCATTCTTGTCGGTGAATGGGCTAATTGGGGATTAGGTCCCACAATTTTCAGTTATAGTTTCTTGTTCTTCTTGGCATTTCTCTTTGGAATGGTTTCGCTTTTCATTACTCGTTCCATTCCTGAGCCAAAAATGGAGGAACCCGAAAAAAGGCTGAGCTTTGTTGACCAGATTCGTCATCCTTTCGGAAATATCAATTTCAGGAATCTGATGGTATTCTCTATTCTTTGGAGTTTTAGTACTAATTTAGTGGCTCCTTTTTTCACAGTATATCTTCTAACGCGTTTAGGACTAGACCTGCCTATTGCAACTGGCCTTTCTGCACTAACACAGATTGTTAGTATTATGTTCTTCCGATTTTGGGGTTCTCTATCTGATCGATTTACCAATAAATCGGTTCTTCAAATAACAGCTCCCCTCTTCCTCATAGGGACTCTTCTTTGGGCATTTTCTACTGTAGCTCAAGATATCTCTCTGGGGATTCCTTTGCTGGTTGTTATTCATCTTCTAACTGGATTATCTGCAGCTGGTGTTAATCTCACTTCGGCCAATATAGGATTGAAACTTGCACCTCGTGGACAAGCTCCTGGATATATTGCAACTCGAAGTGTAGTTATATCATCCGCAGCATCTGTAGCCCCCATTATTGGTGGAATACTTGCTGACATTTTGGCAAGTCATGAACTCATCCTCACATTCACTTGGAATAATCCAGCTGGTCAGATTGTATTCAATACTATCTATCTTTCAGGTATTGACTTCCTATTTCTTTTCTCTGTGCTAATCGGAATCTATGCAGTTCATAGACTTGCGTTAGTCGAGGAACAAGGGGAAGTGGATGAAAAGGTGGTCATTGATGCAATCATTGCTGAAACACGCCGAAATGTAAGAAACTTATCCACTGTAGATGGACTACGACACACACTACAGCTTCCACTTGATGGTGTTAAAGAAGCCTTGAGGAAGAAAAAGAAACCACAATTTGAATAAAAAAAGAAGCCCGAATGAATCGGGCTTATTGGAACACCTCTTTAGATAGTAAGAGACTCCGAGGTTTCTACATTGTCTGAAGATACATAGCTGTATCCTGTCTTCTGGAGGTCTGTGACTGTAGATGTGTAGGTTCCAGAATCGCCTTGTTCTAAAACAAAAGTTACAGTACCATCAGTTCCAGTATCTGCATTACCTGTAGCAGTGGAGCCATCAGGGAGAGTCATTTCGAGATAGACTGTTACGCCTTCGAGTGGGTTTCCATTCCCATCATGAACAGTTATCTCTGTATAGACATCATAACCTATGACCCAGAACCACCATCTTACTTCTTCATAGCTCATTGCAATTGATGCAACATGCATGGTGTCTGTGATGGTGCCGCCATTGTTTACAGTTACAGATATCGAATCCGTGTCAGTCTGACTTGCAGTATCCGTGGCACGGGCATTGATATTGTGACTACCATCTGATTCCTGAGTTGTATCCCAGTCATAATAGTAGTATGTACCATCAAAGTTGTTAGTAATGTCGATCCAGGTTCCAGAGTCAATATTCAGCTCTACTTTTGACACACCATTGTCATCACTTGCAGAGATGTATACTCTCTTGGTATCTGATACGGTTTCACCATTTGTAGGATCTTCGATTGTGACTGTTGGGTTTTCGTCAGAAGGAGTTCCTCCGCTATCCGCTTCTTCTACCGCCATCTCTGCATCAACAAGACCATAGCCAAATGTACTGTCCCATCCTGTGGAACCAAGGTCTACAGAAGTGGTATGTAGAATATCTCTCACTTCCGAAGGGGTGAGTGTTGGGTCTGCATCCAGAATTAGTGCAACAACTCCTGCAACCATTGGACAGGCCATTGATGTACCATCCATCTCTGAATAATCTTGGCTAAGTCCTCCATACCACCATGAGTTCAAAGTCACTCGATAGGTTGGCATGGTACTGTAGATGTCTACTCCAGGAGCTACAACTTCTTGTTCAGCTCCGTAGTTGCTAAAGCTTGCTAGATTATGGCTTGAATCAGTTGCTCCAACGGCAATAGCATTGGAATATGCTGCGGGATATGATATACCATTATGGCCGTCATTTCCAGAAGCAGCAACCACTACTAAACCTGCATTGTACGCTCGATTGACTGCTGACTCCAATGTGGAATCTCCAGAGCTTGCACCCAAACTCATCGAAATCACATCCATATTGTTATCTATTGCCCAGTCAATTCCTGCAACAATGTCACTGATAGAACCTGAACCTTGGGCATCAAGAACACGTACTGCATATACTGAAGCATGTGGTGCTACTCCAATAACACCTTCACCATTATCCTCAGCAGCTACGATACCCGCACAGTGAGTTCCATGACCATTTTCGTCCTTTGGGTCGTTATCATTTTGGACAAAGTCGTATCCACCGGCATAGATGTCATTCAAATCGGGGTGGTTATAATCAATACCAGTATCGAGTATAGCTACCTTCACACCAGTTCCATCAACATTTCCACTGACAACATCAGCTGCATTTTCAATGCCGCCCCATACTCGTTCTGCTTCAACATCATCGACACCCCAATCTAGTGTGTCTTGGAAGATTGTTACATCATGGTCGATCTGGATTGCAGAAACAAACCATGATTTTTCAAGTATCCGGTAGAACGGAAGGGGAATTCTTGCTGCTATACCATTCAATGAATCATACTCTCGAATGATATCAAAATTTTGCAAATCTATATTGGCACTGGGATTAAACATAATCACAGCATCAACAAAACTCGTATTTGGTGTAACAGTCGCACTGGGCATTGCTGATATATTTGGTAAAACAAGCACTGCTGCCAATACGGCTGCAAAAAACACCACTTTGTGTTTCTTCATTCTTATCACCGATTGCCCGTTCGTCGTTCGTTGACTTAGGGCTAGACCGTCTTGGTGGCCCCAATCAGGTCAGTTAGTTGTGTTGCACGAATGTCAAATATTATATATAAATGTGTTGAAAATACTGCACGCAGGATTTTCCGGAAACAATATATATACTGCATTGCATTTCCTGCACAATAGAGCTGGGAAACATGACAAAGATGAAAAAGATTGGCTCTGGTATGAAAATACGTCCTAGAGTCGCCTTATTCGGTGTTCTTCTTTCACTATTATTTGTTATGTCTTCAGTATCTGGTGTAAGTGCTTATCCTGCAAGCTATCTATATGAGCCAGAAATCAAAGTTTCAATTGAAGCTGCGTATTATGACTGTCTTGATGGAGATGGGATAGAAAACGATGTCTTCTCATTGATACGGTTCGATTTATCGAGCTCTTTGATTTACGAGTACTACTATTGGATTACTTTGGAGTTGCCCTCTGGTAAAGCATTCTGCTATGAAGTTCACGTGTTTGCATGGGCGGATACGATTTACCTACGAAATGTATTCTATGACTATGCGACTGAGAGTGGTGATTATACCATTCATGTTGACGCATTACTCATCTCTCCATATTGGGATTCCGATACGGTTAGTCACACATTTGACCCACCTGGTGGATCTTCTGGTGGAGAGCCAACACTGATAGTATACTAAAGACAACACATTGATACAGAAGAACGACAAAACAAAGATAAAAAGGTGAAATTGAATGGTTGCTTGGAGGGGTTATAATCTCGACATGAAAGATTACGAAATCTTTCTCAAATTGAAGAATGACCCATCATCTAAATTACATGAGATTGCATCAGCGGTGACAAAGGATTCTGATATTTCAGTTTCTATTGAAACTGTGCGTACAAGATTGATGCACATGAAAGAAAAGGGATTTCTTCGCGTTGATAGAGAGATTAAAGATCCTATTCTAGGCAACCGCACCCAAACAGAGATTGAGGCTGTGTATTTGCCACAAAGACTCGGTCTTGTTAGAAAACACGTATTTTTCAATCAGGTTCCAAACCGTGAAAGTTTGAATAAGCTAAAGATGCTATGTGATGAGCATCCATATACTCATTATCGAACAGTTGCCTACTCGCAAGGCGCTGTATTATACGTTCAATTCGACATTCCTCCCTCCACAGAAGACTCTATGAATCTACTCTTCAAAGATCTTCAGGACCAAGACTTGTTCAAAAGTTTCCGGTGTCAGAATTCTAGTTACATTTCTAAAACTCCTGCAGATTTCTCTCAGTGGGATAAGAAATCAAATACGTGGAGAATAGAATCGGATTTGAAATCAGAACGTGGATCTAAACAGAGTGCTCTCGATACCATGTGGGACCAAATGTTAGAAACCCTTGACAAAAATCCCTCACTTGAGCCAGTTAGATTAAACGATGAATTGGATCTTGATCGTCTCGACAAATTATTGCTCCGCGAACTAACAATCAATTCCAAGATTGCCAAGAAAGACTTAGGCAAATATCATGACCGAGATCCTACCACAATCTCTCGAAGAGTAAGGAAAATACGCGATTCAGTAGCTCCTGGTGAGCAATTATACTATGACCGCTCAGTATTTGATTTGACGTATCCTCAAGCAATATTGGGGCACTTCAGGCCTGATAGTGATTTGGATAATTCCACTCTACATTATTTTATCAAATCAAAAATAATACCTTTTGAATGCCAGCTCGTATCGGATGACGATGGATTTGTTCTCTTTTCCACATCCTCTCCATCTTTTGCACCCGAATTATCTGAATTCATCTGGGAACATGCAGACGATGTTTCAATACTTCAACTGCAATTTGACTCAGCATTCACATACTACTTTTACCATGAAAACCATGATGAAAATGGATGGAAAACAGACCAAAGTTATGTTCGAAACATACCCTTGGCTGCTATTCGTAAAAGTTAGAATCCTAAATCAATACCATCAAAGATGAAATCTGCATCCTTTTGCCATCCAATGTATACTGGAAACTTCTCTTCACTCATTCTTTGACGTAAATTGCTTATCCATACAAGACCTGCCTCAGTTGGTTTTTCATCAGCTAGAATGAGCCATACGTCTGCGGGTTTTCTGTCTGGAAGAAGATTGTATTGAAGTAACCTACCCACTGCGTCTCTGATGTCCTCAATTTCATTTCTTAGAGATTTCACTTCTGTTGCATAAGTTCGATTTTTCATTTGGAATATTATATCTACATGATCTGGTTCTTGTTTTGAAGCAATTCCTTTTTCTTCTAACCATTTCACAAATTTCTCAATAAGTTCAGTTGTAAACGTCTGAGAGGGTCCTGCTTCTACTAGTTCTTGAATCTCGTGTGTCCTACGAATGCGTTTTCTGGACTCTATCTCTTCCATATCTTCTTCATCATAATCCGCTATTTCCGGTGGAATAAGAACTGGTGAACGTTTTCTCTTGTGTTTTTTAGATACCTCATTGTAGGTGTTCTTTGCTGATTCCATGAGATCTGTAATTCCCAATTCTTCAGCTAGAAGCGCTAATCTTGCCCATGCTTGCACGAATTTACCATCAATAGTAACAGCTTCTTTGAATTCTTCTAGAGCCTCCCTCTTTCTCCCCAAATCCATTAAGAGTACTCCAAGCTCATAGTGGAGATCTGCATAATCTGGTTCAAGATCCAGAGCCATTCTGAATGCTTCTTCTGCTTCTTCATGCTTTTTCTGCTCCTGATAAAACAGAGCCAAATGTCTCCATCCAAGGTAGAAATCGGGATGGATACCTGTAGATTTCTCAAGAAGTGTTTCAGCTTCTTCAATGTGGTTTTGTTTCCATTTTGCGATAGCAGTCAATACCAATCCATATGGATTCTCTGGTTCAATTGATAAAATTTGGTCGCAAGTCTTTATGGTACGACTATAATATTCTTCCTCTGTTTGAATTACTGCGATACCAATACGTGATAGCACATCTTTAGAATCATAACTGATTGCCTTGAGAAATGATTTCTCAGCTGTGTTCGACTCGTTTGTCATCAACTGAACCCATCCAAAAGACCTCCACAAATGTGGATCATTTGGATCTATCCTAATTGCTCTTCGATATGCTTCCGACGCTTCTGAGAAGCGGTTCTCGTATTGCAGCACTTCCCCAAGCTTCTTCCAAATTTCTATGTCATTTGGATCAATATCTGATGACCATCTATATGCTTCAATTGCCTCATCATAACGTTCCATCTGTTCCAGTATCCATCCTAACATGTACCATGCATCCGAATGATCTGGGTCTAAGTCCACAGAACGCCTATAGGCATTTTCAGCCTCATCTAACCTATCATCTCGTTCTAACAAATCACCAAGATTTCCCCATGCGACCGCATCATTTGGATTTAGTCTAACTGATGTTCGGAATGCACGTTCCGCGTCTTCGTAGAATCCCTGTTCTTCAAGAGCCAGTCCATAGTTGTTCCACGTGACTGGATTCTCTTTATCAAGGTCCAATGCTCTTTTGTAGGCCTTTTCAGCATCGGAAAAGCTCTTCATCTCGATTAAGGCGTCAGCAAGATTGCTCCAAGTTGCTGGGTCTTCTGGATTGATTGCAATAGATTTTTCATAGGCTTCCTTTGCTTCTTCATATCTCCCTTGTTTCTCCAGTACGAGGGCAAGATTGTTCCATGCTGCATGATATTCCTCATCTAGGTCGATTGCCATTCGGTACATGAGCTCTGCTTCTACATATCTTCGTCTTTCTTCAAGACGGTCTCCGATTCTTCTAAGTTCCTCTGGATCTCTAGTTTCCAGGAATACGTCAGCATCATCCATTACGTCCTGTCTAACTACCATTCTCCCATCCGTATCTTGAGCAATCTCCCAGTATCCATGAATATGGGGGTCATACTTCATTACAGTCCCGCGTTCAACTCGGAATAAAAAATCGTACCGCTCATCTGGATTTCTGGTACTTCGCGGGTCTTGATTTTCCGGTCCGTATATCCTAGTTGGGCTGTTAACCGAGCAGAAGTTAATCTCGGTCTTAATCATAGCATCAGAAATGTCACCATATTTTGTTTGGATGTGTTCCCGGATTTCCGCGTGAGTCGCTCTTCCATCGAGCGCATCAATTGCATCCTTTATCATCTGCCATACTGGAGGAATTTCACTCATTGCAACCATGAAATCATGTGTTTTGTCATTAATACAACTTACGTGTCTGAATTCCTTACAAACAATAGCCGATTTCTCTTTTATATTGATAATATAATATCCAAAATCTATTTGTGGCTTGAGGTTTCTACTGTAGAATACAAAAGGTGACAACACCGTGGATAAAAAGAAAATTATACTTTTGTTTTTTGCATTTGTTCTTGTATCGTCTAGCACTACGCAAAATGTGGCTGCTGCTGATTGGACTGAAGAATATACCAATGTTTCACTAAATGCTGGGGAATGGTATGATGTCTCAGGGTCCCTGTCTGTCGGTACCGATATCTCTGGATTCTTTGAAACGCATTCTGCAACTCAAGGTGTTGACTTCTTCATAGCTGATGATTATAACATGGGCGAGTGGGAAGCTGGTAGAAGCGCATCGGTATATGAACTCAATGAAGATATGCATACGTTGGGAATTTCCTTTTCTATTCCCAGCTCTGACACATGGCATATTGTCTTCAGTAATGCAGACGGTTCATCTAGTGTGAGCTTGGATATTGGAATTGACATTGATGACGATAATTCTCCCTTCTACTCGACCTCAAATTGGGATTATACCGAAAATGGTGAAACTCTTGAAACTGATGAATGGGCATATATTTCGTTCAATCTGGATGCTGGAGATGAAATAGAGGGTCATTTCTCAACTTGGTTTTCAACTGATGGAATCAACTTTTTCATCTGTGATTCAAGTAATTATAATTCTTGGACTACTGGTGGCAGTGCAAGTGGATATGCCATTAAAGATGATTTCCATCAAGCCTCAATTGGGCCATTTGAGATACCAACCTCTGGAACTTGGTATTGTGTCTTCTCAGCTCTTGAACAAAGCGATACCGTAACGATTTCCTATGGTATTGATATTACTCTCGGATCTGGTGGAGGAGATGAAACTACTACTACAAGTTCTGATGCGCCCCCGGTTGCACTTGATATGAGTACAGTTATGATTATTGGAATCGGTGTGGTTGGTGCAGTTGTTATCATTGCGGTTGTAGTAATGTTGGCAAAACGCAACTCGGGCCCAGAGGACTTTGATGACTTTGAAGTTGTTGGAGTAGGTTAGTTTGGTCTTTTGTGTATCTGTGATTCTTCCAGATACACAATCTTCTTTTTTTGATTTGTTAACTATGATCTTTGGATTTGTATATCTGTAAAGCAACGTGAACAAATCATCGTTCTGTTATCTCTCCATTCTGCACGTCCCAATTCTATCTCTCTATCACAGTGTGGACATTGGACCGGAACCAAGTAGTATCTCTTTTGTTTCGGTGTTGTATATGTTGAATATTGTTGTGAGTATACGGTACCAATCTTTCCAGTTGACCATCTAATTGCTCCAAATACAAGTCCAAAGATGACAATTAACAATAGAAATGTAAAACCAATAATTGGTAAGAGGGTCGGAAAAACGTATTCTGCTATCCCCAAATATTCGAAGAGAAAGAATAGAAAAACAAACGGCAATCCAAAACTAAGTATAATGATTACAAATGCTACTCTCATACTTGATGAAACACTCATACTCTCTCCCTTAAACAACGTCCTATAAACTATTTTTTCATAGACAATAAACAAATAGTGATAGTTTCATCAATGGTCAAGTGACTCGACATGAATGTTTCTAAGAAATCTTTGATTGTTATTACCATGATTGGTGGACTGTTGGCAATTTCCTCTGTTATCGGTCTTGTTGCATTAGATTCTGATATTGTTCCCCCTCAAAAAATTGAATTCTATGATGAGAATCACGACTTACTGGTCGGTTCATACTACGAAGGTTCAGAAGAAGCAGGTGTATTGTTACTTGAGGGATTTGGAAGTGACCAGACTGCATTACAAAGTCTGGTTTCTGAATACTACCGGATGGGCCTTCATATTTTCACTTTTGACTTCTCGGGTCATGGTAGGTCTCCAGGAGCACTTGGATTTGATAACGCAGCAACCGATAGATTAGCATTGCAAGCCCTTGAAGCTAAAGAGCAATTCAAAACATTATCCGGGCTAGGCGACTCGCAAATTGTTATCTTCGGGCATAGTATGGGATCTAGAGTGGCATTACAATCTGCGGTAATTGATACCGCAAATGTTGCAGGATTGGTTCTTTTTGGAACACAGGTGAGTCTGGCAACAAATGTACAATCTGAGTTCTTTACTGGTGTGCAAGATGCAAATCTTGAATGGGTACAGTCTTTGAACGGTTCCACTCCGTCCACAGACATACTTCTACTAATTGGAGAATTCGATGATATCTTACCACCTGAATCTGCACAACTGCTTCTCAATAATCTCACAGAAGGTGGCACATCTACTTATTCACGAGAATTAGTTATTCTTCCGTGGCTGTTTCATAACTATGAGGTTTACAATCCCGAGGCAATAGATATCTCAAAGAATTTTATCGCTGACACATTTTCCATATCTCCTCCAAGTTATCCAAATACTGCAGTTGTTCGAAAAGCACTCTGGCTAACAGGGATAATCGGTATCTTCTTGCTGCTTGGATTTGCTGATCCCCTTATGAGCACTTATGATTCCGGACGCGGGGAGTATGGAATTGAAATAGTTGATGAACGAAAGTTCCTCACGCGAAAATTAGTTCTGTGGCTAGGTGCGATTCCCATATTCATTTTACTTGCAATGGTCTTTTTCATGATTCCTATCGGTATTCCTGTATTCAATATAGTATATGTTGGTTTCATAGGCAGCTATGGAATTCTCTTCATGATTCTCTATTGGCAGGGAAAAGTAGGAGGAACTAAAGGAAACTTCAAGTTGGATATGCAATTCGATATCTCTTCTTTGACCAATTCAAAATTCCTTCTAGCACTTGTTGTTGCATCGGCTATCATACTCTGGTCTGCGATATTTGGTAGGTCTGGTATATACTTCATTTTCCCTCTGAATGAGCGTTTTGTGTGGTTGATTATCTTTACAATATTTACCACAATTGGGTTCTATGTTGGTCAAGTTGAATTTCAGATTGCCTTGAAACGAGAGGTTGAAGGCTCTCGTCTGTTGATATGGAACACCTTGATAGGATTCCTTCCCTTCTTCTTTTTGACCGGATTATGGTACGCTCTTGGATCAACATCTGGAATGATTGGGTCTCTTCAAGGTCTGTTGATTCTAGCTTTGGTAATGGTCGGTGGTAACATTATCCAGAGATTGGGGAATCGAACTATCTTGACTGCTGTATTCCAAGCTTTTCTCTTACAGCTGTTAGTGCTCCCGCAAGGTGTTCTATTTGCTATGTTTTAGAACTGGAGTAGGGAAGAAATCCTTCCCTCTCCTGACAATCAGAATAAGTTTGTAATGTTATTCGACTAGGAAGACTTCATCATTCTCTCTTACACGATCTTTGACTTTGATTGCAATTTCCTGTCCTTTTTCTCCTTTTTCAACAGACTCGCGTTCTATCTCCATGGACTTGACCTTTTGTTTAAAGTCGGTGGTTGCACCTTTGATGTGTATTTGGTCTCCTTCTTTGAGTTCGTCACTAAGCATGATTGCGGCTACACTGATGTTGTGGAAATATTGTGAAATTTCACCTATCTTTTTATCGTCCAAATTTCTAACCTCATTAACTATATTTCATTTTCATTCCTGAAAAGTCCTTTGTTATCTGTTTTCTCTTGAATGCTTGAAGTTACATTTCGGTAAGTTTGCTTGACAATAAGTTCTCATTGATTTATTTTCCATCTTTCGACTTCTTCTGAACAACGATTCCTTATATTCTCTTGAAAGCACATTCTTTCAGTGATATCCTTTGACAAAATCCTCTCGACAGGAACTCGTTGACTATGTTGTCAAGGAAGTTCAGAAAAAAATTAAACAAGACCCATCTGCGATGAAGAAGCATATGCGAATATTTGATTGGGGATTCTTTGCAAAATTATTTGGAAAAGAGAAACGGTTGATTCGTGAAGTAACACAGGTGGTAGCAGAATACCTTGTTGGTATCCGTTCTGATGAAGGAGATATTCTTCCTTTGGATGCATATCTTCGTGCTATGGGAATTGATGGTTACAAAATTATGATGAAAGTAAAAGAGTACAGGAGAGCTTAAGGGCACTCCTGTACCGGATTTGGCTAGACTCTGCCGCTTGGAACTCATCTATCAAGTTCCTTCTGCATAGGCTTTAGCATATGCTTCTTGTTCTGGAGTCCACTTGTCGATTTTGATTCCCATGGTTTCAAGTTTTGCCATTGCAGTCTGCTTGTCTAATTCTTCTGGAAACTCATAGACAGCTGGTTTCAGGTCTTTACCGTGTTTTGCCATCCAGATCATTGCATTGAGTTGTCCTGCGAACGAGAGGTCCATCACTTTTCTAGGAAGCAGCACCAAATGCTTGCCTCTCACTAGGATGACCCTCGGCAGCCGCAAGATTGACTAGTCGACCTTCGCCTAGTAGATAGAGGCGTCGGCCATCTTTCATCTTGTACTCGTCAAGAGCGTGTCGAACACGGCGTTTACCTGTACTTAGCTCAATCAGGTGCGGTTCGTTAATTTCTACATTATAGTGTCCTGCATTTCCCATCAATGCACCATCTTTCATGACTTTCATATGCTCGCCAGTTATGACATCCTTCATTCCAGTTGCTGTTAGAAACAAATCACCTTCAGAAGCTGCCTCATCCATTTTCATGACTCTGTATCCGTCCATTCTTGCCTGTAAACCTCTTACAGGATCAACCTCTGTAACGATGACATTTGCACCAAGGCCTCTTGCACGTTCAGCCATACCTCTGCCGCAGAAGCCATATCCTCCAATAACCACTGTTTTTCCAGCAATCAGAATTGCTGATGCTCTAAGAACCCCATCAAAGACGCTCTGTCCAGTTCCATATCTGTTATCAAACAGGTGTTTTGTGTCCGCATCATTTACTGCCATTATCGGGTACTTCAGTGCACCATCTTCTGCCATTGCTCTAACACGAATCACACCTGTAGTTGTTTCTTCCGAGCCACCGTACAAATTTGGGATAAGGTCTTGATGTTTGTTGTGCAATGTGAAAATCAGATCCGCACCATCATCAAGAGTAAGAGTTGGTTCTCTCTTCAGGGTTTCTTCAATACACCAATAATATTCTTCTGTATTCAGTCCATGCCATGCAAACACCGGAACGTCATTCGCGGCTAATCCAGCTGCAACTTTATCGTTGGTAGATAATGGGTTACAACCTGACCAAGCCACTTCTGCTCCAACTGCTTGGAGTGTTTCTACAAGAACAGCTGTTTCTTTAGTGACATGGAGGCACCCAGCTATTCTCATACCCTTGAGAGGTTTTGATTGGGAATATTTCTCTCTAAGATGCATGAGGACTGGCATGTGTTTCTCTGCATATTCAATTAACATCCTTCCTTCTTCAGCAAGGTCGATGTCTTTGACTTTGTAATCTGCCATTGTAATCACAAAACAATCGTTGCTATGCGTCTATATCAATCCTCCATCACCGTAAATAATATTTTGCATTAATTCATTTAGTATTATATGCAAAAAATTACTGATAGTCAAAAGAACTTACTTTTTTTACTTCTTACCGACTCCCGTACTAGCATTTCATCACTTGGAAAGAAGATGGAAAAGAAAAAGGGAAGGAATTGGGTTTCAAGAACGATCAAGAAATTAGTAAAATGGGGTATTATTCGTTCATATCTAGCAATCCTGAATCCTGCATATGTGTATGCAGAACGGAGTAGTCTTTTGTTATTAAAGACCAATCCTCGTGAGATTGACATAAGCAAGGCCTTGATTGCCATGCCTGACTTAGAGTGGCTGGATGGGTTGACTGGTGACCATTCTCTCATTGGACTTTTTCGTTTTAGAGATGCTCATGCATTTGAGAAGTTTCTTGACGTAGTGGACACTGTTACTGCTAAGTCGCTTTCACAAACATACAATATCGTTCAAGTCTTAGCAACTTACAAGACACATGGGTTAATAGTACCTCCTATAAAGGTAGGTACACCTATTATATCTCAAAACGACTGGGATTTATTAAATACGCTCCGTCGAACTGCACCCACTCCAGAGAGGCCATATCCTCCAACTCAGCAGGAGATTGGTGAGTCTCTATCAGTTCCTCTAAGTCAGCCTGCTATTTCAAAGGGGATGAAACGATTAGAGCGACAGAAATGCATCATTGGATACTCTATTGACATCGATTTTTCGTATGTTGATTTACCTATCAAATTCTTTTTGAGGATTCGTCCAAGGCCTGGAAAAGTATCACAGGTTGCTCAACAGATAGTATCCCTGGATGAGGTGTGGGATCTTCATAGAGTTGGAGAAGAATTCAGCTTATTTGCCACTGTACGTGTTTCAAGTGTACGAGAGTACAACGAATTCATTCGTTCGGTATATGGGAATCAAGATATTCTCGACACACAATCACAGATATCTCTTGAAGAATGGTACATTCCAGCCCCTCGTTTGTGAAACATATCCAATAGGCATCTACATTAGTATGAATTTAGAGAATCAGTCTTGGACAATAGGAGTATGAAAGAAGTGAAGTCTTTATTACCCGAACACTTGGTTGGTGCTTTTTTCGCTGTTGGCAGTGTAGGAACAGAAGAACCAGATACCCCCTTAGACTATGTGACTAGCCTTCAACTGCCATATACCTATCAAGTCCCAAAATTACGTGAGGAAGACATGGTTCGCCAGTTTGCTAGTATCATTGATGGTTTTGAAGAAGATGGTGATTTTATACTTGATGTTGATATGTATACCTATCACGACATTGTGTCCAATGACGGTCCTCTTCTTCCAGATGAGTTTCACGCACATAGTCTTTACCTTCTACCAAAACATGGGCCCTATGATGTTCTGAAGACCCAACAAACTGCTCCTGCAACGATGTGTTTCAGTATTCGTGGATCTGATGGTCGTCAATTGGTATCTGAGCAGATGCTTCGATTTTTCACTTCTCTGATGGAACGTGTTGCAAAAGGACTTGTCAATCATCTCTCTCCTTTCTGTACAGAACTTATCCTAAGCCAGGATGATCCTGCAGTTCGTTTCGTAATCAACTCGATCGAACAGGGCAAGACTGGTGGTCTTGAAGTGAAACAGATTCTTCGTTCAATTAATCAGATTTATCCCAATGAAATAATACCCGCATATCATTACTGCGATGATTGGCGAGAATTAGAGTATGATGGTCAACATCTACTATGGGAAACATTACCAAAGCTAGCCCACATTGATTGCGCTAGATATGAAGCATCAGTTGATTCTGGTCAGGCTGAAAAGCTCAACAAGTTTCTTGAGTCTGGCGGTGGACTTGCATTAGGTATTCTTCCAAATGTTGATGCTGGATTTCAGACATCAATAATGGACACATTAGAGAGAGGACTGACCACGACTTTGTCAAGTCTTATTTCAAGTGGGGTGTCTGGAAATTTGTTAGCACGAAATTGTATGGTTTCAACTCAATGTGGTCTCTCTGGAGCTAGTCCCAAATTAACAGAAGAGATTCATCAAGTTTCTAAAGAATTTCCTTTGATCTTTCAAAGAGTTGTGTCTACATTTTTCTAGTTGGTTAGTTGTCAATAGGCTTATAGTCTGACAAGCTAGAAGTACACATGGTGTGAAACGTGGGATTGCATCCATTTGAAGGAAAACTACCAAAAATCGACTCTGAAGCTTATGTTTCTCCTAGGGCATCTTTGATTGGAGATATTGAGATTGGTCCAGATTCTAGTGTTTGGGAATTTGCAGTATTACGTGCAGATATGAATTACATTCGTATTGGAAAAGGCACTTCGATTCAGGATAATGCTACAGTACACACAGACTTCATGAATCCTTCTGTAATCGGTGATTATGTGACAGCAGGACATAACAGTGTCATTCATGGTGCTGAGATTGGTGATTATGCAGTTGTAGGAATTGGCTCTATTGTGTTATCTGGAGCAAAAGTTGGGTCGGGTAGTGTGATTGGTGCTGGAGCTGTAGTTACTGAACGTGCGGAAATTCCATCAAACTCTTTGGTTCTTGGAATCCCTGGAAAAGTTGTCAAAGAAGTTCCTGAAACTCTTCGTGATTCGTTCAAGAGCAACGCTGAACTATACATTGAGTTAGGACGACAGCACAAGGCTGAATCCGATAGATGAAATGCTGTCCCTATAGCAACTGAAAGGTTCCTGCAATTACCAATGCAAGTAGCAACGAAGCTACAATTGCTGATGTGAAGTCGTTCTTCGTGACTCTTCCCGTCCAGAGATTCATTACTGCTGATATTCCGATTATCAAAGTAAATGGTAGCATCAGTAGCGCAACGAACATGATGAAACCAAATCTGATGCCTACCATGAATGGACCATATAGTATTAGGAGCAAAATGACAAATCCACCAAGTCGGTATAGTAACGATTCCAATACGTCTTTCCCAAAGTCTTTGAAACCTCTCCATTCTTTATTTGCCCCTATTGTTACATTGAACCAAATCTTCTCACTATAGAAGAGTGGTACTAATGCCAATAGTAATATGAATAGGTAGATTGAGCGAAATACAGCTGAGATTCCCTCAACAGGCCACATCAGTGGCAGTCTTGTTTTAACTACATATGTAGATAATAATGACCAAGAAATTATCCAAACAATAATTGGTGTAATTAGCATAATACTTCTTGGCAAATTCTCTTTCAAATATGATAGGTTGTTTCCTCTTGTGCCTTGATAGAGATCCAAATCATCACCCAATTCCCTTTTCAGTACAAATTTGTTCAAGAGAAACATAATAACTGAATAGAGGATGATTGTAGTACCAAATGAAATTGGGAGCAATGAGATTCCACTGAAATCGAGTCCAAAACCAACGAATACTACGCTGAGCAAAACAACACCTCCCATTATACTCAGTAACAAACTTAGTCTGACTGACTCGTTTCGATTGATGGGGAATTCTCGTATGACTTGTTGTTTTGGTTTGAATTGTTTTGGAAGGTTCGAATATGTAATTAGGATAATTGGAATGATGGAGAGAACAATTCCCGCAATTGCTATGAAATTCGAAAATCCCCTATACTGATACAGATGTATATCTGGGGGATATCGATTCATTGAATACTTGTTTTCTTGAAGTGCACGTTCCATCCAATCAATGGTATTAGTTACCAGAAGATGATCTGTTATTTCAAATAGATGGTTCGTATTGCTGAGAACTAGTTTTCTAGCTGTTCCATTCTGAAAACTTCCATAGATAATGTTCGTTTCTACATTTTCTTGTCCAGTTGCAATTCTCAATGTATCGAATGCAACTTCTGGGTCTACCAATTCATCATAGACACCAGATGCGATTAGAAGGTTGGCAGGATTTGTCTGGTTAAGTGGTAATAGAATTCCACCAAATTCACTTCCCATTCCCCCTCCAATGATTACTGTTGCATTTGGTAGTATTGGCATCTCTTGAAAGAGCAAAGCCATTCCTGCTCCCAAGGAATGTCCCACAACTCCATAGATATTTTCGTTAGTAAAAGGATCAGACATCTGAACATGGCGGACTGCCTCATATGCATCTGTAATTGCTTCCATAAATGTTGAAAATCCGAACCTCTCAACGGATACTCCATGTCCAGCAATATCTACTGATACTACAGTGAAATTTCTTCTAGCTAGTTCTATATTGTATGCTTCCATAGCCTCACGAGAACCAGATATACCATGTATTGTTAGAATCGCAGGCATTGGTTCTCCGTAATTTGGTGCCCTTGACTTATACACTGAAAAATGCACTATACGACCATTCTCTCTTGTTATCTGTGTTCTCTCCACTGTTATCTCGCCAAAGGCTCTCTCTCCGGCGCCTGCAACAAATAGAGAAACTACAACTATTCCTGTAAGTACAATAAGTGAGAGATATCTGGTTCGGATTGTCATTAGAATCACCTGAATTTGACTGAGAAATATCCTGTACTCTTCCTAAAGAACTCCTCGTAGATTGCTGTTCAGAAGAAAATATTCATGCAAGCTACTCCGCGAGATACCGGATTGCCCAATGGAAATGGCAGTTTCTCAATTACTGTTGTGGTCAAATCATGAATGAAATATCGACCTTTTCGTGTAACTCTTTCATCTTTTATATATCCCATTAATTTCAACATATTTGACACCCACCTTATACTTCTTGGCATACTTTTGATAAAGTCATCACTGATACGCAAATCATAAAGTCGATGAGCAAATCGTCGCCAAGCATTAAATCCCTCATCAAAATCAATTTTGAATCCCATCGTTCTACCATGGAGGATTGCATCAATATAGTTCTCAATGTGGGGATTTACTACCTGTAGATTGCCAACAACACTGAACGCTGAAGGGCCATACCCGATGTATTCTTTTGGATCTTCAGTAAGAGATTTGGTTGCTAGCTTTGGCCTTGAAAACACCCAGACATTCTCCCTTACATATCCTGTTTCTTCAATCACATCTGCAGCCTTCTCGATCATTTCAAAGATATGTTTTGATGTGGTCCGTCTTCTATTCTTAGCACCTGGTGCTTTTGTAAATGGATATGTGGACATCTGATCCAACTCCAAATCAGCCAATTTTTTCACATCTCTGATAACATCTTTGCTATATTGTTTCGGGAGACCTACCATAAGATCAGCATTAACTACCATTCCTAAATCATGCGCATCATTGACAATTTCTTCTATCAATGAGACCCCTGTTTTATCTCGTTCCACGATATCAAGACTTTCTTCTTTCAAAGATTCAACACCAATACTTAGCTTACTTATTTCACAAGCGTATAATTGTTCGAGATATTCTCTAGTGAAGTATCGTGGTTTCCCTTCTATTGTGATGTCTTCTATATTCACATGTTCTTTGAGTTTGTCTAGAATCATACAGATTTCATCGGGCTTCAATAGGTTTGGTGTTCCTCCCCCAATATAGACCCATTCAACCTCTCCATATATTCCTCTCAAATCGATTTCCTTTAGTAAAGCCTTCAGATATCTATCCTTCTGTTGTCTGTTGTACAATACACGATGAAATGGGCAAAATGCACATAATCTAGGACAGAATGGAACATGTATGTATATTCCAATCTCTCTTGTCGTAAAATGATCCCAATCAATTTTACAGTATTCATATTCAAGGGATGCAAAAGATTTACTGACCATTCTATTTGCAGTTCTATTAATCACTAGTTGATCATCTCAGCATTCGAGTGTTCATTTGACTTGTTAGCTATCAAACCGCGCAGTAGTATCATTCAAGTCGGATATGTTTTCTTTTTTAATCTTAAGCAAATGATACATTTACAAAAAGGGAAGCTCGGGGATTTCCCGAGCTTGTACTATACATTTCGCTTTTCTAATTCCATTCTTCTAAGTTCACGTCGTAGAACTTTTCCGACCTGGCTTAAGGGTAACTCATCAACAAGTTCAACCTCTCTTGGTCTCTTGTACCCTGCCATCTTATCTCTAGCCCACTCAATGAATTCCTCTGGAGTGGCAGTCACACCCTCTTTTAGAACAATGAAAGCTTTGACAAACTCATTACTTGGATCATCTTCTCGAGGCACACCAATTGCTGCAGCCATTGCAATCTTGGGGTGTTCATAGAATATATCCTCAATCTCTCTTGGATATGCCTTCAGGCCACCTACATTGACCATGTCTTTCTTTCTGTCACTAATAACGAAGTAACCTTCTTCATCCATATGACCGATATCCCCTGTAAGGAAGAAACGAAGTCCGTCAATGTTTCGCATTACATTGTCTGTTTCCTCTGGTTTGTTCCAATAACCCTCCATTACTTGTGGTCCATGAATTGCAATCTCTCCTGTTTCTCCCACTCCTAATATTTTCGTTCCAGTTTCGATATCTACTATCCTAGCTATTGTATCTGGAACTGGAAGACCAATTGAACCGAATTTTCTGTTTCGTTTGTTAGTCGGATTGATATGTGTTACTGGTGAGGTTTCAGATAGTCCATAACCTTCGAAGAGGATGGCACCTGTCACATCTTCAAAACTCTTTGCTAGCTCTGGGGGTAATGGAGCTGCCCCAGAACTACAAATCTTGATGGAACTCAAGTCATATTTGTCAACATTGGGATGGTTGACAATTCCTGCATAGAGTGCGGGTACACAGTTTAGAACCGTGCCTTTGTACTTCTCAAGGTCTCTTAGCAATTCAGATAGGGGTGGATCGCCAGCTCTCGGGTCTGGAATGCATACCAGCTGACATGCATATTTCGTGGACATCAACATGGTTAGAGTAAGACCATAACTATGGTACCATGGTAATGCACCAACAAAAACCTCTTTTCCGTAAACGATTTTTTGTGGAGCATCAATATCTTCTGGTGAAAGATTCACCCACTCATAAATCTGAAGTACATTTGAATAGAGATTACTGTGCTTGAGGGATGCACCTTTTGGAGTGCCAGTTGTCCCTCCTGTATAGAGTATCAAAGCCAGGTCTTCAGAATCAATATCCACTTGAGGAGCTTTTGCTTCGTATTTTTCCACGATATCATCATAGAAGTATGTTATATCCTCCTCATAGTACGGACTCTTTGGAATCTTCTTTGCTAAACCTCCGATAATGGCCTTTATTTTTGGTAGATATCGTTTGATACTGCAGACTATTACCATGTTAACATCAGTGTTTTTGACCGCTTCATAACAGGTAGGAGTAATTTTAGGGTGGTCAAAAACAAACACTACACTTGCTCCAGAGTCTTGTAATTGAAAGTTAAGTTCGTTTGAACGATACGAGGGATTACACGTTACAACTGTTGCACCTGTTTTTAATACTCCAAAAAATACAGATGGATAATGAGGTACATTAGGGAGGAATACTGCAACCTTATCTCCTTTCCCTATTCCTTTACTTGTAAGGAAATTTGCAATACGATCTGCATCAGTCTTAACCTCATTGAAGGTCCATGATTGACCATCGTATACTGTAAATGGCAGTTCACCATCTTTTGTAGCGGTTGTATCTAACATTTCAAACAAGGGTTTTTTGGGATAGTCGATAGTCTTTGCGACATCCTCGGGCCACTTGTGTTTATGCCATATCTCTTCCATTATTTCACGCTCTACTTCTCTCTTTTTTTGGTTTCATTTTCAAACCTGAATATCTATAATGTGCATTTCTTCCTGATATTTCCTTCTATAAAATAAGTACTGGAAAATTTTGCAAAATACCTGCTAATATTCGATAGAAATAAGACCGATTATGTGCATCTGTAGGTTACGCCATATATCTTCAGAGAGGTTGAATCTGTGAGTAATGGACAAATTACCGAATGTACTCAACTCATACAAGGTCGGGATCGCTTGGATATGCAAAGAATTGGTTATATCTACCAACACACTCCGATTGAATTGTTTTTAGCTCATGGCCTTATTCCATCTCTTATCACTGCTAAACAAGGCATTGTTGGTGGATTTGAATCAAGCCTGCAGACCTTTTCCTGTGCCTATTCTCGAAATATATTCGCTCAGCGGGCAGCTGGTGACTTAGATGACATAGTCGGCATAGTTTTTCCAGGGAATACATGTGACTCGCTCCAAAATGTTGGAGATGTCTGGAAATATCGTTTTCCTGAAGATCGAGTGCTCCGGTTAACCTATCCTGCAGGTCCTGTCAATAAGGATGCTATTGAATTTTTCACATACGAGATTAGACAACTTGACAGGCAGCTGCATGACTTGTATGGTACAGATCCGCCCAAAGAACAATTCTCTGAGGCAATAGACCTCGTAAATTTGTGGCGAAATGGAATGCAGCTTCTTTACTCATTCCGGCTCATTCAACCGGATGTGTTGCCATATGGTCGTATTGCTGAAATGGTAACCGATTTTCTTCGAGCTCCTACCTATCAAAAAGCAGTTGATGCCAAAAAATTAGCAGAAAAGATAGGTCAAGACTTACCTTCTCCTTTGGTCGATAGCGTTCATAATTGTCTTAGTACTAAGAATTTTGAAGATTTTTCCTCTGATTTCACCGAAACAAATCCACGTATCTTAGTTGTTGGCGGTATGATTTCTCCTTCTACTATATCATCTCTTTTTGATTCAATTTCTACATCGCATCCCCATAATCTTGTTCTTGATTTGCTGTCACTTGGATTCAAGACTGTATTCACACCACCAACTCAATCAGATGGTAGTCCTTTTTCAGAGTTAGCTCGGAGTACACTTAATGCTCCTTCTGAACCAACACAAGAAGGTCTCAAAGAGAGAATGTATTTTTTGAAACAGATTGTCACTAATTTTCGTATAGATGGTGTAATCATATGTGAGCAATCTTTCTGTGATCCTGACCAGTTTGAAGCTCCTTCTCTGAAACATGTTACGCAAGATGCTGGCATCAGGGCACTTCGGCTTCCTTTGGATCCCGAATTATCTGATGAACAACGTATTCTAACAAGAATTCAAAGCTTTCTTGAAACTCTTGAAGGAGGAATCTGAGATGTCTGATAAGAAAGAAAAAGCATATCGTGCACTGAATGCTCAAACTCATCTTCAACAAGTAATGTTTCGATATATGCTTGAAGGACAACATGCTAGTGAAGAGGGAAAACTTGCATGGGTAACCTCTGGATTCCCGGTAGAGATACCCCTCGCAATGGGAATTACTCCATCCTATCCAGAACAATATGGTGCTGTTGTAGGTTCTCAGAAAGTAGGCCCCGAGCTATGTGGGTATGCGGAGGAATTGGGGTACTCTCAAGAGCTATGCTCATACGCAAGGTCAAGTATTGGGTCTACTTACAAACCTCAAAATAGTCCAATGGAAGGACTCCCTAGACCTCAGGCTCTTCTGGCTTGTAATAATATCTGTGGTACGGTGCTTCGGTGGTATGATGCAATATCAGTAATGACTCACGCACCCGTTTTCCTTTTGGATACTCCCCCTCTTGATGCTGAGCAAACACCACATCACATCAATTATGTACAACGGGGCATAGAACGTCTAATACAATTTCTATCTACAACCTTTGGCACCTCCATGGAGCAAGAGCGTTTACAAGAGGTGGCTCATAACTCTACAAAAGCAATAGATCTCTGGACGAAGTCTTTGCAGGCTTGCAAAAATAAACCAAGCCCCTTGAATTGTGCTGACCGATTTCTCACTATGGCTCCTGTAGTTGCCCTTCGTGGTACTGATTACATCATTGATTTTTATCAGGCCTTGTATGATGAGGTCGAAGACCGTGTCCAGAACGGATTAGGTGCCATTCGAGATGAACGGGTTCGTCTATTGTGGGATAACATACCACCTTGGTTTCAAATTTTCCGATTCTTTAACGGCCTTGCAAAACGTGGAGTGGTGTTTCCTGCTGATACATACACTCATGCATGGCAAGGTTCAATCGAAGGTGCTGATTTGTATCGAAATGTGGCTGAATTGTATAGCAATGTGTATCTTAACAAAGGGCTCGATGCAAAAGTTGAGAAGATGTGTCAGCTAATTCGTGACTATGATCTTGATGGATTCATAATGTTCTCTGTACGTTCTTGCAAGCGATACTCGCTAGGCCAGCTAGTTTCTAAGGAGCTTGTTACTGAAGAAACCGGAGTGCCTGGAATTATCATTGAGGGTGATATGGTTGACTCAAGGTTGTTCAATGATGCGCAAATTCAGACACGTGTAGACGCTTTGCTTGAGATGTTCACATAGGTGACTTTGATGCCTGATGACAACCCACTAACTATTGGCATCGATGTGGGATCCACAACAACAAAGGGCATTCTACTATCTGACAAGGGCGAAGTAATTTCCAAACATCTTTGTGTAACTGGGTCTTCCGCCTCAAAAGCTGCCAGTGGAATTCTTCACACGTTAGCTGCTGATTCAGATTTGAATCTTTCAGAGGTTTATGTTGTCAGTACTGGGTATGGTCGACGGCAGGTTGACTTTGCATCTGATGTGATAACTGAAATCACCTGTCACTGTGTAGGTGTCCACTATATCAATTCTGGAATCAGATTGGTGATTGATATTGGTGGACAGGACTCGAAGGTGATTAGAGTTAGTGAAAACGGAAGACCACATGATTTTGAACTGAATGATAAGTGTAGTGCTGGTACAGGCAGATTTCTTGAAGTTATGGCAAGGGTTCTTGGTGTGTCTCTAGATGAACTAGGGCAAATTGCGCTTGAATCCGATAACCCCTGCACAATTAGCAGCACTTGTACAGTGTTTGCTGAAAGTGAAGTGATTGGCCATATCGGGTCTGGCAAAGAACCACCTGATATTGCAGCTGGAATTCATCTATCGATGGCATCAAAAGTTGGGTCTCTTGCACGTCGAGTGGGAATCGTACCTCCCATTGCTCTTACTGGGGGAGTAGCACTAAATCCTGCATTCAAGCATTACCTTGAACTGAGTCTGGAGCATTCTCTCTGGATTCCTGATACTCCACAATATACTGGTGCTTTAGGAGCAGCTGTACTCGGCCACCTTGCTCGAGAAAAGGTCTAAGCGGCAGAAAAAAATCATGTCCGATATACCAGAGTTCATTAGAGTTCTACAATACTTTAACGTGAACTTGAACCAAAGTACTCAAGTCTACCCAAATGAGCCCATTATTTGTCCTTATTATGGGATGCATACTCTAAGAAATTAGTGTGCAACCATTAAGGCTATTAGTGGACCTTGAAGGGCTCGAACTTGATATCTGCAGGTGTATAGGTGGCCCAAATGGACATCATAATTTCATTTACATTAGTAATCGTACTAAGCCTGCTTTTTGCAGGAGTCATTGCCCTCCTTGGTAGAGCTGTTGCTCCAAAAGCCCGAACCTCTGGACCGGCAGTTGACGCTTATGCTTGCGGCGAACCTGCGTTCTTAGGCGGCAAAGTACAATTCAATCTCGAATTGTTCAATTTTGCTCTGTACTTTATGTTATTCGATATTATTGGTTTCATGCTATTTATTGCATGGGCCAACACGGGCATCGTTATCATAGGGTATCTTGCCATTACGCTTGTTGCGGCTGCATATCTGTCAGTGGCTCCAGGGAGCATGGATTAGGAGGTATGAACAATGGGATTTCTTAAACGATTAATTAACAAGGCGCGGTTGAAGTCACCTTATGTTTTTCATTTCAACAGTGGAAGTTGCAATGGATGTGACATAGAGATAGTGGCTGCACTTATGCCAAGAATTGACATTGAGCGATTTGGAATGAAGCTCGTAGGCAGTCCCCGACATGCTGACATCATGCTTGTTACGGGCCCTGTTACTGAGCAGATCAAAGAACGACTTCAAAGAATCTATGAACAGATGGCAGAACCCAAGTTTGTGGTAGCTATCGGGTCCTGTGCTTGTAGCGGTGGAGTGTTTCGAGGCGGATATAATGTACTAGGTGGCGTTGACCAAGCAATTCCGGTAACCGCATATATTCCTGGTTGCCCACCAAAACCATCCGCAATTACATTTGGAGCGTATAAACTACTTGAGATTTTAGCGGAAACATTGGGTGTAGCTCCTCCAAAGAAAGAGATAGCAGAAGTACCCAAGCCAGTTGAAGCAAAAGCTGAGGAGGTCGTTGAAGTATGAGTGATGCAGAAAAAGAAATGAGACCAGCTCCACGAGAGTCTGGATACCAAGAAGAATATGCCCTCTTTGATAGTCTTCTTCAGGAGCTATCAGATTATGTAATACCTTCTGAATCTTATGTGCATGTTCAACCTCGCAGACTATTTCTACAAGTCAAGACTGAAAATATTCGCGATGTTGTTCAGTACATGTTAGATGAATATGATATGTGGCAATTATCGACTTTATCTGGTCGTGACCTTGGAGATGAGTTACAGGCATGTTATCACTTCTTCCTAAATGACAGAAAGATAGCAATTACATTCAAACTCAATGTTTCTCGAGAACATCCCGAATATCCATCTATAACTGACCTCGTTCCAGCGGCTGAATTTGTTGAGAATGAGATTAGAGAATTATATGGTATCGTTCCAGTTGGACATCCTAATCCGAGAAGATGTGAATTACCTGAAAATTGGCCTGAGAATGAGTTCCCACTACGAAAAGACTGGGAAGACCCACGAGGGCTCATGGAACGATCGAAGACCACCGGCCCAAAACCAAAGGAGGAACTATAAAATGACTTCATCTGATGATAGAAAAACAATTACTCCTCCCCGTGTATCCATCCCGATTGGTCCCCAACATCCAGCTCTAAAAGAGCCAGGCATGTTCAAGCTTACTGTTGAAGGGGAACGAATAATTGACGCCGAGGTCAATATTGGATACAATCATCGAGGAATCGAAAAATTAACAGAACAGAAAACCTTCACACAGATTCTCTATTTAGTTGAACGTATTTGTGGTATTTGTTCAGCAACTCATAATGGCAATTTTGCTCAAGCCTCCGAGTTTGCTGCTGAAGTTGACATCTCCGATCGAGCCAAGTTCATCAGGACTCTAACATGGGAACTTGAACGTATTCATTCACACATTCTCTGGTTAGGTGTAGCATTCCATGAGGTAGGTTTTGATACTGCTTTCATGTACACTTGGCGAGACCGAGAAGTTGTTATGGACATGCTTGAAGACCTTAGTGGAAATCGAGTAAATTATGCTATGAATACAGTTGGTGGGGTTCGTAGGGATGTTTCAGATGAGTTGAAGCTGAGACTTTTGAAGGGTCTGGATCATCTTGAAGAGCGAATGGAATATTATAGAGATGTTGCAATCTACGAAAAGACATTCTGGGATCGTATTAATGGTGTTGGAATACTTCCAACAGATATAGCTAAAAAGACATCTGCTGTGGGTCCCACTGCTCGGGGTAGTAATGTTCCTGTTGATGTTCGATTCAACGACCCAACAATGGCATACGTTCATCTTAGAGATAGTGGTGAATTTGAGATGATTCTCTCCGATCGATGCGATATTGCGGGGCGTGCAATAGTACGTGTTCTCGAAACAATTCAATCCATTGAAATGTGCCGTTGGCTTCTAAACAATTTACCTGATGGTCCCATTCGTGAACGTGTTAGACCTCGCATTCAACCCAATGAGGTTCTTGCGAGATATGAAGCACCACGTGGAGAAGTCATTCACTATCTGGTTACAAATGGAACTACCAAACCTGACCGTCTGAAGGTTCGAGCCCCCACACATGCAAATTGGGTTAGTATGGCTCATACTCTTCGTGGTGGTTACATTGCCGACGCGCCAATAACACTTGCAGCAATCGATCCTTGTTTCAGTTGTACTGATCGTGTTACGTTAGTAGACTCTGCAGACGAATCTATGGAATTGATTACTCTTGATGAATTCCGAATTCGAGCCAATAAGTGGCATGCAGCAAACCCAAGGAGGATTGCATGATGCAGCTTGATTTACTTGTTGAATTGGTATATCCTGTTTTCTGGATTCTGATATTCCCTGGAATTTTCTTCATCACATTCTTAGCTTTACTTTGGGAATGGATGGATAGAAAGGTCTATGCAAGATTACAGAATCGTATGGGTCCCCTTCATACTGGCTGGCGTGGGATTCTACAACCTCTTGCAGACTTTTTGAAATTGTTAGGAAAGGAGGACTTGACTCCAAAGCGTGCTGATAAGAAGAGTTTTGCAGCAGTCCCTGTTTTAATGCTGATTTTCAGCATAATCCTCTGCATGTTTTTGCCAATTGTAGATCTCAATCCTGCACCAGGTGTACAAGGCATACTTAGTTTTGAGGGCGACTTGTTGATAGTACTGTTTATCTCCACTTTGATTGCGATTCTTATTGTACTTGGTGGATACTTCTCATCAAGTCCCTATGGGCAGACTGGATCTGCTCGAACAGGGATGCTTCTCATTAGTTTTGAGATTCCTCTAATCCTTGCATTGATCACTCCCGCAATTCTAACTGGAAGTCTTAGTATATCGACCATAATGAATACTATGTTGGGTACTGGCGGAGCCTCTGGGCTTTCACTGGCATATGGCTGGCTGCTAATTATCCCCTTTGTGGTCTATCTCATATCCCTTCAAGCTGAGTTGGAAAGGATTCCTTTTGACGTAAGTCATGCTGAAACTGAAATTGTACATGGTTGGCAAGTTGAATACAGTGGTAAAAAGCTAGCAATGATTCACATGGCTGAAGATATTCTCCTTGTGTTTGGAGCTGGAATGGCAACCACAATGTTTCTTGGCGGTCCCTTTTTACTAGAGTTGATTCCTCTACCCATCTTTCAAGATTTTGGAGCATTTATGGCAGGCAATTGGTTTGGAGCACTTTACTACACTCTAGTATTTGTGTTCAAGAGTGCTCTTATTGTACTCATTCTTGCAAACATGAGAACTCTATTTGCTCGCTGGCGTATCGACCAAATCGTTCGGGCAGGATGGAAGGTCATGGTCCCAATTGCGCTATTGAATATGTTGTTGATTCAGGTTGTTCTGAGTCTAGTATTTCCAGCAATAGGAGTTGTATAGAAAATGACACGTTTAGGAAAAATGGAAAGAGAACTCTTGAAGAGTGCACGTTCCAAACAAGCTACCGTCATCTATCCTTTCACAAAAGAAGGATTGAATGTTCCAGATGGGCTTCGTGGGCGTTGGGTCTATAAGGTTCCAGAGAATTGCACGGGTTGCAAGATTTGTGACCGTGTTTGTCCAAGCAATGCAATCGAAATGATTGAGTGCAGACCAGAAGATTTCGAAACAAAAACTGGCTTTCGACCAATCTGCCATTTTGATAGATGTCTTCTGTGTGGCCAATGTGTTGAATCTTGTCCTCGAGATGTATTGGAGCTCTCCGCAGAGTTTGAAATGGCATATCTCAGTCGAGATGACATGGTCATTTACTAGTATCTTTGTCGGGGATCGAAAACGTTCCCCCGACTCCATATTCTATTTTTTATTGATTGTACCTCTTTTTCGTCCTAGCGTAATAGAGACCATTCAAACCTATCTCAGCTACTCAATCTTTTTGAATAACTCTTCTCGGTTTGCCAAAATAGGTGGTAGCACTGCGAGAAGAATACTTGAATTCAAGATGATATTTAACATACTGCCCAGAATGAATGAGCGCGTGAAATCTAATACAAACCAAGCAAAAAGCTTACTACAATTACAGGCCATATCTGAGGTAAAATACCTTGTGCCCTTCTCTGTTTCGAAGGGCCAAATAAAATTATGTAGATTTTGCCTTTTCGCCAGCCTTCATACCAAGTTCTAGAGCCAGTAGGTTTGTCTTGGCAAAACGTGGCCACCGGTCTTCAACCTGTGCCTTAAGACCCTCGACAGAAATCTGGCCGGTGATTGCGGCAAATGCCCCCAGCATCACGACGTTGGTCGCTAGTTTTGTTCCAACTTCTTTATCTGCTATTCTTGTCGCTGGCACTTTGTACACCGTCACACCATCCGGGAGATTTCCCTCTACGTCTACAAGGTCTTGGTCAATAATCAGAATGCCGTCCTCTTTCAGTCCATCTATGTATTCCAAGTATGCAGCTCGGCTCATCGCGATGAATACATCGGGCTCTTGTACTTTTGGATAGTCGATCTCTTCATCCGAGATGACCACCTCACTCTTACTGGCTCCTCCTCGCGCTTCAGGTCCATACGACTGTGTCTGCACACAAAACTTGTTATCATGCAATGATAGGGTTTCTCCCATGACAACTGCCATGGTGACTACTCCTTGTCCACCAAATCCACCAATTCTTACTTCAAATCGTCCCATCTTTTTACCCCCTCATCTTTGATGTTTTTTCTCTCAAAACCCTAGTGTATTCAGGCTTTACAATATCTACAAACTCGCCACACACTATTCTCGTATCGTATATCAGCTCGGCTTCATGCGGCGGCAATCCATTTTGGATCTCAGCTACCTCCAATAGATGCTTATGCATTCCAACACCATCTCCGAGCCGATTCATTCTTCCATACGCAGTTGGACAAGCTCCTATTATCTCAATAAATGAAAATCCTTCTTTTGCGATTCCTTTCTGAATTGACCTTGTTGCCCTTCGAGCTTGTATCGCTGTCCATCTTGCTACAAAGGTTGCTCCTGATGAGGCTGCTAATTTCACCAAGTTGAATGGGTGTTCTACGTTCCCTATCGGTCTCGGACTTGTCTGGGAATACCTTTCGTGTTCGGTTGTGGGTCCAAACTGGCCTCCTGTCATGCCATAATTGAAGTTGTTCAGGCATACGACTGTAATATCAATATTCCGTCTACAGGCATGAATGAGATGGTTACCGCCAATAGCGGCAAGGTCGCCATCACCGGAAACAACAATAACTTCAAGGTCAGGATTGGCAACTTTCACGCCTTCCGCGAAGGCGATAGCCCTACCGTGAGTGGTGTGGTAGGTGCCAGTCTTGAAATAACCTGAGACCCGGCCAGTGCATCCGATACCGGATACAACAACGACATTGTTCATGTCGAGGCCCAAATTATCGATGGCACGAGCAATCATGTTGGTAGCAATTCCGATAGAGCAACCAGGACAATAGATCCATGGTTGGCGGTCTTCTCGGATGTATTTCGCCATGGGATGTTTTAAGACGGGGGCTGTTTCAGTCATTGGCAATCCCTCATGTTCGAGGACAAGTTTCGAGAGAATTAGATGGATAAAAGGCTTGTTGATGTGGCGAGTTCAGGAATGCTCTCCCTTTGATATCCTACGAGTAACAGATGGTAGTCTTTCATGGCATAATATACGGTTCAAATGGATTTTGTGAAAAGAGTTATTTTGTTCGATTGCTATTGGTCAAGGTTGAGTGAAGGAGCTATGACCCGACAAAAAATCTTAGTGGTGCTTTTTCTTCTAGTTCTTAGTTATGCTCCTATCTTCGGTAGCGCTCAGAACCTTCAGGGAATCGAATGGGGCATTGAAGAAAATACTCGCTATGAATTCCATCTAATTATTCGGAATCCTGGAGGACAGTTTATTGGCAGAAATATCCCTCAATCACTAGAAATTGATCTTTATGCGGTTTTTGAGGATGTTCCTAACATTCCCAATGACATGACATCTAGCTATTTCCCAATTATTAGCGCTCAAATCTATTTTCAAAATGGCTCTTCATTTCAATCTTTGAGCGTTTCGCCATTGTTTTCAGCTGTGCCGGTAGGAAATTGGACTCATATTCAGTCGATTTTTGAAGAATATGACATACAAGATACCACTTATTTCCAAGATGCAGGGACATGGGGAGTAGAACAACAGAGCTGGATAGCTAACTACCGCTATAATTCCATATTCGTGTTTTCAAAAGAAGATGGAGCAAATACTCTTTTCGAGTATATCATCACCGATAGTTCTGATAACTCAGAGGTACTATTTCTTCAGGTTTCTCGTGGAAACGCTTTTGACCCCGTGATTGTAGTTTCTGCTATAGTTATTGGTGTAGAGGTTGGTGCTGTTATTCTCATCATTGCTAAAGTCAAAGGGAAACGGTGAATGGTCCAAAACAGCTCTCATTAACTTGACATAAATAGTTCGTAAAAGAAGTCAAAAAAGGACCGATTATCTCGGTCCTTCCAAGTACTAAATCGAGTCTATCTCTTTGATTTTTTCCAGAATCTCGTGTGGCAGTTGTGGCATCCCTGCAGGTTTAGACATCAGATGTACTGGTGTTGGTGCTGCAGCAGAACGCACCATGTGGAACACTTGACCCAAGTTTTGTTCAGGCACGATGATGTGTTTGACTTCTGATGCTAAGTCTGCGACGATTTCCTCTGGAAATGGCCAGACGGTCTTAAGACGAAGTAAACCGACCTTGATTCCTTTCTTTCTTGCATCTTTGATTGCTTTCTTTGCACTTCGTGAAGGAGTACCGTATGCAATTACTGCAATTTTGGCATCGTCTAACATGAATTTCTCAAGGTCAATGATGTCGTCTGCATTCTTGAGAATTTTATCTTGCAGTCTGGTAACGAGTTCGATTTGAATGTGTTCCTTGTCACTGGGGTATCCTCTCTCATCGTGAGTCAAGCCGGTTGCATAGAACTGATACTTAGACCCGAGAAGTGCCATAGGTGGTACTAAATCATCATCTGCTTTGAATGGCAAATAATCTGTGGGATCTCCAGTTGGTTGTTTTCTTGTTACTAGTTTCAAATCTTTCGGGTCTGGAATTACAAGTTTTTCCCGCATGTGGCCAACAGTTTCATCAGCAAGGACAAATACTGGAGTGCGATATTTCTCTGCCAGATTGAATGCTTGAACAGTCTGGTCAAACATTTCCTGTACTGAGGCAGGTGTCAAGGCAATGATCTGATAGTCCCCATGACTACCCCATTTGGCTTGCATGATGTCTCCCTGTTGCCCTCGAGTTGGCTGCCCGGTACTGGGCCCACCTCTCATGATATTTACTAGAACAAGTGGTGTTTCAGTCATTACTGCAAGACCAATTGCTTCCAGCATAAGACTCACTCCAGGACCGGAGGTTGCTGTCATTGATTTTGTTCCAGTCCATGAAGCACCGATAACGCTCGTAATAGAGGCAATCTCATCTTCATATTGAACATATGCTCCTCCATATTCTGGCATTTTTAGCGCCATCCACTCAGCAATTTCAGTTGCGGGAGTAATTGGGTAGCCGCCAAAATATTTACAGCCTGCAGCAAGAGCTCCTTCTGCACAAGCAATATCTCCCATGGTAAACATGATTTTTTCAGGCATTATTTCTCCTCCTTTTCAGCTTCGAATTCTGGAATCACCGTACCTTCTTGAAGGGCACCCTTTTCGTAAGCTTCCTTTGCTTCTTCTCGGTCTGCTAGAAATATTGCCATATCTGGACAAATTCTCTCACAGAACTCACAATTTACGCAGGCATCTATGTCGCATGCTGTGACAGGATGATATCCCTTGCGATTGTAAATATCTGTAAGACATAGTACATTCTTCGGACAGAATTCAATACAGAGTCCACATTGTTTACATTGCTCTTGCAAAATTACTAGCACTTTCTCTCGCTTTCTTGCCGGCTTAGGTGTTATTGGCTTGCGTACAGCTGACATCGATGGCTTCTCCTTTCCCGGGTACAATGCTTAGTGTGCCTGATTGTATTTTGGGGGTTTGCTGAGACATACTCAGTTTGCCTTGATTAGGTGCGAACAAAGCACCTACTTAACCCTTACCTTGGGGGACAATGTGATAGGTACAAAAGAGTCACAGTTAAGAGTCTGTCTCTTAATAGATTGACTATCAGTGAGGAAGTCTAGACTTTGCCGGATGAGAATCTTTCAGAAGACGAATTGGCAAAACAACTGAAAGGCAAGACCCTCCGTGTATATTGGTACATGTTGCGACATCCTGAACCAATGACCGCCCGTGAGATACAACGGGGTACTGACCTCTCAAGTCCATCTCTGTCTATGCACCATCTTGAGAAACTCAAAGAAATAGGCCTTGTGGATAAAGATGTTCATGGACAATATACAATCAAGAGAGATGTGCGTGTAGGAGTGTTGAAACTCTTTGTTGGACGTGGGAGAATGATGGTTCCTCGATATTTGACATATGCGACATTTTATACCTCCGTCACAGCTGCACTATCAACAATGCTATGGATATTTCTTGATTGGTATTCAATTATCCTGCTACTCCTCCTGATTTCTATGGATGTCGTTCTTTGGTATGAAGCATTGAGAGTTTGGAACGAACAACCATTTCCTGAAGATCAGGAGTAGTTCTATGACTAGAACTATGTGTAAAAAAAAACAAAGGTAAGATGAACAAAAAATGAATTCGAGAAGTATACGGATAAAAAATGGACACGAAATGTGTATCTCCATTCAAACAATCTTCTCAGTTGTACTTTTAGTATATCTCTGTATGATGCCTCTATTCGTTTCTGCTACTTCTTTTTCTCCCCGGAATGCAACTCATATCTTTGCTGCAGACGAACCTCAGGTCACATTATCTTACTACTCCCTTTGGAACACAACACCTACCCCTATCTCTTCAGGTGCACACATCTCTGGTGACCACGTAATACTACTTGCAGAATGGGTCCCAAGTGCTCTGATTGATAATACTAGTATAGAAGTGCATGCTCCTGCCATACCCATCACTTTGAACAACGAATCCTTATCAGAATCCATAACAATCGATACTCGTTCTTTAGGAAATAATGCTACATGCGTAGTAAATGTTACCGCTTGGTTAACGAATGGTACTGCAATATCAGAATTGTTCTCTGACATTTTCATTGGAAATTTCTTTGTACCCAGTGTCAGTTTACTAACTCCTACTGGAAGTTCGATATGGACGGGTGTTAACGTCATCTCTTGGACTGCAACAGATCCAAATATTGCTGAAACACTCACATTTGATGTTTTTCTATCATCTGATTCTGGTCAAAGCTATCAAGAAATTGCCCAGGATTTATCGAATATGTCACTTGAATGGAATACCACCGGCTTGATAAAGAATGACACATATAGAATCCGGGTACGCGTTACAGATGGTATTTATTCCAATTATGACACCTCTGAATCATTCATTGCTGGAGATGTTATCATAACCCCGACTACTACGGAAACAACCACTACTACAACCAGTACAACCCCAACTACTACCTCTCCTGATGTGATTACTGCTGCTTTTATTGTTGCAGCGATTATATCAAGTGGAATCATGGCTATAGTAGTATATTATGTGGCAAGAAAGTGGTTCTAAACCACTTTCATACCAATATTATTCCAAAATACGGTCAATAATTTCTTGCGTACTTACGACATGTTTGTGTAGTCCTAGCTCATCTGGGTCGATACCCATTGCTAGACCCAAAAGCTGAGTGATATAGAATACTGGTAATTGATACTTTTTCTCTCCCAGCTCTTTGTTTAGCTGTGCTTGGGTAACTTCAAATTGAAGATGACAGAATGAACACGCATTTATCAAGATATCAGCTTGGGCATCTAACATATTGTCGAGCTTTTCTTTGGCAATGTCGACTGAAACTGGTACATTGCTTCCTCTAACTCCGCCACCAGCTCCACAACACATGTATTTGTCTTTATATTTGACACTTTCAGCTCCCGTCAGTTCTACTAGAGAATCAAGGAATTTATGTCTCTGAGTTTTCTCCCACGGTCGTAACTTACTTGGTTTGAGGAGATGACAACCATAATGGACTGCCACTCTAAGTCCTTCTAGTGGTTTTTTCACTTTCTTCTGAAACTCTTCTGGAGGAACTTCCAAGATAAGTTCTAGAATATGTTTTGCCTCAGCTTCTCCTTTGTACTTGATTTTAGATTTCTTTAGAATCCTTTGTACTTCCTTGAGTTTCTCGGGATTCTCCCGAATGATATTAAGAGCCTCTTTGAATGTTCCATAACAACCGTTACAGCCAGTAACGATATCGTTGCCTTGCATCTCGGCAAGAGCTATGTTTCTCGATGCTAATGCTAACCAAGTTGGTTCATTGAATGACCTGATTACTCCTGGTGCTGGACAACAGCTTGCCCCTTGAAGGTCTTCCAACTGGACACCTAACTCCGGCATAACTGTGCGGATGGATTTTTCGGCGTTGGGGAATCTATTGGGCATCACGCAACCTAAGAAAAATGAATACTTCTTTGATTCAGTCATTTTGAATCCATCTCCTTTTCAGTACCCTCAATGAGTTCGTTGAACCCGGTTTCTTCCATAATTCTCTTGACATCTTGCAAAGCATCTTTATGTGAATGGACTGTGGGTGGTATTTCTTGAAGCCCAAGCTCCTTTCTCATCTCTTGGTTTGCTTCATCTATAGGCACAGCATGTCCTGTCTGAATGAGTTTTTTGGAAGCTTTTCTGTGCTGAGGAAGCATAAAGCCCTCTTTCACAGCCATGTTACGCATAATCACAATTGCGTCAGTCACTTTGATCTGTCGTGGGCATCTCTCAAGACATGTAAGACAAGTGGCACAAAGCCAGAGATCAGGGCTGCTCAATACTTCTTCTTTGAGACCAAGTAGCGCCTTTCTCATCAGTTCACGAGTACGGAATGCGGTTCTTCTGCCACTTGGGCATACACTTGAACATGTTCCGCACTGAATACAGGTACGTATTCTATCAGCACCTGCTTCAACAATCTTGTCTACGAAAGTTGGATCGATGTCCTCTGAGTCTATTGTTTCTCTGCTGATTGAATCAGTCATTGGAAGACCTCTGAGTCCGTTGATAACTCACGATTATTTGGCTCATTTATATGTATAGTTTCAGTTATGGCAATTTAGATTGTTTTGCTAATTCTCTGGAAAAATTGGTGTATTTGGCAACGGATTTAAGTGCTGGATTTGATGGCTCAACTATCGGTGGATTACATTGACCAGTACTGAGGAAAAACCTACTGTTGTGATTTCCGAGCCTGATAAAGAATTTATCGAGTTAATTAAGCAGACCGGAGGTCCCAATATTCAGTCGTGCTATCAATGTGGCACGTGCAGTGGAAGCTGTCCTGCTGGAGCCAGAACGAACTATCTTGTTAGAGGTATTATTAGAAAAGCCCTTATGGGTTTGAAAGAAGAAGTGATATCCGCACCAGAGTTGTGGTATTGTACAACTTGTTATACTTGTACAGATCGCTGTCCCCAAGATGTTAAGCCTACTGATGTAATAAAGGCAATACGTAATATTGCTGTTCAGGAGGGTTATATGCTGACCCCACACCAAAAAGTCGCAGTGAAAGTTCTGGAAACTGGTCATGCTGTTCCATTGGATAAGGAGTCTTGGCAAAAGCTCCGAGAAAAAGTAGGTCTCGAACCAATTCCTCCAAATGCTAGTAGCCATCCCGAAGCCATAGAAGAGATTATGAAAATGGCAAAGAAAAGTGGCTTTGACAAGCTTGTGGAGGACAAGGAGGAGTAATCAATGGCAAAGAAACCTCAATTCATGCATTTTCTAGGTTGTATAATCCCTCACCGGTATCCCAGTATTGAGAGCGCGGCTAAAATTGTGTTTGAAGATCTTGGCATGGAATTGCTAGATATGGAGGGTGCAACCTGTTGTCCTGCGCCTGGCGTATTCGGTTCTTTTGATAGAGTCACATGGGCAAGTGTTTCAGCAAGAAATCTTACAATTGCTGAAGCTGTAGGAGTTCCTATTACGACTGGATGCAATGGATGTTTTGCCAGTCTTTGGGATGCCAATCATGAGCTCAAACATGATGATGCTTTGAGAGCAGCAGTAAATGAAAATCTAGCTGAGATTGGTCGTGAGTTCAAAGGAACTATTGAAGTCACTCATTATGTTGATGCACTCTACTCCACAGCTGGTATCGAGAAAATCAAGAAGCGGGTTGAACGCCCTCTTAAAGGTGTACGAATGGCTCTCCATCCCGGTTGCCACTGGATGCGTCCAAAAGCCATCAAAAAGAAAGACGATTCAGAAAATCCACATATCTTCCGTGAAATATGTGAAGCTGCTGGAGCTGAATATGTTCCATACAAAGATGAATTGATCTGTTGTGGTGCAGGTGGTGCGGTTCGGACAGCAGATGTAAAAGTCGCACTTGATTTTACCAAGCAGAAATTCGAAAGCATAATGGATGCTGGCGGTGCTGATATCATTGTTACTCCCTGTCCATTCTGTGAACTACAACTAGACTTGGGTCAGGTAGAAATTCAGAAACACTTCGATGTGGAATTTCATTTTGATGTACTGCATGTGGTTGAACTACTTGCTCTTGCTTTTGGTCACGAACCTGATGAATTTGGTCTTACTACACATCTCCAATATGCCATACGGAAAAACCAGCCAAACTGGGAACGGCTTGGTATAAAAACAGAAGGTTAGGTATCCAATCTTTCCTTTGAGATATCTTGAGGTTGAACTTCTATTTCTGAGAAGTCTTCAATCTCTCGATTATTTGTTCTTGTTTTATTTCTAGCTAGATATGCCTTTGTAAACAGTCTTACCGCTTTCATCCTCTCTCTCTATATTTTGTGGTTTGGTGATATTTAACTTCACCTGGTAATTCCCTCATCAAGATTGTCTAATAGATGTACTTTGTTTTCTCTCCCTTTTCGTATTCGTTTTACTATTTTTCGTTCTTCAAGATTTGTAAGTACCATACTGGCCATGGATTGAGAGAGTCCCAGTTCACGATAGATATCTCGTTGAGAACATGAGCCACCTCTCTTTCTGATATAGTCCAACACCATTTTCTCATGACTGGAAACTACTACCGTGTTTTCAATACAATCCCGACTCTTTTGGTATGGCAGGATCGCATAATGGTGGAGAATAATCATCGAAATAACTCCCATCATCCCTCCTAGTCCAAGATAGACCAAGTTGATTAATACCAACTCTTCTTGAGATGTTATGGATATTGGAGTATTGTATTTTACAATATATGCTATTTCTTGTCCTGGTAGAAGGAGATTCTTCTTCCATACAAAAGCGATCCTTCTGCCATCTGTATAGTTTTTATCAGGTTTTGGAAATACTGGTGAAGCACAACTACAACTAAGCAGGGAATACTCCGGTAGAATCATTGAAAGAGTAAGATTCTCCACCGCAGCTCCTGGTCTGAAGTAATAGATTGCCTCGTTAAGTATAATCGAGTTGTCTTCATCTGTTCCAATTTGTTCGTGAATCTCATTAGTACTAAAATACAGATTAATTTCAACTGCATTATTATGAATCAAAGAATCAGCTAGTGTAAGTGTGACTATGCTATATCTTTCGTTGATTGTGGTTGTAGCAGCAACTTGATTTCCTTGGATTGTACTTTCAACCATATTGATATCTCTTAGGTCAAAGCGTAGATCTATCTTATCTATCGCATCAAGTTGTACATTGGTTGCATGAGCTGAATAATTTATCCAACTAGCTCCATCATTCAAGTTCTTAATTACCATGTCCACATTGCTAAGCTTGACATCTGATGATGCATATGCATTGATAGGTTGATTATAAGAGCTAATGACAGTGATAGATATGAAAAATACCAATAGTACATATCTTGCTCTCGAACTCGATGCCATAGTCTTACCTCTTTACATTTACCTTTTTCTGTAAAAAAAGAATTGGAGGGATATTGAATCCCTCTTTTAGATTATTTTCTTCTCTTCAGAAAAACTGCAATTGCAGATAATGATACTACTGTGACTCCTATTACTGCTACAGTTTGGATGTTTATCGGAATGCTGAATGTTAGCCTTGATGCAATATCGTCTCTAAGTACGATTGATGGGTCATGAAGTAAAGAACCCCCATCGAAGTTCGGATATGCGAAGAAGAGGAGAAGCCCTTCTCCATTTGTCCAATATGATGCCCCAACATCCACAGATTGCTTTGAGGAATCTGGCAAGGTCATTACTGCTTTATCTAACCATTTGTAAAATGCCATGGTTTCGTTCGTTGAGGCTTCTTCAAATGATAGACCTTGAACATCATCAGACTCGTAATCCTCATCTTCATCAACCTCGTCAAACTCTTCTCCGAGTTCGTCCGTATCATCCCATTCGTCCTCGGATTCATATTCATGGTCGTCATCGTCTTCATGCATTCTAAACCGATGATTTCTTGACTCGTCTGATGCAATATCTTCTTGTAGGAAGTTCAAGATTGCGATCTTGGAGTCATTTCTGAGGAAGGGGAAGTTTCCGATTTCTATGTCAATTTTTAGTTCTACTCCTCCAGTTACTGTATAGTTTGCCTTGACTCCTTCATCATCTTCTACTGTTCCAGAATAGTTCTCAAGGTAAAGGTGTGCATAGAATTGGAGATTCATCTCTTCGTATTGTGTTAGGTTGAGATCTCCATCTTCCTCTTCTGAATAACTATCATCATCATCATCGTCTTCATCATCGAAATCATCATTGGAATAACCTGGTAACCAATCTTCGTACCAATCATCATCCCAATCTTCTCCTGTAAGTCCAGCCTTTATGTAGGTTGCATAGACTTCAGTTGTATGACCTAGTTCATCAGTCACAGATCCTGTCTGAATGCTCCATGAGAATGCCTCAAGGGGTACAAATGCGATAGTCTCATTGGCTTGGAATACACCATCACCATTAGTGTCATTGAACTCAACTACTGCTAGATAACTGACTCGAAATCTGGATTGTGTGCCATTAGCATCTCCTGTATACCAGAATTGATAGGATGGTTCTTCTGAATCCAGCATCACTGTCATCACATCAGTTTGAATCCAGGCAGTTCCGTCATCATCTCTATCTATTTCCGGTTCGTGTTCTTCTTCATACTCATCTTGTTCTTCTGTTTCATCATCGTCATCATCATCTGTCTGAGCTCCGACGAAAACCACAGAAGTTAGAAGTAGTAAAACCATAACAAGCATGAGTTTCTTTTCAAGGTGGCTTGGTCTTTTCAAATATTTCACCATGAATATGCTTCTCAAGAATATATTTAATGACAATTAGAAATAGTTATTTGCTGAATATTTTAAACGATTAATAACGCATTAAATACTTCTAAATCATTTAAGACGCTTCAAAATTATTCATTCTAACCTCATAACTGTTTTACATTTCCATAATGGCGGCTTGTTTGATTGTGTCCGATTTCTCAATGAAATTGTCGAACAACAAACGTTTTATCATTCAGTTTGATTTTGCTCCATATCACCCGGAGTGAACGCAATATGGCAGATGCCTCAGCAAAACCCGTTGTCATAATCGGTGCTGGAATAGCTGGTATTCGTGCAGCACTAGATTTGGCTGATATGGGCGTTAAAGTCTACATGGTCGAGAAAGAGCCTAGCATTGGAGGCCACATGGCACAACTTGACAAGACCTTTCCTACATTAGACTGTAGCATGTGTATCATGGGTCCGTGGATGGTCGATTGCTCTCGTCATCCAAATATAGAGATCTTAGCATATTCTGAAGTTACTGATGTTAAAGGAAAACAGGGCGATTTCACCGTCACTGTTCTCAAACATACTCGCCGTGTTAATCCTGACAAATGTACTGGATGTGGCGATTGTGAACGGGTCTGTCCCATTGAGGTGCCCAATGAGTATGATATGGGTCTCAAGATGAGAAAAGCAACATACATCCCATTTCCACAGGCTGTACCAAATATCGCTACAATTGACATTGAGAGCTGTATTCAGTGTATGACCTGTGTGAAGTCATGTAAAGCTGAAGCAATCAATTTCGACTTGCCTGATGAAACCGTCGAGATTAATGCTGGTTCTATAATATTGGCAACAGGCTACAAACTTCTTGATGCTTCTACAGTTCCAGAATATGGCTATGGCCGATTTCCCAATGTTGTATCTGCATTAGAATACGAGCGCATGGTGTCTGCAAGTGGACCCACCGGTGGAATTGTTATGCGTCCCTCTGATGGCAGGGAACCTCAAAGAATTGCATTCATACAATGTGTTGGAAGTCGAGATGTCAATCATTGTGCTTACTGCTCTCGGATATGTTGTACTTATGCTACAAAAGAGGCAATAATTACTAAGGAACATACTCCCGAGGTTGAGATAGATATTCTTTACAATGATATGCGTGCTTTTGGAAAAGGGTTTGAGGAGTTTCTTGTACGGGGTGAGGATGAATACGGTATCAATTATCTCAAGGGATTGCCCAGCGAGATTTTTGAAGATCCTGTGAGTCGTGATTTACTGATTCGCCATAGTGATGCAAAGGGCCATGATGTACTTGAAGACAGATACGATTTGGTGGTTCTTTGTCCAGCAATGATTCCTAATGAGAATAATGAATTGTTAGAAACACTCGGGATTGAGGTTGATGATTATGGCTTTGTATCAGGTCCTGAATCAATCGACAGTGTGTCAACAGGCGTAGCGGGTATCCAGATGTGTGGAGCCGTAAATCGCCCAAAAGATATTCCTGATTCTGTCGCTCAAGGTAGTGCTGCAGCAGCTCTTGCAACTCTTGACATTATAATACCCAAGAGTGAGACCGAAGCACTCACAGAAAGTGATTTAGAACTAATGACCGCTGAACCGCGGGTAGGAGTATTCATTTGTTCTTGTGGAATCAATATTGCAGGTACAGTGGATGTTGCTGAGGTTACAGAATATGCTGGAGCCTTACCTGATGTCGTGCATTCAGATAATCTTCTTTATTCCTGCTCATCAGATGCTCAAGTTGTGATTAAGGAAGCAATTAAAGAACACAAGCTTAACCGTGTTGTTGTCGCATCGTGTACTCCTCGAACACATGAACCGCTTTTCCGTGCGACTATTGAGGAAGCTGGATTAAACAAGTATCTATTTGAGATGGCAAACATCCGTGAGCATTGTTCGTGGGTACATCAGGGTGCTAAAGACGAGGCAACTTCCAAGGCTATGGATCTTGTACGAATGGCTGTTGCACGTTCACGGTTATTAGAACCTCAAGAAGAAGCTGTGACGGAGATTGAACCAGCTGTTCTTGTCATTGGAGCTGGAGTCTCAGGAATGACTGCTGCTAATCTTATTGCTGATAAAGGATACAAAGTCCATCTAGTTGAGAAAGAAGACCAAATTGGCGGATTATTGAATGACTTACATACAGTCAATTTTGACTTTCGTTCAACCTCAGAAATAATAAATCAGTATGATGAGCTGATAAAGAAAAATGAGAACATCGAGCTATATCTCTCCTCTGAAGTGGTTGAGGCAAAGGGTTCTATTGGTGACTTTGATATTGTTGTAGAAACCGGAAAAGAAAAGCATGAATTGAAAGTTGGAGTTGTAATTGTTGCAACTGGAGCTACTCAGCTAGAAGAGGAAGGTCTGTATGGCCTCAAGAAGATTCCAGAGGTTATGACTGAAGTCGAACTTAATAATCGAGTTGCAACAGGCGACGACATCAAAGATGGTGAAACTTTCGCTGTCATTCATTGTGCTGGCTCTCGTGAGAAAGAATCCCTCGAAGGTTCTCGGACATGGTGTTCAGGAATCTGCTGCTCAGTAGCTATCGGGCATTCACTAGAACTTCTTGAGAAGTATCCTAATTCACGAATATTTCATCTCTACCGGGATCTTCGTGTACCCTATGCAGTTGAGGATAAATACCGTGAGGCGCGAAAGAGGGGAATCGTATTCATTCGTTTTGATGGTGATACTCCTCCAGTGGTTAAGAAAGGGAAAGATAAGGCTGTTCACATTGAAGTGGAGGATCAAATTCTTGGTGCTCAGTTGAATCTGGATGTAGACCATGTTGTTCTTGCAACTGCTATGATTCCTCGAGATAAGAACAAAGAATTATCTGAATTATTCAAAGTTCCACTTAACATGTCGGGATTCTTTATGGAAGCTCATCCTAAACTACGTCCTGTTGATTTCCAAACTGATGGGGTCTATGTTGCAGGAACAGCTACCGCTCCCAAAGGAATTGATGAGGCGATTGCTCAAGGACGAGGAGCTGCTGCAAGAGCTCTAATTCCTCTTGCAAGGGGTATACGAAGAGCCGAAGCAATTGTTTCTGTTGTTGATCCAGAAGTCTGTGTGGGATGTGGAACTTGTGAGATAAACTGTGCATACAATGCAATTGAAGTTGTTCCTGGAGATGGAAGCCATGATTATGCTGTTCCTAATCCTGTTCTTTGTCAAGGTTGTGGAAAATGTGCAGCTGGGTGTCCAGCTGGTGCAATTACAATGAAACATTTCACTGATGACCAAATTCTTGCACAGGTGCGGTCAGCGTTGAAGGATATGCCCGCTAGCCAGCCACGAATTCTTACCATTCTTTGCAATTGGTGTAGCTATGCTGGGGCGGATAGTGCTGGTGTATCGAGATTTCAACAACCTACAACCGTTCGAGATATACGAGTGATGTGTACGGGACGGGTCAGCGTAACTCACATTCTTGAAGCTTTTAGATTGGGTGCAGATATGGTGTGGATTTCAGGTTGTCATTTTGGAGACTGTCATTATGTGGATGGAAATGTTTCCTTTGAACGCCGATATGCAATCGCCAAGAAAATCATAGAAAAAGCAGGTCTTGAACCCGACCGTCTTCAGTTCACTCAGATTAGTGCAAGTGAAGGCCCAATCTGGGCTGATACTGTCAAGAAATTATCGGATCTTGCAGAGAAATTAGGGCCTAGTCCCCTAAGGAAGGACTAGATATTAACCAATTGAATCTGTTGGGAAGGAAAGCTGTACCTTCCCATTTTATATTCCATTACCATTCACAGGTTATTTTTTTGGTTTTGGTTTCTTGTCCTTTTTTCCCTTCTTGTCCTTAGCCATGTATTTCACCTCTCTAGAAAGTTATGAGGTATTTATCCTGAGTGAGATCTGCTTACAATCAAGGTACTAGATGGCTGACTGTACACACGCCTCGCCATATCATTTGAAATTCGAATCCTATACGATTTCCTATCTAAAATAACGAAGCTATAATATACTAAATATTTGATTTAGTGGCTCATTTTTCTATTATTCATTTATGGTACTATTTCTAATCCCGCTATCTGAATTACGGATATATGATTACTTCAAACGCTTCGTAAAGAATAATGCTGACACTAATGAAGAGTCACCTATTCAAGTGACTGTTTTTGCTGTTTCCGTTTTAGTGCCGTGACGCTATTGATATAAGTGGTTCATTCATGATAGGAGCTTCGAAGGTTACTGGTGAATATCATGACCGAGACCTGGGGTCAATTAAAATCGTTCGAAGGAAAGGTGTTCAACACCTTTGATGCAGAGTTCACACAGAAAGTTGCAAAGCTTCTGGGTGGTCAAGACCTTACTGCTTGTTTCCAGTGTGCAAAGTGCAGTGCTGGTTGTCCAGTGAGTGACAAAGTGAATATCCAAGTGCATGAGCTTATGAGAATGCTTCTCTTTGGTCTTGAAGATGTGCTGCAGACCGATATGGTTTGGTTATGTACCACTTGCTATACTTGCCAAGAACGTTGTCCACAAGGTATTGATATTACCGATATCATTTTCGGTCTAAAAAATATGGCTTTTCAAAAAAATATCACTCCCTCTGGGTATACTAGTGCCAGGCAGTCACTTTATGACAAAGGTCGTCTGTATGAGCCAACAGACTGGGAACGAGAAGACCTTGAACTTGATGATGTACCCGAATTGGATCTGAGTGAGACCCAAAAGATGCTAGACACTACTAATTTGATGAAGCTTAAGGAGGGTGAATAGATGACTCATACTTACGAGGTGTTCCTTGGATGTGCTATTCCCAATCGCTTCAATAATTATGAATCCTCAATGCGCGCTGTTGCTGATAAACTAGGAATCGAATTGCTTGATTTTGAAGGAGCCTCATGTTGTGGCACGGTTGTTCTCAAATCTATTGATGAAACTAGTTGGCTTTCCATGTCTGGTAGAAATATTGCTCTCGCTGAAAAACGGGGGCATGATGTAGTAACTCCCTGTAATGGATGCTTTGGTTCTTTGAAAGATACTGCTCATGTTCTTCATGATATGGAGGAAGAACGAGAAAAAGTCAACAATATTCTGAAAGAAATTGGCCTCGAATATACGGGAACGGCGAAGGTAAGACATTTTGTCGAAGTATTATATGACCTTCGTGAAGAGATAGAGAAACATATAGTACATCCTCTTGATGGACTTAGAGTTGCTTTTCATCCTGGATGCCATCTTCTCAGACCTTCCAATGTTGCTGGATTTGATGATCCAGAATTACCAAGGAAAGTTGATGAACTAATAGAACTGACTGGTGCAAAAAGTGTAGCTTGGAATTTGAAATTACGATGTTGTGGATCCCCTCTTTTAATTGCAAGTGAAGATGTTGCAACAGAGATTCTAACCGAAAAAATGGAATCTGCAAAGGAAGCACAAGCAAATTGTATCGTCACTAATTGTCCTGCATGCCATACTCAGTTTGATGTACAAGCATATGGGTTGAAAAACGATGAAGGTGAATCATTAGAACTGCCAGCTCTATTCATCACACAAATTCTAGGTGCTGCAATGGGGTTAGATGAAGAAGCTCTTGGATTCGAACTGAATCGAGTATCATTAGAATCACTTTCAGACATTTTAGGTATCCAATAGTCTGTATTCTTCTCTGCATGTGCACACAAAATGCACATGTCGAATATCTTTTAATAGTTTCAGCTATATTATATCTTGAATATTGCGAAGTCTGACTTAAAGGATAATACTGGTGTTGAACTCTAGAAATCATTTTATGTTAAGAAAATTATATCAGCTAACTCTGGTGGATTACGATGCCTAGGAAGAGGACGGACGAACCTCACTCAATATTAGGCCATCTTATGCCAGATGATATTGAAGATTTAATTGGTTCAAAAGGCACAATAATGGTATACCTCTCTCGAACAGGTGAAATTCTCGATATAAGCCATTCCGGCTGTGACTTGTTGGGGTATTCAAAGGAGGAATTGGTCGGGAAGAATTGGTTTGAATCAATACTTCCTGCTGACGTAGCGGAAAAACTCACTGATTCATACAAAAAAATGATTCAAAAAAGGGATAGTTCCATTAGAAAGGAATTCAACCCACGACAATACAATCCTGTCCTAACAAAGAATGGTCAAACTCGTCTAATTACTTGGCGAACAAAGATTTTGTTTGATGAAGATGGATCTGTTAAAGGATCAATATCCTACGGGTATGATATTACCGATATTCAGCAGATCGAAACCACATTGAGAGCTACTGAACTTGAATTATCATTGAAAAATCGAATTTCCGAAACTTTTCTTAAAATTACAGACAAGAAAATCTACGCAGCAGTACTGAATATATTACTGGAGGCAACTGATAGCAAATATGGAATATTTGGATATATTCGAGAAGACGGGGCAATGGTTTCTGCTTCGATGACTTCAGAGATTTGGGAAGAATGCGAAATTCCAGAGAAAGATCTTGTTTTTCCAAAAGAAAGCTGGAAAGGCATCTGGGGAGAAGCAATGCTAACAAAGAAGTCACACATCAAGAATGAGCCTAATGTTGTCCCAGATGGCCACGTGCCTATTGTAAGGTCTCTTGTGGTACCACTAGTTTATGGCGAGTCCCTAATTGGAGTCATCACGGTTGCGAATAAGAATACACCTTATCAAAAAAGCGATCTTGCTCTCATGGAATCTTTAGCTGAGATAATCTCTCCAATTCTTCATACTCGGTTGGAGCGAGATAGACAGAGTGTTGCCAGAGCTGAGGTTGAGAAGGAACTTAGAGCAAGTGAAAAGCGATATAGAGAGCTTTACAGTAAAGCTCCTGCAGGTCTTGTACGTAGCAGAGTAGCTGACGGAAGTATTGTTGAATGCAATGAAAAATTAGCCCTCATGCTTGGTTATGAGAGTCGTGAAGCATATCTTTCAGAGAGTACTGCTTACGACGCTTATGTTAATCCCGAAGACCGCCTTCGATTTGCAGAAATTATCCAGTTTGCTGGAAAAGCTACTGATTATGAGGTTCTTCTGAAACGAAAGGATGGTTCAACATTCTGGGCTCTCATGAATGCTCACATCGTCCCTAATACCGATATTATTGAAACTGTGATTATTGACATAACCGCAGAGAAAGAAACGAAAGACCTTATTGCCTATCAACGAGACTTCTTCAAAGCTGTGATTGACTCTTTAGCTCTTCCATTCTACGTTGTGAATACAGAAGATCTGAGCTTAAGTATTGCAAACAAGCTAACTAATTCTGATAGATTTGAAGAACCTTGTTGCTATCAACTTCTAGGTGAATCAAAACCTTGTTTCGAAATCGGCCTGGATTGTCCAATAAAACAAATAAAGCAGACAAAATCTCCGGTCACTGTGGTTCATGAACGTGTTGGCGATGATGGACTTCTACAAGTATATGAGATTCATGGTCATCCGATTTTCTCTGAAAATGGTGATGTCAAACGTCTGATAGAGTACGTTGTTGATGTAACAGAACGCCATCAGCGCGAAGCATTATTTCGAATTCAGAAAGATTTAGGTTTCATTCTTAGTTCAGGAATTGGACTTGATAGAGGATTTAATGAAATTTTGAAGGCTGTAATTAGAATTCCTGGAATTGATTATGCTCTGCTTCATTTTCCAACATCTGATAATATATACGAACTCCGTGCACAACACAGCGTTCCAGAAGAACTTCTTTCACATCTTCAGAAACTGCATCCTAAGATGGTACAATACATCTCTGATAAAGAACCAAGTTATATCGAAGAATTTGATGATATTTTTGAAGCACACTTCGAACGAGGAATGCATGCTTCATGTATAATCCCCCTTTTGCATGAGGATGAAGTGATTGCTGCTCTTACAGTTTCATCGCTCAAATTGAAGCGATTTCCAGACGCTGTTAAGAATGCACTTGAATCGCTCTCTACTTTGGTTAGTGGGTTTATTGCTCGAGCTCAGGCAGAAGTGGCTCTACGGGAGTCTGAGGAACGATATAGAAGCTTATTCGAATCTAGTCGTGATGGAATTGCTATTACTGATTTAGATGGATACGTAGTAGATGCTAACTCTTCGTTTTTAGAGATGGTTGGATACACCTTAGAGGAACTCGGTGAAATTCCTTACGAACAATTTACACCGTCCCGCTGGAAAGAATTTGAGGATGAAATTGTTCAGAATCAAGTCCTGGGTAGAGGTTATTCTGACCCATATGAAAAGGAATACATTCGCAAGGATGGGTCAACCATTCCTATTCGTCTACGTGTTTGGCTTGTGTTAGATGAAAATGATGAACCGATAAGAATGCTGGCGATTGTAAGAGATATCACAGAAGAAAAGAAAATTGCTGAGGAGAGAACTCTCCAAAACAGAGAACTCGAACTATATGCAAGCCTTCTACATCATGACCTAAGTAATGATTTGCAGGTTCTAATGACATCTATCCAAGCATTGGAATTATTAGAAACTCCTGAATCTACATCTTATCTATGCATGGTAGATTCCGCAAAGGCATCCGCTGAGCGAATGGGTCATCTTTTGCAGGTTCTTGGAAGACCTGTTGAAGCAGAGAATCGGATCATTCCTTTAATTGAATCCGTTGCCAAAAATGCGGAGGAAGTGCATTCTGGTATGACTGTCCTAGTCAAACCAAAACGCGGTACTAAAAAGATACGTGTGTTTGGAAGCCGTCTTCTTCCAATGGTCTTTGAAAATCTTCTAAGGAATTCAGCTCAACATGCAGGTGAAAATGCCACTGTTGAGATTAATATCACAAAAACTGATGATTGGATAGAAGTACTCCTGTCAGATGATGGTCCTGGAGTGTCTTCAGATATCATTCCTCGCCTTTTTGAGAAAGGAGTTTCAACTAAAGATGGCGGATTTGGTCTTTATCTTGCAAAACAGATACTTGCGGTCTATGATGGAACAATCGAATACATCCGATCCGAAAGTGGGGCATCATTCAAGATTACTCTAAAAATTGCGAAATAATTACTTCTCCATTTTACTTTCGCCATAGAACACTTTACCGAGTCTTTTCATTGCAGCTCTCACGCAATCTTTTTTCCCACTTACTTGGAGATGTCTATCACCATCAAGAGAAACTAAGACCTCGCAATCTTCAGCAATTTCAGAAACAATCTCTACTGGTATATCTTCAGGCAATCGTATTCTGAAGAATCCAACATCTTTCTCTCTAGGAATATCCGAAATGGGTGTTGGCTGTTCAGGTAATTCTACTTCGCCATCCTCATTTATAGCACGCATAAACCGTTCATCCCAAGTTTTTCGGACATCAACGCCTTTTTCCTTTTCAATCCATGTCATAAGGACATCTCTGAGATCCTGAATCTTGATTTCCGTTTCTTCACGTAACTGATCATCTTGGGGGTCTGCTTCTCTAATCTCTTCTTCATAGGAACTCAGATATTCTATAACCATTTTTGAATTTCGAAGGTCTGCATAGGTCAAATCCGGGATGAATACATCCATTTTGCTGAGTTCTCCCAATAACTCGTTGAGAATCATCCAGCCTGCTCGTAATCCGTTAATAGAGATCATTCTATCACTCTCTTAGCATCTCTTCTACTTGGTTAAGGAAACTTTTCTCTCTCCACCAACGTAGATCCCGGGCACCTGTTGGACATATTGCCGCACATGCACCGCATCCCTCACAACGCAACTCATCAGTTACACTCTTTTTCACGCCAGGAGATGTCTCAATCATTGAAACAGCATCGTATGGACAAATCTCTGAATAATGACAAAGATCACATCCAACACAAAGGTCTTGGTCAACATCAGCAACCAGTAATTCGATTTCAACAGTTCCCAGGTTTAGAGGTATCGTTGCCTCACTTGCTGCTCCTCTTCCTTGTGCCACCGAATCAGCCACATTTTTAGCATAGGTGGTGCCTGTAAATACACCTGGTACAGTGGTTTCTACTGGTCTGAATTTCATGTGCATCTCTCGTAGGAAACCATCTTGTCCTACAGTAATACCTAGTGCTTTGGTTAGTTCTCCCACATCCTTTGGTGCCTCCAATCCGAGTGCCAAGACGACCATATCCGATTCAATCTTGAATTCTTGTTGAGATAGAGTATCATAGACTGTTACAATAGCCCCATCTCCATCAGGATTTTCTTCTACAGTGATTGGACGCTCACGAATCCATCTAAGGTAGGTAACACCATTTTGGCGATTCTCCCGCCACATTTCTTCCATTCCTGATGCAACTGGTCGAATGTGTTCCTTGTATGCAGAAAATATTTTGATGTCTGGAAACATCTCATTCAATTCGTATTGCATAGTGATAACAGCTGAACAACAGACTCTTGAGCAGTATTTGTTGCCTTCACCTGGAGTCTGTCTTGAACCCACACAATGGATAAAGATTGGATTTTTTGGTGCTTGTTTGATATCTCCATTTCTTAGCTTTCGTTCCAAGTCTAAACTTGATATGACACCAGGAACTTCTCCCCAACCATATTCACCAACTTCTGGGTCATATGTATCTGAACCAATTGTGATCGCAATTGAACCGATGTTATAGATAGTTTCTTCTTCCGTTTCGTGATTTCTAATGGTTATCTGATAGTTTCCATATGCTCCATCTCGATTGGTTACTTTGCTGCTTAGAAGAACTTTGATACGTTTTTCCTTTTCAACTCGTGAGATAAGGTCCGTAATGATCTCTTCAGCAGATTCCATTTTTGGAAATAATCTGTACAAGTCGTTAAGCCTTCCACCTAGCTTGTCTGTTTTCTCTACCAAAATAACATCAAAGCCTTTCTTTGCAATGTCGAGTGCTGCAGTCATTCCTGCAACACCCCCACCAATAACCATTGAAGTTCGTTCGACTTCAACCTGTTTGAGAGGGATATCTTCATTGTTTACCGCTTTTGCCACAGCACTTCGGATTAGGTCTTGAGCTTTCTCTTGTCTTTCTTCTGGGGGTGCATTTGCATTTACCAGTGCTAAGTGTTCACGAAGTCCAACTGGCCCTACTAGATAATATGGTGAGAGACCAGCTCTTACTAATGCACTTCTGAAAGTTGCCTCGTGTTGTAACGGTGAACATGATCCAACAACAACTCGATTGAGTTTGTGTTCTCTGATTGCATCAGTTACGAGCTGTTGTCCAGGATCACTACACATGAAAATATAATCTGTTGAATATGCTACATTAGGAATGTCTTTTGCCCATTCTGCAAGTCCTGGTGAGTCAATGACATTTCCAATGATCCCTCCACAATGACAGATGAATACACCAACGCGTGGTTCGTCAGTTATTTCAGCAGGTGGTATTTCCTCAACTTCCCGTTTCGGAGGCAGTGGCATTAGTGAATGAACAGCTAGAGCTGCACCTTTTCCTTCGTTGACGGTATCAGTCCCATCACGAGGTCCGTGTGCACAACCTGCCACAAAGACTCCTGGTCGTGTTGTATCCAGTGTACCTGTATTTGGATGTGCTTCTTTAACCCAACCTTCTTCGGTCAGTTCAATATTCAATGTTTTTGCAAGTTCTTCCATTTCCGGATGGGGTCTGAAACTTGCATTAAGCACAACCATTGATATGTCCTCGAGCTCAATAATCTCTCCTGTATCTGTATTCTCCATTTTCACGTACAGGTCATGTGTATCTGGATTCTCTTGTATTTCTGATACTCTACCACGAATGAAATCGATTCCTTGATTGTGTTGTGAATCCCAAAGGAATTCTTCAAGAGCTTTTCCTGCGGTTCTCAAATCCATATAGGTGTAAATAATTTCACAATGGTCTTCTGGATAATGCATTCTTGTAACTTGAGCCAATTTGAGACCAAAAGAACAGCATACTTTGTTACAATGTTGACTATATCCTTGAATATGCTCTCTAACATCTCTACTCCCAACACAGTTAACGAAAAGTATTCTTTCAGGTTCTTTTCCGTCTGAAGGGCGTACCATATGAGCATCAGTTGGCCCTGTGGGGTGTGTCTGTCTATCGTATTCCAGGCTTGTCACAACATTGGGATAGATTCCGTACCCATATTCACCATAATCTACTGGCTGGTATTCATCAAATCCTGTTGCAACAATTATCCCTCCCACATCTAAATCGTATATTTTGTCCTCATCTTCGTAATTAATGCAATCCTGTGGACAGACCGCAGCACAAGTGCCGCATCCAATACATGCTTCTCTGTCAATACATGAGATTAGTGGTATTTGTTGAGGGAAATTCATGTATGCTGCTTTTCGCAAGGATAATCCCCTATCATATTCATTGGGAACCTCTACTGGACATGCACTGATACAGAGTCCACACCCTGTACATTTTTCTTCGTCAACATACCGTGCTTCTTTGCGAAGGGTAACTGTGAAGTTACCTGCTCTTCCTTTGACCTTCTCCACCTGTGTGAGCGCATGAATTTTGATATTAGGATGCTTACCCACAAACGAGGTGAGTGGTGTCATAACACACGCAGAACATTCTAGCATGGGAAATATCTTGTATATTGCAACATAGTTCCCGCCTATGTTCACGGTTTTTTCAATTAGGTGTACTTGATAGCCACCATTAGCAAGATCAAGAGCGGCATTAATGCCTGCCATCCCTGATCCAATAACAAGAACATCTGTGGGTTTCGTTTTTGACTTACCCTTTTTTGATGAGGATTTGCCCATAGACTTGAGTCTCCAGTCTAGTGATACAATTTGGACAAGTTTCTATCTCGGGATATAACAGTTGTGTCATGACCGTGTAGAATGATTGATTGTACAATAATTATGTTACTTCATTGTCAAATCTGTGTGAATTCATCATTGCATATACCAGTGGAATACTTCCAAACACTGCGAGAATTGCTAAAATCATAGGATTCTGCTTTGTAGTGCGAACCGTGAGATATATTGCTACTTCAATCAACACATCTACATCCTGATCAAGACGTTCTACAGTAACTGATGAGAATCTAGTAATATTTCCAATGTGGAGATGCCAGCTCTGCTCAGAAACTAATTCTTGGTACTGAATTTGATATCTTACAACACTTTCATAATCTTCCAATTGAACAATAAACGAGGCATTTTGCCCTGTGGACATCGTAATTTTTGCATGTGCTTCAATTGCATCTTCATTTGAAATATCGCCAAGGTTCACTGATAATGATGGATGTGTTGAATTCAGTGACAAATTTACTGATTTCTTTTCAACCGACTCGTTTAGTTCGGTCATTGTTTGACTTTGGTATAATGATATTGCCGATGGTGCAAATAACAATCCAGCTATGATGATTAGAGACGCAATCTTCATTGGACTAATTGTATTCTCGAATCTCTCATCATTGCCAAGTCTTTTCCTATATTCTCTCTCACTGGATACAAACCAATAGAGTCCAATGCCTGCAAAAACGATTCCAAAAACACCAAAATTTTGCAGCGGTGCGTAATCAACTAATATCTGGGTCAGTTTTCCTATTCTGATATCAAGGAATACTGATACATCTGAATCTACTCGAGAAATTGTAATGTTCCAGCTTTCCCACTGATTCCACCTATCGAACTGAGATTCTATACTGATTGGAATGTCGTCTATTTCCGTTATGTTTAACATTTTGAAAAAGGTTGTACTTGAATTGAATGATGTAATATCGACCTTCGAACCATTTGTGACCAGTTGTCTAATATCAACTTGATATACCTCCTCTGGCAATTCGATATTATATGTGGAGTTGGTGGCGCTCAAGAATATGTTTTCATTGATATCTGTATACTCAACTCTATCGTACTGGGGAAATCGAATCATAAATGGTGTTAGTGATGCAAGCAATATTGACAAGAATAGCAGTATTGACCAGAATCTGAAATAGGGCTTCAGAGCATACAAAAGTATTCCATTCCTTCTCTATATTTTGATTTATATTAGTTTTTTTTGACTTAAACTTTCAGCATCAAGTACACATGCTTCATTTTATTAGAGCTCATCGTTTGAACAAACACATCCGCTGATTTACCCCATGAGGTGCCGGAAATGCGATATGTGAAGATATCCCATGAGAACACGTATGAGTTCCTGAATCGGCTCAAAGGTATGGGGACGCTGTATGCGCCCTCAAAAATCTCTGAGAAGTTCTACGATTTCAAAGAGGTTGAAGATGTAAAACAGGTGGAGTTCGACTATCATCGAACGATTCGTCCTCCGAGGCGATTTTTTTATCCTGTAGAGGAAACCATGTTTACATTTGATACCCACAAGGTCGAATTACAGGAAAAACTGCCTAGGAAAGAACGAGTGATTTTGTTTGGTGTTCACAATTGTGACATTGTCGGTCTGCGGATTATGGATGCAGAATTTCTCGATGAACAACCTGATCCCTATTATCAGATTCGTCGGCAAAATGGGATAATTATTGGTCTATCTTGCCTTCCTGATGAATACTGTTTCTGTAATGTACGAAGGATTGAGTTTGTTGATGCTGGGTTTGACCTATTTTTCCACGAACTCCCTGATGGATTTATGGTCCGGGTAGGGACTGTCACAGGCCACAAACTTATCGATCCAAATATGGATCTATTTTCTGAAGTTTCAAAGAAAGACGTTGATAATGTATCAGAGTTCGAGCGAAAGAAGGCAAAACAGTTCAAGGTACAGGGTAATTGGGATGATTTGCGGTATCTTCTAGAATTGAGAATGGATCACAAGATGTACGAACGCGAGGCTGACAAATGTCTCGGGTGCGGAAACTGTACACTCACTTGTCCAACTTGCCGCTGTTATGATGTAAAGGATAAACCTAGTATTGATGGTAGAACTGGTGAACGTATCCGTTTCTGGGACTCTTGCCAATTCCGAACTCACGGACTAGTTGCTGGTGGACACAATTTCCGAGAAACCAAGAAAGACCGATTTTATAATCGATATCAATGTAAGAATGCTTACTGTCCCGAAACCACTACTGCCTATTGTGTTGGCTGTGGCAGATGTACCTATTTCTGTCCTGCTGAAATTCAATTCAGAAGTAATCTGATGGAGATTGGAGGATATCCGGAGGTGGAGAAATGACCAAAGAACAAGAACCAAGTATCTATGAGACTCACAAATGTAGACTTTTGAGAAAGTACAAGCTAACAGAGCTCGAATCATTGTTCCTCTTTAGGTTTGAAGATTCTGAAGTTGCTCAAGATTGGAGATTCATGCCAGGTCAATTTGTAGAAGTATCACTTCTCGGTCTGGGTGAAGTTCCTATCTCAATTTGCTCCTCAGCTAGAAGAGTTGGATTTTTTGAACTATGTATTCGCAATGCTGGGCGAGTCACATCCGCAATTCACGAATTACAGCCTGGTGCTCTGGTCGGAATTCGTGGTCCTTATGGAAATGGTTTTCCGATGGAGCAATTTCATGGGCGCGATTTGTTGTGTGTTGCTGCGGGTCTGGGAATGGCCCCATTGCGTTCGGTATTTCTCTATGCTCTAGATAACCGATGGTTATTTGGAAATATTACGATCATTAACAGTGCAAAATATGGAAATGAATTGCTCTTCCAAAAAGAACTGGAGGCAATGAAAGATATCGCAACCGCAGAAAATATCTCAATTGTTCAGACTGCGACACGGGATCCTGATTTTGAAGGACTTCATGGTCGAGCTACTGTTCATATGGATAAAGCTAATGTGGATCCGAAAAATTGCGCAGTGGCAATGTGTGGTCCCCCAGCTATGTACCGTGGAATGTTTGACTATCTTGTAGAAAAAGGATATGACCCACGATATATCTTTGTGACTTTGGAAAGAAGGATGAAATGCGGAGTGGGCAAATGCGGTCATTGCAACATAGGTACAGCTACTTCGTGGAAATATGCGTGCAAGGACGGTCCTGTCTTTGATTACTACGCAATTACCAGTATACCGGGGTTGATTTAATGGTTACACTATCTGAATGTCTTGGCGACTGCAAACCCAAAATCGGAGTTTACGCTCTCACCTCTTGTTATGGTTGTCAGCTAATGTTGGCGACGGTTCAAAAAATACTTGATATTGCAAAGAGTGTTAGCTTCGAGAGTTTCTACATGTTATCTAGTGATAGTAAGATGCCAGCAGATGTAGATATTGCATTTGTTGAGGGGTCAGTTTCTACAGAGAAAGATTTGGAGGAATTGATGGAAATCCGAAAACACTCTCGTATTGTCGTTGCATTAGGAGCATGTGCTGTCAATGGTGGGGTACAAAGCTGGTCTGAGGATGAGAAGAATTGTGATGAACTACACAAGGCAGTGTATGGTGAAGATGAGATTGACATGAAGCCTCTTCAAGCAACTCCCGTCGATCATCATGTGGAAATTGATTACTACATTCCTGGCTGCCCTCCTGAGGAAGATGAGCTCATGTATTCAATATCGACCTTTCTGTTTGGCACGTTTCCCGAACGTATTGATTATCCGGTTTGTGCTGAATGCAGACTAAAGGGCAATCCTTGTATTCTTATCGAACGTGGCGCTCCTTGCCTGGGCCCGGTTACAACTGCTGGTTGTGATGCACGGTGTATCACTTTTGACACCCCTTGTGTTGGATGTCGTGGACCTGTTCCCTTTGATACTGCGTGGTTTGACTCGCTAGCAATGACTTTCAAGAAAAAGGGACTCTCCAAGGAACATGTTCGGGATAGAATGCGTATTTTTGGCGCACATGAACCTCGTCTAGAAGATATGTTGGATCGGATTTATGGAGGTGCAGAATAATGACAAAGTCAAAGAAATCATCATCGAAATCTCTAAAGCATCCTCTCTCTATTGACCACATAGCTCGAATTGAGGGGAAAGCTGGAATTGAAGTTGAATATGATGGCGCTGAAGTTAAGATTGTCAAGATGAATGTCTATGAAGGGCCAAGATATTTTGAAGCTATCACGATTGGAAAACCCGTCGAAGAGGCTGTTGCAGTCTTTCCAAGAGTATGTTCATTCTGTGCAGCGGCTCATAAAATAACAGCAGTACAAGCTGCAGAGAATGCAATTGGTCTAACTCCAACAGAGCAGACTATCAAGTTACGAGAACTGATGTATTTAGGTGATTTCATTGAGAGTCATGCTTTGCATCTTTTCTTATTAGCTCTTCCGGACTATCTTGGCTATCCTGATGCATTCCAAATGAGTCAAGACCACAAAGATATAGTGAAAGCGGGGCTTCAATTGAAAGATATCGGTGCCGATATTCAGACAACTATTGGTTCAAGGTACATCCATCAGGAGAACGCACTAATCGGTGGGTTTGGCAAGCTCCCAACAAAGAAAAGTCTTGAGACCCTTGCTGCTCGACTTACACGTCTCTACAACGCTTCAGAAGAAGCTTTAGAGAATTTGGTAAGTTATCGTAACTGGCCTGAGGTTGATGCTGAACGAGTCCATCTTGCTTTACAACCGTATGACGGGTCCTACACAATGTTAGGTGATACCGTCTTTGCATCTGATGGTGACAAATTCAAGGCTGACGCATATAAGATTCGGATTAACGAATCTGTTGTTAGACATTCTTTTGCTAAACATGGCACATATAACGAACAATGTTTCATGACCGGAGCTTTATCACGATATACTCTCTTTGGTGAGGGGTTGAGCTCACGAGCAAAAGAGCTAGCAACAATGTACGAGTCACACCTTGACCCTAACAATCCTATGTCGAATAATTTTGCACAAGCAGTAGAACTTGTACACTTTGTACACAGAGCTGAACAAATTGCTGAAACTTTATCGGAAGAACTCAAACCGTATGAGAAACGTATCAAGCCCAAGATAACCAAGGCCGGTACAGGGGTATCCATGACAGAAGCACCTCGTGGACTTCTTGCTTATACGATAAGGGTTGATAAGAGTGGCAAGGTGTCTGAAACTGACATCGTTACCCCTACTGCGATGTTTCTGCCTATTGTTGAGGATGATCTAAAAAGGATGGCATCTGCACTCTCTGAGCAAGGTGTGTCTGACAAAAAGATAATCGGACAAAAACTTGAGACCGTTGTACGTTCATACGATCCCTGTGTTTCTTGTAGTGTTCATGTTGCTGATGTTCAGTAAGAAGGTTGGGGGGATAGCCCCCACCTCTTTCTATTTTATTCTCTATTTCGTACTTTATAATACAGAAAAACTAGTCCTGCAAGTGCTATTGATAGCCCATAGAGTACTATTGGAATCCAGAGAAATTCTAGCATCATCAGTCGCATTGGATCTCGACCAAATCCTAGAGGCGCTGGCAAGTATAACCAAGCTAAGAATCCAAAGTAAAGCAGCATGACTAGCCAGCGAATCTCTCGCTTGATATCGAATGCGTACATGTACGTGAATACAAACATGAATGTGAAACCACTAAAGAACATTGGCCACATCTCAGCACTATTGAAGAATGCTGTATTGAACACTGCTACAATCGCTCCATGAAACGCCACATTATACTCCAAGATGACTATCCAACGTTTATCCACATGAACTGTAGTATATGCTAGTGATATCTGTGTGAACAGCAAGAACATGTAGAAGAAACCTGTTAACAACTGGGGGTCTGCATCCATTGGATGAAACCAAAATGTATAGACAAGGGCCCATGCGAAGATGTATGTATGAGCTCTTCTGAAGAAGCCAGTAACTCTAGCGGTCATTGGTTTGCCCATTTTCTTACCCAGAATGAAACCACGTCTTGGATTCTCGATAGCAAGAATGACTGCAAGCATAACTATTACTGAACCTTGTGATGTCCAGATTGGAACGTCTTGGGCTAGCCCATCATACCACAAGTGAGTCTGAATCAGATGCAGAATTACAAATGCTACATTGATGAAGATTGCCATGAAATTATATTTTGTCAATCCTTTTGTTGGTCTTGCCCTGAGCTCTTTCAAATTCTTTTGAGCCCAGTATATTGCGCCCCAAATGGCAAACTGATGTGACAGGTAAAATATCCATGTAAGCAACATGAGTATATCGTCCCGAACTGGAAGTTGCCAATAGTACCAAGTAGCACCTTGATCTGGCAAGTGTGAATACCCATCAAGAAGGGGTCCTAAAGCCCAGATCAACATGGTAAATCCTATAGCAAATATCAATCCGCCAATCCATGCATAGACCGCTTTCGGTGAATCATCTTGACTTGAAGAACCATTCTTTGGTTCACTCTCTTTTATGTCCTGAACTTGCTCGCTCTCCGACATCGTACTAAATTCCTCATCCTCTTTGAACTTCGAAAGCAAGTAATAAGTTGTCAGTTTTATGATTCATTTAGAAACTCTTACTAAGGGGTCGTTTTTTGCGTTGTTTCGATTACCATGGTAACCGCGCTTATAAAAAAGAAACCACTAAACTCCTATTTCGCGATAGCAATTATATTCACTGCTCTATGCTGGATTCCCACATCAATTATTGCATATTTGAATGGTTATAGTCTTCTTAATCATAGTACATTTGGGCAGATTATCCAGACTGGTTTTGTAAACTCAGAACATGCCATCATTTCTATTGTATTCGCAATTGGTGTGTATGGTCCTTTGATTGCTGCTATTACAGTTCTGTTAACAACAAATGGTCGAGAAGGCCTGTCAGATTTATTCTCTAGAATGAAGAAATGGAAAGTTGACAAAAGGTACTATCTTGCAATTTTCATCATCCCCTTTATTCTTACAGTACCAGCTTTGATGATTGCATTGGTTGCTGATATACCTCTTCCGACTCCATTGGAATTAGCTGTTCCCATACAATATCTTCTACCACTTATTATTTATCAGATATTCACTAGTGGATTTGAGGAACCAGGATGGCGAGGATTCGCATTGCCAGAAATGATGAGTAATATGACAGCTGAGAAAGCTAGTTACAAGTTAGGTGTTGTTTGGAGCATTTGGCATTGGCCTTTTCTGATCTTTAATACAATTACAAACCTTCCTGCAGATATCCCCGCTGAAGGATTTCTGATTGTTGCAATCGTGTCAATAATTCAGGTGTTATTCTTCAATGTGTTAACGATGGTTGGGATTGCTGTGATTTACACTTGGTTGTACAACAATACTGAGAGTGTATTCATCTGCATCATATTCCATGCCATTAACAATATCGTCAGTTTGTTTCTAATGGCAATAATTCCTGTTGCTTTAGCGTTTGTTGTTGGTATATTGCCATGGGCTATTGCAATTCCCCTTCTTAGACACTATGGGAGTGAAACTCTTACCGGTCAGGAGAATTCATCATAACAAACTACAAAGTAGTAAATTGACGCCCTGAGAATGTGCTCAGGGCTTTTCTTTTTCATCTTGTGTGTTCAATAATTGACCTGCGCTAGTTACTTGTTTATTTCTGTCATAGAATCTAATTTTATACAAGTGTATCCGTTATTCACGAAGATTCAGACACCTTTTATCACCTATATGTAATAAGATAGATTGCATATCCATCAAGGATTTGCTTCTCTAGCAAAAGTAGAATTGTGAGGTATTGCGATGAATGGACATTGTGATAGAATTCTAGTAGCCGATCTAACAAAGAAGATGACACAGGTAGTAAAACCCCGCAGATCTTTCTTAGACCAATTTCTTGGTGGTAGTGGTCTTGCTGCTCGTATTTTATATGATTTTTCTACAACCTCATCTGACCCCCTTTCCCCCTCCAGTCCATTATTATTCATGACGGGTCCTCTTACTGGCACATCAGCTCCATGCTCAGGTAGACATGTTGTGTGTGGAAGGTCACCCCTTACTGGCCTTTGGGGTGAATCTCATGTTGGTGGTAGATTTGGTGCGGAATTGAAGTTCGCTGGTCTGGATGGGGTGCTTGTAATTGGCCAATCTGAAAATCCGTGTTATCTTCACATAACTGAACAACAAATCGAAATTAGATCCGCCGAGAGCTTATGGGGAATGACCACTAGCGAGACTCAACAGAGTATTAGAGAAGAAGTTGGCAGATGTGAAGTTGCCACAATTGGGCCTGCCGGTGAAAATTTGGTTCATTTTGCGGGTATCAATCATGATGGGCGTGTTGCTGCACGATGTGGGCTTGGGGCTGTAATGGGCTCTAAGAATCTAAAAGCACTTGCAGTGCAAGGTTCTCAGCCAATATTGCTGGCGTATCCACACAAGTTCAAAGAATTAGCTCGAAAAGTCGGAAAATCACTACGAAGAAATCATGAGATGTTATCAAAGCAAGGGACTGCTATGTATGTTACCCGGGGTATGTTGCACAATGACATGCCAATTCGGTACTTCCAAGATGCAGAGTTCGATGTTGACAGAATTAATGCAGATGCAATGAAGGATATCTTGGTTGGTAGAAATGCCTGTTATTCCTGTCCAATAGGCTGTGGACGCAAAGTAGAGCTAGCTGTATCTGAAGATGCTGTTATGGGGCCTGAATTCCAAACAATTGCTGCTTTTGGGACAAATCTACTAATTGATAATCTGCCTGATATTGCTAGATTGAATCATCTATGCAATGAGATGGGAATTGATACCATCAGTACGGGTGGTGTTATCGGATTTGCCATTTCTATGACCAAATGTGGTAGATTAAGTAGTAAGGCATCAGGCCATAATCTTCAATGGGGTGATTCTCAGCTTGTCTATGATTTGATAGTAGAAATTTCCCATCGCAGAGGTTTTGGAGATAGTCTTGCCAACGGAATCGTCCAATTTGCACAAAAAATTGATTCTCTTGACCAAGCTCTCCATGTGAAGGGACTTGATATCCCCTATCACGATCCACGTGCTTTTGTTGGAATGGCTACTACATATGCAATCGCAGCTCGAGGTGCAGCACATACTGAGAGTGATGTTTTCGCAGTGGCTATGGATGTTGAATACCCCGAGCTCGGAATAAATTCTGGAGACCGACTGGACAATACTGGCAAAGGGGAACTAGTAGCGCGAGTTCAAGATTTCAGGGCATTTTGTGATTCTGTAATTGTTTGTCATTTTCCGATATTTCCATTGGCTGACCTGATTGATTTACTTAATTTTGCAATTGGCTCAAACTATTCTATTCAAGATATTCCCCATATTGGTGCCAGAGGGGTTACTCTGAAACGTCTAATCAATCTGCGTCTTGGTTTCAAACCAAAACAAGATACATTACCTAAACCACTACTTCAACCATTGAAAGATAGCATCATTGAAGAAAGTGTACCTGATCTTGAATCTCAATTGGATGAATATTATCGATATCGTAAATGGGACCGGGCTTCAGGTATCCCCTCTTTGAAGGCTTTAAAGAATCTTCAACTCGATGGAATCTAGTGCGTATATCGACTGTCTTTTTACATGACTGATTTCGAAATAATTGGGTGTTGCAGATTCAAGCAATCATGGATTTCACTATCAAACTTACTTTGTTCTACATACCTATTTTGATAGGCTATCTTTTTGTGAAACTGTATCAGAAAGCAGAATCAATCAACAAGATTTTGACAAAAATATTGCTCAATATCATGTTACCGATTCTGGTTTTACAAACACTTCTTACTGCACCGACAAGTACTGTTCTTGAAGTACCTGCAATCATTTCGATAACTCTTCTTATTCATATTCTCGGAATAGGCTTTATGCTGATAAGATTCAGGACCACTGAAACACCCAATCCCAAAAAAGGAGCTCTACTATTATGTGCTGGATTCAATAATGGGATATTTCTCCCTGTTCCTCTCATCTTGATGTTTATTGGGGATGCTGGAATTGCAGTTGTTGCATTTTTTTCAATCACTCAGATGACATTGATTACAACTTTGGGACCTTTGATAGCAGCTCATTTCAGTGGAAACGAAGTAAAATGGCAGGAACAGGTGAAAAAAGCAATCACTTTTCCACCTTTCTTGACTGTTCTGCTAGGTATTGTGTTGCTTGCATTTAGTGTTTCAATACCTTTAGTGTTTGAACCCCTGCTCTTCTGGAACGGGCAGATTACTACATATCTCTCTCTATTTGTGGTTGGAATTGGCGTTGGTAGTAAATTCCTTTTGAGTGATTTACGAGCAGCTGTGGAAGCGATCGGAATTAGACAACTTATTGTGCCTTTCTTTATTGCACTAGTTCTTTTCTTTGCAGGATTGTCTGAAGTCACTACACAGGTGTTGTTACTTCAAGCAATGATGCCTCCCGCAGTGATTACTGTAATTCTGGCGGCAGGGTTTGATTTGGACCATGAAACTGCTGCCACAGCCGTAACTATTGGAACCTTGCTGCTGTTACCAGTAATTCCTTTCTTTGCGGTTATTTTCCCATAACGTCTTATCTGAAGGCATATATTTCCTGACTTCTACTCTTGTGCAGGTGTCAGGTTTGAGTGAAAAAGAAAAGAAGAACGATCCAGCAACTATCAAGAAATCTCTTGATGATATGGTAGAACAACTTGAGCAAGACGCAAAATCCAGCAAATCTTGGGCATCTTCCATGTCTTCAAACAAGGAACGTTGGGAACAACTCAAAGCTGAGATTCAAAAACGTCAGAAAGAACTCAAGAGTCTAGTTCGTGAGAAGAAGTCTGGTACTATTAGTCCAGAGGAATTTGATGAAAAATATCGTATACTACAAGATGAACTTACAGAATTAGAATTCCAAGTATATAATATGAGATTAGGCACCAAGGTTGATGCCTAATATTTGGTCTGTTAGAAGTCCTCTTCGGTTCTGGCGCGTTGAATTAATATGACTGCTTCAAGAATAGCAATAACTGCTAAACCCCCCGAAATCCCTACTAGTACAAGTGTGAGGGTTCCTTCTCCGGCTGAAGCTTCTGCTTGATTCAAACTGTTGATTACGGCTCCAAGATTGTATGTCATTAGTGAAATGTAATCATTCATCTCTGGAAATGACAGGGTTCTAATCCATGCCAAAGAAGAGTCTGTATCTTGTGATAATTGAGTGGCAAATTCTCCTCCCGCTTGGAGTAATGCGACTTCAGACCCGATAATCATGTCAATACTCCCGTTTCTCAAACCCTCTTGAACCTCTAATAATTCTCCTCCTGAGATGAAGGTATTTTCTCCCTCCTGAAGAACACCTATTGGCTCTATCCCGAAGGTTTCTGCAACATATGCTTCAGCTGGAAAAACAACTACTGCTGTTAGTGATGAGAAATCATACTCGGAATCCATTGCAGCTACTAACCCTTGAAACGAATCTACCCGCTCAACGAACTGGGCAAAATTGTCGTTCCATGTTTCTGTATATGTTGAATTCAGACTAGTAAAAGCTACTCTGGTGGCATTAGCAATTGCAATTGCATTATCTGGCAACAACCAAAATCCATGAGGATTCCCCTCATGATCATGTTCATCCTGCGCAAGTGCGTGGTCATGTTCTTCGCCTGGAAATGGCAGAAGTTCAGCACCATATTGTTCGAAATCTTCAAGGTCAATGTATGGTGTATCGACTGTGTCAGCCAGACTTTCTTCCCATGGGAAATGTCCTGTGAAAACTAACAAATCTGCTTCTTCAGCTGCATTGATTGCATCTTGAGGAAGTTGAGCGACATGGGGTTCTATCCCTTCTGGTAATAGCGTAAATATCTCGACTAGGTCCCCTCCTGTTGCTTCTACCAACCCTGCCAAGGGAGTAACTGATACAGCTACTTTGAGAACTGGACTCTCTTGAGCTGTAGTAGATGGAAATAAGGAGCAAATCACGCCTGAAAATAACAATAGTATCAATAATGTAATCCTGATTTTTTGTTTCAAAACCTCAACACCTTTTCGATAATGACAGCACTTTATTTCTATAAATGCATCCTAATGTTTTTTCCAGCAATGTTATTAATGGTTTATGTTCTACTAAATAGCCTGAGCAAGTTACAGAACACAAAAGAGATGATAGTAATGCCTATAGTAGCTGTTTCAATGCCCGAGTCCGATTTAGAAGAACTTGAATTTCTTAGGGAAGAGGGTGGTTTCAACAGTAGATCTGATGTAGTGCGACAAGCAATTCAGATATTACTTTCTCGCCACCAAGACCTTGACAAGATTAAGGGAGAAGTAACAGTAGTAGCGACTGCTGTATACAATAAGACCCTAAAGGGATTTCAATCAAAATCAATTCTCGATAATTATGGTTCGATAGTGTCAACTGTGATGCACACTAAATCGAACACCGGAGAGAATATCGAGATAATGATTGTGAAAGGTGATGCTGAAGAGGTGAAGGCTTTCGTAAAAGAAATCAAAGGGGAAATTCATATGACCCGATTACATATGGCCCTCATCGGGGGCAAAGTTGAGTGAGTGAATCAAACCTATTGTTTGATGTCAAAGACCTAGCTGTACGATATCCGAATGGGGAATATGCACTTCATCATGTGAATTTCAGTGTTGAATCTCCCAGTTTCATGGCTATTATTGGTCCCAACGGATCTGGGAAAAGTACTCTTCTCAAGGCCGCTTTGGGATTGATACAACCTACTAGAGGATTCATCAAAATGATGGGGTATGATTCGGTACGTGATAGCCATAAAATCCAGAGGATGGTTCGTTATGTGCCCCAACGCGACCAAATTGGTCTAAATATTCCTATGAAAGTCAAAGATATTGCACTTATGGGGCGGTTATTGAAAAAATCACCTCCACGTTTCGCATCATCTAAAGACAAGCGGATTGCAAAAGAAGCTCTTAAACAAGTAGATATGTTGGAGTTGTGGGAACGGCCTTTTCCTGAACTTTCTGGAGGGCAAAGACAAAGAGTGCTAGTTGCACGAGCCCTTGCAGGAAAAGGCAGTATCCTCATTCTTGATGAGCCACTAGCTGGAACAGATGCTGAAAGCCAGCGATTGATTGTCGACGCACTTGAAGAATACCATCAGAATAATGATGTGAGTATAATTATGGTCACACATGACTTGAATCCTATTCATAAAATGGTTCGAAGTGTGTTGCTTCTAAAACGAACCGTGATTGGAATTGGCGCTCCCTGTTCAATCATGGATGTAGAATTATTGACTAAAGTATACGGGCCTACTGCTCGAATAGTCGAGTATGCTGGCCATAGATACTGTGTCACACATGATTCTGGAATTGATAGACATGAATGATCTAATACAATTATTTGCTATTCCTTTTTTTCAAAGGGCTCTCATTGCCTCTATTCTTATTGCAGTTGTAGCATCGACAAGTGGAACATTTCTAGTGTTTCGAGGCCTGTCCTTTATGACCGCTGGTGTAGCTCATGCTGCATTAGGCGGCGCTGCGCTTGGTATGTTCTTACAATATTCTGGCATCTTGCCTTGGTTTGATCCCGTTCTGGGATCTCTTATATTCAGTGTGTTAGTCGCGGTAGTCACTGGCTATGCTGGCGAAAGCGGCATCTCTCAAAAGATGGAGGTTGCAGTTGGGGTTTCTTTTGCTCTATCCATGAGTATTGCAGTCTTTTTATTACACTATATTCCTCCAACGCAGGTGCCTCAGGTTTGGGGATATCTTGTTGGTGATATTCTTCTACTGGATAACTTGGATGTCGTATTACTGGGTGGCACAGCAATTATCCTAGTATTGATCGCATTACTTTTCAACAAGGAATATGTCTATGTCAGTGTTGATATGGAAGGTTCTATCGCACATGGGCTGAATGCCCGAGCATATCATTATCTTATGCTCATCACTTCAGCTTTAGCGATTGCTTTTGCAACAAAAGCAGTCGGGGCTATTTTGGTTTATGCCATTATGGTTGCACCAGCGGCTGCCTCGAATGAGGTCATGCGTTCAGTACGTGGTGTTATGGTCACTGTGTTCTTCTTTGCACTGGTTTCGGAAGTTGTAGGGCTCTTTGCATCGTTAACAATACAAGCATCTCCAAGCGCTATCGCTGGAATAATTGCTGCTCTAATCTATGTCGTTACAATGCAAATCAAACGGTTCCGTGACAGAGTGAACGCTGATTTTGATACTGAATTCCCCGAAGAAGAAGACCTATCTGACACTTTCTACGAAGCTCTCTCCGCATCTGCTGAACAAGCCCATGAGCACGAGCATAACCATGACTAGACGATACTAGCTCTGTCGGTATCTTTAAGTGGGAATATCTTTGTTTCGCGAATCAAGGTCGGTGTGACTCATAGTGAGCGGTAATACTCCTGAAAAAAGTGAACTAATGCGTTCTAATGTAGTAACTATATTGTTGTCCATCATATTATTAGTGGTCGCTCTGACATTATGGGCGTGGTCTTCCCCGGATGTTATTGATACCAGTCCTGTCGGTGCTATTCAGGATCTTAATCCTTGGGTTCTATGGGGTCTCGAACTCCTTGTTATGATTGGATTCTTCTTCTTTGCTTCGATTTCAGCTTTCAACCTACGTCTAATGATTAGTGGTATCCGAGCAGGATGGACCGAGATTATTGTACTCATAATCATTGTTACAGCTATGTCTTATCTCATGTTCAGTCCCGAATTGGCTGCAGCAACGTTCATCGCATCCCTCGGTGTTCTCTCGTATTTCTATATGATTCAAAGGTGATTTGGACTACGAGTCCAATCCCTCCTTATTTATTTGCAGTACCAGAAGCTTTATGAGTTATTTAAAGCCTTAAGCTTTTGAGCCTAATGCAATTATCAATGCTATGGGCAATCAATATCTGCCACATCTGGCATTAGGATGATTCGGAACTGTCAGGATTCGCCCTTTGAGGTTCTGACTTTCGATTTGCAATTAATGACTTATGGAGGAATCTATACAGTGTTTGGAATCTCGGGTCGTGGATATGACATGTCCACCAGTGTATTTAGCCCAGATGGGCGTATATTTGCTGCCGAATATGCGAAGAAGGCAGTAGAACAAGGTGCAACATCAATCGGCATTCTTTGTAAAGATGGTGTTGTATTATTAGCCGAAAAGAAACTCATGCCTCTACAAGAACCAGATAGTGTAGAAAAGATTTCAAAGATAGATTCACACATTGCTGTTGCGACATCAGGTCTTATGGCCGATGCAAGATATCTTATTCGCGAAGCGCGGACTCATACTCAGTCTTACTGGTTGAGCTATGATGAACCAATAACTGCAGAAGCACTAGCTGATTTCATCTGTGAGGTGAAAGCAGCTCGTTTATCCATTGCATTGGAACTGCCCGATTATAGTCAACTACCACCTGGAAGACCCTTTGGTGTTGCTATGATAATCAGTTCGGTGGATTTTGATGATTCACCTCAACTGATAGTCACTGATCCAGTAGGCACTTCTTGGGGTTATATGGCAACGGTTATTGGTCGTGGTAGTTCTCGTGCAGGTGCATACTTAGAAGAACATTACAAACCATCCGTCACCGTGTCTAAGGGAGTTGAACTGGCTCTTGCAGCTTTACGAGAAACTGGAAACACTGAACTGACTCCTGAAAATGTTGAGATTGCAAAGATTCCAGTTAAGACAAAAGAGTTTGAAAGATTGACCCATGATGAAATAAAGGCATTATTGGAATCTGGAACGGAATAACTAACACTTGGAGTTGACTTTGAAGAATGATGGGTTCTGGCAAGAAATCTGGTGAGAAATGGCTTGATCTTGATGCAGTAGTTATAGGCATTCAAAAGGGACATCTTAGGTTTGAAATCTTTGTTGACCCCGATTTAGCATTTGAATATCGACGTGGTACGGACATTCCACTCGAAGAAATTCTGAAAAGCTACGAGATTTATGAAGATGCCCGACGTGGAGAAAAAGCATCTGATGACCTTGCTGAAGATACCTTTGGCACAGCTGAAATCTTCGAGATTGCTCCTGAAATAATCAAATATGGTGAATTCAAATTAACCCACGAACAAAGAACACATCTTGTTGAGGAAAAGACTGCTGATATCATTCACAATATATCGAAGCGTGCGATGAATCCTCAAACAGGACACCCCCACCCTCCTGACCGAATAGCCCAAGCTATGGAAGAGGCAAAAGTCCGTGTTGACCCTTTCATCAAAGTGGAAGAACAAGTTCCAGGAATTGTAAAGGCCCTTCGTGTGATTATCCCCATATCTTTTGAGAGTGTAAAACTTAAAGTCACTCTTCCTGCTGCGCATACCGGAAAGGGATATAATCTCGTCGCAGAAACGGGAGTAATCAAATCTGAAACTTGGGAAAAAGATGGTTCATGGACTGGGGTTGTGGAGCTACCTGCTGCACAGCGCCAAGAGCTATATGACACTCTTAACAAACTAACAAAAGGCCAAGTCAGAATCGAAGTAGTACGATAGAACATTCATAGCATAATCACTTATAGATAGATAACAGTAGAAAGAGGAATAAAAATTGGCTGTCTATTTTAATAAACGCGAGATAGTTGTACCCGGACAGCTGCTAGCAGAGGGGCGATATCGTCCGTCTTATGGCACATATGCTGACAGAGAAGGAAAGGTCTACTCTGCAGTAGTGGGCTTAGCAGAGCTACGTGGGAATACTGTCAAAGTTGTAGCCCTAGAGGGAGTTTACGCTCCACGGCAGGGCGATTTAGTAATTGGTACAATAACACAAGTTGTAGGTAATAATTGGCGTGTTGAAATTGGAGGTCCGTATGGGGCATCACTTCACGCAAACAATGCTTTACGTCGTCCGTATAAGGATGATATTTCCTACTATATGGATATCGGAGACGTAATCGTCGCAGAGATTTCCACCTATGATCGTGTAACCGGACCCTTTCTTTCAATGAAAGGTCGTGGATTACGCAAATTGGAAGGTGGAATGATCATGCATGTGAGCCCTGCAAAGGTACCCAGAATAATTGGACGCAGAGGTTCAATGATTAACATGATCAAAGACCTATTAGGAATCCAGGTTGTGGTTGCACAAAACGGTCGTATCTGGGTTCGTGCAAAAGATATAACCACTACACGTCTAGCAATCAAGGCATTTCGCATGATTGAGGAACAAGCGCACACATCCAAACTCACGGACCGCGTGAAAGGCATGCTGGAAGAAGAGTTGGCAAAGCTTGAAGAAGAGACCGAAGAAGAAACTGATGATAAAGAAGAAGAAATGGAGGATAAAGAAGAATGAGTCCCGAAGAAAAGCCGGACAATCTGATAAATGCAGAGGGTCTCAGAATAGATGGGAGACGCCCAGATGAGCTCCGTCCTGTCGAGATGAAGGTTGGTGTATTAAAACAAGCAGACGGATCCGCGTCAATAAGACAGGGAAACACATACATCCTTGCTGCTGTATATGGACCTCGTGAACTACATCCAAGACATCTCACATTGAATGATCGTGCCTATCTCCGAGTGGTCTACAGAATGGCAACTTTCTCAGTACCGGATAGGAAACGACCCGCACCATCTCGACGCGAGAGAGAGATCTCAATGGTTATAGCAAATGCTCTTGAACCCGCACTGTTCTTGGAGGAATTTCCAAAAGCAGTAGTTGACGTTTTCATTCAAGTCATCCAGGCTGATGGCGGTACACGTTGTGCATCAATCAATGCAGCATCCCTAGCTCTAGCAGATGCTGGTATTCCAATGCGTACATTGGTACCTTCAGTTGCGGTCGGAAAGGCACAAGGCACTCTTCTGCTTGATCTTGGAGATGCCGAGGACAAATATGGAGAAGGTGATATCCCATTAGCCACGCTACCCCCAAAGGATGACATCACACTGTTACAGCAAGATGGTCATTTCACAAAAGAAGAATTGCTCGAGGCAATTGAGATGGGTGTCACTGCCTGCAAATACATGCATGAGCTCCAGAAAGAAGCCCTAAAACAGGCATATGCAAAGAGACGCCCCACAGATGACGATGATGACGATGACGATGACGATGATGACTACGAGGACGATTTAGAAACGGACCTTGGAGAATCTGATTTGGAGGATGAAGAGTAATGGGAGACTATAGTGCAGAAACAATCAGTCACATTGACCGAGATTACATCGATGATCTCCTCAAGAATGGAGAACGTGTTGATGGCAGAAAGTTTGACATGTATCGTCCACTAGAGATAGAGCTTAATCCTGTTGACGCAAAAGCAGAGGGTTCAGCAATTATTAGATTGGGTGGTACGACTGTCATTGCTGGAGTGAAGGTTCTTGTTGGTGAACCATATCCTGACAATCCTGATGAGGGTGTTGTTATGGTGACTGCAGAATTAGCTCCGATAGCCTCTCCATTATTTGAACTGGGTCCACCACGTGAGAATGCCATTGAGCTAGCACGTGTTGTTGATCGTGGTGTTCGTGAATCAGAAACCATAGATGTTAAACAGCTCTGTCTTGAAGAAGGCAAGAAAGTCTTCATGGTATTTGCTGATGTGTACACGTTAGAATATGATGGAAACTTGATAGATGCAAGTTCCATGGCAGTCAATGCCGCATTGCTGACTACTGAGTATGATGAACTGAAAGTAGAAGATGACGAAGTCGTCCCAACTGGAAAGAAACTCAAATTACCTGTGCAGAATATGGCTATTGAACACACCGTGTCAAAAATCGGTGACCATATTGTTATTGATCCTGTTCTGAAGGAAGAGTTTGTTCAGGACTGTAGGTTGACCATGGCTATTGATGACCATGAGAAATTCACTGCTTTACAGAAAGGCGGCGGTAGTGGACCGATGCCTCTCTCTCAGATAGACGAAGCAATGGATATTGCTCTTGCCAGGTCCAAAGAGATTCGCAAGGCAATACGAGATGCAGTAGCATCCAAGAAAGAATAAGAAATCGAAATGTTGGGAGGTTCTGCTACTGGAACCTCCTGGTTTCATTCGACAAATAGATACGCTAATAAGTAGACACGATGGGCGACTAATAGATTCCTCACGCCTATTGTGAAATAATTGGAATCATTATAATTAACAGGAGCCCACTAAATTGGCAAGAACAAAGAAAGTTGGTAGCACTGGTCGCTTTGGAGCAAGATACGGTTCTAAGCTACGTCGTAGAGTACTCGATATCGAGCGACGTCGAAAGGAAGAGCATAGGTGTCCATCTTGTGCAACAAAAGCTCTGAAGAGAAAAGCTGCTGGTCTCTGGACATGCCGAAAATGTGGTATTCTCTTTGCTGGTGGCGCTTACGTCCCCTATACAGATGCAGGAAAAGCAGCTCGTCGTGCTATTGCCCAGCGTGTATCTGATGACCTTCTGTCACTCAAAGATACTGAAGATATCGAAATTGGGGAAACAACCGAGTCAGAAGAACTGCCTTCGTTTCTCCCAAATTTGGATGAAGAAGAAATAGTCCTTGAAGCATCTGACGCATACGAAGACATTTCTGATGATTATGAACTGCCTGAAGATGTAGAGGACGAAGAGATAGGCGATTCAGAGTCTTTTGACTGAAACATAGGGTTCGATTGGATTTGTTTCTAATCACCACCTCACGTAGAACCTCTAACAGAGTGCGTAGTTTCGTTCGCGATTTATGGTCTGTACTTCCTGGTTCTGAGCGTTTCAATCGTGGAGGAATGAACCTTTCCGAACTTACTGCTAGAATTCAAATAAGCACCGCAAAAGTAGCACTAGTTGTTACCATGTTTAGAGGAAATGTTGGAGATATTCGATTCATCAATTCCAATGGTGTTGAGTTCATCACTATTCGGACTAAGAGTGCTGCACTTAAGCGTGAAGTACAATCGAGAAAAGCCCCTCGGATCAATTCGATTCATTCTATTGTTTCTCTTAACTCCGATAACCCTGACGTGATTCGTTTAGGAGCAATACTTGCAGAAGTAACAGATGTTCCTGTTGTCAAATCGGATGGAATTATGCCATTGGGATCTGATTATAGTAATATGGGTTCTATAGTTCTTGATGCGCCTAAATCTGGGAGTGTAATTTGGACCCATTATCATTCTGCAGACGGGATGGAAATTGGACCTCGTATTAGTGTCAAATCCATTCAATGATTTTCATCTAATATCGCCATCAAAACAAACAAGTTCTCGGACGTGAATGTAGTATCTATGACAAATCAGGATGAAAGCCCGATAGTTGCTTGTCAGGCAAACCTTGAATTAGATTTTGGAACCCCTGATCTAGCAAAAGTAGCTTTTGCTGCTCTTCTTCCAGAGAGTGTTTCTATCTCATCAGATCGTGCGTCTGCATCACTTCGTGTTGAGGGGCCAATTCTTTTCATTGATATTGATGCAGAAGATTTGACTGCACTACGGGCATCAATGAACTCATATCTTGCTTGGGCATCCAGTTGTCAACAAACATTCGAAATCCTAGAATCATTATCCCAATAACAGAGTTCTTGTAATCATATATGCCAAAAGCCTTAAGTCACCAGAGAGGTCGCGCAATGTGAAACCTGTTATAATTACAGGGAGTTACAATACGATGGCACAACGCAACCCTCCTGAAGTCGAGCATGAGATGATGAAATATCGCCAGAAGTACGAGCAACTTGCACAAAGTTACGAGAAAACATCTGTAAATCTTCAAGCATTCAAACAACGGCTTCATGAAGTAACTGAAACCCTTAAAGAATTGGAAAAACAATCTGATGATACTACTACCTACAAGTTTGTTGGGCAAGTCATGTTTCAAGTTGATAAAGTGAAGACACAAGAAGATTTGAAGAAAGAAAAGCAACGTCTTGAAGAAACAGTCCCAAGATTCGAACAGAAACTTGAGGAAACTAAACAAGAAATAACAAAAATCGCAACGAAGATTCAATCTCTGGGTCAAGGTAGCCAATAATACAGTGAACACTATGAGCCCCTTATTGGAGATTGGACTACCCAATCTATCTGATACAGAAATAGAAAAACTCGCTGAAGAGTGTGAAAATGAAGTCACTCAATATATACTGGAGCAGGTTCCTAAAAAAAGCTTAGAACAAATCGTTGTTGTTTGCATGTTTGAGTTATCGAGTGGGCAACTGGACATCTCCATAGATATTGACATTATTCAAAGATACGAAACTAATCATAATCTAAATGAAATAATCAATGATGCAATAACACATGGTATTAGCTGGATTGAAGAAGAGCTACAGGGGATGAAGTAGTGAATACTCACTCCATTATGCAGGCAGAGCGAGTACTTGTTTTAGGCCATCACAATGCAGACCCTGATGCAGTTTGCTCAATGATTGCATTCAAAGAGATGTATCATCATTTGTATCCAGAATCATCTATACTTTTAGCGTGTGATGATATCAGTAAACTATCCCGAAAAATTCTAGAAACATTTGCTCAAAATGAACGCATTGAATCAGGCATCTCTGGAGAGTACGATCTTCTTGTCTTGTTAGATACCAATAGTATAAGCCAATTGGGTTCATTGTCTGCGTTTCTGACTCTGGATCCTCAAAAGACCCTTATTATTGACCATCACGAAGAAAGCGAAGATGCTTCCGAACTTGCTCACACTCGTTGGATAAAACCTGATATTTCATCAACTTGTGAGATGATGGTTCAACTATATTCAGATTATTCCATTGACATCTCTGAAAAAGTAGCAAATCTTTTGCTGACAGGAATTCTTTTTGATACACGACGCTTCTTTTATGCTGAAAAGACCACATTTGAAGCAATTTCCACTTTAATCAATGCTGGTGCTAATTACAGAAGATGTGTTCAATCTCTAATTGTGCGTCCTGATCGTTCAGAACGCATAGCAAGACTGAAAGCAGCAAGTCGTCTAACTATTTACACGATTGGTGACTGGGTTATTGCAACAGCTAAAATTGGTGCATTTGAAGCAAGTTCTTGTCGAGGACTTATTGACCTTGGTGCAGATGTTGCTATTGTAGGAGGAAAACCTTCAAAGAAGCGTGTCCGTATTAGTTCTCGCAGTACTACAAAATTCTCGAGAGCAACAGGAATCAACCTTGGTAGTGATGTAATGGCACCTTTGGGTGAATTAATTGGAGGTCAGGGTGGTGGACATCAAAATGCTGCTGGAGCTAATGGTGTCAAGAATCGAGGTGAGGCACTGAAAGAAGCAGTAGAACTCATTAGGCGTAAGTTGCAGGCAGAAGCAATGGAAACCCCATCCGCTTGATTGGAGTGATGTGTCGTGGCCCTAATAGAGTTCGCAGATTTCAGTTTCAAATACGTTGGGTCGAGCTTTCTAGCTCTCAAAAAAATACAACTTGAAATCACTGAGGGTGAATATGTTGTTATCACAGGACCTTCAGGATGTGGAAAAACTACTCTTTGTCGTGCAATTAATGGCCTTGTTCCTCATTTTCATAGAGGGTATATCCGTGGAAGTGTCATCATCGATGGGATCAACACACGTGTTAGCTCTGTAGCTGACCTATCAGCAATCGCTGGAATGGTATTTCAAAATCCAGCTAATCAATTAGTCACTCTAAATGTAGAACGTGAGTTAGCTTTTGGACCAGAAAACTTAGGAGTTGAGCCTGCAGAAATCCGTCGCAGAATAGATGAGATTGTAGATTTGCTTGATTTAGACCATTTACTTGAAAAACATCCTCATGAGATGTCTGGCGGCGAGCAACAAAGAGTAGCTCTGGCGGCTACTTTATCTATGAAACCAAAAATTCTCGTTGCTGATGAACCCACATCCAATCTCGATCCTCAAAATGCAGAACACATTCTTGACATCGTTTCTGCTTTGAATAAACGCGGCATGACAGTAGTACTCATTGAACATCGTCTTGATTTAGTGTCTCAAGATGCGCACAGGGTGGTGTTGATGAATGATGGTCAAGTTGTAGCAGATGGAGCGCCTCGAGAGGTTCTTGTGGATGACATCTGCCAAGAAATTGGTGTAGGAATTCCTAAAGCTACCCAGGTTTACAAAGGATTAAGATCCCGTGGATTGGTTCTCCCCTCAGTTCCATTATCCGGTGAAGAACTTGCTAGGTTAGTACAGGAGGTTGGTTAGGATTGCTAAAAATCGATGATGTTCATTTTTCTTATGACGGGCTATATACTGCATTAAGGGGAGTATCTCTTCAAATTGATCAAGGTGAACGTATTGCTGTTGTTGGAACTAACGGTGCTGGCAAAACAACCCTTGTCAAACATATGAATGGTTTAATACGCCCAAATAGTGGTCATGTGTTTTTGAATGACCGTGATACAAAAAAGATGTCAGTGGCAGAGATGGCTAAGACTGTGGGACTGGTCTTCCAAAGTCCTGATCACCAGTTATTTCTTGAAACTGTTGAAAAGGAAGTTGTTTTTGGTCTTCGTAATCTTGGATACTCTGAGGAAGAAGCAAAAAGACGTTGTGATGACACATTGGCACGTTTAGGCCTGGAGGGCTTTGCAGATAGGTCTCCATTCACTCTTTCTGGTGGAGAAAGAAAACGAGTTGCATTAGCTTCTGTTCTTGCAACCGAACCAAAAATTCTCGCTCTGGATGAACCTACAATTGGTCAAGATGCGTACCAGAAAAAAATGCTTGCTGATTTGCTGACCGAGATGAATTCAGAAGGTTGTACGGTAATCGTTGTTACACATGATATTGAGTTTGTAGTAGAATACTTCCCACGTACAGTAGCTATGTCTGGTGGTCTTATTGTTGGTGATGGCCCTACTAATGCACTATTAAGCAACAGCATGATAATTGAACGATGCTCTTTGTCTGCACCTCAAACTACAATTGCAGCTATTGCGTTAAAAAAGAACTTTCCACAAGTATCCGATAGAATCACATCTGTTCAAGAATTGGAGGATACAATTCTTAATCTAGTAGGAGGGTTCTAAATTGTCTTTTCTTGAGGTATTTCAGTATACTCGGCAAGATTCGACTATTCACAGACTGGATCCACGTTCCAAAATGGTATTTACAATTTGTTCTGCAGCGATTTCTCTGATGTTTCTAAATATTATTCCATTACTTATCATTTTGACCTTTCTAGTTCCTCTTCTTTTTCTTGCAAAATCCGTTAAGAGATGGCTTCATAGTATGAAGGGCCTTTCTTTCCTATTGATTTTCATAATTGTCTTTAACACATTGCTCTCAACCGCTACAAATCCCTTCTCCTATTCGATAGCTCTTACAATCCGACTTGTTGCTTTGATGACATCATTTTCCATCTTTTTCCTTACCGTTCATCCTGATGAGTTGTCACAAGCTTTGATTCAGATGCGAGTGCGATTTGAGTTTGCTTTTGCAATGAGCATGGCAATGCGTTATGTTCCTACACTTGCTAAAGAAGCATATACTATAATGGATGCCCAAAAAGCTAGAGGGATTGAGCTCGATAAAGGAAACATCCTGAAACGAATCCGAAATATGATTCCTATCATTGTGCCGTTGATTATAGTTTCAATAAGGAGAGCTCTTTCCGTTGCAGAGAGCATGGAATCTCGTGCATTTGGTGTTTCACAAAATAGAACTTATCTAAAAAGGTTAGAATTTCAAAGACGTGACTGGATTCTAGTATTTTCCTCGATTGCTGTTCTGCTTGGTCTGATTTATTTTCTATCTATCTCTAGCCTTCCCGACTGGATGTTATGGGGATTTCCATTTTGAATATCATCAAAGAATAATGCGTTAGAGAAATTTTTACTCAGCCAAATCGAAAATGTCCGGATTTTTCCAATTCATTCTATTTGATTGAAACAAAATGGTCTAGAATCAGAAGATGAATACTTGAAGAAGAATCTTATAGAGGTTGATTTCAGAAAGCAATGCTGACATTGAAATAGCTAGATTGTATCAGATGAATGATGGAACCTATCTGATTTTTCCTAAGTGATTATCATGCATATCCTCAATGTTATCTGGAATGAAACACCTACCGGTGAATTCGAACATGGTCTTCAGGTTTGGAAATGTGGTTCTAGATCTCCAATAACTTTCCCTATTATACTCGGTGAGAAAGTATCATGGACTATACAAGGCCCTAAGACGTGTATTGGTTATCTTGACTCTAAAATGCAAACGAATCAGTGTCCTGATACGATGCAACTCCCAAAGACCAGTATCAAATGTGGGCCATGTTCTGCGATGGACTTTGTTCAAGCCTGTGTTAGATGTGATGGACGAAATTGTTTAGCCCAGCCTGAACGTTGGGAGAAATGCAAGAATACCGAATACGCTATCTATGTCGCATTATTCAAAAGTGGTGCAGTTAAAGTAGGTGTATCCACATTGGGACGTGTTCGTACTCGTTGTATTGAGCAAGGGGCAGACTATGCAGCAATTGTTCAAAAAGTAACTGGTGGAAAACTAGCTCGTAGTATCGAATCACGTCTTGGACATTTAATCGGTGTTACAAAATCGGTTCGCGCTTCTACAAAAGCAAAGCATCTTTTGACCTCACTAACAGCATCTGATGCCATGTCAAAGATAGAAACTTTTCTAACTCAATCAGGGCTAGCACCGGATGAGGATGTAAATCTTCATGATTTATCAAAACATTACAATCTTGAATCACTCGATAGTCTGCCTCGGCCAATCTTGAAGCGTGGAGAATCAATTCCTGGTACTACGATTCTTGGAAAGGTTGTTGGGCTGAAAGGACCGCTTCTTGTCGTAACATTAGATGGTTTGTATAAATTTGTAAACTTGAAACGGTTCATTGGTTATTTTCTGGATTTGGATTCTGACGTTTCTATTATCAATCAGACCGGACTCTCTGAATTTGTCTAATAAATGCACAGAATGCTTTGAGAAGTGGTAAGATTGCTACTCTGAAAAATGATTATCATCAATGATAGTATATTGTTTTAAAGATGTATTTGTTTAGATAAATCGAACAGATTTTCATGGTTTACTATTTGTTCGCTTTGAAAAGACGAACTGCCCTGAAATCAAGAGATAGCTGTTGACTATGATCGAAAACTCCCGAATTAAGAGGTTAAATCAAAATTCCATTCAAGATGGTGACTTTGTACTATATTGGATGCAAGCATCACAAAGGCCAAACTACAATCATGCACTGGAGTATGGTATTGAACTAGCTAACAAATACATGCAACCATTAGCCGTCTATGTTGGGGTTTCACCTTCCTATCCTGAGGCGAATCTTCGCTCCTACTCTTTTATGCTTGATGGCCTGGAAAAAACGTGTGATGCGCTTTTTGAACGAGGGATTAGTTTTGGTATTGAATTATCATCCCCTGAGATTGGTATCGTGAAACACACAAGATCTGCGAGTTTGGTTGTTGTAGACCGTGGTTATCTACGTCATCAAAGATTGTGGCGAATGCATGTTGCAGAACGGGTTAAATGCCCGCTCATTCAAGTTGAAACCGATGTTGTTGTTCCCCTTGAAGTTGCCTCACCAAAAGAAGAATACACTGCAGGGACGTTTAGGCCTAAAATATGTCGTGCTTTGGATAAGTATCTCGTATCACTAAAACCAGTTTCTATAGAAAATCCCGTTCCAGATGTATTCAGACACGACTCATTTGAGCGTCCATCCAAGATTTTGTCATCTCTTGATATTGATCGACGCATTCCGCCGGTAAATTGGCTAGAGTCAGGTTATGACTCTGCTCTAGATACATTTCATAGTTTTTTGGATGGTGGTCTTGATATATTTGAAGATTTACGAAACGATCCCTCTGAAAACCATCTTTCAAACATGAGCCCGTATCTTCACTTTGGACAGATTTCTCCCCTGTATATGGCACTACGTGTTCTAGATGCTGAAAGCCCTGGTACTGCTAGTTACATCGAGGAGCTACTTGTACGAAGAGAGTTGAGTATGAATTTTGTCTATTATAATCCTCATTATGATACTCTTCAATGTCTTCCCGATTGGGCGAAATCGACACTTGAAATCCATAGTGCTGATAAAAGAGAGTATATCTATTCTCTATCCGAATTCGAGAATGCAGAAACTCACGACTCTTATTGGAATGCTGCTCAAAAAGAGATGGTCAAATGTGGCAAAATGCATGGCTACATGCGTATGTATTGGGGAAAGAAAATTCTTGAATGGAGTGAAACCCCAGAAATAGCTTATCAAAATGCTATATATCTAAATAACAAATACGAACTTGATGGTAGAGACCCCAACGGATATGCAGGTGTTGCTTGGTGTTTTGGAAAGCATGATCGTGCATGGAAAGAACGACCTATTTTTGGCAAAGTGCGATATATGAATGCGCGGGGACTAGAACGAAAATTCGATATTGACAGGTATGTAAAACGCATAGATACAATAGATTAACATAGTGCCGATACGTACTATATATGGATAGAGTTTATCTAATCTTGATACCCTCTATGTCTACGGGGATTGTACTATGTTCGATAAGCTTCCAAAACTACCCGGAAAACTTGGCGAGATTATACCCAAGTCTCTTGGTGGCGATGCCGCAAAATGTTACACTTTAGCAGACTTGATTGAGGAGATAAAAGAGATTGAACCAACTCCCCGAGCACTATTCACTATTGGTCGAGAGTTAATCTATCATGAAATCCTTTTCTGTAAACGGAATCTTGGTGAAGAGCACGAGATAACCCGAAACTTCACAGATTTGCTCGAGTTCATGCAGAGTGGCTATGAACAGCGACTTGTTAGGGGTGAACTTGGAGTTGGAAGTAATACACCCAGTAGTGCAATAGACCACTTCCTTAGCGATAAACCCGATGTATTTTTTGAGTACCCTCTTGGTCGTAGTAAGAAACAAATTCAGAGAGTTCTAGAATCTGCCAAAAAGCAAACTGCAAAAGACAATGCGGAATATGAGAAGATGATTGCTGGAATTAAGAAGGTCATTGAAGAAGAACCTGAAAACGAGGATCTTTGGAATCAGCTTCGACTTGTCTTATGGCTTACTGGTTGTTATGAAGAGGCAACTGGAGCGTTTAATAAAGCAAAGAAACTCGGTTGGGATCCAGAAACATCCAAGTTGGTGGCTATCTGATTCGAAATTAGAAACGTTTTCAATATCTTTCGTGATGAGTTATGAGTGAAGATAGACATATCACTTCCCTTGATGATGTTCTCTTCCTTACTATTCCCAACATAGAACAGGATTTCTTGATGAACAAAGTCACTATAGATTCAACATACATTCACGCATTGACTTCTAATGGGCGATTTGTTTCTTGGACTTGCAATGATCTGCTTCATTTTAAAACAACTAAATTTGATAGTTCCATTCCCTTGATCAGTATAGTTTCAGATGAAGATTATGTCTATTTAGGATCTGGCTATCGAACTCCTGATGTATACATATGCCATATGTCAGACCATCAACAATTTACAAAACTTTCAGGCCACACTAATTCTATCTTAGATATGGCCATAGATTCATCATTTCTCTATACTGGCTCAGCTGATGGTACTGTCAAAATGTGGGAAAAGAACACGTGGTCGATGATGTACACATTGAAAGTTCAGGAATACTTTGTTCTATCGATTTCGATTGATTCCAAGCACATATTTGCCGGTGGACTTGACAGAATGACGCGTGTCTTTCTAAAATCTGATTACACTCATGTTGCAACTTTGCAAGGCCACGAAGCCAGTGTTTTTACACTCTCAGCTGATGATGACTACGTTTACTCTGGTTCTGGAGAAATAATGTGGGGTGGACCTGGAGCTCCTCGCCCTAGTCTTTTTGAGAGTGCTTTACGTGTATGGGACAAAACCAAGTGGATGTGTATAGCTACAAAATCTGAACATTCCGACAATATTAATGGAATTGCTGTAGATATCGAGTACATTTATACTATTTCAGATGATTGCACGTTGCGCATATATCAAAAAGACAATTTCGAAGCGGTAGGTGTTCTTACTCTTGGATTTATTCCTAAAGACCTGACACAAGATTCTACTCGTCTATTCATTGCTGGCTCAAATGGAAAAATATGCGTTATTTCAAAGCACAGCTTGTGTGAACCATAGGGATAATGTGTCCTGTTATTTGAGAAAGTCTTCTATATCCAACGGTGTCAATTTGTGGAGGAATGCTTGAAATTCTAGGTCTCGCCCTTCAGGATCTTTCGCAAAAAACTGATAGATATTATATACCTCATTTTTCCTTGGTTCTGTGTTAGCTAGATGTTTTACTCTTTCATACATTTGATCTACTATTCTTTGAGTCTTGTAAAATAGAGTGATCATTCCTTCAATTTCTGCATTGTTTCTCAGACAGAATCCAAGCAAGAGATTTCCGTGACTTAGAATGGTACAACTTTTTTGTTCCAACCATATCTTCATTCCAAGAGTGGATGTATAAAATTCCACAATCTCTTCCAGTTTTTGAGTTTCAAAGAATATTATTCCTGCCAAGTCAAACACCAATTAATCATGCTTTATTCCATAATAAGTCATCATATTCACATCTTTTCCAGCCAACTTCAAATACATCCATAATTGCATTTTATGCATTGCAATATGAGTTGCCATCTCTTGCAGATAATGTGTAAGACTTTCTTTTACGTCCTGTACGTAGAATGGAGTAATCTTCTTTTCTAATAATTCGTTATCAGACATGTCTTTGAAATGTTCTTCTACTTCTTCCATTCCTTCATCCAATACTTGGAGCATATCTTGTATTGAATTCCTTGTTAGTTCTCTCTCATATGCCTGTGCTTGCTCCGCATTCTCCATCATCATGGTAAAGATTCGAAAATCCATTTTTGGAATTTGCACAAGATGGTTGGCAAGGCTTCTCAGTGGTTTTAATCCATAACCTGGAGTAAAATCAAAGTCAACACCCTCTGCAACTTCAAGCACTACTTTTGCTTGATCCACTTCGGTCCTTATTGAATTCAACAATATATTTGCAAGCTTCATCTTTTCCATTTATGCTAGTGCAATTCTTGCAAAATAAGAGTATTGACAAGAAAACGTATGAATATCATTTCAACATGCACAATTCTGTACATCAAGGCCAGTTTCTGAAGCTTGCTTTTCGTTTTTCCGCGTAATTGAGTCCTTTATCATCTGAAATCCTAAACCGCTGTTTTCCGTGGAATAATATCTATTCTTTCTATCATATACCTTAGACGGAATTGTCTGGTAGTTTCAGATTATGACCAACTCTTTGGGTTTGTCTTCTGAAAACTCCTAACAATTCTTGAGGTGAATAAGAAATGTCCCAAACAGAAATCCCACGAAGTGCGCTTATTGTATTAGATTGCTTGAAGGAAAATGGTCCAATGCCCCCAAAGGATATCAGCCAGAAAGCAAATATTCCTCTAAGAACTGTAAGTTTTGCTCTCCGTAAGCTTGTCGGCTGGAAAATCTGCAAGAAAATTCCTAACTTGGCTGATATGCGTAGACCTCTCTATCACGTAGATCGTGAAAAAATGCGTGCTGTCTTCATGAAATATGGCAGAGTATTAACATGAATTAGCAAATTGAGATTATTCAATTGTTAGTGATGATTATGGCCCAGTCTGTCAAACTGTTAGAGCTGTATAAGCAATTGTTGAATGAACCTTTTCGGGCAATGCCTGAAAATGATGATTTAGAATCAGTACAAATATTGTATGAAACCGAATGGGTTCGAATTTATGTTGTACGCTCGGAAGAAGCTCCCCATTGTGCTAGCATCGAAGTTGAAACTTCATTACCGCTTTGCGCATCTAAGACTACAAAGGACTGTGGTGATTTTCAAATGGATGCAAGGGACCTTCTTGACGGAATGATTATTCATCTCCAATATATGACTGCATTGTGTGAGCAGGGGTTCACAGCAGATGTTGTAGGTCCCGACTGTTTGTGGACGGTCTCTAAAGAATTCATTAACGAGCCCTCAGAGAATATTTTCAAACTTCTCTGCCCTCCTACCATGTCTTTTTGATAGATTGCTTTTGCAACTTGAATCGTAATATCGCATTTGTGTACTTGATGTATTTATTACTCTAACTTGGTTAACTCTAATATTTTCTTCTTTTCTATTTCTGGAAAATATGAATGGTATGTACTGATGCGAGATATCACATTCTTGGCAAAAGACTGCTTCCTAACATCTCGTATGATATCATTTAGCTCGGTGAGAGTATCAACTGCCAAGAGTGCAAAAAGTTTCGGCTCTAAAGCAGCGCAATACACTTCCCAAAATGCTAAATTATGATTTTCTCTGAACCATTCTTCAATCTCGTAATATGTCAAAACTTGATCATCTATCTCTATCTCTAATATAAACGGGATACCACTAGCAGCTCCAAGCTCGATCTCTACTGAAAATCTGACTGCGCTACTTTCTTCTAGTTTTCTAAGGTTTTTTCTCACTCTTTTCGCAGTTAGTCTTGCCCGGTCTGCTATCTCGGCAATTGTCATCCTTGGATTTTCAAGGAGTACTCGAATTATCCGTTTTTGATATTTTGAAAGCTTAATTTTTTCTCCTATTCCTGTGATAATCGTGTGAATCTCTAAATCTTTCACGCTTTCTAATCGGGTCATATATTTTCTGATCGAAACTAGATCTTCAGGAGTTCTGTAATGTGCTACGAAGTAATATACCCCACCTGTATAAGCTGCAGCTGCAACAACACCAGGACATTGTCCCATATTCTCAACAAAGGTAATGTCATCTTGCGATCCGTCACTTTTTATCACCCCATAGACATATTCCCGCTCATCCATTCCTGAAGAGAAATTAATTTTGTATGCAGAAATCACTCCATCCTTCTCAAGATTCCGTATTCTGTTACGAATTGCATTTGCTGTGATTCCATGTTTGATTGATAATTCTCGATATGTTATTCTGCAATTCCGAATCAAATCAAGGAGAATACCCTTATCAATCAAGTCCATGGCCTTTACACCTTATCTATCAGATTTTCTTTGCATTCTACTACTTAGGGATTCCCATTATCGCTTTTCACTGACCTCAAGTACTATTAACTAGTTTTGTGCCATCTGATATGAGACCAATCAAGCATGAAAAGCTTAGAGTACACTGTTAATCTACTTCCTAATCTAGTTCAACATACACTGGCCGGCATGAAAATAGGAAGATATCATGAAATATTGAATCCAAAATATGAAGATGAATATGAAGATTGGATTCGTAGAGATTTGAAGGTCTTGCCGGATTTAGGAAAAATAGAAGGTGTTAGCTCTACGACTTGGTTTGCTCTATTGTATCAGATTCCCGTTTATCTAGCCAGTGATGATCTTGCATCTCTATTGGATATATACGATATGCTCACAGTCAATCCGACTTATGAGGTCATTAGACTTTTCCTAGATAAACAAATTATCATTGAAAAATTCATTCCAGAATCGAAGTTTCACACATATCTCGGCTACTCTGGAAAACCACCTTCCCCATGGCCTGAAGTCATCCAACAGTTTTCTGATGCGGTTACATATACCTATGATTCTGTCTACCGCAAAAGATGGCAGAAGATATCTCCTGAACTTGAAAAAAAGGCTGAATTGCTATCTACTAAATATGCAAAACGAATTGATTGGATTGGTTGGTGGGAAGAACGTACAAACATCAAATTCCCATATGATACGTTTCAAATCGAGCTAATCGACTCCGTTCGTACGATGGGAACCTCTCTATTAGCAGACCGTGATGGCTTCTATGCAAGAACATCCGCAGAAAAGATTTCGAATAATGTTTCCCATGAGATTGGTACTCACATCATGTACAACACACATGCAATACTTAGTGATGAGGTTGGTTCTCTAATTGAAGAAGATATGGAGCGATATCTGCGCACCGTCGAAGTCCTGTCCTGGGCTCTGAATCGCGAACTGCATCAGAATAACAATTTGGAATGGACCATGGACAATGCTTTCCAGTGGATTGAGGTTCGTGATGAAGTAGCTGCAGTTGCAGATGAGTTTCGAAAAGGTTCTTTTCTTAATGCCTTGGCAAAAGGATATTCTGTTATGGAAGTTTGAATTGGTTTCTCTCATTCTTTCACTTTCATTCTAGAATGAGTATTGGAACACGTGTTCTAATTTTCAGTAAGATCTATATTCTCGATGTGAAAATTGAATATGGAGGTTCCTAATTGTCGCAGGTAATGACCATAACAAGTCCATGGGATGATCTATTCGATAGTCTCTTATCTGAATCGAGTTCCTTTGATTTTCTTTCTCCGTTCATCACTCAAAATGGAGTTGAATACGTAACCAAATATGATCTAAAAATTCGTGGTGTAACTGTTCTTAGTCCTCTTCGGTTTGTAAAGGGAGTTTCAGATATAGAGTCTATCAACAATCTTCTGAATATTGGTGCAGAGATGAAATCTATCAATCCATTACATGCCAAGGTCTACATATTCGATAATCGAGCTGTTGTAACGTCTGCAAATCTCACTTTAGGTGGTCTTGTTCGAAATCAAGAATATGGTCTACTTGTTTCGGATGACCGGATTGTTAGACAAGTACGTAGGGATTTCGATTACTTGTTTTCAAATGGTGCAAATGTGGATACTGATACTGTCGAGTCAATCAGAAGACTATTGGAACGTATTCCTCCTGACCTACGTTTTCAACTTGAACAAATGGACAGTGAACAGTTCATTGAGAGAAGCATGATTATCGAATCGCTTGTTGGTTGGAATAAAGAGGTCTACAAGATAATTAGTCAATTCACAAGTGAAGTCTTCACACTTCAAGACCTATATGATTACGTTGAACATTTTTCCCGTCTATATCCTGATAATAGGAACATCAAAGGCAAAATCCGCCAGATATTACAGCAACTTCGCGATTTTGGACTACTCGAGTTTGTCGATAATCGTGGGACCTATAGAAGACTTGTTCAGTAATGCATAAATCAAAGCCACAATCCTTTGTTATTGGATGTGGTTCCATGAATCTAGATATCTCAAAAGCGATGAAAATTAAGCTCTCTGACGAGCTTCCCCCTTATCCGGAGTTTGACCCCAAGTACCGTCGTGCTCCCGATAGAGGATATACCCTCACAGAGGTTGAGACTATCACTGCATTGAAGAATGCCTTGAGGTATTTTCCTTCCAAACTACATGATACTTTGGCACCTGAATTTCTTGAGGAATTGATGACTCGTGGTCGAATCTATGCGTACCGATATCGGCCTCCTGGTGCGATCAAGGCAAAGCCTGTCGATGAATACAAGGGTATTCTTGAAGCCAGGGCCATACAGCTTATGATCGACAATAATCTCGACTTCGATATCGCTCTGTATCCATACGAACTCGTGACGTACGGGGAGTCAGGTCAAGTAGTTGTTCAGTGGGGGCAATATCTTCTGATTAAGAAATATCTTGAGAACATGACCGAAGATCAGACTCTTGTTGTAAGTTCGGGTCATCCACTTGGGCTGTTTCCAACCAAGAAAAATGCTCCCAGAGTGATATCAACGAATGGTCTTATGGTGGGTATGTTTGATACTCCGAATGATTTTCACTGGGCAACTCAGATGGGCACTGTAAATTATGGACAAATGACGGCTGGTGGTTGGATGTATATTGGACCGCAGGGTATTGTTCATGGTACCTACATCACACTCTTGAATGCAGGTAGGCAATATCTCGGTCTTCCTGAAGACCAAGACTTGAGCGGAAAGGTGTACCTTACATCCGGTCTGGGTGGTATGAGCGGAGCGCAGGCAAAGGCAATTGAGATTGCAGGAGGCATCGGCCTCATCGCAGAAGTGGACAAAAGCAGAATTGACACTCGTCATGAACAGGGTTGGTTGTCCAGATGGTCTGATAATCTTGATGAGATATTCGAATGGGTAGATGAATACCGAAATACCGGCGAACCAGTATCGATTGGGTATTACGGAAATGTTGTTGACCTATGGCAATATGTAGTAGACAATGATATCAAAATCGAGTTGGCCTCTGATCAGACCTCCTGTCATGCAGTATATGAGGGTGGCTACACTCCCCAAGGAATCACATTTGAAGAGGGTAGGAAACTTCTCGAGTCTGACAGGGTCAAATTCAACAAACTTGTTGATAAATCGTTGAGAAAACAGTTCGAGCTCATTGAGATAATGTCTAAGCGTGGCACCTTTTTCTGGGACTATGGAAACAGTTTCTTGAAAGCAGTATTTGATGCAGGTGTGACCCGAATAGCTAAGAATGGTGAAAACACCAATGATGGTTTTGTCTTTCCATCCTATGTAGAGGATATTATGGGGCCTGTGTGTTTTGATTATGGTTATGGTCCATTTCGATGGGTCTGTCTGAGTGGAAAACCTGATGACCTGATTATGACTGATCAAACAGCTATGGCGTGTATCGACCCAGAACGGCGGGGTCAAGACCGGGACAACTATGTTTGGATTCGTGACGCAGAGGAGAACAGCCTAGTTGTTGGTTCGCAAGCCCGTATTCTCTATGCAGATGCTCAGGGTCGAGTGAAGATAGCTTTGGAGTTCAATAAACTGGTTCGAGACGGAAAAGTAGGTCCAATCATGCTTGGCAGAGATCATCATGATACTGGTGGAACTGACTCGCCTTTCCGTGAGACCGCAAATATCTACGATGGCAGCAACATAACTAGTGATATGGCTCATCAATGTTGGGCTGGCAATGCGGCCCGGGGTATGTCACTCTGTGTTCTATCAAATGGTGGTGGTGTTGGTACTGGTAAAGCTATCAATGGTGGATTCGGACTAGTTCTTGATGGCAGTGAACGAGTTGATACTATCATCAAATCTGCAATTGATTGGGATGTCATGGGTGGCGTAGCAAGAAGATCTTGGGCTCGAAATGAACATGCAATTGAAACCGTAGTTGAATGGAATAAGGTCATGGATGGTAAAGGTCAGATTACTCTTCCATATGTGCCAGAAGAATCCTTGGTTGAAGACCTTGTTCGTGAAAGACTGAAGAAATAGAATTATTGGCTCTTTTCACAGAGCCTATTCTTTCTTTTTACATAACGTATAGTCTAATGCACCAGTATGCATGATGATTTTCCATTCTTTCGCAACTTTGGTGTACACTTTACATACTCTCCCATGCCAATGTTGTTGTTTTCCGTCTCTACTCTCCCAGAGCGTGTCTATGTCCACAACTGCAAATGCGCCATCTCCCTCTTGCGAAACCTCAATCTTTTGTGTAATCCTCTTGTTATGAATAAGCTGATGAGTGTCGAAGAGTTTCTTCCAACCACTTTTCCATCGGTCATAATCGAACTTTCCCTGTACCAGCTTCCACCTAATGGGGTCGTGGGCATAGGCATCTTCAGGCCATGGCCACACCATATCCTCATGCCATAATGTCATCAACAAATCAAGATCTTTTGTGTCCCAAGCTCGGGTTTCTCTATCCACCATCCCTTGAATCTCTGTTTTGATAGCTTCGTAATCTGATGACATCTTACTCTCCTCTCTTTATCTCTGCAATTACTTCGCGTGAATATCTGTCTGCTAATCTAAGCGGAATCGGACCATATTCATTAGATACCTTTCTCATTACTTTAGCAGCGGTCTTAAGAGATATCCTATGTCCTATCGAAATAATATAGGGCCTTTTTTTCTTAGGACACCATACCGCTTGTCCTATAATCTCCTGTGAATTTCCCACTACATGGGCATTATCTCCCATCCGTTGAGAAATAGATCCAGTATGCAGTTTCTTTGCAATTCCAATGGTCTGAATATCCAATTCGACTCCAATCTGTGAAGCCATTCCAAGACCTCTTGGATGCAATACGCCATTTGCATCAATAAGAACTGGTCCGGTTTCTTCCAAATCCTCCAATATCCGCTTTATAATTGGCCCCTCTTTCAGATAGAAAAATCCCGGAATATATACTGACTTGTCCTCGACTACCTGTTTTTCTATTCTGGTGGTCTGTCTTGTATCGCTATTGATTGTAACCGCACAAACAGCTGCTACACCTTCTGAATATGTCACATCAATGCCAGTGACTGAACCACCTCTAAAGGCTGGTCTATCTTCCATAATTACTAGGTTTGCAAGCCTTTCTTGATTTCTTTTTAGATCCTGTAGTTGTTTTTCTGTGTACGGTGGCATAATCCAATAATAATCCAATTACCAAAAATTCTTTGCTAAATCATGCACAACCTGAAGATTAATTAACAATTGTTAATATATGGTATATAGGTGAGCTTGATGAACTCGTGGTCAGATGCATATGATTCAAAACCACCATGGGACGTAGGACATCCACAATTTGCAATTGTTGAACTTGTCTTCAACAATGAATTGCGTCCTGGTAAGGTTCTTGATCTTGGTTGTGGAACTGGACAAAATACCATCTTCCTTGCGGAGAATGGATTTGATGCAATAGGTGTTGATATTTCTCCAGAAGCAATATCCTTAGCACGAGAAAATGCAAAAGAAATCGGAGTGTCTGTTGGTTTTCGAGTGGGCGATGTCCTTAGATTGAGTAGATATTTCCCAGCACACAGTTTTGATGCTATTATAGATTCAGGACTATTTCATATTCTATCAGATGATGACCGTTGGACCTATGTTCGTCAGATTCATCGCGTTCTGAAAGAAAATGGGCGATATTACCTTCTCTGTTTTTCTGAAAAGGAACAGAGTCGCGCAGGACCAAGACGTGTATCAAAGGCAGAAATCGATACGGTATTTGGAAAACATTTCAAAATAAATTATATCGCTGATACCTTATTCGAATCCGCTTTACATGTTGGTGGTGCAAAGGCGTATCTTGTATCAGCCACAAGACTTGAAGGCAAGTAACTTTTTGTTATATGTCGCTTTCCGATAATTTCTAAAGTCCTCTACGGTCGATTCTGCATGGAAACATTTCTGTTCTCCTTTATCTTCCAGTGAGATGAATGTCATGACGGTAGAGATTGATGGCGAAACCCTGACAATTGAAGATGTAGTTCAGGTAGCAAGACATAGACAAAAAGTAGGTATTCCACAACAAACCAGGGAGAAAATATCTCGAAGTCGTGAGATTATCGAAAAAGCACTCCAAGAAAATAGAACTGTATATGGAGTGAATACTGGTTTTGGTGATCTTGCATCTATTAGTATTGGCAAAGAAGACCTAGCGAAACTGCAGGTGAATCTGATTCGCAGTCATGCTGCAGGGGTTGGACCACTATTTAATCACGATGTTGTACGTGGTATGATGCTTTTGCGTGCGAATGCATTAGCAAAAGGATTCTCTGGAGTACGTGAAAAAGTCGTTGACACCTTGGTTGATATGCTAAATGAGTCTGTAGTTCCTGTTGTTCCCCAACAAGGTTCTGTTGGGTCCAGTGGAGACCTCGCTCCTCTGGCTCACATGGCGCTTGTACTTATGGGTGAAGGTGATGCGTTTTATGATGGGGAATTGCTCGCTGGCAAAGATGCCATGGAACGTGCAGAGATAGAACCCATCTCTCTAGGTGCCAAGGAAGGTGTTGCGCTGATAAATGGTACACAACCAATGACCGCTGTTGGCGCATTAACTATTCATGATTCTCTTCAGCTCATAAAGGATGCCATGATTGCTGCATCTATGAGTCTGGAGGCTTTACGTGGGACCAGAGCTGCTTTTGATGAGCGCATTCATCTCATAAGACCCCATGAAGGGCAGAAGACTGTTGCAAGTTCAATGCTAGCAATACTCCAAGATAGTGAGATTAATCAGTCACATGCAGAATGTGGAAAAGTACAGGATGCATACTCCTTGAGATGTATACCTCAAGTTCTGGGAGCTTCTCTTGATTCCATGCGATATGTTAGAAGTGTGATTGAAGTCGAACTCAACTCTGCGACTGATAACCCGTTAGTTTTTCCAAAGGAAGGTGATGTCTTATCTGGTGGGAACTTTCATGGACAACCCGTCGCTCTCGTGATGGACTTTCTTGGTATTGCTCTTTCTGAGGTGGCAAATATAGCAGAACGAAGAGTGAATCGATTGGTGAATCCTGATCTCAGTGGATTACCCGCATTCTTAACAACTGAGGGTGGATTGGAATCGGGATTAATGATTGCCCAGTATACTGCAGCTGCTCTAGTTTCTGAGAATAAGACACTTGCCCATCCTGCTAGTGTAGATTCGATTCCAACCAGTGCTGACCAAGAAGATCATGTTAGTATGGGCACGATAGCTGCTCGAAAAGCAATGCAAATCTTGGAAAATGTTCGTAATGTAATAGCTGTTGAGTATCTTTGTGCAGCTCAAGGGATAACCTTGCTGGAACCCATGAAGCCCTCTAGTGCACTTGAGTCTGCGCTTGGTGTTATCCGTGATGTAGTTCCTCCGCTTGAAGAGGATCGGATAATTGCAAAAGACATACATGAAGTTCGTGAACTTATGGATTCTGGCACGATAATTGCAGAAGTTGAAGAGGTTACTGGAAAACTCCTCAAGTAGCAATCTCGCTAAGGCTTATCTTTATTCGTTGAGAACAACCTATTGTTAAACCAATCGAGATGTGTGACTTGAGAGAATTGACTAGGGCCATGGAAGAATACCTTGAGATTATATATGCGCTTGAAAATGTCCATGGCGAAGCCAGTGTTACGGCAATAGCTGAAAGTAAAGGAGTGAGAGCTCCAAGTGTCACACATGTATTGAAGAGATTAAGTGATAGTGAACTAATACTATACGAACCATACAAAGCAGTACATCTTACTGAAAAAGGAAGAAAAATAGCTGCGCGATTAGATAGAACTCATAAAATATTGAGATGGTTTTTCACCCTAATTGGTGTCACCCCAGATGTGGCTGATGCTGACGCGTGTGAATTCGAACATATAGCTACCTCTGAAACTATCGAAAAATTAACACAATTCGTGGAATGGGTCAAAAGCACGGAAGACCCAAAATGGCTTGAGCGCTTCCGTGAGTTCCAAAAAGGAACAGATAACTAATTATGGGCCTAATCTGGTATGTACAACTTCTCCATTGACGATAACTGTGTGAACTTGATTAACTGCAAACCTATAAGCTATAAATTCTGGGTTGGGGCACTCGAGAATGATGATATCTGCTCTTTTTCCTAACTCGATGCTTCCCAAATCTTGAGCACGGTCTATTGCATGTGCAGCATTTATCGTAGAAGCTGATATTGCCTCTCTTGGATGCATCTTCATTTTGTAGCAAGCTAATGCAATAGTAAAGAACATCGACTCATTTGCACAGTTTGGGTTAAAGTCAGTTGCCAATGCGACTGGCAAACCCATCTCAATCATTTTCCGTGCATTTGCATACTCTGTATCAAGACTGAATGCTGTTGCAGGTAGAAGGGTTGCAATAGTACCTGCCTTTCTCATCGCTTCTAAACCGTCATCAGATGCCTGTAAAAGATGGTCTGCTGAAACAGCTCCAATTTCTGCTGCAAGTTCAGCTCCACCTAGTTGAACTATCTCGTCTGCATGGACTTTGATTTTCATGTCATGCGTTTTAGCTGCTTCTAGTATTCTTCGTGACTGTTCTACATCAAATACCCCCTCTTCACAAAACACATCACAAAACTCTGCTAATGATTTGTCTGTAATTGCGGGAATCATCTGATTAACAACAAGATCAACGTATTCATCTGTTCGCCCTTTGTACTCGGGTGGTATTGCATGAGCTCCTAGAAATGTGGAAACAATTGAATTTGGAATTTTTTCATGCAATTCCTGAAGAGCTTGAAGCATTTTGACTTCATCATTTACATTGAGTCCATAGCCGCTCTTTGCTTCAATTGTGGTTGTACCCTGTGCTAACATGCTTTCCGCATAAGAAAATGCATTACTACAAAGTTCTTCTTTCGTAGCTTCTCTTGTTGCCCTAAGTGTGTTGAGAATGCCCCCTCCCGCTTCCAATATTTCCATGTACGATTTTCCATCAAGCTTCATTGCAAAGTCTTTTTCGCGAGATCCTCCGAAAACAAGGTGTGTGTGGCTATCAATAAATCCTGGCAATGCCAACATATTAGGGAATTCTATCGCTGGAAGAGCTGGTTCCTCTGATATTTCAGATGTAATTTCTTTGGTAGTACCAACTGCAATGATTTTTCCGTCCTTTATTGCGATTGCTCCATCCGTAATGATTGATAGCTCTTTCAGCTCGTCCTTAATTTTTGGCTTCTCAGAATGGCCCTCAAGTGTGGCTAATTGGCCAATATTGGTAAGCAGCAAGTCGGGTTTCATCATTATACACAATCCGATAGAACAGCGCCTCTTCTTTTACATTACGCTTCGTAGTATTCTTAATTAAGGAAACCACATTTTCGAATAACAGGCAATCATAGGAACTGAGTCATATGGAATATCTAATTATCAGCTGGGAGGACGTTTATAATCTCACATTAAGACTATCAGAACAGGTTGTCAACAGTGGATTTAAGCCAAATGTGATTGTTGGAATTGCTCGTGGTGGCTGGATTCCTGCTCGAATTCTTTCGGATGTGCTATATACCAGCACAATGTGGAATGTTCGTATCGAGTACTATAGTGACTTGGGCCGTCGTGGAAAAGAACCAAAGATCACACAACCAATCTCTGTATCGATAAAAGACAAGAGTGTCCTTATAGTAGATGAAGTAGCTGATACTGGTGATAGTTTGGAACATGCTGTTAAATACATCAAAGATCAAGGTGTCGGAAAAGTCAAAACCGCAGTATTACACCTGAAACCGACCTCTAAGATAACCCCTGATTTCTATTGCCAAGTGGTTGACTCTTGGACCGTTTATCCGTGGGAAAACAGAGAGTCAATTATCTCTTTGGTTAAGATATTCAAGAATGAAGACCCCTCTCTTGATATGAAACAGATTCGAGATAAGTTGGTCTTTGAAGTTGGCTTTGATCCAACTGTAGCGGATTATTTCATGAAACGACTCTGATGCGAGATAGGCACAATGATTGAATCTCTATATCATCCAACTGAATCGTTTTTTGTTGGGATTGCTGAAATCAGAAACGAGCATAATCTTTCAATGAAGGAAATATTGAAACTCGCTCAAAAAAATCCTGACAATATTATGGCGGTACAATTTCTTAATTCCTCTCTGATTGCTGGCACCCTTCATTTAGTTTCTGCAGCTCAAAATGCTTTGAATGCATGGCTTGGTCAATATGCAATATCTCGGAGCCTGGATGTGGAAATAATACTCTATAGTTCAGCCCAGCGGCAGATTTCTGTTGCTTTAGATCAATTCGGACTAAAGGATAGATTAGATACTGTCGCGTTGGTACTAATTGGAACTGAAAAGAAGGAGATACAAACCTTTTTGGATCGATTTGAAGAACAAATCGGGCCTTTTGTTTTTCCTCCTTTTGCTTCGTCAAAAGAACGAATGGATTCTATTATGGAGCATTTTGATATATCGGTGCTAGAGATTACTGCATTAACATCAAAATCTGATATCGAATCTCGTTGGATAGCTCTTTCGAAGTGTGTTGCGAGTAGAGTTTCTTTGGTTGCTGTTGACTCGTGAAATATCTAGTATTGGTCATCTCTCATTGTCATTATCGATAGAATGTCCTCGTCTTCTACTAGTACTGAAACTCCTGCCCATTCTCCGACCACTTCGACCCACACGTATTTATCCGCGTGGTCCAAATTTACTTCTCTATCGACTTTTGTTGCGATGGCACTCACAATATCCATATGCTCAAGGTCGGTATGTCTCCGTCTAACCGTAACACGATACGATTCATCTTTCTCGATTTTATGGAGTAATGATTCAGCAGCCTTTGTTATTTCATCTATATCTGCTTCGACACATAACTCAAGAGGGGTGATTCTGATAGCAAATCGAAATTGGTAGGGATTTTCTTCTGCAAATTCTTTCAATTGATGTACTACTTCAATAGGATCTAATGAGGTTCTAGCAGCAAGCAGTCCAGAAACATGAGTTCTCGAAATCCTTAGATCTTCGTCACCTATCAAATCACCAACAAAGTATCTCATCTCTGACCGTGCTGCTCTCTCTCGTTCACGAGGGCATCCAATTAGGAGGTTATATTTTCTCAGTCTATTCTCCTCACATATCTGCATAGACAATTCTTGTAGTCCAGAGTTTCAAGGCATCAGAATCTACCTTTAATGATTCAGACATTTCACTTATGCTTAGTTGTCCTTCTCGATATACTTTGATACTTCCGTCCTCAACACCAATAATGGTCGAGTTTTTCTCTGATTCAGAAGGTCCACAATCAATATAGAGGTCAACCTCATCTCCTAATTGCTCTCGAGCTGTATCAACTATGAACGGACTTGGTCCACCTGTCCTGTTTGCACTCGTTCCAACTATTGGGGCTCCCAACCCTTTTGCTAATCCTCTTGGAACTGGATGATTCGGAATGCGGATTGCTAGAGATGTTCTGTTTCCAGTGATATGCGATGGAAGACTATCTATTGGAGTTACTACCATTGTGAGCATACCTGGCCAAAACAGTCTTGCAAGAACTTTTTCGAGGCTACCCATATCTGCATATTTCTCACATTGATCGAGATCCGAAAAAAGTAATGGCACTCCCATTCCTGCATCTCTTTGTTTTATTGCAAGTAATCTTGAAATTGCATCTTCATTTCGGGGATCACAGGCTATTCCATAGCTCGTATCAGTGGGATAGACCACAATTCCACCATTTTGAAGTACTTCTACCCCTTTTTCTATGGCATCATCATAGTTTTCCTCAGTTGCTACAATGATTTCAGCTGTCACAGGAATCACAACTTTTGAATGAACAAACATACATATGAAGGTTACATCAAAGGCACATTATCTTGCTTTCGGAGGTTCTTACGATTCGTGCAATTATCTTGGCTGCTGGACGAGGAAAGAGATTGAATCCAATCACGGAAAACATCCCTAAGCCATTGATTCGGATATGTGGCATTTCTCTGATTGAGCAGCTTATCACCTCCTGTTTGAATGCTGGCGTTAACAAAATTACTGTAGGTCTTGGATACAAAGGAAAACAGATACAAGAAGCAGTTACTGAATTGAAAATCTCCGAAAAAGTAGAATTTATTGAGGTTTCTAACTATAGAAATGGACCACTTCAAACACTGGTTTCTTCATTGGGCAAAACCAAAGAGCACAGAGTTCTAGTAGTTCCTTCTGATTTAGTAGTTACTTCTGATATTGTCAGGTCTTTTCTCGAATGTGCTTCAAGTGAGATGTCTTCTAGTGCTCTTCTGGGTGTTTTATCCTCCACACATAAGCCTCAAATCCATCTTGATGATTCTGGTTATATCCTGGGAATTGGCAAAGATGTGGAATCCGCCTCGAAATCACTATCTTCTGCGATGCTTCTATCACTAAAACGTGACTTATTCCCTTCTTTTACTACTGCTTTGAGGAAAGGATACTCCCATGTGAGTCAAGCTCTCAATCATTTTATCTCTCAAGGTGCCAAGGTAAAATCCACACCTGTAGATGGCTTGTGTTTTGATATTGACACACACTCAGCACTTCTAAGAGGATCTAAATATTTCCTCGAATCACATATACAAGGCACCGCATCGATTTTGATTCCTATTGGTGATACTATGGAACTTGGTGATACTTTGCAACTCCACAATGGTATTGCATTGCATCAAGGTGTATCATTTCATGGTCCTGTCTGTGTGGACAAAGACTGTATCATAGAAGAAGGATGTAAGATTGGACCTTATGTCAGTCTTGGGGCAAAAACCTCGGTGAAACGTAATAGTGTTCTTAGAAATGTTCTAACCACTGGTGATACCGAAGTAGCTGCTAATAGTCACATTCAAGATGCAGTTGTTCATAAAAATCATATACTCAGAGGTTAGAATAATGCCAAGTAAATTTCGAGTTCGCGGATTATTTCGCAGCGTGGTAATTGCTATTGCAAGACCTCTTGTTTCTCGAAATATACATCCCAACACAGTTACTTATTTCACCCTCCTTCTTTCACTTATTGCTTTTCTCACCCTGCAAGTAACCTACTGGCAACCATTATTCGCATTTCTTGTTTTTTTGGTTGGCCTATTCGATGGTGTTGATGGGGCTGTTGCTCGATTGGGTTCAAGAAAATCGCACTCTGGAGGATTTATCGATTCTGTGGTAGATAAGGTAGCTGAGATGCTAATTTTGTTTGCTATTCTGTTAACCTATTCTTCCGAAACAATTCTGTCCCTATCTGTTCCAGCTTGGAGCTTTCTCTGTTTATTTGGGTGGCTTCTTACCAGTTATACACGGTCGCGAGCTGAATCTGTCGGAGTACGGGATTTAGATGTTGGTCTTGGTGGAAGGTCAGAACGACTTCTCACACTTGTGATTTTTTCACTGGTTGGCTTTTTGCTATGGGGTCTAGTACTTGTAACAATTATGGGGGTTTTTACTGCAGCTTATCGGTATTATCACTATCAACAAGAATTGCTAGAACCAAATACGGAGTAACCATTATATTTAAGAGTCAAATATGGCTCGCGGCACTCAAATACTCATTGGAGACTATCTAATTATGGCCATTTTTAGGGCAGATCACTATCTCATCGCAGAGTTCAAAGATATTAAAGACACAAAGGCATCAGGACAGAAGGTGTTAGATGCTCTTTCTGAAATGTCCGAATTGAAGGATTTAGCTATTGTTTCTAAACGTCTTGAAGGAAAACAATGGTCCGAAATTCTAGGACGCATTGATGTTCCAGCTGGATCTAAAGCGTTTTGGGCTATGATTAAGAAAGAAGTCACCGAAAGAGAACCTTACAACCTCTTCATTCGTTTTGATAGAAATGCGGAAGCAGAAACCATTGAGGCGGCTCGAGAAAAGGTAAAATCTTGGGTTGAATCCGAAATTGTTCCTAAGATTGAATCCAATCTCCCTGTCAAGACCATCAAAGTCTTACAACCAAACGAAGTTTTTATGCCCAAACTGGACTAATCAAAATTTTGGACGAATAATGGAGAGATTGTTCCCTACTGCTTGGACAATCTCCCTGTTTCCATCTCCATTGATATCTCCTACTGCTATCATTGATTCAATTGACTTTTTCATGGTCCGTATTTTGCCTTTTGCAGTGAATCCAGACTCGTTCAATTCTAATACATGGATAGTTGAGTCGCCAAGGCTTAGAACTAATTGGGTATCTTCCGGTTCTCCGTACAAATGACTAAACCGTAAAGATGTGATTGGCGAATTTGTTTTGTACTTGGCTATTGCTTCAAGCTCGTTCTTACCAATTCCAAAGAGGGTTAGGATATTTCCATCTGATACGGTTGCTATCTCGTAATTACGATCAGCATTGATATTTCCAGTTGCAACTCTCATGATTTCTCCACCCACTTTTCTTTTCGCAATCTCATGTAATCTATCATCTGCATATTGATATACATACAGATAACCCACTTCATCCCCGAAGACAAATCTGCTATATGGCAGTCCTTTACTTCTAAGAGGTGCCATTGAAAAAGTTGGTCTTTCAACCACCTTGTGAGCGAGTTTATCAAGACATGAGTAAAACCATCCGTAACAACGAAGTGCTTTGTCATTAGTGGATACGATTACTTCAGCTCCTTTTTCTCCCATTACATTTGTCACACATATTGCCGTGGGCAATGTTCCCAAGGGTGTGCTTGCTTTGCTAGATAACTCCTTTCCATCAAATACAATCACTTGGAGCATATTATCAAGTGTACCTACTACAAGTTCGTCTATTTCATTATCTAATATATCTCCAAAACCTACTGCTGCAACTGGTGGAAGCCCCCCTGTCTTACAAACCTCAGAAACTTCTTCCTGGGTTCCTGAACCTAAATGAAAGACTCTAAGATCTCCATTCATTGTGGTTATTACCAACTCTTGCTTTCCATCTCGTGTTAAATCAGTAAGCTCTATTGATGTGATTGCTTCCCTGAACATTACTTCTGAAGTCTTTACGAGATCAATCATGGGAGTCGGGCCTCATAGGACAAAAGGCATTGAAATACCAATTCCACTATGAGTAATTTAAGAGTTATTGCAGTGGTTACACTGCTGTATCTCACTTTGTGATGAGCTTAATAGTTGAACTATTTAATAGAATAATGAACTGCTTTGTCAAACTCGTCCGAATTATCTTCCAAATACTGGCTTGAAGACTCCTCGTTTGTAGCAGAAGAACTTCATGATTTCATTACAGAATTTGGCTCTTTCAATCCCGATTGGTTTGTTGAAATCAATTTTCATCTGCTACGCGATGTTGGTCTTGTAGAAGAATCAAGGCTTCAATTTTGCAATCTTTCACAACACGAACAAGCTTGTGTTTCTTGTGATTTCCTTTACAAGGAAAAAGAATGTCTATTGTGGTATGACCTCTTTAAGATGATTCGATGGTCGGTATTACGAAGAGCACCTCCCTGTATTAGAATCGCATACGTCCGAAAGCAAATCCGAGTTGTAGTGGATTTTCTCGTTCGAGTTCATTTACTTGAACCTCCCTTTTACAAATCAAAAGGCACTCCGAATTGTAGCTGGTTACAAGAATGGGGTCTCTGTCAATCCGACCGTTATTGCCAGTCAATGATTACACGAAATCCTTTGAGTTACTCTACATCCCGTGGGAGAATCAAGCAACATCAACCTCTCCAAATCGAATAACGGGCTGTCTTATATACTACTATTCTTTTATCCATCATCGGGAGTATGTTCTATGCCCAAGAAACAATCCGGGCGCGAAAAGAGTACAACGTCACATGGGTTTGTTGCTGACCAACCAGTTGATGTTGAAACTGTGAAATTAGTTCGTGTCACTGGCATGCGTGAATCAGAACTAGTTGATGCACGGAAAAAGAAAGATAAAATTTGGAAACAAATCCAACGAATTCAATCTGACCACTCGAAATTACTTTCAAAGACCGAGGCCCATTCTAGACAGAAAGCAATTCAAGATCCCGTTCATGGTGCTATTATTTTTGATCCGTGGGAGCTAGATTTGGTTTCCGGGTGGGAGATTTTGAGACTGCGATTTGTAAAACAACTTGGACCCGCACATATAGTCTACCCTGGAGCTACACATACAAGATTTCAGCATTGTCTTGGAACTAATTTTCTTGCTCAGAAATGTGTCCGTGTAGTGAATTATTGTGATGACCTTGACAATGTGTGCTTCAGCCCTCTTTCTCAATTGTTGGATGATTACCAGCAGAAAGTGTTTCGTGCAGCGGCTTTACTTCATGATGTAGGTCACCCGCCCACATCTCATACGATTGAATTTGCATTGGAAAGCTGGTCTGGTCTTGATCATACCGATCTCGGAGCTTTCTTGATTCTAAATAGTGGTGTCACTGAAATCCTTGAACGTCATGATATTGAGCCAAAAACAGTAGTTGATGTGCTTAAACGCAGGTCAAAGGATCCAGTTCTGATGCTACTTTCTGATTTCATTGATAGTCCTCTTGATATTGACAAGACAGATTATCTCATTCGTGATGCTCATTTTAGTGGTGTACAATTAGGTGTGTTTCCAGCAGAACGGGTGTTGCTAACAAACCGAGTTGTACGTGACGGCCGAGGAAAATATCATCGTGCATTTATGCTCAAGGCATTACATTCTCTAGAAGCACTGACCCTAAGCCGGAATTGGATGTTTGCAAGTCTATACCTTCACCACGCAGTACGTGTTGCAGAATCTCTTGTGTCCAAGGCTACCTATTTTCGAATGAAAGAGGAAGAGCTGACAAAGAATGAGTGTATCGGTCTTTTTACACGAATGACTGACTCCGATCTCTACGCTTGGCTAAAAGAATCGGAAACCGATTTTATTCGCGAGTATGCTGCTCGGATACGTTATAGACGACTCTTCAAAGTAGTTCTATCCCGTCCACTTTTGTCCTTTGAGGATGATACGCGTAATCTCTTTATGAAGATGTTATCTGATATCGAAACTCTCATTGATAATGAGGTTGAACTAGGGGACGATATCGGTAAGGTAATTATCGATGTGGTAAACCCAGAATTGGGTGAGAAGAGTCTTGGACGTATCCCTCTCTTGGTTGGGGGCGAGAAGAGCGGAATTGAGATTGTCCGCCTGAAAAAGGCTCAGGAAGGCAAACCGATAATTCATGCTCTCCGTCAACAGAAACGCACAATACCCTCGGTGAGAGTATATTCGGATCCTGAAATTGCTGGAGAGATTCGGGACCGATTCAACAAAATGTATCCTTTGAAAAGAAAGGCTCGATATCGACAGGATGAATATGACATGACCGAGACCTAATTATCATAGAATATGCTTGACTAACTCTCTAGTCTTATCGTATCCGTAATTCAGATAGATTATGCCATAGATTGCTTCCAGCAATGTGCCTTTATCATGATTCATCTCCGTTTGCGAAGGCTCTCCTGGATCAAAGTGAATTCTATGTTCGTATAATTCCCATTTGTCACAAATCTCACTCATGTGTTCATTACTAACAATATCAGCTCTTTGTAATGTGAGTGAACCTGCGCTAATCTCTGCTGGAGGCCAAATATAGTGGATAACGCTGAGTGAAATTGCAGCATCTCCAATTAAAGCCAACAGCTCAGCTCTATCGCTTAGTGTTGATAGAATATCGAAGAAATTCGTCGAAAATATATCCTCTCCATAAAAATGGGTCTTAGTTTCCAAAAACAGATTCCTTGTACTTGGCTGAAAGAGTGCAATAACCACTTGCTCTTTATCTTTCAATTTTATTCCTAAAGCTTTCTCCACTTTTGGTATGACTTGGGTATTGATACTCTGAATCTTTGAAAAGATATATTGCAGTTGCTCAAGCCATCTAGCAAATTTTTGTATTGTCCTAGTATTTTGTGGTGGTGTTCTTTTCAGGTCGTCTTGAATCGTTTTTTCTAACTTGTGTAACCTATTCATCAGATCAATCTTTTTCCAAGACAACTTCTTTTCGATATTCAATCTACCACCTCCAAAGCTGTTACCCTCTGAATATCGGAATCCTTCCCCGCATATTCTCTGACATATATCATGTCTAATGAGTAATGTGACGATAGCAACATCATTGCCATGCTGATTACTGGTGGACCTAATGAACCATCAAGAATGATATTATACTCTCTGATATCTTGAAAGATTATTGCTTCTAATGCGTTATATGTTAAACGAAGATCTCCTTGTTTCCCTCCGCCAAATTCTCCTGCAATCTCGAGAGGGAGCTCATGCCATTGATCACGTATTTTCCTTATGCTTCCATCAGGAATATATCTCTCTAAATTCTTTGAAACCCCTCGTTGAAACCTCTCCATCTCAACCACCACATGAAGCTGCTTGAATGAAAACCTTCTCTCCTTGCAATACCATCCGATAAGTGGTCGTGCGTCAGCAGGTTCTACAAGTGAAGTAATCAGAATATTTTTCCTTGTGATTTCAAGTACTCTTCGCACAGGCTGAATTGCTGGGGGTGTAAGTTGGAAAACTCTTTGCTTGGACACTTTCTGACTCTGAATCAGACCTATATTCTCTAGGTGTTTTGTGTTAAAATACAATTTTGGGTCTGTTACTACATAATCTGCCGGATCCGGTTTTCTCACTCCGGATTTTACAGCTAGTGCCATCATATCTTTTCTAATTGCCTCTCTTAATTCGTTCCCAGTCTTGGAACCACTCTCTAGTTGGTCAAGAATGACTCTTCTTGCTCGTACTGACTCTACTTCCTCTCGTACTAGTTGGTCGGCTGGTTTCCAAATCATCGTATGGTGCTCCTAACGGATTCTGTGGGTTCTTTGGAGTGATCCTCCGTGAAGGAATTCATTCCATAGATACATATAATAACAATATATATGTTACTGGGGGTTTTCGAATACCTGATTTCGTAATACTATTTCGTATTTCTTAGCCTTCTACGGCGGTTCTGTGATGCGTAATTAAAAACAATACATACATATATATCATATATATCTAATGAAAAACGTCGATTTTTCGAACCAATCCAGACAAGGCTTAAATACGCTCAAGCGTATCGTTAAGTAACACAGAGACTTCTCGTTAAGAATCTAGATTCTGTGACTTGCACAAAGCGAGGACCGAAATAAAATGGCTGAAGATGAATTTCTTGGTGCCAAACCCGTTGTCATTGATAATGGCACTGGTTTGAGCAAAAACGGATATGCAGGCGAGGACCAACCACGCAGTGTATGGCCAACACTCATTGGTTATCCACGTTATGAGTCTATTATGACTGACGTCGATCACTACACACGTGACTATTACATTGGTGAGGAGGCAATTAACCTCCGTGGTGTTCTTCGACTAGTCTATCCTATTACACACGGTGTCGTTGATGACTGGGATGCAATTGAAAAAATCTGGTCATACACGTTCTATAATGACCTCAAAGTTGACCCTAGTGAGAATCCAGTCCTTCTGACTGAAGCTCCTTTCAACCCACGAGAGAACAGAGAACGTATGGCCTCTGTCATGTTTGACAGCTTTGGCGTCCCTGCAGTCTATGTGGCTACACAGGCTGTTCTGTCACTCTACGCGTCCGGAAGAACCACTGGTCTGGTTATCGACTCTGGTGACGGTGTTACTCACATCGTTCCTGTATACGAAGGTTTCTCAATCAACCACGCAATCAAACGTATTGACTTGGCTGGTCGAGACATCACCGAATACTTGCGCAGACTTCTCCGTCAGAGAGGTTATGCATTCGTAAGCGGTGCTGAGAAAGAAATTGTCAGAGATATCAAGGAGAAATTATGTTACATTGCCCTTGACCCCGAGCGTGAACGCTCCGTTGCTGACAAAGCTGGTGTGGATAAACCATACATGCTCCCCGACGGTGAGGTTATCACTGTAGGTGCTGAGCGATTCCAGGCCCCTGAACTGTTCTTTAACCCAAGCGCTATCGGACTTGACTCCATTCCTCTTGACGAACACATTGTCGAGGCTATCAAGTCTTGTGACGTTGACTTGCGACGTGACCTGTACGCTAACATCGTACTCTCCGGCGGTTCCACCATGTTCCCAGGACTCAAGGAACGTCTCCACAAAGAGATTTCCGAACTCGTCCCAGAGAACATCGAGGTCCGTATCATTGCTCCTCCTGAGCGCCAATACTCCGTCTGGATCGGTGGCTCAATTCTTGCGTCCTTGAAGACCTTCCAGAATGTTGCAGCAATTCCTGTTGCAGCCTGGTAAATGTGGGTCTCAAGGAAAGAATTCGAGGAAGCAGGACCGGAAGTAATACACCGGTGTATCTAAGCGCATTAGTTTAACACAACGTGAAGAGCGACTTCCGCTCTTCTTCTCCTTTTCTTTTCTCAACTCGCTTAGAGTGTAAGATATCCCGTGAACTCTATGTTATCATGCAGATGGTCTACTGATTCTGACCTGATTTGGTTCAACAACAGTGAAAGCTCCTACCAACTTACCTTCGTGCTCTTTCAACACTGTAGTTAGTATTGCTACTTTGTTTTCTCTAGGAACTCCATGCAGTCTAACCAGGATTATTCCATGATGAGCTTTCCCTTGACGATACACCAATTCACCGAAGTCCTTGTCTGCAGTCATCAAGATAGAGCGGGAAGACTCGGCCATTGAGAGTACAGTCGAGTCTGTAGATCCTGGTGCGGATTCAAGGATGTAATCTACTTTGAAACCATTTTCTCTGAGACTCTGTACTATACTCTGCTCGATACATTCGTCCGCAAGTATTCACAACTCTAGGACGCCTCAGTCGGATATGCAGTGATTGTCTTCATGGCATCAGCCGCGAAGGACAGTGCTGCGAGAATCGATTCACGGGTCAACTGAGGATAATCCTCTAGAATCTGGTCGATGGTTTCTCCTGCTGCCAATTTGTCCAAGATCATCTCAACTGTGATTCGTGTTCCGGTAATCACTGGTTTTCCCATCATGACCTCTGGGTCTGTAACGATCAGTCTATTTCCCATGAAGATTGGCCTCACTCATTAGTATGTGCATTTCCTTATATCTCTCTTGAGATTCAGGAGAGTATCTTGGTAACAAGGAATTTGAGGAAACAGGACCCGTGGTTATACACCGCTGTATCTACGCTCATTAGTTTAACATTAACAAACCGAAGAACGTTAACCGCTTTTCGCACTCCTTTTCTTTCCATGTTTCTCTCTTACCGAGATTACGCAAAACATTCCACAAGATGTCGATTGAGAAACCTCTTGAGTTATGTGGCTGTGTTTTACAATCGACGGTTTGGACAGTATGTTT
>WJMJ01000130.1 GCA_014728035.1 Promethearchaeota archaeon | reverse complement strand
GACAATGGATATATTATTACAATAATCATTTCTTATAGCATAGTTATTTGGGGAATTTATGGAATAATTTCTGAAATAATCGTGTTAAAAAAGAAAACAAAACATCTTCTGATTATCTGGATCTTATCGGCCGGGATAAACATAATACTGAATATATTGTTAATCCCAACTATTGGAATAATTGGTGCAGGAATAGCTTCATTGTCCTCCTTTGTGATAGTATTAATACTTGTAGTATTCATTTCCAGAAAAATTATTTCAATACAGTTTGAGTTATTATCTTATATCAAGTGTATATTTATTATGTTTATTTTATCTGGAATTGGTTATTATTTATCGACAATAAGTTATTATTTTGCATTTATATGTGCTATTGAAATTTCCTTAATTTATCTTGGACTAATACTATTATTAAGAGTATTCAATGAGGAAGAAATGAGATTAATAGGAAAATTCATTACATCTTTGAAGAGGGCCGAAACAAATGGGGTAAAACAAGATTAAGACGATTCCTCCACCTATTAATTGGAAACACCATGGTCGGGTGCAATCCCATTTTATAGGTAACTTTTAAGCATTGCTCAACAAGATTGTACCCAAACTATATTCATGTGAAGGTGATACCTCAAGTGACCGCTAAACCACGCGAGGTACACCTTCATGTCATTATCACATCCCGACCTTAAAAATATAGTGGAAGAATGGCTTGATTCGAACGCTGATGACATCGTTTTAGGGCTAAATGTCGAATCACCGAATGACCTGCTTGAATACGAACGGAACCTTTTCCTTCTGCTTATGCAGCTTGGCGCACTGATTATGGCCTGGATCTTGAAAACAAGACTGCAGGACCCGTCATTCCAAAAATATGCAGAGCAGAGAGTGCTATCAAACCGTACCACATCGTATAGGCATGCAACCAATCCGAACACTTCTGTGAATACCCTGTTCGGTAATACCGTAAAGCTGAAATTGAGATATTTTCTGCCAGAGCGAAGAAGGGGAAGAAAGCGTAAGGGTGGCAAACGAGGAAAAAGGAATGGAGTTGGTGTTATTCCCGCACTGGATATGTTGGGAATACAGTTCAAGTCCACACCAGCATTAGCAAGTGAAGTGACGCAATCCGTTATAGAAGGGCCTTCGATGGGCGCAGCCAAACAACGTCTTTTACGTCGTTGCATATCCTTCGACATCAAGACCCTTCGAAGGATCAGCGAATCGTTCGCAGCTGTTGGTCTCAAGATCAGAGACGCCTGGCTAAGGGAAGATAATCCACATAATACGCCATTGGTTCCAGAGTGTGAAAGTTTACGAGGGAAACGAGTTCTTATCAGTATGGATGGCGGTCGCGTTCGAATACGCAAGAACAAGCGGGGAAGGATATCCAAAAAGAACAAACGGCATAAATACAATACTGATTGGCAAGAGCCGAAATTGATAATGATAAGAACCATTACTGACAATGGTGAGATCGACCAGGAATTTAAAGCCATAGTCGATGGAACCATCGAGAAGAAAGATGCAATATATCATTTGCTCAATGCCCATCTTCTTGCCAGAGACATCCAGTATGCTTCTCATATCCACTGTACTGGTGACGGTGCACATTGGATATGGAACCTATTGGTTCGTCTTTTCGACGACCTTGGATTGGATTCATCAAAGATCACTTGCGTGGTTGATTTCTATCACGCTGTTGAGCATCTATCTATTGTTGCGGACGGAAGACGGGGATGGAACAAATGGAAACGAGGGAAATGGATGAAGCGCCTGAAAAGGATGTTAAAAAAAGGAGATGTCGAAGGTGTGATAGACGAGTTGAAGAAACTTGCCAGGGGACGAAATGCGAAGGCCGTGAAGACTCAGATCGGCTATTTCGAAAAGAACAAGGAGAGGATGCGATATAATGTCATCAAGGAGAAAAAGCTACCGATTGGGAGCGGTGCAATTGAAAGTGTGATACGTCAGGTGATCAATATGAGGCTGAAGAACGCGGGAACCTTTTGGAATCTGGAAAATGCAGAAGGATTCTTACATCTGCGAAGCTATCTGAAAGGAAAACGATGGAAAATAATAGAACAAGCGGTGATAAATCATCCATTAGGAGGATAACTACGGTGGTTGTCTAGGATGGTGGTCGTGATGGTACGTCAATTGTTGGGCTGTTGTGTGCATTTTTCATGTATTTTGGGAATGCACCCGACTCACGGTAGTCGATGTATCTGACATCGAGATGGCATCGAAGGGAATGGGTGAACTCACGAAGCACCGAATAGTGCGAATAACCAATGAGGCCTTCGACCAGGGTGGTGTCCTCACACAGGCCGATGTG
>WJMJ01000129.1 GCA_014728035.1 Promethearchaeota archaeon | reverse complement strand
TCATCAATATTGTCATCTTTATCGGACTGGTCGGAACTACCCATTATATAATTTGTCGGAAGTTTGCCAATTATCGTGTCCGCGTTTCCGTCGATAACATCGATCTTTGATTCGTTAGCATCGACGTTCGTTTCGCTTGCTGGATCTGCCGGTAAATTATCAGTCTGTTCTCTTATTGCTCTAATGTCCGCGGTTGAAGATATAGCATAAACTACTCTAGCGTCTACTGAATCGGTTCCAGCATCACACGATGAAACATAGTCCTCGTCGGGGTCGTAAGATGTAAAGGAATACTTGTACCATCCACCCCCAACTTCTGTCATCGCGGTGGCATTAACAACAACGTTATTGTCCGATAATCTGTAAATGGTTATCGTCGAGGAAAGTCCAGTTTTTCCAAGCCCGTTTTCCGTGAAGAAAGCCGCTATCAATCTCGTTGCCATTTACATCAACTACCGTAACCTTCTATCAAGACTACCGTTCCATCAAGATGCCCGTTATCAACCAGGTATTCCATCATTTCCTTTTGTATATCAATGAAAGTATTTATTTCCCCTATTGGAGATAACGCAAATTGATTTAACTCATCGCCGGTTAACTTGATTACCTTTCCAGGTACCGGAGGCTTGAATTTCGTATCTTCGTTAAAAAACACGAGACCAAGCCACGCCTTGGAAAAAGGTTCGATCCCGGTATCAATGAACTCGAACTCGAAATTGCATAATTGCCAATGGGTCAGCTGGGGTAATTCATCCATGAGATTATTTTCCAGCCATCCATTGATACTTTCATCGTATAGATTTACCGGGTACGTTACAGCGGTCCCAAGTTGGATAAAATATCCATCCATTTTTTTCACCTAATACTTTTTCATACATTTCAACATGTTTTTTGGCAACAGTCTCCCATGTATTATTTATAGCAAATTCAAAAGCCCTTTCAATTCTATCTTCGCTTTTCTCAAAGTTTTCCAAGGTTTCAATCAACGATTCGCTAGATGGATCGATGATGTCACAGCAATCTTCGGGAAGGTACTCAATGATCGGGCACTTGTTGCTTATAATAACCGGAGTTTTTAATGCCATCCATTCAGCAACAACGATCTCGTAAGATCCATATCTAGAAGGAACGACCCCAACATCACTTATTTTCATTATCTTCCATTTCAAATCTTGATTGTAACCGTTTTCCCATTCGAAATTAGGGCATTCATCCAGGGTTTTCTTGGCATATTCGGCTATTTCATTCGTGCCGGTATCATGAGTAAATGAATAAACCGAGATCAATATAAACTTGTAATCTGGAAATTTCCTAACCGCGTCTAGAAAGAAATCTATTCCTTTTTGAGGAACCAATCTACCAACAAGTGTTATGATTCCCTTGTAGTTTCCGAGCCTTTCTTTCCTCAATTCATCATCAAACTTTATCGAATCCAAGAATTTACCATTTACGGCGTTTGGTATAACGGTTATCTTGTCTTCTATGGTTGGAAAAACTTCAACAAGCTTATTCTTGTAATCTTCCGAAAGCGTATGTATTTTAATGGAATCTTTCAACGCGAAGGCCTCCCTGGTAATGCAGAGTCTCCAATGCGGCGACATGTATATCTTGCTTGGTCCGAGGTTTTCCGCAAGATGCGACGAATATACTATTGGAACCCTGTAATATATACCAAGAGTCTGTGCAAGGAACCATAGATCAGAATCATGAACATGGATGAGATCAAATTCCATTTTTTTCATGTGGGATGCAAAATTTAGCATGAAATTGTAATATGCCTTGAATTCCTCGAACATTACCCTCCCGTGTCCTTCAAACGCAACTTTCTTTCCGTCAAATTCCATTATAGTTTTGTCGTCGAGCTGGGGATAGTCGTTATAGAAGAATGCCTTGAAAACGCGGAACTTTCCATGTTCTGGCTTCCAATCCTCTTGAGGTACCCTTATCGATTCTTTCTCGTCGCAAATGAAAAATCCTTCCCTTGTTCCATAAGCAGTAGGAGTTATAATTACGATATCTGCATAACTTGCCATCTTTTGGGAAACCAGCTTCAGGTAAACTCCCCTACCACCGACCGGGTTTAATATGTCTTCCCCACAAATCATCAATATCCTCACGCGTATCCCTCTACCCTGTAAAATCCTTGGAGATCTATGATGGAATCTATCGAATGATGCGTGTTTGTAATCGTTATTTTTAAAAGATTTCCATCGATTACAGCTCCTTTTATTCTCGATGCACTGCCGCTTGAATTGTATTGCGCGGAGCTAAGATACCCGAGGGAATAATCCCTGAATCTTTGCCAGTATTCCCATACAGTATAAGGGAAACCATGCGGGTAAGAAGCTATTGTTGTAATTCCATATTCATCAAGCTCAGCCCATGATTCCGAGATATCCCTCGTCACTTCTATATATCCGCCCATTCCCCTTTTCCTCGAATAACTGATACCATGGGGGATGTTCAGGTCTATATGCCCGTGGGCGAAATTGTCGCGGGAAAGGGTAGCTATTGTAATGACGGTATCTCCAGGAGATAATACTTGGCCGCTGATCGAAAAACTACCACTTTCGTAGAAATCACTTGTTCTAGATGGTGTTTGTGGTTGAAACATTTCGTTCGCCTTAAAAAAAAAAAGGAGAATTTTCTCCTTTACATGTCTGTATCGAGAGAATCCGCTGTCTTGATTACTTGTTCGGCTTTTTTAACCGCTTCATCAAGAGCTTCCACGTTGTCTGTTTTTGCCATCAATACCGCTTTAAGCCTGTAGATTTCTAGTTGCTTGTTTTCCGCTTCTTTCTTTAGCTGGGCAATGGCTTTATCCGATTTTTGTTTTTCCTTCTGTGCCAATATCTTGGCTTTTTCAAGAGCTTCATCGCTTGCTATTCTTGCTTGAATTTCCTTGTTCCTTGATTGTGCATCAAGGCCGGACCAAATTATCGGTAGTATGATAACCTGCAATCCAGTAATGAACTTGTTTGTATCGAAGCCAACGATACCATCCGTTATTATCGCAAGGCCCACGACGTATACAAGATTTGCAAGCACCTTGAAAAATATTTTTTTCCAAAGCTCTTCATTAAGCCATGTATGTGGTTTTTCGTCCTTTGTAACGACAGATTCGTCGAAACGAGGTACCTTATCTTCAACTTCCGGTTCTTCCTTTTCATTTACCATTTTTAATCACGCTCTAAACCATTCTATAAAGATTGAGGATATAATGCCTCCTGTATCTGGTTCTAGATGCAAGGTATATATGGTATCTGGAGATATAGATTCGTAAAGGTAAAAAACACCGTTTCCAGTTACTTGTCCCTTGTTTGAATCATCGAGGTAAAAATACGTGCTACCCGCACTCTCACTAACAACTGTTATTTTTGCCGAATTAGCGTGTGAAGGAGACCACAATCTCATTTTTAATGTAGTGTCTGCTACAAAATTACTCTGAAGCCTGAGTCTCCCGTCGAATATGTTTCCTTCCCAGTTGGCATATCCTTCCGCGAGTTCTGTAAAATAATGAATAAGCGATAAAATTTGATTTATCGATGTTTTTATGCTTTCTTCCTTTGAATCAACGTATATTTTTCTCGCCGCATCATTGTCCCCTGCCGGAGCTGGAAGATCAATGATTCTATTTTGATTCATGTCGATATTTCCACCAAGAGATGCACTGGTTGATATATCTATGCTACCGGTATAAACATTTCCCCATCTTTCCGAATTACTTCCAAGATCGCTTCCAAGGTTGGTATACGGGGACAGGAAACCCGTTCCACCGGTTCTTCCCAACCGTGCTATGATGCTACTTGTATCGACATATGGATAATCTGTAAAATAGAAATCACCCGCCACGGAAAAGGACAGGTTTTCCCCGTCTTCTATCCATATATCTCCATTGTTTGTACTTCCCTGGATTTGAATCCCGAGATTTTCCCCGCCGCTGGCAAGCAATCTATTGACGTGTATATCCCGTATCTTCAAGCTAGCTGAACCAATATCCACCGATGAATTTACTTCGGGTAGTATTCTTGTCCTGGTACCATTATCTGAGATGCTTATTCCCCTGCTACTTCCGTTCCTTAGTCTTATTGGATGGGATTGACTGACGGTTGTTATGTTCAACCTTTGACCGGTAAAATCGAAAGAAATTTCTCCAGATTTTGATGGATATGGATTTGCATCGGTTTCCAGGAATTCTATTTTCTTGGATTGAATCCCGTCAACATGTATCAAGTTCCATATTTTTCCAACCGCCGCTCTTCCAAGGGAGGAATTTCCATCGGGGTACAAGCCAATCGTTCCATCCATGTCAATTATTAAGTTGTCGGTTCCGACCTTGAATTTAATTTGCTTGTTAGAGTTAATGGCAATTTCCAGGCTTCCCGTATCAACCTCCGAAAAAACCACGTTACTATACAACTGGAGCTCGCTTTCTTTTAAATGAGTTACTCCATTTACATCGATCTCGTCATGTTTTATAGAAATGAAGTCGGCTCCGTCGGTAACATTAAGTCCATCCTTGTCGAGATTTACCAGATTAGTATCAAGATCAATGTAATCGACAAAGGTAATTTTTCCACCAACATGCCTGGTTTCCAAGTATGTTCTAACATCAAGCGGAAGCAAGGGAGATGATCTGTTCTTTACCCTTGGTGCTATGTCGTTGTAGGCACTTCCAGTATAGTAATGCAAGATCAGGTATTCTGGATCCGTTGCATAGGTATTTATGTTTCCGCTCGCAACGGAAGAGGACTGCCCGACATCATTAACAACGACAAATTCACCGGTATCCGGGGTAATTTCCTGGGAAGGAACATGTGTTATTTTACCGTTTATAAGAGCCCATCCTTCTTCAAGGGTAGTCCCAACCACGCTACAACCCTCGAACAAGTAATTCCAAGTCCTGTTCGTGGTATTTTTTGCAATTAACCTTTGAAGCCCGGGGACTCCTCCACCACCATCCGCAACATCATTGAATCTTCTTGGAAGAATAGTGTCCCTTTGCGGAAGACCGGTCCAATCCTCGAAATCTATTTGTCTTCTAGTCATTCTTGATCTTCCTCAATTCTAAGGCAATGTTCAATAACTCTTCTATTACCTCGTTCCTTTCAACTTTCTTGCAAATTTCACTGGCAGCCGCGATTGCCCTATCCCTATCGTAACCCTTGGCGATTAAATGCTTGATTTCCGCTGACATGCATTTTTCCTTGCTCGAAGTATCTATTGGCATTTAAGCAAGCCTCATTTTATAGAATAGTTCCAATGGTTCACCGTTTTCCTCTTTTACAAGCGGATCATCGATGTAATCGTTGGTCGTTTCTGAATACCTTACAGATCTTACTATCATGGCATGCTCTTGTTGAAGCGGCAAGTCGAAAGGATTACCGGTTGGAGCATCCTCACTAAGGAAAAGTCCTAGTTCCCTGATAAAAGTAGCAGTTGCCCCAACTTCGTGTATATCGGAGTCCTGGAATACTGCACTTATGATCAAGACATCACCAATTCTCGAATAAGCGACTTCGCTTCTGGCTACTTCCAATGTTAGCCTGAAATCCAAGCTAGATGAACCTTGCCAATCCCCATCTTTAGGTTTGGCGCCCGTGCTTGGTCCCTCTGTTCCGAAGTTTGTTGCATCCTCTGTTCCTATTGCCATATGACTAATTACAGAATTTAACCATTGGGAATTGTTATTTCCGACTATCTTATCTTCGATATAAGCTCCCCCGCCTCTTACCATCTTATTATCATTGAATTCTTCCCACCAAGGGGGGTTTTTGCCCTCGGATATGTATTCTATCCAGCTATCGTCTTTTTTCAGACTTACATAAAAGGTTCCCATGTTTGATCACCACATAAGATATAATCAAGGTATAAATTGCTAGAATCTAGATTTTCCAGCTTGTACAAATCGCCTGGATCTCTATGCGGGTAATTAAACAATCCACCGGTATAAAACGCCGGTTCGCTATCCAGTCTTTGTGGTTTTTCTAAATCTATTCTACAGCTTATCCCTTCATCTTTTTTTACAAAATTTACTAAAATTGTTTCCGATGGATTTGGCAAAGTAAGAATATCGTCTCTTAGAATATTCTCATTTTCATCCAAAACCCGTGTTTCTGTTCCTTCTATTTCTATCATGAATTTCGAGAATCCGATGGTAAAATGGCTGGATTCTTGCAACCTGATCCTGGAAGAAACATTCAAGCTATTTGAGGAATCGATATTTAGCCCGTAATACTCCCCAGGAGTTGATGTATTGACAACAAGGCATGAATGGCCGGGAAAAATTCCATCGCCATATGATTCCTGGATCGTTGATGATTTTCTATTTAATAAAATTCTTACCTGGGGACTTGTAGATGTTTCCCACGAGCATTCGTACTCGTCAAAGTACGCGGACTGCGGGTTAGCGTATGCAATGCTTGTCCCGCAGTCGTTGCGGTAAAACGGTTTATCAGTGTCGGTCATGGTGTCATAGCATTCCAAATCCTCCCCGACCTTCGTACTGTCAATGTACACGTCAAAGGTGGTGGAAGAAGTCGGCACGATCTTGATCTCGTGTTCTGTATCAAGCGTGAATGCGTTTGCTTGTACTACGACCGACGTGTGGCTAGAATCAGAATAATACAACGTGTAACTGCTCGGGTGGAACCACAAGTAACACCACAAGGTATTGTCCCCGTCCCGCACCTGCCACGTGATGTTGTTGGTGCTGGACTTCGGGGTGTACTTGAAGCTGAACTCATCGTTTAGCGACGAGCCATCCGGAAACGTGTATCTCGTTTGCACGTATTCAGTAGTTGTATCATCATACACCCATAGTTTTGTATTTCCATTCACGATTTTAAGCTCGCACTTAATATCAGCATGGGATGTACCATCATGAACGTATACCCAGTCATCGGAGTCGGTTACTTCATCACCTTCCGAGCCCCAGCTGAAATCCTCGACGTAGTAGTTAACATCGAAATCGGTTATAGAAATGTTGGAGTGTTTCATGACTTTAACTTCTTCGGTTGCTTTCCAATCAAAATAAACAGTTTTCAATACCACGTTTCCGGTAATGCATTGAACATAAATTCCGGTAAAGGTTTTTCCGGCGGCATCTATAAATGGAATTCTAGGATCGTCGGCCTCGTATATATATATTCTTTCCAATCCTTGATCGTATTCTATGTTGGCTAGAGATATTCTTCCGGCGTTGATTGATTCCTCGTCAAATTCCTTGTATAGAAAAGAGCCTTCGGAATCAATTAGACCAATTCTTGCTTTATCGAGAAATGTACTGCCGGCAAGAGAAATTACTATTCTCCAATTACCGGAACTTGGAAATGTCATGTTCTCCTTTCTTATTTGCTTTCCAGGAGGTATGAAAGCATGAACATCTCCAAAAGTTACATCATCATCCCATGTCCATTCTATCCTATCTCCGGGAGAGAAATCATACATTCTCTCGTACAAGGTATGTGTTCCCGTATTGTACATGCTTCCCCTGAACGAACCGTGAAATCTAGACCATTGCGAACCGAACCCGGCTTCTCCCCACTTGGCCGGCAAGACATGCTTGAAATTTACCATTCTATTCCCCAATTTTCATTTTCTATTGTAAATGTATCGGATATTGTTGGTTCTCTATAAGTTGCCATGTATTCAATCCCTACTGGTCTCAACGTTTCCAATATCCATTTTAATGGTTCTATGTCGTCGAAAAACGAGTTTGGACCCGTTCCGCTAGGTATGGAAATTGTTACAAGAACGTTTTGATTTCCATTGTAGACTGATGTACTTATAGAAGAGGGATCCACGTCATATAATCTGGCTATCAGGTTCTTGATCTGGCTCTTTGTAGGATTCACGTAAGCATGAGCTGATGCTGCAAGACCTAGTTTTTCCCTGAACGTAAGACCCTGGAATGGAGCTTTCTGTGCCTTTAGAAAATTATCCAGGATGAATTCTGGAATCTCGGAATCATCAACCAAGTATTTCTTCCCATCACACAAGATGCATTCGTCATCGTTTCCATTGCATCTTGGACACAATCTTGGAACCTTTGAAATCGATTGTCTCATCTTGTAAATGGAATCTATCAAGTCAAGGGGTTTCACGGCATGCATTATCTTCGATCCATCCGTCAACATGCTATGAATGGAAATCTCTCCCCCCGAACCAGATGTCGTTACCGACTTCAAGTTACCAAAATCCGATGGACCCTGGAACAATCTACCAACGCGAGTAAATTTTGGAATCGTGAAGGTAAATGTTTTAGAATTGGGTTCTAACCTGTAATCTTTAACATCGTATTCTCCGATCGAGGTAAAAAACTTGCTGTATCTGAGAAAAACGGCTGGATAATATTCAATTTCAATTGTAATATCTTGATCCCATACTGCTGATTCTACAATCGCCTCAAGAACACCAGGTACTGGATCCTGGGTTAACTGGGTATCTAAACCATATTCAATATATTCTGGATCCCAGCTCACGCCTATTCTCGCAAGATGGAATTTTTGACCTATTGTTGGAGAATCATAAGGAGCTTTCCCGTATCCATCACCGAATCTAAGACTCGTGGGCGTTG
>WJMJ01000013.1 GCA_014728035.1 Promethearchaeota archaeon | reverse complement strand
GAACTCCCGAAATCACTCCAAATGCTATAATTTCCAGGTTCAATATCTAACCATGGTGGAATGATGAACTGAATACCCTTCTTAGAGTAATTACAGTATCGAGTACTTTCCTGGCTGAAACTTGCCAATCGATGTCTCACCAACTCATGGGTAAATCCTCTGTCTACAACAAACCTAACAGTCATCGAAGCATGTTCAATGACTGATTCATGCTGCCTTGACAGAATCATTCTACAGAACTTCGGAGCACTGTCATCAGTGATTTTGTCCTCCGACTTGTAACACACTCTCCCTGCCATCTCAATCAACTTCAAAATCGAAGCATCAGGACAAGACAGAATCTCATAACTAGGCTTAATCAACTGCATACCTGTTCTCCTCAATAGTGACGAACTTCCCAAACAACCATGGTGCGATTGAACACACCAACTGGAATTTTGAACTCAGTGAACTCAACAACACACCCTGGATACTTGTCAAGCAACTCCCTCAATTCATCAAACGAAACTGGATCAACATGGTTCTTTAACACCATTAAGGCGTTTACACCTGTTGCAATCAAATCTTGAATCTCAAAAGCCTCTCTCATAGGACGCTTTGCAAATGTGTGTCTGAAGTACAATCCTCCTGGCAACTCCATCAACTCACCCTGAATCACCCGACTCTCAACCGGGGTGGCTTCATAGAATTTCAACTTTCTTCCTTTCAAATCGGTTTCCATTCTACCTGAGACATAATGAAATGACTTCTCATATATTCTGATTGGATTCCAAATTTCAAAAGAACGAACACTCAATAATCCTCTGAACCCACTATCAACTACTTCCTTCCATGAATCCCATGAACGAAAACGATTTCCAAACAATCCTTTGTCCGACATTCGGTACATCTGATTCTTGCTAGTTATTTTCATCTCATAGCCCCCTCAACATGGTTTCGTATGTTCCTCATGGTCATCCATTGCTGCCAGCCCCTTCCTTTCATGTTGGTTCTCACAATCCCTTTGTTCAACCTCTTCGCACAATACCACAAAAATCCATCTTGACTAGGAACAGGCATTCGATAGCTCCCACAAGTTCTACCAGCCATGGAGGAGCACATTCTGACAAACGAAACATTCCAGAACGAACACCAACTGATGATTCTTTTGTGTCCCAACCTATCCTTGTCTGGATGAGGTTTCAAATTCAGTGGATTAGTGTTTTCAAACTCTGGTAGGTTATCCCTACAATCACTAGCCCACCTGTCCAATGTCAACATCTGGTCCCTTGGTTTCGTGAAATTCCATCTGTGAGACACAATTGCTGGTTCATCCTCAAACCATCCAGGGTCAATCCATTCATCAAACCCAGAAGCAACAACATCAGTGTCCAGCTTGAGCATGTAGGGTGTTTCTATCAACCTTGAGACATAAACAAAACCCGCCAGCATTTTGTAACGCTGAGGGTTTGTCCATTTGTCATTTGGATCTCCTGGATAATACACATGCTCAGGAGGCCAAATCGTATATGTAAGATTGGGATGGTCAATAATGTCCGAATAACATACTTGTCTACACCGATTGAAATCACTTGCATCATAGAAAATCACCATGGGGTGATTCAGTAGAGAAGGTTTGTTCTTCTTCCATGTCGGCCAAACCAATTCGAGTTGTTCTAGATGTTTCTTATCAACACCACAAACAATCGTGAAATCTGGAACTTTCATATCAACCTCCCAAAATCTTCCATTTTTTCTCTTCACTCAACTCATGCCAATTGTAAGGAATCAAAGGATAGGACATCCAATGACTCCAACTACTCAAAATGAAATACTTGGTTTGCTCCTTGGTGAAATCAGGAACAGGAATTTCATTGCCACAAGACTCACAATGTTGAACTCCATGCCTTCCACCACGAGTAACCTGAATCCCAAAGTCCCCACAAGCATCACAATTCTTCAGATAACGAAAATCAACTCCTGGAACCGGGTGGTTTGTAGTTGATGAAACCACTCTGCCCAACCCAGGAACCAAACCAGTAATCCATGACAAGACTTTCATGTCAACTCCTCCTTCTTTCAAAAATCAACCCATAGACTAAAAACAACAACACTCCCCAAATCAAAGTGTCAGTCATATATACTCCCCTACTCGATTGCCAGTTCATCTAAAGCAAACCGAAGTTGTTCAATGGTGTCTTCACCTCCTTGGTCAAATCGCTCTATATCCTTGAAATCCACACCTCCACAATTCGGAGTATAAATTTCAGTCAGTATCCCAGAACGGTAAACTCGAAACCTATGCCAGTAACCAGCAGGAACATCCAACACCTCTCCTGGAGACAACAGAATCAATTCACTCTTGTCATCAGCCAAGTCACCGGGCCACACCTGAACAACCAACAAACCACTATGAACACAGAACATATTGTTTCTGTACTTGTGTTTGTGAATTGAACAACGAAAGCCTCTTTCCACTTCTAAATGTGAAACTCCTGCCTTACTATTATAGAAGATGTGTTGAACTCTACCCCAACACTTCTCCTCCCAATTAGCCTCTATTCTCCTCGCTGGACTTTGCATGGTATTCAATCCCCACGTAAATAGGTTTCTGCACCAAACCAAACCAATAGCTAAGTGCTCCCCAAGCAGCAGTTAACCGAATCACCATCCCATTATATTCAAATTCATTGTCACCATCGGGATTGTACTTGGTGTGAACTAACTCTCTTACTGGGAAACCTGGATATTCATCATAAATAGACACACTGATACTTTCTGCCTCATCAACAGGAATCTGCATAATTTCCTGAAGCTTCCTGGCACACAAGTAGAAAACATTGTCACTTGAACGGTAGTTTCCACCCCAACTTTTTTTCAATTCAATTGTTTTTACCATTGACATTTTCTTTCTCCTTTTCTTTCAATTCAGCATCAAATTTCTTACGTTCAGCCTTCTCAAACT
>WJMJ01000128.1 GCA_014728035.1 Promethearchaeota archaeon | reverse complement strand
TAGGAGGTTATGTGGGATGATACACGATGAAGGTCTGGTCACCAGACACACATTCCCTGAAAAGGACCGAGCCAGTTCCAGTACCGTTTCTGGACGGACAACGCTCGGGTGTCCAAGTTTGCCCAACTAAAAATGAACGGTCCGAGTTTGTTCAGCTAGTAATGAACAGTAGTAGATGATTAGGGGATAATGGCCCCTCTCATCTATTAACCTTTAACAAAAAGAATGGATGCGATTTTATCTCGAATTTCGTTCTCAAGACGCTCACGTCGTCCTTCGAATGTATTGTTTACCCATTTTGTCCCATCTGCTTTTCGGATGATCAGTCCGCCAGTTGCACGAACTGTTTCTTTTGAGATTTTCACAGTCGTCTTTTCATCCGTTTTCTTTGAGACCTCTTTAGATATTTTATCTGTATCCGGTTTGGTACCAATGTCTGAAGGGAGAACTATCTCTAGCTTTCCTCCACCTAATGATACACCTCCTTGGATTGCTAAACTTTCCAGAACATCTGCATATTTTTTACTTTTAACTTTCTTCTCAAGTTGTTTATGCATCTCTGATAGTACGTTCTGAATTAATTCCTCTTTGACTTCAAGAAATCGATATTTCGACTTGAGTTTGGCACTTGCTTTGTATTTGCTTAGTTCAGATTTAGTCTTGGTTTCCGCCTTTTGACGTATCTCTTCTGCTATCTCTTCCGCTTTTTGTTTAGCACTCTTTAAACGCAGTGTTTTCTGGCTTTCCGCATCGAGTATGATTTTCTCAGCCTTTTTTTCGGCTTTCTCTCGAATCATATCAATGATGTTATCAGCACCGGACATTTTACTCCTCTCCAAGCATGATTTTTACAGCTAGATCCACTGCGTCAGAAGACTTTCTTGATGCTTCGTCTCTAACTAATACAATTTCACCATCAACTTCCTTCCGGATGTCTCTTTCGATGCTCATTCTCCTACTCTCGATGTCACTTAGCATCTTTTCAGCATCGCGTTTTGCATCTGTTTCCGCAGCCTCTAGAATAGTCTTGATTTCTTTCTCTGTTTCTTCTCGAATCTCACGTGCTCGGTCTTCAGCATCTTTGATAGTTTGTTGTGCTTCAACTTCAGCCTCATGGATTCTGTCAATTTCATTTTGAGCGGACGACATTACTCCATTCTCCGAGATACGTATAAGCTCTCTTAACCTATGACCTTGATAAAGATTCACTTCTGGCTTACTTCATGTTTTTCCTCTGGGAATACATTTATCAATTCAGCTAGTTGCTCATAGTTGTCTAGATGAACCACACACATCTGGATGATTCCATCATAACCTGCAGTTTTGGGTGATTCTGAAAATGGGCCTACAAATGAGTCCCACAAAAATGGTAGTGGCTAAGATCATATCGCACAAGGACAAGGATCGCCAAATGACCCTTGCTCTGGAAGAATTCGGTTTATTTGAGTTCATCGATGTTCGAAAGCGGTCTAATTTAGCAACTGTTGAAAAGACGCGTGACGAGTCAACAGCTATTGCCGCTTTAGAACGAATTGAACGTCTTGCATCTACTTTCGATATCGAACTTGATCGTGGAATATCCAAACGTGCTTCTATTGATGATTCTACACTCTCTAGCTCTATTGAATATGTTAGTGATGTGATTAGATCTGTTGAACCAGAGGTTCTTGAGATTGACAAAGATTTAGTTAGTCTGCAGATGGACCTTGAGAGATATATGAACATTCGCGATGTCGCCCAATATCTTGAACCCTTAGGGTTGGACCCAGGTTATATTGGCACTACCGAGTACACTTATACTACTGCAGGAGTCATTAAGACCTCAAAGTTCTCCGAGTTAGAGTGGAGCTTGAAGGAAGTTACTGAAGATTCCTTTGCAGTCAGCTCCATTGACTTGAAACGTGGAGTAACTGTTGCAACCATCAGTGTTCCAGTAGCATTACAATCTGCAGTTGGACGAATTCTCACAGCTCTTGGTTTTGAGTCCTTTTCGATTCCAGACGGATCTGAGGGGTCTCCAGAGGTAATTCTTTCAGATGCTATCTCAAGAATCTCTGAAATCAAGAAAAGGATTGCAGATCTACAACAGAGGAAAGATGATCTTCGAAAGGAATGGAGAACGAAAATAGCTGTTGCTTGGGAATTAATGGATATCGAACGCAGACGACTTGATGCTCGTAGATTCTATGTATATACAGAAGAATCAGTGAAGACTTGGGGATGGATTCCAAAGGGAAAAGAAGAACGTTTGGAGAGTATTTTGAAAAAGCATATCGGAAGTGCTCTTGTACTTAATATCGAAGAACCTGATTTTACGGAAACTGAATCACCTACTTATTTAGATAATCCAGATTTCATGAAACCAACCCAGAAGGTAGTAGAGTCCTTCGGTACTCCTTCAAAACACGACCTTGACCCTACGAAGCTAATGTGGATTTCTTTTCCGCTCATTTTTGGTTTGGTCTTTGCTGATGTTGGCCAAGGATTCTTGATTTTACTTATTGGTATCGCAGCTTGGCGATCAAAGAAAAAAGGAGATGACTGGGGTTCTATGCTTGGATATCTCCAAGCTGGGGCTGAAGGCCTTATTATGATGGGGATATTTGCCATGATAGGTGGTTTTCTCTTCGGCAGCTTTTTTGGTGCTGAAACTGTTATTGAACCGTTATGGCCAATTTTTGCACATCTTGATGAACATGGTCATCCAAACCCCTATCGTGCAGTACATATGTTGAAATTGTCGATTGAAATTGGAGCTATTCAGATTGGACTAGGCATTCTTCTTAGTATCTATAATCACGTCAAGCACCATGAAATGCGAAAGGCTGGCATATCTGCATTTTATCTCTGGCTTTACGTTGGTTTCGTTAATCTCCTCTTTGGAGTAAGCTACAATAGTATAGAGAAATGGTTTGATCCAGCTGGAGCCGTGAATATGTGGTTACCCTTTGTGGGAATCGGCTATGGCTCAGGTAATAATGGAGTGTATCCTCTATTACCAGTTGGTGCCCAGACATTCACAATTTTCATGCTTATCATACCTCTTGTAATCATGGCGATGCTATCCTTTGTGGGTGGAATGGACGGAATGGTTCATTTGCTAGAAAGTGTGCTAGGTATGATCAGCCACACTGTCAGCTACGCTCGAATTTTTGCATTGAACACAGTTCATGTTATTCTTAGTGGGGTCTTCATAACTTTACTCCCACCAATTCTTAACATACCCTTTCCACATATCGAGATTCTGGGTGTTGAAATCATTCCCGAATTGGTCTGGCATGAAGGAGCTCATGGTCCCGAACAAGTTCAACCGTTTCTGCCCCTACTTGGTGCTGTAGTGGGTACACTCATAGTCGGCATTTTGGAAGGATTACTTGCTTTCATGCATACTCTGAGATTACATTTCGTTGAATGGTTTAGCAAGTTCTATCATGCTGGTGGTGTGCCTTTTGAACCATTTAGAATTGAACGGATACACACCATGGCACCATCAAAAGATTTCGACCTTCCAACACAATCTGGCTATGCGGTGAATTAACTTCTATGCATGAAAACAATGTGAGTCATGCATGGAATCCACTTCTTTCCAAGTTACATGTTAGTGATTCCCATATAGAGAGCTGATAGTTCAGCTTCTCCTTTAAGCAGTGGGTCTTGGTCTCTACCGAGCTTCTGCTTGTTATCCCATACACTTCTGGCAACTAGGTCTGTAGTCTGAGCCCTACTACCAATAGTTCTAGCTGATTGCATATCTCCTAACTGTTGGAATAATTCAGCAGCCCCTGTATATGCTCCAACTGCCTCTCGTAACTGATCGCTTGCATCGGAGTAGTGTATCTTGGCCTTTGTAATATCTCCTTTTAGATAGAACATTTCTGCTATGAAATCGCTCTTTGCACCCATGAGTCGTTTGAGGTCTCCTCGAAGCTTCATAACAACTCCTTGGAGCTGTTTGACTTGGGCATCCACATTGTTTTTCTCACGAATTGCTTCGCCCTCTACACTATTCAGTTCATTTGCAGCACATTCAAAAGATGCTACTGCTTGATTGATGCGTTTTATAGTTTCATCATGGGTCTTCAATGTACCATCCATTGACCCTTCAGCTTCCAATTGGCCTAGCTCATCACCAAGTGCTTTGACTGTGTTCACTCGTGCTACTTGCGACCGGAAAGCCCACTGTTCTGACTGCCGTGAAAAGGTCTGAGCTTCCGAGGCATAAGCTGTCGCTAGCGCCAATTTTCCAAGATCCTTTAGTTCTGATGCAACTGGCTCTTGACCGATTATTTGATAGTAGGAGGCGGCCTCTTCTGCATGGAGGTTTTCAAGAATTCTTGACATGATGAATTTGGTGCCAGTTTGAAGTTGTGAGCTCAGTTGAAATTGAATGACATATTTTACGTTATTCAACAGAGCTAATGTCTTGTTGCGCAAGTCACCTACCTCTTCATCTTCACTTTCAAGACTTAGGAGGATTCCCAAACTATTCAAAGCCTCTCTAATGGCTTCAAGAGCGTCTGAAGGGTTGTTGCTCATATTCTTTTGTGCATCATCGAGTGATTTTTGTACATCTTCTATTAGACCTGTTTTTCTAAGATCCTTAGCAAAGGAAATTTGTGTGATGACTCCGCTAATATCTTCGTCAGTGTTCTTTTTGATGAGTTCTTCAACGAATGAAAAGGTCTTCAGATTCTCTTTGATGGCACTAGTAAGCTCACGGGTCTTTGATAATTTGCTAGCTTTTTTCAGGTCTCTGAATATCTCCTTGAGAACAACCAGTGCCTCCTCGCGATTATTCATTTCAAGTAAATCGGTAAGTGTTTTGACGGACGTTTCTGCAGAACAGAATAATGCTTGTGCTTTCTTGTGTTCCTTGTCTATCCTTGATTGCTCTGCATTTGGTGCGAGACTCACCACTTTCTTGAAGCACTTCTCAGCTCTTCCAAATGCATCAGAAGCTGATGTATATAGTTTTGAAGCATCTTCTAGATTTCCAGCACGCATTTGTGCATCGGCTATATCATTATAGGTCATTGCTAAGTAGACCTCACTGAGTCCTGCAGTATTCTGTTTCCATGATTTTATTGTACCAATAGTTTGTTGATATCCGTTTGTGGTTTTTTCAAAAAACGGAAGTGCTTCATTGTAGAGATCAGTAGCTTTCTCAAAAATATATGAACTAAGCATGTCTCTCCATATGAGTTCATCAAACGGATTGAACGCTTGTCGAAATGTACTCTCAACACCAATCAACTCATTGAGAAATTCATCATAGAATTCAGCTTCTGCAGATTTGTTCTTTCCTGAGATTTCAGCAAGAATCTTTTCGTCTGCATCCGCATCCGAAAGTAAGCTATATGCTTTGTGTCCTAATGCAACACGTCTAAGTTTCTGAGTTCCATCTACTTTCTTAGGTACTGCAGAAAATGGTTTTTCGAGCATAGTATATACTGCAGCTAAGGTTTTCTTTGCAGTATCATTTTTTTCTTCATGTTCGTCTTCGATAAATGGACCACTGGCAGCAGCAGCTTGGTGAAGCCATGCCATCACTCTTGCCATCCATATATTTGCCAAATTTGTTTGGATCTGCTCTTGAAGACTTTTCAATGCTTGTTCAAATTGTTCCTTTTGTTCTCCTTCTGATTGGGCCACGCGATCTCTAAGGAACGCAACATCAAATTCTTCTCCCATACTTTCTTCACTAAAGGAGGCAATACCCTGATACAAATCAGTAAAAGCATCATGCATAGCTATTCGTTTCATTTCAACTCCTTCTACATCATCAATATCGTGAAGGACAAAACTTCTAACAGCATCCTGAGCATGTAGATTTAATTCAAAGAGCTGACTTGTGTATACTTTGACATCAGGGTTTTTTTCGGAACCGCTTTTATCTTTTCTAAATTCATTACCCAATAGAGAACACCCTCAAGAGGAGGTAAGTATTAAGAATACGCGCTTCTCATTCTACTTAAGAATAACTGGGTTGTTACATAAAAATCTCAAAAAAATGCGCAAAAAACATGTTGGTATTGCAATTGAGGGGACTAATCCTCAATTGCTCGAAACTTCATTCTTCGACCATCTCGATATTTTACCAGATGCCCTTCTTCAACAAGCTGATTCAACACCTCGCTTGTCCGTGAACGCGACCGCCCCCACTGCTGAGCGAGTTCAGTAGTTGTCAGACCTTTTTCGGCATCATACAGAAAATTCAATAATCTGTCCCAGCTGGCATCACGTTCGATGCAATCTTGGTTTGGAAACATGTCGTATCTCCCAACCTCTGGAGATGGTCTTTGTGGTTCTTTTTCAATGACTTGTGACTTAAGGTCGGTAATGACCCCTTTCAAGTCCATGACTGTCTTTTTCAGGGACAATATTTCTTCCTTTAGTTGTTGGATTTCTGTATCCCTATCCAATCTTGTCCCCTCTCTAATTATCGAGCATAATCAAATCGAAACTCGATGTAATTTCTTTTCTTCTGCTTCTTCTCGTATTCGTCTTTAGCATCCTTGGTAGGCAGATCTACTGGTATCATGGCTTTGTATTCAACGAGTGAATCTAGCTCGTTTAATTCTTCAGTGGATTCTACATCTACTTGGTCCGATTCTTCAATGATATCTTCTGTTTCACCGGGAAGAATATTTGTTACTGCTTCTTCCTCTACTATTTCTTCAATTGGGCTTCCAACCTGGATTGCTTCTGTTGAACCTAGAATCTCGTATTCAGACTTTCGAGATTTCAAGATATTCTCAAGAACCTCTTTGGTGCCTTTAGCACAGGTTTCCCGCTTATGATGATAACCCATTATTCGTACCTCTAATCGTATTTTGTGACTTATGGTCCCGCACAACTTGTTGAAAACGGTCAATGTCGTCAACAATAATCGACAACAATCGACAACCGTCAACAAGTTACTGTAGCTTCAAATGGTTATAAGTTTTTAGTTGAAATGATTAATTGAAGAACAGTCCCATCATTCTTCACTTTCTGCTAGTGTGCGACCAAAAGTCATGTATCCTGTATGTCCAACCATCCATGTTGTTGGTCTGGTCTTATTTTCTCGAACCATAATCTCACGCTGAAGAACTTCAAGAGTTTTTATCATTCCCCATTTTCCACTTTCTCCCATGGCTTTACAGGTTTTCATGACTTGTTCAATTGTTGGACTATAGCTTGCTATGTATCGACTTGGTTTCAGCACGCGATGAATCTCATCGACAAGTAACCAAGGTGTGGCAAGATCCAATACTACTGCATCGAGATTTGTTTCCTGAATTCCCTCTAGAATATCCTGATGATGCATAGTTATTCTATCCATGTCTGCGTATTTTGAGAGATTCTTTTTTGCACCATTATGCCAGTCCTCTCGAATTTCGTAAGTGTAAACGTGTCCATTTTCTCCCACCGCATTTGCCAGAATACTGGTGAGTGCTCCTGAGCCTGTACCTGATTCAACTACTCGGCATCCGGAATGAATATCAGCTTCAATTAGAATTGTTCCTGCATCTTTAGGATAGATAATCTGCGTATTTCGCCCCATAGCTATCTGAATGTCTGTTTGACTCGGCCTGTGGATTTGAAAGGTCTTACCTGAATGGCTCTCGACTTTGAGTCCAAATGGCCTTCCTATGATGTCGTCGTAATCGATGATTCCTTTGTTCGTATGAAACTTCTTTCCTGCCCTGACCTGTTTAATCCAGTTTCTTCGATGGTCGAGAAAAATATAGACATAAGAACCGTCTTCAATTCTGTCTGGCATGAGTCTACTTCCACGGCTATTGGTTTTGAGTGTTGCTGAGTAGCGGCGCGTGCCTGCAAAACTTTATCCGTTTCCGAACCTGTCTTGATTAAGAGGGAACCTCTATGGATGAAGAACAAGATATGCAAGATATCTCTGAACAAGATGACACTGAATCTGAGAAAGACTATGATCCCGTTCGCTTGATCTCCGAAGAAACTCTTGAATATCATCCAAGAGTAAAGGAGCAACTAGACGTATTGGTCGATCCAGGGACTGGTGTGATAGTCGGAAGATCAAACTCTTTCCACAAAAAGTACGGTCCAGTTGGTTTAGGTATGCTTGGAGCGGTATCAGAGGCCAGCGATGACGTTCTCACCTCTCTTCTAGGCACTCCAGTTCTCTTAGACCTAGTTAGTCCTCATGTTATGTTTGTAGCTGGTAAAAGAGGTTCCGGTAAATCATACACACTCGGCATAATCGCTGAAGAACTAGCTCTAGCGATGGAACGGTCTCATATCGAAGTTGCTGGAGTCATTATTGATACAGTTGATGTATTTCGTCAGATGGTTGAAGAAAATGTAGGCCAGATTGACCTGCTGAAGAAATGGGGTTTTGAAGCTAAAGGATTCCCCGTTTCTGTCTATATCCCCCGTCGTACATATGCTGGATTGCCAGATGAAGTTAAGAAAAAAGCTCGCTTGTTCCCGTTAGCTATCAGCCCCAGAGAATTATCTGATTCGGATTGGGGATATGTCTTAGAGAAAGGTGGTCAGCTGAGTACCACAATGGAGAACCTCATTGGAGACATCATTGATAGCCTTCGACATGGGTATACGCTGGAAGATGGAGAAAAACAGTCAGCTGTTCGTGATTTTAGTATCAAAGATATGATTCGTGTCATTGAACGAGATCCTTCAATTCAAGAGCTTTACAAGGCTTCCACACAGACCGCGATGATTCAGCGTCTTCGTAGGGCTGACCGACTAGGTGTTTTCCATCCTGGTGGAACTAGCGCTCAAGATTTAGCTATCGGTGGTCAGATTACGGTAATTGATGTCGCTCCTCTTGGTTCGGACGCGGAATCGGTACTTGCGATTCTTACAAATATGCTCTGTAGGCAAGTCCTAACTTATCGAATGACTTGGACTGATGATGGCACCAGTGCTCGTGAGGAACTCCCTCCAACTTGGCTAATTGTAGATGAAGCTCATACTCTCGTTCCCAGAACGGGAGACACTCCTGCAAAAGATGCAATCATCAGCTATGCTAAACTTGGTCGGAGATTTGGATGCAGTCTTGTGTTGTGTACACAGCAGCCATCAGCAGTTGCTGATGATGCAATATCCCAATCTGATATTATTCTCTCTCATTCGTTATCACATGATAATGATATCAGAGCGCTCCAACAACGGGCCCCAGCAGTCATGCCTGAGCAGTTTAAAGATAAAGTGTTCATTAGTAGCTTGCCACGTGGTGTTGCATTACTGTTTGATCAGACAACCGAGAATAAACGAGGCTTCATTCTAAAGATACGACCAAGAATGTCTCAACATGGAGGCACTGATCGGCTTTCAGGATTGTTCGAAGCAGCAAAGCTAACACCTCATGATGATTTTGATGACGAGGTGCCAATACATGATATTGAAGATGCCGCTTCAGATGATGAAGAAATTGAAGAACCCGCTGAAGATATACCTGAATACATTGATGAGGACTTGCCCGATTTACCTGATGTCCCTCGTCCACCTGTTAAGCTAAGTAGAGAAGATTGGGAGGTTTTAGATAGCTGGATTCAGGATTATGTTACCAAGCTCTTTGAACAAAAACAGCAACAGTTCTCAATAACGGAAGAAACATCACCAAGAGAAGTTGTTGAACTTGAGAAATCAATTGTTGATGAGCCAATAATTGAAGAGTTTCCTGATGATAGTGAGCCTGTCATTGATGTATCAGATATTGCAGTACGACGTTTCGGGAATCTGCAGACATCACTCCTTTCAAAAGCTATGACTAGAAAGGTACTCTATTCTAGAGCTTCACATGAATTTCTATTTCCTACTGAATCCGTTGAACGTGAAACTGTACTAATTGAAGCTGAAGATGTAGATCCTTGGGATTTGATTGAACAGATTGCTACTGTTCTATTTAACAAAGGATTACATATCGATTCTTTACGACACGAAGATGATTTCACATTCGTTCTCTTCAGAAAGGATGAGATTCGAGTTGCTTTCTCAGCGGGAGTAAGCAAAGAAAGAGTTTGTATACCTGTGGTATTCAGCGGTACAAATATCCGAAGTGTTTCCATACTCTCTGACCAATTCAGAGTGGCCATGAGATAGATTTGGATATACTTTCAGTGTAGTCCATGCGCTTATAAGGTTATAAATCTGCATTGGGTCATTGGTGACGATTATGAGCAAAGACGAAATCAGACCTCCTGTCAATCTTCGTATCGCATCTCTGAAGGACTTGGCTAGAATGTTAGTTTCTTGGTCCCAACGAGACCGTCCTGCGAGTGTTATGTATTTTGAATATGATGGGAAACACATCTTTGGAACATTAATTTCTAACCACGGATATTATGAGTATATGGGCCTACCACTCTGGATTTATATCGAGCATGATAGTGGACCTGATGGCAATTTCTTAGCATATCAACCTCGTGATAAAGAAAAGGTACGGTTTGTTGAAACGATTGAACCTGATCCACAGACTGTCCATCTACCTGTGATTCGTCTAGCTGAGAAACTAGAAATTCTTGATATCTGAAAAACCTACGTGCGGTCCTTTTTGGACCAGTAGGTTTCTCTTTCATTCATCCAGTCTATAAAATCCTTGATGATCTGATTGTGGTCAAAAGCGAGTGAAACTTTGTTCAACTCTTCTAATGTGAACCATTTCGCCTCTGCAGCATCATCTCCTCCTATTGGAGTTCCAGATATATACTGGGCTATGAAGACAGTACTTTGGATGTGTTTCCGTGGGTCTCTTGCTGGATCACTGTAAACCCCGAGAATTGCTTTCAGTTTGATTTCTAATCCGGTTTCTTCCATAACTTCTCGTACCGCAGCTTCTTCCACAGTTTCACCATAATCCACGAAACCACCAGGCAAGACCCACATTCCTTTGTAAGGTTCGTTTTTTCTTTTTACTAGGACTACTCTATCTTTGTCGAGTATGATGGTATCAACTGTGGGACTTGGATTCCTATACATCAGTATAACTCCCTTGATGAAGCACGTGCAAAATTCGCTGCTGTGACAAGTGCGAAAATCAGAAATGCTAACCAGATTACTAGTGTTACGATTAGTAGACTTGTTTTGAAAAAGAGCTCGACAACTAAAAACATTCCAATAATCAGAATATTTGAAGTACCACCAAATGTGCTGTTATCGGATTCTCCTACTCTCCATTTTACTAGAACCATAACAGCCACGATAGATAGTGATATCCAATTAATGAAATTGGTAAACAAATCCGACCTATCAGCAAAAGGAATCGCACCAAATGGTGTAGGGATTGGGGGAAGGTACAATGCAGTGAAGATCACAAAGAGAATCATCTCGCCAATTCTAATCTTTGTGGTTGGTGTTTGAGTGTAAACCTGTCCATAGAGCCCTTTGTCATACTGTTGAGCAGCATGAAATATGAAGTAAAAGGGACTACCGAAACTCAAAGCGTTTACAAGGCATTGAGCTATACCGTACACAACCTTGAACCAAAAGTCACTCCATGCCTGCAGGATAGTATCCCATACTGCAATATAACTTGGAATGAACTGAAGCATGATGATGGTGGGAAGAATACACAGTGCAATTGCAACAAGTACTGCAAATAGTGCTGCAACCCTACCTCCTCCTAATTTTCCCAGTCCGACCTGATAGAAGACTCTTCCTGCAACAACCAATCCGCCAACAATTGCTAATGGGGCAGTCACCACTGGAAGAATGAAGAACATCAGTACGAAAGCTGCATTGCTTCCATAGAACACTCTCCATCTGAGGGGTACGGTATCTGTGGTTTCCTGCATCAGATGAATTGTGTTTGATAACCGATACCGGTTATTGTGGATAATTCCCAACCATGGTGCACTAAAAACAGCTGGAACTATGATGTAATGAAACCACCAATCCTGGATGGGATCTTGGAATAAGGTTATTTGAAATGGTAATAACCATACAAAAAGGAAAAAGTACACAGGGCCAAGAATTGCCACTATTACAACTACCAATCGGGTCATTAACCAGTCTGGGCTCACACTTCCACCCAATCATTTCGTGTCCAAATTGCTAATAAGTATGTGCTGCATAATACGGAATGAGGATTGCAGGAAGTGACCTATAAAAGAAAATTAAATGCAGCTACATTTGTCAGAAAGACTAGGTTGATTGTTGGCCTGGATATTCCTGCAGAAATGGCTGGAAAAAGTGCTGATGGTATATCCCATGAAAAAGAACGCATCGAAAAAGAAGCTATGCGAATAATCGAAGCTACAGCTGATTATGCAGTTGCATACAAGTTTAATCGTCAATTGGTTCTACCAATCGGTGTATTTGATGGTGTTCCTCGTTTGATTGATACAATTCATGATTTGGGATTGACTGCAATAATGGATTGCAAAATCAATGATGTTGGATCAACAAACCATCACATTGCACGATACTATTTTGATGCTGGATTTGATGCTCTTATCACAAATCCTCTAGTTGGGATGGAGGGAGGTCTCGACTCGGTGTTCAAACTGGCCAAGAGCCGCGATAAGGGTGTGATAACACTTGGATATATGTCCCATCCAGCAGCTCATGAAGGATATGGGCTCCAGATTGCTACAGATGATAAAATGAAGCAACATGAACCATTGTACATCACATTCGCGAAAAAGGCTAAACTTTGGGATACTGATGGTATCATTGTTGGTGCAACATATCCAGAGAAAATCACTGAAGTCAAAAAGATAGTTGGCGACTCCGTACCAATAATCTGTCCTGGTGTTGGAGCTCAAGGAGGTAACGCCAAAGCTGCAATTGCTGCAGGAGCATCTTATGTTATAGTAGCAAGGTCAATTTGTAACGCTGATGACCCAGCAAAGATTGCTCAAGAAATAGCTAGTCAAACAAAATAGACAAGAAGCTGCTTTCTGCAACTACTCATAACTGTACATCAGGTAGCAAAATCGAACTATCAGAACCGTGTTAACTTAGAAAAGGATATATCTCTGCTTCGTATGTTTCATACACGGCATGTACTGAAAAGTACATCCATAGAGATAGTATTTCCCACACGATCTCTTGGAGCGAGTTCTAGATGGCTAAAAACGGTTCTTATGGCTTTGCGACATGGACTTCTTTTATTGAAGAATCACAGATTCGAGCCCTTTTGAAGTATAATGTCAAATATTACTTTGCAGGTGGAAAACCGGGCATCATGCCTACTAATATCTTCTCAAAGATTCTTGCAGATCTGAGTGAGGTATATGCTAAAGATCCAAAATTGGCACTTGAGGATCTTAATTATGGCCCAACCGGGGGTCAACCTTGGTTTCTCAAAACCTTAGCAAAACGGCTTTGTGATGTTCGAGGTATTCCTATTGACTGTACTGATGAATGGCAAAATGTTTCCATAACAAATGGGTCTCAACAAGCGCTCTATGCACTTCTTGATACAATGATAGACCCCGGAGATGTGATTATCACACCTTCTCCAGCATATCTTGGGTTCTTAGTACCTGCGGTGAAACTTGGTGCTCGCATTATCACGGTTCCTACAGACTTGGAAGGCATCATTCCCGAATATGTTGAAAAGGCGGTTCGTGTTTCAAAAATAAAATTTGGAAAAACTCCCGATATTCTCTATGTGGTTCCAGACTCAGACAATCCAAAGGGCACTACCCTCCCAATGAGTCGGCGTCAAGCACTATTTGATATCTGTGAGAGTCATAATATGCTACTTCTGGAAGACTCGGCTTATGCTGAAATCCAGTTCAAAAAGAATCCCCCTCCAATTAAGACTCTTGACAAAGATAATTTGCGAGTAGCATATCTTGGGACAACAAGTAAAGAAGCTGCAGTACTGCGAGTTGGGTATTCGGTTCTTCCCGTATCAGTCCGTGAACAGGTTTTGAAAGATAAGGGCTATCTTGATCTTTGTACATCCACGTTAGTCCAACGTATTCTTGATGAATATTATAGCAAATACATTGATGAAGCGATGGCAAAAGCGATTCCATTGTATCGAAAGAGATACGAGGCAATGGCTGTAGCAATTGATGAGTCCTTCCCTGCAGGGACTCGTACAGATCCTACTGGAGGATTCTTTATCTGGTGGGAAAGTGAGAATAAGGACTTTGATAGTAGTCGTTTCATGCAAGAAGTTGCGATTCCTAATGATTTGCTCTATGTTCCTGGAGGCCCCTTCTATCCAATTTCTGGGTATACTTTGTCAGATAATGGCAACGACCTAATTGATAGCAAACCAGAGAGCAATACGATGCGAATTGGATTCTCCTATGCAACGCCTGAGATTATTTCCGAGGGAATTCATAGATTGGGAGAACTTCTTACAAAAGAACTTGAATAGACTGGTATTGAGTGGTATCGGTTTTTTCCGATACCGTTCATACCATGAAATTCACAAAGAGCGTTGCGCCATTCTTCAATCCTTCTGAGTGTGCCCTATGATAAGCTCCAAAGAGATCAGTGAATCCTGAATTCAATGCCCACTCTATCCATGACCATGTTGACTCTTGACCAAGCTTTTTTGGTGCGTATTGTCCAAATGTCCAACTGAGATATTTTTCTATATCTAACTTGAGCATCTGCAATTTGTCATACTTCTCACCGGATGCTTGTTCAATTTCTTGTACTTTTTGCTCATGCGTATCGTTGAGTTGTGAATGAACTTGATGAATGAATGCATTAAATTCAAAGATCGCTTCATTCATTTTCTCGAACTGTTCTTTCCTTCTGAACTTGTTGACCTTCCCGCTAAGCTTGAAGAGCTTCCCCTCGTGAAGAACAGGAATCTCTTTTTGTTTCAGTTCCTTGCCTAACGTTTCAGTCCAAGGTGTGTTGAAATATGTTCTGGGATATCTCATAAATAATGGAAATGGCTCGTTCATCATCTTAGCAGCTGGAATTACTTGTGCATAATATGCTGTTTCTCCAGGCCCCCCTACATGGGCTATTGTAGGTATGATTGTATCTATCGCAAGTTGTCTAGAATCGACACGCAACGAAAGATAGGGCGCATATTCTGATAGATCTGGTGAATCTTTATCGACTTCAATCTGAATCTGCTCTCCACATTCAATACATTTACCTTCAAGAATTGCTTTGTTTCCAACATCTTGATAATTGAGTTCAGTCCTGCTTCTGTTACATCCTGAATTAGGACACTCGTAGAGAAATGGAACGTAATCACGCCCTCTTGGTCCTGCGCCAGAAGCATATCCGTTGTTAGTAATCAATCTTGTAGCTTCATCGTGGGCTTTCAAGAATATCTCACGATTCTTTGTTTGAAGTAGGTATTCTAGTCCTTCACAAATGTATTTTCGAAGCCTGACATCTCCAGCTGGAACTAGAGGTATTCCCAAATCTCCAATGATATTGAACAATTTTCCTAGTATTCTAGTCGCCCATTCTCCCAGTGTAGTTGAGTTCACAAATGCATCCCGTGTTACTGTTAAACAGTTCTCAAGTCTTTCAGCGAAGAGTGTATGAGCTGTTCTTTCTAACATCTTAAAGAAGGGACGATAGCTTGATCGAATTGATTCTTCTATCTTTGAATACCACTCGAATCCAGGTAATGGAAGATGACTTACAGGAGAGTTCTCGTATCCTTCTGGAACTGGGATGCTTACCAGATTTCCACTCTGACCCATATTCGGTGTTCTAATGTTAGTCAACTCGGATTGTACTACATCATAGTCAGCAACACAGAAATATGGAGTGACAGGGAATCCGTTATCACCACAATAGGTTGAAATTGATACTGCAGAAGCAGCTTTGTTCAATATGTATCCCGGTCCACCCATGACTACTGTTTGATGTGCAGATTCGACTGCTCCTTGATGGAGATTCGTTATCGAATCACTCACTTTTGGGGTGAGACATCCTATCTCTTTGTTTATCTCTGTCAAAACATGCTGAATACCCTCAACTCTCTCTTGAGTAAACCATTTTGTTTCTTTGTACTTTGTGAGGATAGTTTTTCCTCTTGATACTAGGCTTCCCATTTTTCTGATAGGATCATCATAGAGCTTTTCTGCTAATTCTTTATGCTCTTCTTTCCAAATGAACTCCTGATAGACTCGAAAGATACTTGGTTTCATACAATAATGACATCCTATTTTCCGACAACTTCTTCAAAGACCTTTTCGTATTTTGGTACAATTGCCTTTGCAGAAAATGATTCTTCAACTCGCTTTCTTCCAGCCACTGCAAATCTTTTTCTCTTTTTGTCATCAACTAATAAATCAATGATAGCTTCTGCAAATTCTTCTTGCTCAAATCCTTTTGTAACCACTCCATCCAGTCCCGGTCGAACGAGTTCAGGAATTCCTCCTGCTGGAGTTGTAACAATGGGCAATTGGCAAGCCATGGATTCCAAGAGTACTAATGGCATTCCTTCCAGTGTGGAATTCAGTATGAACAAATCTGCCGAACACATAATCTCTTGGATATTACTCTTGACTCCTAAGAGGTGAACATGATTACACAAATCCAATGCCTCGATTTTCCTCTCCACCTCTATTCGAGTCGGCCCGTCTCCAGCGATTATCAATCGTGTTTCAGGTTGATGATCGACAACAATCCTCATGATTTCTATTATATCCACAACTCGTTTTACCGACCTGAAGTTTGATGCATGCAAGAGAACCTTTTCCTCTGGATGGATTGCCTCCGGATCCTCAACCTGTCGTAAAGAAACACATCCGCTTTCAACTACCAATCTGCAATCATTGGCTGGTTGAAATTCTTCTACATCAATGAAGTTTGGAATGACATGTATCTTACGTTCTATTCCCAGTTCGTTTACTGCCTTTTCCTTTAAAAATTCAGAAACTGCAGTAACCGCATTAGCTTTCTGGACAGTATATTGAACTACTGGTTTGTATGCTGGATCAAGACCAAGAGTGTGTACATCAGAGCCATGTAATGTAACTACATATGGTATGCCAGAGATTTCTCGTGCCATATAAGCAGACATTGCGTGTGGAATTGCGTAATGTGCGTGAATAAGGTCCAATTTCGCCTCTTTGACAACCTTTAGTATTTTTGACGTAAGAGCCATTGAATATGGGGGACCAACTGCTTTGAATAATGGATAATCAAATCTATCAACAAGATCGACGTGAATCCCTTTTGGTTGTTCCCACATCAAAGAGAATGGACGTTCATAGGTGATAAAGTGGATTATGTGATTTCGATGTGCAAGATTTTGGCTCAATCTTGTAGCAAGGTATCCAGAACCTCCGACGGAGGGATACATATTCACTCCTATTTTCAAGTAGTTCACCTTTTTGTTACTAACTAATTTAGCCCACCTTTAAGAACAGTGGTAGGAGCATATTGCTTTCTTTCACAATGTTGATATTGAAGAAAAGAAAAGCACTCATTATGTCTGGTAAATCTCCTTCTCTACTCGTTATTGTTGCTCATCCTGATGATGAATCTTTAGGTGCTGGAGGAACGATTCATCAACATGTGAGAAATGGCATTCCAGTTGATGTTCATTGTATGACTGGTAATGACGAACGAAATGAGGAACTGAAAAAGGCGTGTACAGTTCTTGGTGTGCGAAATCTCTATCTTAGTGAACGGGATGATTTTGATATAGACATGAGTATGGTCCACGAGGTAGTGGCTACAATTCTCAAGTCACGTCCAACTATCATTATCACACATTCTGAAGATGATTATAACAGAAATCACCAGATTTGCGTCCAAATAGTACAACAAGCAGTTGAGTGGGCATCTCATATTACGATTTTTGATAACGCCCATCGTGTAGAAAGGATCTATCATATGGAGATCAACTCTTTACATTCTCACCCTCACATCCAAGTAGATATTTCAGAATCCTACTCTACTGCACTTCGGGCATTGAAGCAGCACAAATCACAGATATCAAAAGCTAATGATTTCTATGAGAAACTGTATGATGCTCGAACTCGTCTACGGGGCGTACAAGCTGATGTAAAACGTGCAGAAGCTTTTACAATCTCTTTACCAGAACATGCAGGACCATTCTATCCTGAAAACAGTGTCAAAACACTGCTCTGAGTAACTAGCTGCCCTCTGCTTTCTTTCTTCGAGCTGCTAGAAGAGCTTTGAGTTCGCCCATCATTCCACCGCCGCCCCCAGCGCTAGATTTAGGTGGGGGTGCTCTCGCTGTGGGTGCCTTTGCCATTGCAGGAGCAGCATCAGCTGCTGAAGATGGTGCTGATGATGAGGGTGTGAAAGAACCAGAGGCCATCTTAGATTCGAGAGAGCCAATTTTTGATTCGAGCCCTCCAACTTCCGACCTTAATCCGGCGACTTCAGATTGGAGTGATTCAATGAATTCAATCAATTTCTTTGTTATTGTGCTAACTACTTCTCCAAGTTCGCGTAGTTTTTCTTCGGTCGGGTCCTTAAGAGCCCATTCAAATTCTTCCATAATGAAATCTTCGTCGTCGCCCATGGCTATTCAGACCTTTAAGTAATCATATCTGATTTTATTTAATTGTGCTATAAACCTTGTTTGCTTATGTGTGTTCTATTTGATAGACTTTGTTATTCCGCAAATCAGAATCATATTTTTTGGAATCCACCTCAAAGAGTTTCCATTGTTTCCTCTACGATCGATTTTGCTTGTTTGAGGATATTCTGAGTTATTTCCTCTTCTGGAGCTTCACAGGTTATACGAATGATTGGTTCTGTTCCTGATGGACGTACAAGAACCCAGCCTTTCTTAAGAAACACTCCCAGACCGTCAACAGTTAAGACTTCAACGACATCTCCCATGGCTTTGGGAAGCACATCTGATAGCTTTTCCATTGCTTTAGGTTTCAATTCGTTAGCACAGGGGACTTTTGATTTCTGAAGAGGATAAATCGGAATATTTGTAATTAGACTCCCAAAGGATTTGTCTGTCTTCGCCATGATTTCAAGAATCTTACAAGCTGCCAAAAATGGCTCAGGTGCCAAATGAAATTCCGGGAAGATAAATACACCACATGCCTCTCCTCCCATTGCTGCATCTTCATCTCGAATCTTTATTGCAACTTGAATATCTCCGACCGGAGTACGGATAGTTTCGCCACCTGCTTTCTTAACGGTTTCATCTAGAACCTGTGAGCTATCTACTGTTGTAACAATGGTCTTGCTAGCGGTAGTCTTGAGATACTCTTGTGCCAGAAAAGCAATTGTCCGATCACCACGAATTACTTCCCCTGTTTCGGTCACAAATACAACCCGGTCCGAATCCCCATCATGTGCAATTCCCAAGTCTGCCCCAGTATTTTCAATCAGCCGAATTAAGTCTGTTAGGGACTCTTTTTCAGGTTCTGATTTTCTACCTGGAAAATGTCCATCCAGTTGACCGTTTACAGTGACTACCTTGCATCCCAATTCTTGCATAAGATATGGAGTAAGTACACAGGCAGCTCCATTGCCTGGGTCAACAATTACTTTGTATTTCTTTGAACGTATTTTATCAACATCACACCTTTCAAGCAATCTTTCAATATGACTTGCTACCAATGTACCATTACTTGACTCATTTCCAAGCTTTTTCCACGTGGCAACTTGGTACTGTTCTGAATGAAAGATCTCTTCCAATTTAGACTCAACATCTTGTGTAAGTCCCATACTGTCTGCTCCCCAGAACTTCACTCCAGTGTATTCTGGTGGATTATGTGATGCTGTGACCATCAAACCTGCATCATATCCGAGCTCTCTAGTCATCAATGCCAACGTTGGCGTTGGAATGATTCCACCACGTACTACATTTACTCCGGTTGACAATAATCCCGCAGAAAGGGCATCAGCAATCATAAGTCCGGTAGTTCTAGCATCTCGTGCTATCAGGACAGTACCCTCCTTGAGATACGTACCTAGAGACTTTCCCAACTTCAAGGCCATCTCAACATCAAATTCAGTTCCGTAAATTTTTCTAACTCCAGTAGTACCAAACAGCTTTGTCATTATGGTCACTATGTGCTATCCAAAAATTCTCTGTAAAAAGCTATCTACTGATACGCAAAATATCTCTATATGGACTCGTTCATTTTCTTTTCGAGGTGTCTGTATGCCATACTTCGAGTATAATGGACTCAAGATACATTATTTGGATGTAGATGAACGAGAAGATAAGACCAAAGGTATTCCTCTTGTATTAGTTCATGGTGCAGGTTCGTACCACGTTATCTGGTCCATCCAGATTGAAAAGTTCGCAGAAAAGCATAGAGTAATCGCAATCGACCTGACCAATCATGGGCTTTCAGATGATAATGATTCTCCTGCGGATATTGATGAATACGCACGAGAGGTTGCAGCTTTAGTTGATTATGTTGGTCTTGACAAGTATGTGCTTGTTGGTCACAGTATGGGTGGTGGGGTTGTCATGTCATATGGGCTTCAGAAAGATCTTTTTCAACCGACCGCCATGGTTCTTGTGAGTACACGTCCAGACTTGAAAATTCGAAACTTGGCAATTGGACTAGTGATTGAAGCGATTGAAGACACTTTCAACCTTCTACGGGGCCGATTGTCCAAGCACAAATCTCGTGAGTATGAAATTCGTTCACTTGAAGGGGAGTATAAGGAAAAACGGCCCAAGATGATGTCTCGGGACTTGAAAGCCTGCGATGTTTTTGATGTCACAGACCGTCTACCTGAAATTGGAGTTCCAATTCTTGTTGTCTGTGGTGATGAGGACAACATTATGCCTGTTGATGAAGTCCAGGAATACGAAATACTGTTTCCAAACGCTGAAATTGCAATAGTTAGAAAGTCTGACCACAATCCCATGGTCGAACAACCTAACCAGTTCAATGATATTCTGGCTGACTTCCTAGAATTAATTGAATCCGAAAGATTTCCTGGTGGGATGTATTAAGCTCGCGAAAGCTTATTAGATGCTATCCCTCTTAAAATCGCTAGAGAACACTTGCCATTTCTTGACGATTTGGACAAGTTATTGTCGAATTTCGATTCGACCACTCCCTATAAAATCAAACGAGGCGTTCACGTGAGTAGTAGCTATGATTTCCTGTTTAAGGTGGTTGTGCTAGGGGAAGGAGCAGTAGGTAAGACTGCTATTGTTACACGCTTCTCTCATGGATTTTTCCGTACAGATTACAAGACAACAATCGGCTCTCAATTTGCCGTGAAGAACCTTGAGATCCCTTCCCGTAGTGGTGATCCTCTAACAGTAAAACTTCAAATTTGGGATGTTGCTGGCCAGTCTCGTTTTCAGATTCTACGTCCAATGTACTATCGTGGGTCTAGTGGTGGAATTCTCGTCTATGATGTTAGTCGACGAAGAACGTTTATCGTTCTTGAAGAATGGCTGAATGAATTAGAGAAAGCACTAGGAAAGAAAATACCTTTAGTTCTTGTTGCTAATAAAACAGACCTACCAGATCGTGTTGTAGACCCTGCAGAGGGCAAAGAATTCGCAGAACGTCATGACATGCCTTATGTTGAGTCAAGTGCGAAGACAGGACAAGGAATTGTTGACATCTTTGAACAATTAGCAAAGACGCTTGTTGAAGAACGTCAGAAAGAGTGAATATATTTCCTTTGTCTTATTTGTAACACACTACTCAGAGCAGTGTGCTAAGAATCGTCATTCCATTTTGAAAACATACATTTTTCCTTGCAGTAGGAACCTTCCGTTGTCCAAGTTTTCAGGGACTGTCAAACACCCTAAATCATATCAAGGAGTTTTGTATGGTCTGGAATGACAATGCCAGATCCTGATGAATACTATCCAGTTAATACTTTGCCTGCACTCGCATGGGCTCTTAGTCTGTATTTCAAAAAAGGCGCTCCATTCAAAGACTCGCGTGTTATTGAGATGATTTTACCAGCAGATAAACACAAAGAGAAATTACAAACAAAGGCGGTCCATGAAATTGTAGTATGGATTGCAAATAAGCAGGTGTATGCACGAGCGAGATGCCCCTATGATAAGAAATGCAGTTTTAACTCGGAACGAGTAATGACAAAAAACCGAGAAGAACTCAAGTCCTTACCTTGGGATAAGATTGATCAAACAAAGTACTATCCAATCTTGCGAAAATGGCTTCTTGCCTTGGATTTCGATTACATAACTCTAATTCGTGCTTTAGCAGTGGTATGCGACAAGAAGGTAAAATTACCTTTGGATACCAAATATGGTAAAACGTTTAAAAAATTCAACGAGTATCGGAGCTACCGTTTTCCAGAAGATGCCAAGCCTGATAACATGCCTCGCTTCCTAGAAGAGGTATTGGTTCGAGTTGGTTTTTGGATTCAATCAGCTGCGGAAGTGGATGCTCTGAAATAATAAGAGTGCTTGGTATCTTCTTTCTTGTATTATTGTTCTCTATATCACAAAAATCATCTAAAGAATCTTGGAGGAAAAGGCCCCCCCACGATTACACAAAATTTTCGTTACGACTCCATATATCGATTAGAAACACCGATAATTACACATTAAGTATGGTAATTTCTAATATAAGTGAAAAAGTGTCCACCATCAATCGCCTAAAACGGCTCTAGAGGCGCTCTAGACCTATTATTTTCTCGTCGGAATCTGATGAAAAGGATCTTCGATTGAATTCCGGTAACATCTATAAACTAGAATTTCAAAACACTATGATATTGTTTCCAGAAAATGAGTTTTTGGAACTTCTGTATTTTTATTTGTAAATTCAGCTCAGAATATCCGAGTTGAGAATTTATTACCTGTACTCAATATATTAATACTTGCCACCACAAAAAAAGAGAGATACGTGAACAATTATTGTTCACGTTTGCATTAGATTACCAGGGGGGATCTTCTGGACCCTTTGGGTCAAACCTTGATATCATTATTATCAAGGAATAGCATCTCTCAAACAGCAAGGAAACAGTAGGTCCGATTTTCGATCCGGGTAACGAAATTCGGATTAGTATGCCAAGTTCGGAAATAACACCGAAGTGTTGGTGGGTGGAGTTTGAGAAAAATTGTTCAAGTTGTGTCTGTGGACACAGGGAATTTTGAAGCGGTTCAATGCATACTTTTACAACGTAAATGTAGTATTGTTGTATTCGTTCATTCTGCTGAGCTTAGAGAATATGTTTTGCAAATCAAAAATGATTTCAGAAAACTTGTTGATACAGACTCGTATCAAGTTCAACCGGTTGACTATCACGATATACTATCTACCTTACTAGATATTGCATATCTGTATCGGGAATCAGAAGTTCACTTTGCACCATGTTCTAGCAATCAGATAATGGTTACAGCTTTTTGTATGGCTGCTCAATATTCTGAGAGCATCTTACATTTGACAGTATTGGGAAAGCCTGCTGATTCTCAATATCATCTAGTTGATCTATTTCCAAAGAAACGGCAGATGTTGACTAAACCAAAAAAGAATATTCTTAAGCAAATTCTTTCTAAGCCGAATGAGCAAATCACGTCAAATAAAGAGTTAGGCTCTCGCACAGACTTGGAAGCATCATCCATCTCTGAGCATGTTCGGGATTTGAGAGATGCTGGTTATGTTGAAGTCCAGAAACATGGCAGACGAAGAATAACTCGAATCACAGCACTTGGAAAAGTTATACTTAAGATCGCACAACAATGGCAGGAAAATGATTCAACATGGGACACGACGAGAATTCAGCAGACCTGCTAAGAAAATGGTTGGAAGATATTAAACAAATTATTATTGAGCGGTTTCATATTCCACCTATATCTCCAACAATAGATTTTGATGCGAATATGAACTCTACACCTGAATCATTATGGAGGATATCTTTGGATAATGATCGGATACTTGTTCCAGAATGTGATTTTCAAAAACATCCTTTCCTTCGAGGGGTGTTAGCACGTGAAATTCTACGTTGCTCACTTCTGAAAATTATCAAAAACAATGAAGTATGTTACAATCTCGCCGCTGCTTTTGGTAGAGAATTTGTAAAACAATCTAAAACTTGGTATTCCTTATGGAATGAAACCAAACCTCCTATTGACACATCTCATCAGACAGTATATTCTCCATCAATGACTTTTGCCTCTCTCTACAATCTTGATGGTGAGGATGCCTTGGATGAGTTGGTGGATTCAATATTGAAAAATTCTCGTTATGGGATTGACCTCACCATCTCCGATTGGCAGCTTTTCTTGTATCGGTTTGCAAGCAATTATTCAAGCGCTTTATCTTCAGCAGAAATCACTATAATTGATGAATTGATGCGCAATCCAGAAATTTCAAAGACCGAAATTGGAAAAAGAGCAGATATATCTCAGGTATGGGTCAGCACATTAATTTCAGCAATGAAAAAACGCAGACAACTAAGAGAATTCGAGTCTGTTGTCTATTCTAAAATCGGAATCAGAGTCTTTCAAGTTGTACTGGAACCTGGACAAGCGTCTTATTCTGATTGCGTAAGTGTTCTAAATTGGTGTCCCTATCTATACACTTCAAATGCGGTAGTAACTGGAAAGAGAGGTCTTTTTGCTACTTTAGCGATACCTGATAACTCCGAGAATATTCTTGATCTTCACAGGTTTATCCAATCGGTAAAGCGTATTGGCATATTCGTAAATGTCTTTGAACGTCATCGGTCTGCTCGGACAATTAGTTTGGACTCTTATGACCCCGACAATGGAATCTGGCGGATGGATTGGAATGCGATATCTCTTGAATCTGATTTATTGCAGAGGGATGAGTGGGCTCCTGTTTTTCCTCTAGTAACAGAAGATGCCCCTTCTCCAGTTGATTTGGATGAAAGAGATATTCGTTTACTATCTGCATTTGAAAAAGGATACAAAACAGTTCGAGAACTCCGAAAAGAAATACGTGGACGGTCATCTGATATCACTACTAGATTGAGCAGACTAAAAGATGAAGATGTGATAAGAAAAATTTGGGAGATACATCATGTAGGATTAAACGAATCCGCACTGGTCATTGCAAACAATCCTGATACAGCGAAGATATGTGGTGCATTATCTCTTAGATTACCTGTTGCATATGTTGACTTTGATACTACTAACCGTTTATTGATGCGCACCTTTCTCCCTCAAGGTGGTATTCATGGATTCGCATCTGCTATGGCAAAGCTGACCCCACCTCCTGAGATTCATGTTCTTGGTCAACGATATCATGGTGCATACCATCTAGCACTATGGATAGATGATTGGGATGATCGAACTGGGGCATGGATGCCAGCTAGTCGAGATACAACAAGATGGTTTGACCATCTTGATTCACTATAATCTTCTTGCGATTTTCATCTACAGGTTAGCTTGCGATTTCTTCCTCCGATTCGAGTGTAATTGCGGTTCTGAAAAATCGTAGGCTGAATGCTAGCATACCCAAACCAAATGTAGCTCCAAATATAGTGGGGAATAACCCATCCAAGACAAAAATGCCGACATACGCCAGAATCAAACCAATTCCACCACCAATTACTAGATGGAGTATTCCTCCAGTAAACACCATAGCCCGGAATGCCATTTTTCGTGGAAATGCGAGCTTGATAATTCGACCTGAAGCTCCATCTATCATTGCATCATATGTTCTGATGGAATATTTGTATTTTATATGCCAGATTGGAACATGCACTAGGAATACCGCTGGAATATTCATTTCAGAGCTAAAATGTACGATTTCATCCACTTCTTCATAAGCTTCATCTCGAAGAATCTTTTCCATTTTCTTCTTTGCCTGTTTCATAGCATTTTCTCGATTTACTTGAATTGGACGAGTCGTAGCTTGTTGTTCAAGAATGGTATCCTTCGTAAAATACTCCTTTCTTTTTGTCGGAATAATGTATGATTCTAATACTTTAGGGGTGTCTTTTGTTGCTGGGACAAAAATATCTTCTTCCATGTCAAGGTTATCTTTTTCATAGGTTTCTATCCACCCCATCTTAGTTAATCCAGTTGAGCTTCCAAACTTGGGTATCTTCTGATTTCCACCGTATTCGGCTTTAGCTTCAACTTCGACTACCCAGAAAGGCCAGTAGACCAATTCCTTCTCTATTATCTCCGCCTTCTCTTCGATATCGTCTGGTGCGCCAAGTTGTTTTGCTGCCCAACTAAATGTTTTCTCTCTTATTGCTTTGATATCGAATTGAAGACGCATAAGATAGCTTTCTTTGATAATCTCTCCAGTTTTCACCTGAACTGTTGTATTGCAATATGGGCAAACGACGGTGTTACTTTGTTTAGGTATCTCTATATTACCTGCACAATTTGGGCAATTAATCGAGCTCATTAGAAAAATCCTCCAATGTCTTTGAGTGTTAATGGCAAATCAGACTCTTCTTCTCTCTCTTCTCCATCTGCATCAACTTGAATTTCATATTTCAGTACGTTAGCTACTAAAACTACTGCAGCCACGAAAGTCATTATTCCAATTGCTGCGATAATAAGAGGGATAATCCACGCATCTGAGTCGCCATCTCCCAGCGCAATTAGAAAAACCGAGTACGGCAGAGCCTGCATAGAAAGTGCTGAAATAATAAGCATGCCCAAGCTGATTGCCCATTTCTTAATCCTGTATTGTTTCGTAACCGGTAATTCTCCAAGCACAACTTCAGCAGTTGACCCCGATATTGCAACTCGAAATGTTCCATTCCTGTAATTGTAACGAACTAACCAGTATGGTACATGGATATAATCACAATTTTTAATGTCCATAGTTAGTCGATAATCAAATAATTCATCCATTTCTTCCTTTAATTGATCTCTCTCTCGACGTGTTTTCAACAGATGTGCTCGACGTTCAGCGTCATCAATGACTATTTCCGCATTTAGCACAGGAAAGTTGTCTGTTAGGTCTATGGAGAAATCATGTATCTCAGCATTATCTAAAGTACCAATAAATTCTCTAATACCAAAAGATGCAGCATGGCGTCTTGCCAGAACCCATTCATTCTCCCTAGTGTTCTCGGAACCTTCAATTTTCTTCCAGACTTTTTCATTCCCTCTTTTGATTTTTTTTCCGCCAAGATGATACTTGCTACAGAACGCATCAACTTTGAAAGTCGGTATCCACTGAAGAACGGGTTTTCCTATTTTGATATCTTTCATTATCCCCTTCCCAACAGTCTTATCTGCTGCAAATTCTAACCAGGTCTTTGTTAGTTCTACTACCTTCTTCGTGGAAAGCTGGTTCTTCTGGATTAAATGAGATGCTATTTCATCTCCCCCAACTTCAAATGTATAACCACAATATGGACATGTAGCTATTACATCATCAGCTCCCAGAGGATATGGTGCATTGCATTGTTGACAACGAAATTGTGAAACAATATCGGTTTTTTCGGCCATTACTGTGTTATCTCCCGCTGCTATGACAGTGTTCTGAACCATCCAAACAATTTTCCAATAATACTTCTCTTTCTCAAAGTGTCAATTCAGAACACTTTTTCTATGGTTCGGAACCTATAAAAGCTGTACGACGACTTTGAAATAATTAGTAAACAATCTAGAGGAAGGTCAATAATAATATGCAAATACCGAAATTCTTGCTAAGAAAGCTTTACGTGAAAGGAAGCTTAGAGAACACTGATGATGGCTTCGTCTTTAAAATAAAAAATTCTCTTTCTGCAGGCACAGCAATTGGCATGACTCCAATCAAAGTAGATGGGACTGAATATCCGCTAGAAACTATTCATGTGAAATCTGGTGATGCTGAGGTCATGGCTTCAGAAATTTCAGAGAGTAATGCTTTTCCAATTAAAGTTGGTGTTGAGATTGCAATTCACATTCATGCAGAACAACTAGAAGAAGGCGAACATAAAATTGACATCTCAATAAAAACAAAAGAAGCTGGAAATCTAGCTTTTGATGTCAAAGATTCGATTTAAATCAGTAATGCAGAAGATCATCCTTCTGCAGACTCCTTCTTTTTCTATTTATTATTACATACACAATAGTTTTGAGTAAAGAATACTCGTTCTTTAGTGGTATTCAACGATGTATGTAAAGATAAGGACTGATGGTGCTGTTGGAATAGGTCGCGGATCATCTGGTGAAGAGGAGATTGCTATAGGATACGGCGAAGCTCATATGATTTCAGCTGCATTAGACAAACTCGCACAAACTGCACGAAATTATAAGCAGACCTACAAAAAGACTACTGATGTGGGAAGTGGAAACAAAATTGAGTTTGAGCGTTCTGATGAAGGTATGATTACTGTTTCTGGTGATGGGCAATCTTTCATATGTACGGAAAGTGAGATTAGAGAACTAGCCAATCTATTGAAAAACCTCCCACCAATAGAAGTTGCTCCTTCCTCGGACTATGCTCATAAAATTCCCCTTAGCGGTGGAAAATGTGTGATCGTTAAAAACAACTCAGACTCAATCAGCCTTCGTCTTCCAGAAGCGGCATTATTGAAAGTGTCATTAGCATCGAGTCTTGATAGTAAATTCTTTGAAGAACACATTCACATTGGTCAAAAAGAACTATGGATCAAACGCACGAGTGACTTGAAATGGTCTCTTGGAGTAGATGGCAGTGGCGTAAAATTTACAGCCTACGAGATAGAATCTCTTTCATCTGGTCTTCACAATGCTATTCTAGATGTGTTGATGGACTTGGTGAAATCTATGGGCACAGATAAACTCGCAGATATTCGGATTAAAAGCCAAATTCAACGTATTGAACAAGACACAAAGAAACTCTTGGGTGAGCACAAGAACGCCAAATCCATAACGAAGAGTCTGACAAAGAAGTCAAAGAAAGTTCTTGAAAGTGGAATAGATGCTGAGGAGCGGACACAGAATTTCATTGCAATGTGTCGTCATGTATACAGCGATTTGGAACCTTCGTTCCTCGAACCTCTCTTTGACCTATTCTCATCGGTTTTTGTTGCTGAAACCTAGTTTCTAGTTTATTCATCAAGTATTGCAGTAGACCATGGATACTTCTTCAAGATGTTGTCCATGAGTCGCTGCATCTTCATTTCTTCTGATGTCCCGGCATATGCCAGAAGTACAACGACTCCTCCTCGTGTCCTCTTAAATTTTTGATACATTGTTTTACTGGTGTTGATTGCATCCATAATCACCATAATTTCTGCTTGAGGAATATCGAGGTCTCGTTCTCCTACTGGAGACATTGCCAACGCTCTAATTTCTGGATTCTCTTTGAATTCTCGTAAGACCTCTCCTTTATCTCTGGTCTTTCCTGTGATTGTAAGAACTGGCATTCCAGACTTTTCAAATACTTGCTTGACTTGTTTGACCATACTTAGATAGGATGATAATATGAGGGTCTTTTGATGTTTCGCAGCTATCTTGTGTGCCTTTGTTACTTTAGCTGATATTGTAGGCAAAACTCGTTGGAGCTCACTCACATTGAAGTAGTGTTTCATATAGTCATTGTAGAACATTCTCAGGAATCTTTTTGGCGGCATAGCAAATACATACTTTCTCAACATAAGAAGACCTGAATATCTGCTTTTGAGCTCCTCTGTAATTGGTAGTCTTTCAAGCATCATGTGCACTCTTCTTGCATCACCATCAATAAGGTGCAAACTGTCCTCCTCCCCCAACTCGTGAAATATCTCTGACCTAGTAGTACGTATCAACTCGTCTAACACTTTTGATATCGACCTTATTCGTACATCCACGACACGTTTCATCGTTAGAAAGGTGGGTTCGAGATACTGTTCTACATCTGTACCATAGAGGTCTTCCATTGAAATGACTTGAGAATTCTTGATGTATTTTTTCAATGTGTTGAGCTCTTTTCTTATCTCAACTTGTTCCCTTGTAAAGACTGCATGGTCATCTCTGAGTGTTCCACTCATTCCAATTACCCATTTATCTCTCAAATGAGCTAAAAGAGTGGGCCAAGGGAATACCAGTGCTGTACGTCCACTTGTTCTTCGAACTAGTGTATCAACTTCATTTATCAGGAATATATCGAAATCATCAAGCACTTCCGGATCTCGTTTGACTATATTTGTAAGTGTCTGGGGTGTTGCAACAACAACTCTTTTTTCTTTCAAAATCCATTTACGAATTCCTGATCTCACTCTAGAAGATATTTCACCTAAATCTTCTTCGAGACCACCATATTCTCCTTTGAGGTAGTCTACTGTTTCAGCTAAAGATGATGATGAGTGAACAATTATTATGAATCTAGCATCTGGATATCGGTCCACTACTAGCTGATGAGTGATGAACCTCTTTCCAAGACCACAGTCAAGTTCAAGTAACAGATTACTTTCTTTGTACTCGTCAATTCTATCAAGGATATACTCTTGATACCCTCTTGGAGTGTATTTTGGTTTTGTATCGGACATTCTACTTACCTATCTGTATCAACTGATATAATCGCCTAGAATTGCTTGAATACTTTTGCAAGAGATGGTCCTTTGACATGCATCTGGAATTCATTGAATATTCCGAATGGAACAATGTGGACTTTGTAGTCTCGATCCACTAGACGCTTCATCGTTTCTTCAATAACTTCGTCTGCAAATTCGGGTGAGGATTTACTATCACCTAGATGTGCAAATGAATGTAAAATTATGCTATTACAATTCAATTTCTTGCTAAGCCATCGGATATTTTTGACCATTTTTCGGAGTACTTTCGTGCGTTCTTCTTCGTCCTTTTCTTCTGCTTGAATCCAAACAAGGATTGATTCGTCAAAGGCCAACCGCTCGTTTCGGATATCTGGATTCTGCGGATTGTGAGGATTATACCAAAAGTTTTCAACATGAAACATTAGAAGACGCAAAGCAATCTCTCTCAATAAGTCACTCCTTTTGAGTGATATTAGCCTTGTCCAATATCTGTTAGAAATATGGAATGAAGTGTTCTAGTCATCTATTTCTGTAAGTTCATCATCGGTCAGGTCTTCCTCAGCAGCTGGTTCTTTCACCACTCCCGCATCTGTTGGCTTTATTCTTCGAGACTTCCTGGGTATCGCTTTTCCATGTACCCAAATCGTATCTGGTGGAATCTCTCGGTTTTTTGGAACGACTGAATTTGCTCCCACAATAACATTATCTCCAATGACTGCCCCTGCAAGGATGACCGCATTAGCACCTACTGTAACATTGTTACCTATTTTTACCTTCTTCAAGTAGAGTCTATCTCCTTCATACACATGCCCACTCACAATGGCATCATATCCAAAGAAACAATCGTTTCCAATTTCGGTTCGTTCTGGATTGAACAACCTTCCACTACCAACTACTGTGTTAGAACCAATTTTAGCACCAAATAGAGTGTGTCGAGGTTTTGTGTCTAAGAACACGCTGAAGAACCAAGCAAAATACGGTAGCATAATATAGTAAACTTCGTAGTATTCATACAACAGCCATTTTTCCGTTTCCATAGGATAGTATCCATCTTCCAAAAACGGAATGCCTCTTCGTGATAACTTGAACATACCGATAAGAAAACCAAGAAAGAATCCATAACATATCAAGGTCATTGGAACTAAGAATATCAGAAACCAAAACCGATCGAAAGCAAATTGAGGTAGTAGATGTCCAAATAGGTCAAGAATGAAACCTTCAAAGTTCACAAAAGGCCAACCCATTGCATCTATAACTCGATCAATATTTTCGTAGAACACCATCCACATGAATATTGGTATCAAGGATGCCACCATGAAGCTAAATAGAATCGATACAATCATGTATATGGAATAAGCGATACTCTTTGCTTTCATGGTTTCACATCATCAAATTTACTCGTCTTTGTCATTTACACCTCCCTATAAGTTAGTTACTAGAGGAAATATTCACCAAGGGAAAAGAGATATAGAGGACTCTTTCTGCGAAATCCAAGAAGCATTCTTGGTGAAGAACAATGAAAGATGCGATAATAGCAGGAACTGGTCCCGCTGGTCTCATGTCAGCCTGGCGAATGGCAGACCATGGACTTGACATTACTGTTTTAGAAAAACGAAAAAAAGAGACTGACTCATTGATGGGTGAGCTCGTAACTGACAAAGCATTACGATTTTTACGGGTTCAACCAACTTCAGAGTATGTTGGAAACAAATACACCTCTATAGTTGGAGAAAGTCTTGATACGGGTTCCAATATTGTCGTTGACCGTACACTACTTGGTAATTCCTACTTGTTAGATGAAGATAAATGCCAAGAGCTAATGCGTGAAAGAGCTGAATCTGATGGGGCAGATTTCAAATTCAATTCACGTGTTTCTTCTGTAATTAAAGATGATGGTTTTGTTTCGGGTGTGAAATATAACCAAGGTGAAACAATCAATGCATCACTTACTGTCGGTGCTGATGGATCGTTCAGTAGAGTTTCAGAAACTGCAGGCTTTACCCATCCTAAGTGGTTGCTGAGTTATGGATACCGATTCAAGCTTGCAGGTTGCAAAGATGTTGATCCAAATGTTGCTTACTTCTATGTTGGTAAAGACGTAGGTCTCGGCTATCTCTGGATGTATCCTCGAAGTGAAACGGAAGTTAACCTTGGAATTGGTCGAGTACCATCCTCTGTTGAAGAATGGAATAAACTTCCACCAATGAAAGATGTACTGCGAAAATATATGCGTACCCACGAAGAAACCAAGAATGCTAGAATTGTTGCGGTAAATGGTGGCGTTGTCCCATGTGCTGGAATTATTCCTCGATTTACTAATGCAGGAGTTGCTCTATGCGGTAATTCTGCTGGTCAAGTATCTTCGATTGTGGGTGGTGGTGTCACTACCTGTTTCCATGCTGGTATCATGCTTGCAAAACATGCCAAACGAATGGCTGATGAGGGAGATTATTCCGCAAAGAGTGTCAAGCAATATGAGAAAGAATATCGTGCTTCAAAACTTGCATACAACATTACTCAAACTGGTAAAGGTATGTGGGCTGTTTCTAAATATGCGATGTTCAATGATCCTATTTCAGCAGCGGAGATTGTACTTGAGGAATTAGATGCAAAAACTTTGAATGAACTTATTCAAGGGACTGCTGGAGTTTCTACATACATGAATTTATTCAGTAACTTCTTACCGATGGTACTAAAAATCGGTATTGGTTATATGAAAGCAATTGCAGTAAGTGGATTATAGAGAACAAAAAGGTGAAGCAGGGATTTCACCCCCCCACAGCAGGGGTGCCCCCCCGAGGAGCCCTGCTTCTGACGGATTTTTCCGCCGTAACATGCCGTGCAATCATAACACGAAGAAATTCATTTTTTCGGATATGATTGGTGTCGGCTAGACCCGACATACTTAGATGATATACATATCTCTATAAATACTGTGTTTGTATACAGTCATGAAGTAAGAAAGACGTCTCAAATCACAAGGATATTGGGAATCATTACTTGGAAAAAATAGTAACAAAGGGCATGGATATATTGACTTTTGAAGACTTTAAGGAATCACTCAGTATTCTTGGATTAGTTGATGATGAAAAACCTAGTTCAGAAATGTTGATTCTACAAGCAATTTTACAATCCTTAAGCCAAGGAAACACCTCTTTGACTTCTAAAGAAATCTATAGTACACTTGTTACTTCCTTTGGTGCAAGTCTTACAAGACCATGGGTACAAAGACTACTGAAGAAACTCGAGACTACAGGGTTAATCAAGACAGTGACTGAAGGGTCTTATAGAAAACACTACACCGCAGATATCAATACGGTTATTTCTGGCCTCGAAGCAATTCGGAAAAACCAAATTCAAGAGATTGAAGAGCAAAAAGAATACCTTGAAGACCGATTAGAAATTCTCTCTAAGCTAAATTGTAGTCAACTTGCACAGCAGTTGTTCGAAACATACTCAGACGAACGCCCTACAGTAAAGGCACGTTTTCTAAAAGGGCTCAACGAGATTCACATAGTTTTGAATGATTTAATGGAAACATCTGCTGATCCTAACTCTAAGATAAGAGTAATCCTCCAATGGGTCCAGTCAACATTGGATGACCATGTTGAAAATCGTATGCAGAAGTTTCTTAGGACTGCAATGAAAGGAATCGAGATTCAATATCTCGTTGGTCCCGAATTACTTGAAATTGATGATATCGAGAAGTCTGGTTTTCCAGTTGATTTTTTCAAACAGATGTTACAAGTCCTAGATGGCTTCCGAAAACAAGGTATTCCTTTTACTGTTCGTCTTTACGAAGGGCCGAGAACATATAGTCATCTTACAATAGGTTCTGAACAAATGGTTCTAATTATCACAGAAAATCCAATGACGGCGATATATGTCAGTAGGGATTTCAATCCGGATATGATAGACAATGTTTGTGAAGCTTTTGACAAGGAATGGGTACAGGCAATTCCTCTTCTTGACTTAACACCCGAGATTCTTAACAAGTATGACACTCAGGTTTCAAGACTACTTAGTGACGCGATTGAAGATATTAGAGAAAAGCAGAGCAATCATGGAGAGTAAGAACAAAAAGTAAATCGATTCTTCAAAAGGAGTAATTCATCATGCTTAAGAAATACACGCAAAAGCATTTAGAATATTCAAAGATATGTATTGACATCAATCCTGATTCTAGCGAAATGCCATTGCTAAAAGGAATGCTTTCAATTCAACAGTATCCATGTGCTCCTTTTTCATATAGAGCGATTTCCTGTGAACTAGTTAAAGGTGATACAACCCGAGATTATTCAGAATCCTATGTGAATCGGAATACCACGTTCTTAATGATGCAGAAGAAGGTCAAACATTTGCAGAAAACGGCTATCATAGGCGGCATTGTTCTCTCAGACCTTTGGAAGATCTATTGGTAAGGATTTGTGAACATATATGTTTCAAAATGACGAAGCTGTGTTAGAATTTCTGGGTATTGATTTGAACTCGGTTAATATTGATATTCTAACTGCTATAATCCAAACACAAGGATTGACTGGTTCAACTTTTAATGATATTATGAGTAAATTGCATCTTCTTCGTGGAAAAAAAGCAAACGAGTCTTTGGTTTATCGTGGACTGAGTGAACTACAAAAGATTGGATTGGTGACCATCGATGAATCTGGCTATAAGCACATCTACAATACTGGATTTGATCATCTTGACCGGGTTTTGAGAGAGCGTTTACCTGAGTCAATCAACAGATTAAGAGCAGAACTTAGATCAATTGAGCAATCTCAAAAAGAGTTGAAACAAGTAGATACAACTATACTAGCTCAGTATCTTATTGAGATTCTAACTGGTGAAAAACAAAAGAGAAAATCACGATTTGCTCTTGGAGCGCAAAGTATTCTACGTCTAATTTCTAGTGAAGTCTTTAATGTTGCAGGAAATGCTGATACTATTCGAATGTCATTGGGATGGGGCGGAACTGAAATGGATTGTGTTCTATTAGACATTGAGAACATTCAAGAATTAACTAGCGCTGGTGTGGAACTTCGAGTATTAGTGCCTCATGATTGGAAAGTGCCGTCTTCTCTTTTGGAGAATATAAGGGGTCTTAGTGACAGAGAAAAAATATGGTTTCGAAGAAGAATCCATACTCATGCAACGTATCAATTTGTGAGTCTAAATGATAATAGTCTGATAATGGTCACATCGGAGGAACCGTTGTCTGCATCATATATTCCACATTATTTGAATCATGTTATAATATTAGATGCACTTCGTACTTTTGATAGAGAATTTTTTGATGCCTCTTTGACAATAGAGGTGTTACCATGAAACCAGAAACAGCCAAACACTTGCTGGCGATTCTAGATGCGAAGGAAACCTCTCGGGAAATTCAAGTTTTACGAAGAATATTAGAACTATCTCGAAATACAAACAGACCCTTGGTCTTTAAAGAAATTCTAGAGTATATCAATAGCACACGTGAAAGAGAAGGAAATACACCCTTTACTCGTGGATGGGTACGGAACTGTTTGAATAGTCTTGTAGATCGTGGTTTCGTTCACAAAGATAGTCTTGGACGTCCATACAAATATTCTGTCACTCTAGACATTATTGCAGATGCACTTGGTCAGGCATCCAAAATCAAGATTCTTGAACAGGATACTGCAATTCAAGGATTAAAAATGAAAATTGCCCATCTTAGAACAGTAAATCCCTTATTACTAGCTCGAAAATTTTACTCGTACTTATCGGGTTCTGAATATATTTCACCTGGGGGCATTGATGGAATTGTTGGAGTTAGCAACGCAATCATAGTAGGGATAATAGAACCTGCAAAACAAGATGATATTCTAAGAGTATTTGGCCATCGGAGTTTCGTTCAACAGTCTATCGAATATAGCCCGATACAAAGGCAGCTCATAAAAGCTGCTGAACGTGGTGTTGATATCAGAGTGTTTCTTTGTCCACCCGATGAGAAAACCAATCTCTTGGAATCGGTCAAAAAAATCACCAAGTCCAATCCGATTTCATTAGAAAAGCAAATTCGTTCTGGAAAATTGCAGATTCGACTTCATCCAAAACCCATTAGAACATATCGTGCAATAATTTGGAACGACTCCAAAATGATGTTGCTTCTCAGTGACAAGGTCAAACCAGATGCGGGTGTATTCATCACTAAAGAAACAAATTATCCACTTATTAAAGCCGCATCTATGACTTTTGACCGTCTATGGGAAGAATCTGAACCTATTGACCTATTGTGAAACTGATTATTATCCTGATTCTTCTGTAATCCAAGAAGTGTCTTTGCTAAGGGTGTTGAAGATATCCGCACAAACCGCACCAAAATCATCGTAGAGCCCGTATTCTCCTCCGGCTGCGTACGGATGGCCACCACCTTTGAAGATTTTTGCAGCTGCATTGCAAAGTGCTTTTTCTCCACTTCTTCTAAATCCTAACATTCCACCTTGACTAAGTGTAATTAAAAGGTCTGCTGGCTTGTATTTTTTGCCATCGATTTCCAAATTATCTGGATTTGCTAGGTATGTGCCAAAATCTGTTGTTGTGACTCCTGAGGGAATCTCTACAATTCTAACTAAGAGTTCTTTAATCTCTTGATCACAATGGCCTGCAAAGGCTTTCTTCATTTTCTTTGCTTTGTCTTTTCTATAATGATGCACTTGTTTTGCGAGAAGGTTATCTCGTAATTTCTTGCGTTTCGAGTCCCATACTCCTGCAATTCCATTTTCACTTAATGCAAATAACAGGGGTTTGAGTGAATCAGTGATATCATGTCTTTTGTCAATCGCACTAAATCTAATCACTGATACCGCATCAGTCAAAGCATTTGCGGCTAGTATCTTCCTTTCATTGAAATCAGTATCATGAGCAATTGCAGCCAGTTCTCCACTGATGAGGTCTCTAGGCATCAATACTTTGTATACTATCTCCGCTGCACAGAAATCGTGATTGATTTTCACAATTGGCTTCCGTTCTAATTGAATAATTGTCTTGATAGCTTCTTTTGACCACTCGTGGTGATCCAGCCATACTACTCTACAATTCTGGGAAATCGCCCTGCTTAAGCCCTTCTCAACAGCGTCCAAATAGTTCTCATCTAATCCGAGATCAGTAACTACAATAAGTGTATCCCGCAATCCTGCTACTTTCGAGAATGCATATTCGAATGATCCGTAATCTGTTAGGAGTACATCGAATTCGAGGTTTTTCTGTTTTGCATATCTAGCAACAATTGCTGCAGCACATAACCCATCCACGTCTTTATCGTGTGAAATTGAGAACACGGATGTGAGTTTTTTACCTCGTGCCTCTCCTTTTTTACTCATGGTTATTCGAATTTCTAGTATTCACAACCCTTTTTCATTGTTTTCACTCAGGAATTATGTTAATGGAAACTGTTTTCTATTGCTTTATCTTTGGGATGGTGAGTTCGGTTACTATGGATTCAGGTCTCAAATCTGAGCAGTTAATGAGTGGGAATATCGCTTTTGCAAGAGGATCTATTTCAGCAGGAATAGGTTTCTGTACTGGATATCCTGGGACTCCCTCGACAGAGATTATTGAGACCCTTATGCTTTACCAATCAAAAACAAACAACATCATTGAATGGGCAGTGAACGAAAAAGTCGCTTTGGAAGCAGCTGCTGGAGCAAGCTGGATGGGTATCCCATCAGTCTGTGTAATGAAATCATTGGGGCTAAATGTGGCTTCAGATTTTCTATTAAATCTAAATCTCTCCGGCACTGGAACTGGTGGGCTCGTAATAATTGTCTGTGATGATCCGAAGGGACATAGTTCTAGTAATGAACAGGACTCCCGTTTCTACGCAAAAGCTGCTAATATTCCATTACTAGAACCAAGTACTCCACAGGAAGCGTACGACGTCATGGACTTTGCACTGAAACTCTCCCAAGATTTCCAAATCCCAGTTCTAATTCGCAGTACAACTAGATTATCTCATTCCAGCGCATTAGTTAAAACAGAAAACATCTCCAGTGGAAAATGGATTGCCCATCAGAATTTACCAAAAGGTCTCTACAATGTACCTCACCCGGACCTTCGCCATCTCGACTTACTGGGGCGAATTGAAAAAATACGAGAGCAATTCAACTCTTTCACTCTCAATACCATTCCTATTGACTGGAATGATATAGTAATTATTTCCACAGGTGTCTGCCAAAAATACGTTGAAGAAGCACAATTGTATATTGAAGAAGCAGTGTCCCTCCTAGGTCTTGTTACAACTTTTCCTCTTCCTGATAAACTTGTTAGACAAGCACTAGAAGAAGCAAAGACTATCATCTTCTTCGAAGAAACTGATTCTTTTGTTGAGGATGAATTCCGTGCAATAGCTTCAACTCAAGATCATACTTGTAGAATTGAGGGGAAACGAACCAATCTCGTTCCAGCTCATGGTGAGATGAATGTAGATGTTGTATTAGAATCTCTACGTGAGTTTGTCACATTAATGAAACAGCCTACAATGCCTGAAGGTATCCATGATGCTGAAAAACATCTGATATCCCGACCCTTAACATTTTGTGCAGGATGCACTCATAGAAATGTATTCTATGCCTTAAGTCGAGTTCGAAAAAGGTTGAAAGGAAATCTGATAGTAACCGGAGATATTGGATGTTATTCTTTGGGGGTGTTCTATAATGATGTTTTGGAGTCAATGCAAGCAATGGGATCAGGAATTGGAACAGCTAGTGGCATTGGACAGCTTTCTAAGTTTGGACTTGAATCAAAAGTGGTTTCAGTGGCAGGAGATTCGACCTTCTTTCACGCCTGTATTCCTGCTCTTATTGATGCCCGTCATCATAATGCTGATTTGACTTTTCTTATTCTGAACAATGCTACTACCGCAATGACAGGGTTTCAATCGCATCCTGGTTCCATGAAAATCGGCGAAATGAAGCACATGGTCAGAATTCCGGATATTGTTCAAAGTATTAAACCAGATGTATTTACAAGGATAGATTCAACCGATGTGTCTCAGCTAACTGATTTGATCTATTCAACTATAAAGGAGTCTGGACTAAAGGTACTCCTATTAGATGGGGTTTGCAGGCTCGAAGAAAAACGTAGGCAGAAACAAGGTGATGCATCGCGTATTATAGTAAAATCTGAATTATGTCGTGGTACTGATTGTAAAATTTGTGTTCGCGATTATGGTTGTACTGCAATCACTTGGAACAAGCAAACCGAGAAAGCAGAAATTCTGCAGTATCAATGTGTGAGATGTGGGTCTTGTATATCAGTTTGTCCTCATGGGGCTATTGAGGAGGAATGAATATGGATTATCCATATAACATCATATTCGCTGGTGTTGGTGGGCAAGGCAATGTTATTGCTGGAAGAGTACTTGCAAAAGCTGTTCAGCTTGAAGAGTTACGTCCTGTTGTAGGGGAAACCTTTGGTGCATCAAGAAGAGGTGGATCTGTTTTCACTCATATCCGAGTTTGGGATAAAGATGCAAGTCCTTTAGTTCCCAAGGGAACACTCAATCTTTTGATTGGTTTGGAACCGATAGAATCTCTTCGAGCATCTGTGAAATTCGCAGGGTCTGATACTATTGCGATTCTGAGTAAAACCCCTATCTATTCAAGCAATGTACATAGAGGCACTGAACACTATCCTGATGTTGAACGTATTGTTGCAATTCACCAAAAAATTTGCATGAAAGTGATTGCTATCGATACAGATAAGATTCTTCGGTCTATCGATGCTTTTCGTTCTCTTAATGTACTCCTTATTGGTGTGATGGCCGGTATGAGAATTTCCCCCCTCTCCATTGATTCTATTAGAGCTGCGCTCATTAACGTTTTAGGGTCAAGTGAAAAAAATCTTGAAGCCTTTGATATAGGAGTTTCTCAAACAACTCAATAGTCCTACATTCCCTTCTTTTTCGCCTCTGCATTCTTCTTTGCTTCACGCCACATCAATTCTGCTAGAACTGTGAACATGTCAGCAACACCTTCCCCAGTCTTTGCTGAGCTTTCCATGTAGAGGAATCCTTGGTCCTCAGCCCACTTTTTGGCTTCTTCTGAACTGACTGCTCTATCTGGAAGGTCAATTTTGTTTCCTACACATATCATTGGGACACGGGTTCCAATTGAAGAATCAGCTTCTTCTATCCATTTATGCAACTCTTTGAAAGATCTGCGTCTTGTGACATCAAAAACCAAAATAACCCCTGCTGCTCCAGAATAGTACATCTTCCTAACAGCTTTGAATCTAGCTTGTCCTGCAACGTCCCATGCTTGTATCTTGATACCAACTGCATATTCGCTGGATGGTGGTGAGATATGCGTTAGCTTAACAGCAAATTGTGATCCTATGGTTGTCTTGTAATCTCGTTCGAATACACCAGTTACATAACGGTTTACCAGTGTTGTCTTTCCAACAGCACCCTCACCAATAACCATGGTCTTGAATAGGTATGAATAGGCATCGGCTGAAGCATTGGGGCGTGTTGGTTTTGGTTTTCGGGTCCGAATTTCGGTGACCAGATCAGATTCAACTTCCGTGGCTTCTGGCTCCGTGGTATCTTCAGGTGTTGTAGAAACAGATTCGGTAGCTGTTTCTGACCCCATCATGGATTTTACGTCCTCTAATGCCGCTTTCGCGTCTGATTCACCACCAAATAACTGATCCAAAAGAGCTTCAGCTTCCTTGAGCGAATCTTGAGGACTACTCTTTTGTGAAGTAATCTGTGCTATTTCAGAGTCTGGAATCGAACTAAATCCAGTTCCTTCTGCAGGTGTGAATTTAGTGGCTGTTTCAGTTCGTGTAGAATCTACTGACTCGACAGGTTCTGAACTTTCTTCCTCAAGTGATGTCATGAAAGCTTCTCCATCCCCTTTCTCTATCAGAAGAACAGTTTCTGGAGTTGTAACTTGATTGACTTTCTCTTGATCGTCTTTCCACATCAGAACGACTGGTCGAATGATGACACTACCTTCTTTCTTTGGAAGGAGTTTCACTTCAACGGTTTTCTTCTCACCTGGTTCAAGGTCGAATCGCAATTGTTGATTTGAAATTTCCATGTGATCTTTTGGAAACCAGTATATCTTCCCAGCGATTCCTGTCATTGGTTGGTCTGTGACATTCTCTAGTGTTGCTTTGGCAATAATTGGACTACCAATTTTTGCGGAATGTGGAATATCAAAACTCGGAATAACTTTGTAGAGGCCCTCTATTATTTTCAATGGACCATTTGATACTCCTACAAGCACCTCTTTCCGCTCATCCCCTCTCGAATCTCCTACACTTAGAGCTAGTATTTTCGAGTCTATATCTACAGATGCTACAAGGTTCAGATCTGCCATATACAGATTGTAAAAATTGATTTTCATATCAGAAGTAGCTATTATGACCTCATCCATATGGTCTGCATTTATCTCTTCCATTCTAATCGATAATGCTTTCACATCCTCGAGTGTGGAGAAGAGGTCAAGCTTACTCTCTTCATTTCTGTAAATTCTGATTGAGCCATCATGAGTAACAACACCAAGTTCCATCTTTCGGTCTCCCAGGATGTCTCCTGAGGTGACTGAGATAACTGGACTGGGAAGTTCAAGAACTTCTATTTGCTCAATGACACCCTCTCGAAGTTTGAATACACGCAGAGTCTTATCACGGTTACCAGTGACCATCTCATCAATCTCGTCACCAATCACATCGCAAGTACCAATGGCAATCGGCATGTCATCAAGTTGGTATTTTGCATATTCAGATAATTGATTTTCAGGCGACATTCTCAGAACTCTGAGGGTGGAATCACTTCCTCCTGCAACAATCTCGTTTTTGTCATCACCTGTGACATCAGTAACTACAACAGTGGTAACAAATCTATCAATAGCATGTTCTGCCAATAGTTCAAATTGCCCGCTTGGAGCGTATCTGTATATCTGAACTGTTCCAGTTGCTCCTGGTGTTTCTCCAATCCCTACACTTCTACCAATCACAATTTCGTTTTGTCCATCATTATTTGCATCTGCAATCTTGATAGATAGAATGCTTCCTGATAGGTCCAGTTGAGCTAGAAATTTATACGAACTATGATTTGTGCTATAGAGACGTAATACACCATCACGTCCTCCAGTACAGAGTTCCGGCTCACCCGAACCGGTTACATCTCCTACTGCAATCGCGCTTGTACTTAAGTCGTCAGAAATTTCGGATAATATTTTGGGCGATGTCACTTCAATACCTCAATCATATACTCAATCTGCTAATAATTGGACCTGATGTTCTTACCAATATGCAGTATTAATTATTCTCTCAATGAAGGGAGTCCTTTTCTACTTTGTTCTGAGGGAACTTGAATTTTGTTAGGACAATACAGTATTTAACTGAGCCTTAGTCAGTATTAGATAGGTGAAAGCACTGTCAAAACTTGCAATTCGAAATCTTTCAAAGACCTTTGAAGCTGATGATGGTGAATTGGTTAAGGTTCTTGATTCAATAAGTTTTGAAATTGCTGAGGGTGAGTTCGTAAGTATTCTCGGACCAAGTGGGTGTGGTAAGACCACCTTGTTACGGATTATTGCTGGACTTTTACGTTTTTCAAAGGGTGAAATTCTAATTGATGGAACTAAGGTCAGTCTGGGTCATAATCGAATCGGCTTCATTTTTCAGCAAGAATCTCTCTTCCCGTGGCGAACGGTACGTGGAAATATCGAGTTCGGTCTTGAATTGCAGGGAATAACCCCCGAAAAAAGAAGTAAACTTTCCGATTCGATGTTGGAACTAATCGGCATGACAGAATATCAAGACAATCTCCCCCACGAGATTTCTGGTGGACAAGCCCGAAAGACCGAAATGGCTCGAAGCTTGATCACATCTCCCGACATTTTAGTTGCTGATGAACCCTTGTCAAACTTAGATGCTCAAACTAGAAACTTTCTACAGGAAGAGTTGTTGCGAATTCGAGAACGTACTAATTCTACTGTTCTCTTTGTTTCTCATAATGTAGATGAGACCGTGTTTTTGTCAGATCGCATTATTATCATGAGCAATATCCCTGCGAAAATCATTGCAGAATATACTATTGATATTCCTAAGCCTCGTGATCGGACATCTGCAGAATGTCTTACTTATCGTTCCAAAATTCTTGAGGTCTTACGAGAAGAACGAGAAAAGATGTTGGAGGAACGTCCTACACAGAAACATCCTGCCTCCATTTGAGCAGGTTTTTCTCGATTATGAGAAAGACGTAACTAATTAGAAACCCAATGAGTCCTATTAGCAACATTGCCGAAATCACCTCTCCAGTTCTTCCTACTTGTTGCATGATGAGTACGAGATATCCAAGACCGAGACCTCCACCTATCATTTCTGATGCAACTAGACACATCCAGCCTATTCCAAATCCTATTCGGAATCCAGCGAATATTTCAGGTCCTGCTGAGGGAATTACAATTTTTGATAGTATTTGTGTTTCAGATGCTCCGAATGTCTTGGCAACATCTACGTGAACTGGTTCAGTTCTTCTTACTCCCGTGGTTGTGTTAATCAAGATTGGAAAGAATGCTCCTATCCAGATGATGAAAACTTGAGAGCCAATAAGATTTGCACGGAACATGAGTATTGATAGTGGTATCCATGCAATGGGAGGAATCGGTCTCATTGCATCCACGACTGGACCAAAAATATCGTTTATCAATTGATATCTTCCAATAGCAATTCCAATTGGTATTGCAGTAATAATTGCGGTTAGGAATCCCAGAACCACGCGAAAGAGACTCATTCGTACATGATCAATCAGGAGGTGTCCCTCACTATCTCCTTCAATGGATAATCTTACAAATGCCTCCACCACTTCTACTATTGAAGTTCCAGAAAGTATGGCTACAAGTTGCCAGAGGCCAACCAGAATTGTAATGGGTAGAATTATCTTCAGAAATAAGTTGATTCCTCTTCTTTTTCGGATATCTTTCCCTTTTTGAGGAACTGACTGGCTAACACTTGTAGTATCCTGTTGGGACTTCATTTTTCTCAAGTTGTTAGCGCAGTATCGTTCCTTTGAATCTGCCGTTTTACTCAGATGCTCTCAATAAAAGTTGTATTGACAAAAGAATCAAAGAAAGTTCCAATATCGCTTTGATCCATACTGACCTGTTCTTCATCAATAAGAAAGCTAAGATATCTTTCAAGGCCCGTCATATTCAGATTGTAATCGAAAATGATGTTGTCGAACGCGTTTGAAACTGGTGTTTCATCCATCATTAGCCAATCCATCGCTATCTGAATTGCATCTTCCGGGTTGGTGTTAATCCAATCTTCAGCTCGCTTGTGAATATCAATGACCTTTTGTACGATATCTGGATGGTCTGAGAGAAATGTGTTAGTCGATGCTACTACACAACAAGGATGCTCTGGCCAGATCTCACCTGATTTTGCTAATGGAACTGCTTTCCCTTCATATTCTGCTCGAGCATTGAATGGCTCCCAGACTACAAAGGCAGGTGCTTCTGGGGTAAGTGAATCCGCCATATACGCCGGGGATGTGGTTCCGGGTATAATGTCTTCAAAAGAGAGTCCTGATTGATTCAATGCAAGGCGAAGAAGGAAATTTTGAACAGTTGAAGGTCCTGGTTGATAAACTGTTTTTCCCTCCAGATCTGCGATAGTGGTCACTCTACCAGCATCATATTCTGATTTCAAGCCCATTATTGCTGAACCCTCGAGATTCACAGCAGCCAGGATGGTAATCAAGACCTCTTGGTTGATGCGTTTTGTGATTGCTGGAGCAGCTCCTAGATATCCCATATCTATTTGCCCACCGTTAAACCCGTCCATCTCATGGGCTCCATTTCCATATTGCACTAATTCTACTTCTAGTCCTTCTTCGGCAAACCAGCCCTTGACAACAGCTACCCTCAGAGCTAGTTGATGCAGGTCTTGAGATAAGTATCCGATTCTCACATCTGGGACAGTTGTAGGATACCAAACAGCAACAAGTACTAATGACGAAATCACAATAGCAGTGATTGCTATTGCAGCAGTCTTATTCTTCTCCATCGCGCTCTACTCCTTTAGCGTAACTAATTTGTATTTGTACCATATAGTGTTTGACCTGTGTACGTTGGACAACACATTGATTAGTCCTTTTCTCAAGGTATTAATTATGACTCTCCGAGACCGAATTCCCGAACAGCTAAGAATTACCGACGACTCTCTGATTGCAGCAACCATGGAAAAAGATGTTGGAGTCTTTCCCACCAGTGATTATATTCTATTAGAAATTTCTAATGTTGCTGGGAGAATTGATGTCTATAAAGTTGCAAACACTGCTTATGATTTGGTCAAGAATGGAAACAAAATGGTTGCCATTCGAGGATATGGTTTCAAAGGAATTGGCCTCTCTGTCAGAATTGCCCATGAAATCAAGAAGATGGAGAAACGTTTTCGATATCAAATGACATTCGACACGTTTGACGCATATGAACCTGAAACGGAGCGACCTCAGACTAGTGTTCAGATTTTAGTTATGCCTCCTGATGGAGAATCTGCTGAAAAATAGAAAGGTGTGAATATCAACTGTGAGCAAGAAAAATGGAAATCCCCTATTGAAGGTTAAGCTATCTAAAGTAGTCTTTCCAGAGATATGTCCAGTCTGTCTTGCTGAAGCTGAAGATTTGGTATCAATGCAAGTTTGGAGCAGTGAGGACAAACAACTTGCGTCTACAACATTTAGTGGTAGTGCAGATAAGACGGAATCACTACTACACGCGAAGAAAGGAGCAACTGTGATTTGGGTCCCAACATGTATGCGTCACGGAAGCAAAGCTGTTAGAACAACTGGAAAAATAATCAAGGCATGGATTGCTTTTCTAATTCTTTGGTATCCTGGAATCTATTTTCTTCTGGGTGTTTTGAGTGCATACTACAACGACCGCCCTATTCTTCCTCCTCTTTTTCCATTACTAGTGATATTCCTTCTGATGGTTATTTCATTGCTCTACGGATATTATCCTCGGACATTAGAAAGAAAACTCAAATTTGTAGATGTCGACCGACTTGATGATGCACTTTTCATTAAAATTAGAAGCCCTGAGTATTATGAGATCTTTTTTGAGCTCAATGAGTTATATGTCGAAATAATAGACCCATTGGAAGAAACTGAAGACTAACTATCTGCAGCTGGCATTCATTCTTGAGCATCTCACTCCGAATGTTATGGTATCGGAATTCCTGTTAGTACCAACAAAGCTGTTTTTGCAATTCCACAGAGGACTTGTGCTGCTGACTTCTCAATTTTTTCACTGGCAACTTTTCTTAATCCCGACATAAGACGATCCCGAATGGACTTCTTTTCTAGGACTTTTTCGGACATCATTTTTACTAAATCAAGAGTTTCATTAATTGCAGCTTCCTCATTAACCTCCTTTGTCAGTATTTCCTCATATTTTCGCGTTATCAAGTCCAATATCTTCTTGGCTAATAATGAATTAGTATCTTGTTTTGATTCAAGTTCTTGGATACTTGCAAGAATGATTTTACTTGATTCCAAAGATTCTCCTGCATTCATTAGGAGTTGGTCCATATCAGTAACAACCTTGTCTATGGAAAGTCTCAGATTTCTAATCTCTTTCATGATTTCCGTGATTAACACCGGAATCATATCTTCCTCATCACTACAGATCTTCAAACTCATCATACATTTTGGGTCTGCAATATTGCCAACTATGACGATTTCAAGAGCTATTCGCTTATCCGTATATTTTCCTTTAGCCATACCTCGAATTGTACCAATAAACTGCTTACCAACCTCCCGAGACTCGCTACTAGTAACTTGGATATTCTTTAGTGCAACTAATCTTGACAGCATTGAAAAAGTAACAGCAGCATTCCATGGCAAAGGATGTTCTTCAAGTCCAGAATCCATTGTATCAATACATTCCATGACCTCATCTAATCGCATCTCAATTGGTTCCAACATATCGCATATCGATCGTATGACTTGAGGTGCAACTTTGATAGTTACAATCTCATTCTGGTGGTCTATATAGGATACTGTAGCAAGTATCTCTCCTTCAACACAATCTTGAGTTGGTTGAAATATGAATTGCAGAGATCTGAATGCGCCATTTGGTTCAATACGTTGAACGATTCTCTCTTTTGAACTGACTAGTTTCAGCGTATCATTTGGATATCCCAGAATATTGATTGTAACATTATTAATGACATATTTAGTATGATTTTCGATCTTGACCTTGTATTTTATACTACCACCTTCACTAACATAGCCTCGTTTCACAACAACTCCGTGGGATTCGATTTCATCTATCGCTTCCTTAATTTCGTCACTGGAGGGGATAAGCTCGGGAACGACTGGTTCTTCAGTTCTTTCCTCTTTTTCCATTGTAGACTCACTAGAGAAATCTAGACTTCTAATTTTGAAATCCCTAGGTATTTCAAGGTCACTTGTCATTTGTATCAATTCTAAATGAAACAAATCTGTTTTAGTCTGCAAGAGAACAGGTTCAATTATCCGTGTAACAGAGCTTTTTATCACCATTGGCATTTCGAATTGCAAGGTATCAAGCATCTTTCCTACTATATCTGCAGTATTCTTCTTGTCGGAAATAAAGACGATATGAGATCCAATCTGACTCACATGGGATGATTTTGACCTGTCGGAAAATTTGAATTCATCTCTATGGACAACTTTCGGCTCCCAGTCACCAATGTCCCATCTATAGGTATGCATTTCCATCCCCTCAAAGATGTCAGCATATACCTTATCGTTCAGCACACCCCAATAACCCCCTCTTTCATTTTTTCTGAGTTTCTGGTCCGATCGTTCAAGTCTTGAGATGAGTTTGTGTGTGTCTTCTTGATATATCTTTAGTTCATCCTCGCTTAGTACGTATATTCTGTCATTGTCAGCACAAACTGATTTGACCTTGCCAGTTTCTATAGTTACACTTTCCCAAGTTGTTTTTTCCAATACCAACATTATTTGACCAATCGGGACAAATAAAAATCTCTTTGACTGTGCAGGTGGAGCAGAAATTGAACCTACTAAACCTTTTACTCTTAGTTCTTTTCTTCCTTTGCTCCATATATTGATTTTATTTTCTTTGAAAGAATAGATATAGATTTCATCATTCAATAGATATTCAGCCTTATGCCCCCGTAATTCAGTAAATGGTCTATCCTGATTAAGTTTCCAAATCTTCATTATACCGTTGTATCCGCTTTGATAAAGGTGTGAATCATCAACTGTGATAGCTCCTGTTGACCTTGTGCCTCCAAGGTATTTTTTCTCCGTATAAGTATCAGTTTCAATACGAATAATTGCTTTTTCAAACACGAAGAAATTATTTTTTCTGAAAACCGGAAGTATTTCTTTCGGTTCTTTTGCTGTATATTGTCTACCCTTTAGAAGACGCCAATTGTGTCTTGAAAATACATAGATATACTCGTTAACAATAACAAATAACTTCTCATTAGATGTGTTGATTACACGAATCTTCCTTCTTCCAATATTTATGGTAGATAGTCTATGTAAAGTTTTCTTGTCAAATATTTCAATAAACACGTTGTCAACAAGATAGAGATATTCTTCATCACAGTAAATAGATTCATTTGCAGAAAATCTATCATCAGCTAGTAAGCTAATTCCCCAATATGACATTCCACAATATGAAAGACTGGCTTTTTTTCTACCACCTAGAAGACTCGCTATATCTTTTGATACACCTATTTGATCAAGCTTGAAACTACTATTTTGGCCTTTATTAATTTTCACACCTTTCATAACTACTTGGGGTAATTTTTCACCAACAAAAGAGTAGTAGGTATTCTCTTCAAGAGATTCATTAGAAAAATATATGTTTGAAATTGGGATGCCCATTATTTCTACTTCATTCTCTTCTATATCGCAACTGATGATCTCGAAAGATTCTGTTTCCATAATGATCTCCCAGATTTCAAATGATACCTATTTTGTTTCCCAGGTTACAGGTTAAAATTTGAAGTATAAATCAATTTTGCAGATTATTATGAAATGCCAGATATTCCAGCATTACTCTTACTTTGATGCTTGGATGTAAATCTATTAATTCTGAAACCACATCTATCTAGCTTGATGTTCGTAATGCGATACAACCTTTTTCAATCGTTGCTAACCATTCTTCTTCTATTCAGTCTATTAACAATACCAGTTCTCACAAAAAACCAACAGGATTTGAATGTATCTTCAATTGAAAACGCAGCATTCTATGAAAACAGGCATCCCATTCATATTGATAGTGATGAGAATTTTCTTTCTATTGCAACTGAAAATGAGTGGAGTGGAACAGGAACGATTGAGAATCCAATACTAATCCAACGGTATTCTATAGAAGGAATAAGTTGGCTGATTCGTATCCAGAACATTAGATTGCATTTTCATATCTTAGACAATTACCTGAATACCTATTCATCGCAATGGGCTGCAATCCAAATTTCAAATAGCACGAACTTCATTATTGAACGAAACACCATATTGAACGGTACGAATGGAATTGTTATCTATAACTGTTCAAATTTTTCTATCAATGAAAATATTGTGACCGATGAATATTCCGCAATACAGATAGCTAATTGTTCTGGTCCAATCGTGGTGACTGAAAATTCAATTTATGATTGCATAGGTGCTGGCATCATCATTTCATCATCTCATGGGACTGAAGAGAACAGGTTGGTATTGGATAATAATACGATTAGTGACCTTAGATCTGTAGGTATTCACATCTTAGAATCGGTATATGTTTCCGTAATACGAAATCACATCCAATCAGTTCGGCAGACTGGAATAATCATGTCAAATAGAGAAGCTCTAGGTTCTCAGGCAGCACAATGTGTTTTTAGTTTTAACCTCATGGAGAACTGTAATCGGGGGTTGTGGATTTTGGCATCAGACTGTACAATTCATGGAAATATTCTAATGAACTGTTCTAATGAAGGGCTTCGTCTACAATCATCGTCGCTAGAAAATCAATCTACTTCAAGAAACAGAATATCTTGGAACATATTTGCTCTAAGTGAAAGTTATGGAGTGATAATCGAACCAAGCTGTACCAACAACACCGTTCTGCAGAATGATTTTGTTCATAATGGAATATCACCTCAAGCTAATGATAATGGAATAAGTACCGTATTTGTAGATAACTTCTATTCCGACCACACAGAGCCCGACATCGATAACAATCAAGTTGTGGATGTTCCGTATCAGCTTGCAGGTACTACAGGAATTAGTGATTCCAGACCACATGAGAATCCATACAGAAATGAATCTATTCTCATCATAAATCAGATGTATTATTCTGATAGCCCGTTCAATGCGTTGGATTTGATGCGCATCGCTGTTTCTTCGATAGTATCGGCAATATGTGTATTTATCTTGATAGTTTTTGTGAGGAAACGTTTCTAAATTTTCAAAAAGTATTCCTTATAACTGAACACGACTTTCTCTTATCACAGAGTCTGATGCCTTCATATCTCAGCTTGGAGTGAAGAAGATGAATAAAAAAACCAGTTTCCTTCTCCTTTTGATTTTGATAACTACTATGATGTATGTATATCCTCTGGATTCAACCAAGAAGACTTGGCAATCCCCTAAATTTATTGACACTAGTATAGCGTATCATGATCCTATTTTAATAACCAGTAATCTGGATTTTCAGAATCTTGCGATATCGGAAGGGTGGACCGGATCTGGAGTGTTTAGCGATCCGTATGTGATAACTGGATATCAATTTGATAATACAACTACTCATGCGATTAGTATTTCCGATACTTCAGTTTACTTCTTACTTTCTGATTGTATAATTAATGGAAGTGGAACATGGACCGGAATTTTTCTAAATCAGGTATCAAACGGAAGAATACTCAATGTAGAAATCTATAATCGGTCATCAGGCATTCTTCTCTCAAATTGTGAAAATGTTATGATTCAACTCTGTGATATTCATAGTAACACGGCTCAAGGAATTGAAATGAAATCTTCCTGTAGCAATGTTACAATCCGTGAAAGTGATATTGAACATAACGGAGATAATGGTATTCTTTCCATTGACACTGATACACTGTCAATTGAAGATAATGATATTGTTAACTCAACATCTGATGCTGTCAGATTGTCTTCTTCATCATCCATAAACATCGCACGCAATGAGATAACCTACTCTGGTCTAGATGGAGTAAATCTGACTTCATGTGAAGCCATCAATATTGACAATTGTGTAATAGAATCTAATGACGGAGTTGGTATTGCTTTTCGGTCATCAAGTGATGGATTGGTTTTTCGAAATCTTATAGGAATGAACTCCGACTACGGGGTTTCTCTTTCGAGTAATTCTGTAAATAACTCTATTACATGGAATTCGTTTGTACAAAATACTGGTACTAGTCAGTGTTATGATGCTGGAGCAAATAATGAATTCATGTTCAATTTCTATTCTGATTGGATTGCTCCTGACGCTAACGATGATGATATCATTGATTTTCCCTATGCAATTGATGGAGCTGCGGAAAATCAGGATCCCTATCCTCGGGCCAGTATTGATGCTGACCCTACTATGCCTTCAATGGGATTGAATCCATTACTTTTGGGTGCATTTGGTGCTGGAATTGTCATCGTCATTATCATCTTGATTATTAAAAGAAAGAAATGATTGTCGATTTAATATATCGAGTCCGTTTCTCCGCGTAGATTTTTTATTCTTTCAAAACAAGAATTCATATTCGTTTGGACTCGTATTCACTGTACAATATTTGAGGAGAGATTATGAAAATAAGAAGCTTGACCATTGGCGTTTTGCTGCTATCAATCGTACTATTTCAACCAATAAACAAAAATCCATACCCTATGGAGCTAAATATTGTTTCTGACAAGTCTGATAATGGAAACTTCACGCTAGAGATATCTACTGGATCTTATACTCCTCACTCACCTATCTTGATTGACGAAGAAAGCGATTTTGGCACATTAGGATTTGGTGGTTCTGGAACAGAAAATGATCCATACATAATTTCTGGATTAAATATCACTTCTGATGTTACCTGTATCAATATCACCAATATCCATAGTTACTTTGAAATCACTTTATGCTGGATTGATTCAGTTTCCCCTTATTCATTTTTTGGGCCTGATTTTGGTTCTGGTATATATTTCGAAAATGTGACACATGGTACAGTAGCAGATAATATAATTCGTGACAAGGATTCGGGAATTTCGGTTCATTCGGTTAATGAAATATCTATCCAAAATAATTCAGTTCATCACTCATTCCAAGCGATTTATGGACTCGAATGCAACAATACTGATGTTATACTTAATCAAGTGACTACTTCTATAATTGGGATAGGTATCATAACTTCCGAGAATGCAACTATTTCTAATAGCACAATACAATCTTGTAGTCAAGCATCTATCTTACTGAGTGGAGTATCCTATAATTGCATCTGTGAAAACAACACCATTCTGAATCATAGTGGCCCAACTTATAATGAAGCTGCTGTAGTGCTGTCTGTTGTGTTAGTCTTAGCAGGTGATGGTTATGGGTGGATTGTATCTGATAACATCATCACATCGGCTAATTATGGGATTGCGGTAGAATTCTCCCGTGATTTCAAAATTGAGAATAATGCATTGAATGATGTATCAGTTGGAATGAGACTTTGGCATTCAAATGATGCACATATTTCCGACAATGACATTTTCGCATTCAGCTCAAGTATAATCGTTCTGGAATCAGATAGCTTGACAATCCTAGAAAATTACTTTGAAGGGAGCTCCAGTCTGCAAGTTGTTTATTCTAACAGTATTGAAATTTCCAACAATGTTTTTGTTAATGGTGGAATTGAACTCGTGGCTAGTTCAATATCGCAAACTATTCATACTATAGAATCAAATATTGTCAATGGAAAACCTCTGTACTACTCGAACGCTGATTTCAATGTGAATCTTAGTGCAGATATCTACGGCCAGATAATCCTGACAAATGCTGATGATGTAACTATTGAATCCGGAAGTATTCATAATACTTCTATTGGTATCCAGTTGATCTTCTGTGAAGGTTGTGAAGTTCGTGAAGTTGAACTGTATCACAATGTGGTTGCAGGAATCAGTCTGTATTCTTCAAAAGATTGCTATATCGAATTCAATGACATTCACCATAATGGCAAATTTACTTGGCAACATGGTGGAATCTCTGTTGGTGTGTGTTTCGAATTAATGATATTTGGAAATCGGATTTATAACAACTCACCTAATGGTATCGAATTCATATATGATACAACGAATGTGACCATTCGAAATAATGCAGTATTCAACAACACACTATATGGAATCTATCTTGGCGTGTACACTTCTACATGTCAGTATAATCTCATTTTTGGAAATGCTATTGGTTGGAATGGTGAAGGAAATGCTCGTGATGAAGGCTCAGAGAATATGTGGGATGATGGAATAAGTCAAGGTAACTCATGGAGTGATTTCGACCCGTCGGTAGCTGCAATCTATCCTATAGATGGTGATGCTAATAGTGTAGATAATTTTCCATTGACCTTATACGAGAGAAATCCCTATCCACCTGTTGGTTCGGGAGACAGCCCTCTACTTCTGATGATATTGGTTGGTAGCGCTATTTCCGTAGCAGTAATTATTCTGGTCGTTATCCTTAAACGTAGACTTAGAACATGATTCTAGTGGAATTAACCATGACGGTGAAAGGTTATTTGACAAAGGGTCTAGTCATGCTGATTTTATTATGCATGTGTACAGCATATATTCCATCAGTTCATTCTGCAAATAGCATACCTCTTTCAAACCATGCCCTTTCTTACGAGGAGCATATTCCTTTCTCAATCAATGATGACCTTGATTTTACATCTCATGGATTTTCAGGATCTGGCAGTGTTGAAGACCCATATGTTATTGAGAACCTTCGAATTTCCGGCACTATTTGTATATCCATACGGAATATTGACTCACATTATGTGATTCGAAATTGCTACTTGATTGGAGGTGGGAGTAATGCTGCATTGTTGATGACAAACACAAGAAATGGGATTGTTCAAGATTGCATTGTTGTTGGTAATCCAAGATATGGTATCGAATTGTCTGGAGTTGAAGAATTTAGTATAATCAACAGTAGTTTTCATAATGGTAATTCAGGTATCAGAATGTCCTCTTCACGAAATTGTACTGCCATCAAGTGTACTACCAGCAATAACGCTAAGGGTATTGATATCTCTGGTGGCCAAAACTCTACAGTTACCCAATGCAAAATATATGGGAATAGTCTATCTGGGATTGAACTTGATGGGTTTTCAGAAGGCCATCTTGTGTTCAATAATAGCATTGGATGGAATGGTGGATTTGATGACATACATCCACTCAATAATGCAGAAGATGATGGCACATGGAATCGTTGGGATGATGGGATTGCCCAAGGAAATCGATGGAGCAACCTTCAGCAAACTGATGAGCATCAGATAGATGGAACTGCGGGCTCACGAGATCATTTTCCTGTTACACTGCTTGACTTAGATTTTCCAATAATTGAACCCTCTAGTGATATTACAATTGAATATGAAACTCGTGGGAATACTGTATCTTGGAATGCAAGTGACGACTTTCCTTACAGCTACTCACTCTCACTAGATGGAAATGAACCACAAATCATGCCTTGGCATGGTAGAACAATATCGGTCGATATCGACAATCTTTCACCAGGTGTTCATAATATAACACTTGAAGTTCGTGACGCTAGGGGCAATGTAGATCAAGACACTGTAGATATTTCAGTCATTCCAGGTCTGATTGGTGGCATGGGTACTCCTATTGTCGTGATGGCATCTATTCTATCGGGGATATCTGTCATTGTGGTAATTCTCTTGATTAAGAAATTCTAACTACCGCTGATTTCATCGCATTTATCGAATTCAATCGGTTTTCATGTACCACTCCATCAAATACATAAGGATAGACCAAGGGAAGTCACCATAGTTCACCCTGAAGGTGAGAATAAATATGGCACTTGATTTTGCTAAAGGCATTACCGAATTTAGATGGCACGGAAGAGGTGGCCAAGGAGTTGTCACTTCGAACCAGATGCTAGGTAAGGCCGCCCTTGCAGAAGGCAATTATATCCAAGCCTTCCCCGAGTTTGGCCCTGAGAGAACAGGGGCACCAGTGAGGGCGTTCCTGAGAATTAGCAAGAATCCCATTCAAATTTATGCACAGGTCTACAATCCTGACGTAGTGGTCTGTATTGACCCAACGCTACTGGAGGTTGTAAATCCTGTTGAAGGATTGAAAGAAGAAGGGACTCTTGTTCTTAACACTACTCTTTCCCCTGATGAAGTTCGTGAGAAATACGATTTCAAAACTGGTAAAGTTGTCACAGTGGATGCTACCACTATTGCTTTAGATATACTTGGTCGTCCATTTTACAACATGCCCACCATGGCTTCAGCTGTTCACGCTGTTGGCACGGTAAAAATCGATACTGCGATTGAAGCAGTACTCGAACGATACCCTGGAAAGATTGGAGAACTTAACAAAGCCGCAATGGAAAAGGCAGTAGAGGAGGCTCAAGTAGGATGAGCGAAAAGTTTGACGAGATTCCAATGGCTGGTAATATAATCAAGCCTGGCAACGCAACTGAATACAAAACTGGTGGCTGGCGCTCCCAGAGGCCCGTACATAACCCTGAAACTTGTTTATGGGTGAAAAACGGAACTTGTGGAAAATGCTGGATATACTGTCCAGATATGGCTGTGATTCTTACTGAGAAGGATGGAAACCACGCTTACGCTTACAATTATGACTACTGTAAGGGATGTGGTATTTGTGCTAACGAATGCCCAACAGACAGCATAACCATGGAGAATGAATAATATGACAGTAGCAAAAGAGAAGATTTCAATCGAAGGCCTGACTGGCGATGCAGCAATTGCTCATGCACTCAAGCAGTGCGACCTTGATGTTCTTGCAGCATATCCCATCACACCTCAGACCATCATCGTAGAAGACTTTCAAAAGTTCGCAGCAGATGGTGAGGTACAGACCGCTGTCATACCTGTAGAGTCTGAACACAGTGCAATGTCTGCATGTGTTGGAGCTTCAGCAACCGGAGCACGAGTAGCTACCGCATCTGCATCAGCAGGACTTGCGCTTATGTGGGAAATTCTCTACTGTGCAGCGTCAATGCGCATGCCGATTGTGTTTACTGTCGCAAATAGAGCATTGAGCGCTCCGATCAACATTCACAATGACCACTCAGATGGTATGGGAATGCGTGATAGTGGATTTGTACAACTCTATTGTCAGAGTTCACAAGAAGCCTATGACACAACTATTATGTCATTTAAATTAGCCGAAGACCATGATGTACTCTTACCTGTAATGGTGGGTATTGATGGATTCATTCTAAGTCACAATGTTGAACGAGTCGAGATGCTTCCAACTGAAGTTGTAACTGATTTCTTAGGTGTTCGTGAACCAGTTTTACCACTGCATCCAGACAAACCAATCACAATGGGCCCACTTGCTCTTACGGATTATTACTTTGAATTTAAGGAGCAACAGGACCGTGCAATCCAAGAAGTTCCAAAGATTTACAAGAAAGTCGAGAAGGAGTTTGAAAAACTCACAGGACGATCCTATGGAATGATTGAGGAATACAAGACTGAAGATGCTGAAATCATCATTATTGCAATGAGTACCATGGGCGGAACCGCAAAAGTTGTCGCTGATGTACTTCGTGAACAGGGTGAGAAGGTCGGGGTCATCCGATTGAAGATGTTCAGACCATTCCCTGTTGAAGCCATCAAGAAAGCTGTTGGTGATGCAAAGGCTGTTATGATTTTTGAGAAAGCAATGTCCTTTGGAGCAGTTACTCATCCATTAGCTCTTGAAATTCGCAGTGCACTCTATGAAGCAGAGAAACGCCCGTTGATTGCTGACTTTGTAGTGGGACTCGGAGGCCGTGATGTGCCACCAACTACCTTTGTTGAAGGATTCAAGAAAACGAAGAAGTATCTTGAGAAAGGCAAAGCTCCACTCTATGAAACACTGGGGGTTAGAAAATAATGACTGAAGAAGCAGCAGTACGAATCAAAGATATGATTGAGAAAGACCAGATTCTTTCATCAGGTCACAGAATGTGTGCAGGTTGCGCAGCACCTACCGTTGTCAAACTCATGGGTATGGCACTACGCGGTCCAACAGTGGTATGTGAGGCAACAGGATGTCTTGAGGTCGCTACAACAATATATCCTTACACAGCTTGGGAGATTCCCTGGATCCATGTGGCCTTCGAGAATGCCTCAGCAGTCGCCTCTGGTGTCGCTGAAGCATACAAGGTGATGCATCAAAAGGGACGTTTTGAGCACGAACATGTTGATGTTGTTGCCATCGGTGGAGATGGTGGTACCTTTGATATTGGGTTTGGCTCTCTAAGTGGAATGCTCGAACGGGGCCATGATATTGTATACATGGTCTACGACAACGGAGCATACCAGAACACCGGTATCCAACGTTCAGGTGCTACACTCCCTGGTCAAGAAACTACTACCTCTTGGGCAGGAAAAGTTGAACCCGGCAAGCAACAGCGGAAGAAACCAATCGCTGAGATTGTAGCCGCTCACAAGATTCCCTATGTCGCAACAGTTACTCCTTACCACCATCGAGACTTCATCAACAAGTTTCGCAAGGCGCTTGAAGTTGAGGGTCCTGCATTCATTCATGCATACTCTCCATGTCCACGAGGTTGGAGGTCTGACACTGCTAAAAGCATGGAATTAGCCAAACTTGCTGTTGAGACTGGTATTCACCCTCTCTATGAGATTATTGATGGTGAAGAATACATCATGTCCGGTCCAAGTAAGCGGCTGAAGGAGCTAACTCCTGTCGATGACTACATGAAACCACAGGGTCAATTTAGACACTTATTCAAAGACCCACAGTGGGAAGATTTCAGAAAGCAGATTCAGACCTGGATTAAAGAGGACTGGGAACTGCTCAAGAAGAAATGCGGTGTAGAATAATCAATATTGGAGCACTCACAGGTGCTCCTTTTTCCCTCTTTTTTACAATCTGAAAAATCCATGAAGCAAGCCAATTATCGTTTGGTATGCAGTTTCACCAAACGTAAAAAACAGCACAATAGTGACTATCAATACTAATTTTTTTAAGACTGTTACTTTGATAGTATCAGATTGATTTTCTATGGTTATTCTATTGGTATATCCTCAAAAAGGAAGATAAGATTTTCCTTTTCTATTAACATATGCATCTTGAGAGCCATATCTCTTATCTCGAAATCAGCTACATGTTCAGCTCGAAGTCTGAAAAAGTTTCGAAGCGATCTTGCATTGATGGTCATAATCAAGTCTGTACGAGTTTCTTGAGGTAGTTTTCTTCTAGCAATATCGACAGCATATCCCTTCTCTAACCATTTCTCATATGTTTTAATGTACTTCTTAATATCGTCAATCCACTCTTCTCTATCTTTTCCATCAAGTTGTTCTGGGATGACAAAATCATCCAATGTCAGTTTCCTTTCTTTCCTGTGACTTTTTTGAGTATAAGATGCTATTCTATGTCTTACAAGTTGGTGTGATGCTACTCTAGATATACTGACCCAAAATTGAAAGACAATATGTTCCAAAACACTATCATGTCCTAGTCTAATCATCTTTTTAAGAAACTCTTTCGCACGTTCAAACGAAATATCCGGCATGAATTCCTTGTACTCGTCATCATGACGAGATACCATTCCAGCAGCAGCAGCGTCTATGATGCTTTCCTTTGATGGGATTCCTGATTTAGTCCATTCAACTTGTGCCATCATATTTAACCACTATCTATCCAGGTAATGCGAGCTAAGAGTTTGTCCAATTATAGATTTCGAAAATCGAAATCAAGAAGACTTATGGCTAACAATGTTCAACGTGTTACTATCATGACCGATAATCCCCTACGAAAAACTGATCGTCCATTGATAATGGGTCATAGAGGAGACCCAAAAGCTGCACCAGAGAACACACTGGAGGCAATAAAAGCAGCTGTTGATATTGGTGTTGACTATATTGAAACAGATATTCGTCTTACTGGTGATGGCCAGATTGTATTGTTTCACGATGACACCATGGAAAGATTAACCGGAGAAGCCGATGTGTTGCTAAACTACTCTTTGGAAGATCTACTTGGTTTTGATATGGGAGAACACTATACTCTCGATGGTGAAACATTCCCATTCAAAGGGCAGGGGTATAAGATTGCAACACTTGAGAAAGCATTAACAACCTTTCCGAAGACGAAATTTAACCTTGACATTAAGGATGAAATTGATGAGTTTCCACAGATGTTAATTGATTTACTAACTCGCCTAGGAGCAAAAAAACGTGTTATCGTCGGCTCATTCCATACAAAGCAGATTGAGCGAATGAGAGGGCTAGCATCCGATATTAAGACAGCTGCAAGTCCTAGAGAGGTAAAACGATTTGTTCTTGGAATGGTTGCACATATGGAGCGATTTCTTCCTAAAAATCCACGATATTTTGCTCTTCAGGTTCCTAAAGATAGTGGACGAATTGAAGTTGTTACTCAAAGATTTGTTGATGCAGCTCATGAGAGAAATATAGCAGTTCATGTCTGGACTATCAATGATGAGGAAACAATGGGGGAACTTATAGACATGGATGTTGATGGTATTTTCACAGATGAGCCCAAGCTTTTGATAGACATTTTAACTGAAAGAGGGCTTTTTGATTAGTTATAACCTTAGAAAATCACTGATCCCTTTGTGTCCCAACGAGTATATAATCTTCCATCAGGCTGAAGAATGAGATATCGTGGTTCCTCGCCTTCATCTGCAACCATACAGTCATCATTCCAAACAATTCCGATTCCATCAGCATCATACTTCCATGCACCTAATGCGAGTAGTTCAAGCTTTCTGTATCTTGTTACTTTCTTGAAATCTTCAAGCAGATTGTCATAATTCTTTGTTGCTATCTCGTCTGCACCGTAAAGCTTCTTGAATGAGGCTTGATCTGGTTTCCAATCCTTTACCAAAAGGGCCATTACATATTCTAAATCATAGTCGTCGAACCAATCCGTCATTGCAATAGATAATCTGAGAACAAAGCCCTTCTCTCGTATTTTGGAAACCAGTTCAAGTGGTCTATAGTTCTTCTTTGAAGGTACCTTCATGATTCGTAGTATATCTTCTTCGTGTAAAGCAGGAACTGATAACGAGATAACTCGTATACCCGCTTCATAGAGACTATCTAGTTTTTCGTCGTCTACTCCGACTCCACTAGTCTGTATCTCAACGTGAGTAAGTTCAGGTGCCACCCGATTAATTATCTTCATGATATCGCGAATGTAATTGATATTGATGGTTGGTTCACCGTGACTTGTGATCATTATGGCAGCTACTCTACTTGCTGCATATCTAATTCTGCGTTCTATCTCACGAGACCATCTTGCATGATTGCTCTGCCATGTAGTTCTGAATCGAGTTGCATGTTGTCTGTATACACAAAATGGACAATCGTTCATACATCCTGCAGGCACTGTTATCTGTAGAGAACCTATCATGGTATTCAACTCCACAACTATCTTACAATTATACAATTGATGTGTTATAGAGATATGCAGCATAGATTGTCCTATTATTCGACTTCGATAAGCTATCAAACCTTACGAATTTTCAATTGTGTCCGAACAATCTTAATATGTTTCTAAAGGGAATTTCTCTGCGCTAGTCTATGTTGAATGTTTCTCAAGAACATACGACATGGCGGACCAATACTGGAGAACAAATATATGACCTGCCCAGAATTTAATGCGGATGAAAGCAAATGTGGCGTTGATGGCTTCAAATTCTATGAAGGGATGAACAAGCCCTGCGATACACCAGGTATAAACAAAGACAAATGCCCAAGATTTGCTATGTCCGACTAAAATGACAAGCTGCGACTCTGTCGCATACCAAATCTTCTTGGCTGAATGTGGCGCGAAAATACGCGTCACTCAGTCACACTTTGTTATCTGGTTTGAGAGGATATTTTATCAGTCTAATTATTTTTCAGAAGAGTTTATCAGGAAGATAAGAGTCGTGAGCTAATCCCCTTTGGTGGTAATACACAATGGTCAAAGCTTACATTCTTATTAGAACGAAGGCTGGTGAAGAGGATAATGTCCTCAAAGAAATTTTGAATCTTCATGTTACTGAAGAGGCTCATAAAGTCTTTGGGCCATATGATATAATTGCAGAGGTACGCGGCAGAGATATGGAGAGTCTTGTCGACATTATTCTTACAAAGATTCGTAGAATCAAGGGCATGGAAGAAACCCAATCTCTTATGGCAATCGATGCAGAACTGGATATGATCTCAACTTCGTTAGGGTCTTAATTGGTGAGGATTTACAACGGAATCTTGCTTTTTCTAGTTCGTCTGACATTTTGTTAAAAAGGACTACTCCCAGAAATTACTGGGACCAAGACCCATTGGAGGTATTAACATGCCAATTAAGACGTTATCAAGAAGACCTTTTGTGCTTATGCTAGAAGATGACTCTGGTGAGATTTTGCCAGTAAAATTAGACCCCGGAATGGTTACTAGTGATCGGGCTCTAATTGTTTTAGATGAATTTAATGACACTTGCTGGGTATGGATTGGTCGTGATGTGAATATGCCAACACGTATGCATGCATTACGTATTGGAAAAGGAATTCAGAAATCTGGTCATAGCGTAGGAGTGACAACTATCGGAATGGCCACAAGTCATCTTGTTGAAATGATGGAAAAAGACTCTGGAGACCCCGAAGTAGCTGCAAATATTGAGCGCTTTAAGACTGCTTTAGACCAGAAATGGACATTTGAAGACGAAGTTCTCGCTACATTGGATGATGGCTCTGGACCAACTGCTCCTCCTCCTGAATCTTCTGATGCTAGCTATGAAGCTTCTCCTGCTATTAGTACATCAAGTCCTGCTTCCTCTGAACCAAAGCCGGCTGTATCAAAACCACCAAAGCCACCAAAACCCGACCCGAAACCCGTTCCTAAGTCAGTTTCAAAACCTGAGAAAGAAACGTCACCTGTATCCACCGGAAGTGCCGATCAGAAAGCAGCATATCTTCTTTTTTCAACCGTGAAGAATGCTGAATTGGTATACACTGAACGTTTTGAACGTGATGGTAAAATTGGGTTCAAAATAGAGGTTCCTGGCATCCTTGTTGTCGAAGCTGTTTTAGATGGCGATAAATTATCAATCAATCCCAGTAATTTTGGCGACAGTGAAGATGCTAAGAAAATAAAGAGTGACTATGAATCCTGGCTAAGAAGAATTTGAAAATGTAACACGAGGTCTTGGTATTGAGCTCGGGGAATTACACCTCGAGCGTTCTATACCAATAATCAAAGAACTTTGTAAATCCTAATTTTTGATACATTGCCAGAGCCGGAGCATTATCACTCTCAACTTGTAGATATGCCTTTTTCGCACCATGCCTCTTTGCCCAATCAGCAATAGATCGAGTCACTGCTGTTGCGCCTCCTGTTCTTCTGTAATTGGGATCTGTCGTAACAGAAAACAACCCTACCCAATCTTCTCTTAGAACTCCCATGGCCAGTGATGTTATTCTTTCATCTTGCCTAATCCATACCAATATTTTTGGTGGTGGAATCCTTTCCATTATGCTTCTTCTTATTTTAATATAGTAGTCTCCTTTACCAGTGATATTTTGGTACCATTCTATCCATTCATCGGTTACTTCATTGGAAACCTCTACCGCGTTTTTTGATGCGGTTTTTAGAATGTCGTCTATATTTGCAATCTGGACTTGGGTTGGCATCAATATGGTAAACCCTCTCGCATCAAGAGCTTCATCAAGGTTTGATGGTTTGGTGAAGTGGGTAAGTTGAAATTGTGGCTCAATAGACCGCTTCATGTAGAAGGAAATTGCGTATTCGATAGCTTCTTCTAACTCTGCAGGAGGATTGTCTTCAGGAAACACACTGTTAGCTCTACTGGTTATTCCATTGTTGGCTCTTAATAGCCATCCCCCATATTGCTCCATCTCTTTAGCAGGCCATGCAGATGCTGCAATTCTTTGTAATCTCTTTTTCAGATCTTCTACCAACAATTTCACCTACTGTGCGAAACGATAAGGAACCTTTAGAATTTCCTATCTTTGTAATAATAGGTATTCGGTAAGATTCTTCAGTATCTCTATTTTGAAGCATTCGTAACTGGAGTGTATTTAGACTATGAGCCATGTGCGATGGAATCCAATGTTGGGTGAATGGGTAATAATCACACCAAAACGAGCAAAACGTCCATTTCAAAAAAAGGAGCGTCAATGCCCGTTTTGCCCTGGCCAAAAAGAAACTCAGGGTGATTGGAAAGTTCTGACCTTAGAGAATCGTTTTCCTGCATTGTCTCCTGGTGTAGGTCCGATGCCCCTCGATGGAGATATCGTGATGGAAGCTCCTGCATATGGCGTATGCAAAGTAATAGTGACATCTCCAGAACACGACACTCAAATCGAGGATATGTCCGATGAACAGGTTGGGCTGATCATGAATGAGTATACCAGAGTGTTCAAAGAACTTGATGCTCTGAAAGGAATTGAATATGTATTTCAGTTCGAGAATCGGGGAAAGGCGATTGGTGTGAGTCTGAATCATCCTCACGCACAGGTTTACGCAATGCCTTTCATACCCCCTCGGATACAGCGCGAGATATACCAAGCAGAGAGATTATGGGAGTCTGAAGAGGAATGTGTGATCTGTCAGATTATCTCTAATGAACTTAAATCAGCCACCTCTAGAATTATCACAAAAACTGACAATTTCTTAGCGGTTGTTCCATTCTTTGCTCGTCTACCCTATGAAGTACATATTTACCCCTTTTCCCATGTTTCTAGTCTGCTGCAAATGAAGGAGCAGTTACTGGAACTAGGAAAAATAATTCGGGATATTGCTCGAAGATACAATAAGGTATTTGATGAAAATGCATACATAATGGCATTTCATACACGCCCTTCAAAGAGAAAGTATCCCTATTGGCACTTTCATATTGAATTCTATCCTCCATGGCGGGACCGAACTCGTATCAAGTATCTTGGTGGTGTTGAAACTGGTAGTTTCACATATACCAATGACTCCTCTCCAGAGGCTATTGCAAAAGAATTGAGGGAGGCAGTCTGATGGACTTGCCGGAAAACATGCTCCATACATTACAGGAATTTGTTGGTTCAAATAACATTCATCCCGTATTATCTCGAGCACCTGGCCGGATAGAAGTTCTGGGCAATCATACTGATTACAATGGAGGTCTGGTTCTTGCTGCGACCATTGATAGGTTTGTTTGGATATTAGGAGTTTCAAGTACAGAAGTACATCTACACTCAATGGATTATGATGCAACTTTTTCTTTCAGTCCTTCTGATGTTCCAAAGTATGACAAGCCAGATTGGACCGAATATGCGAAAGGTATCTATTGGGCACTTAATCGTCGAAAACACAATCCATCTGGAATTACGGCAGTTATCCATGGAAATGTTCCACAAGGGTCTGGTCTGAGTTCATCAGCTGCTTTTGAAGTGTCACTAACAAATCTCGTTGCACAATTGGATTCGCTTGACCTTTCTCCAAAGGCTGCTGCTATGATTTCTTTTGAGGCTGAACGAGTATATTGTATGGTATCTTGTGGGGTGATGGACCAATTCACTTCACAGCTTGGAAAAAACAACTCCTTGCTGGGTATAAATTGTCAGAATCTTCAAGTTCGTCATGTGCCAATATCACCTGATATTAAATTCGTTGTTGTTGACTCGATGATATCTCGAGCAGCAGGTGATGCTTTGAATGAAAGGCGTCGAGAATGTCAACAAGCCTTGAGGATATTGAATGAAGCGGGTTGGGACATTGGCACACTTAGTGATATCGATCCATCACAACTTGATATTCTTGATGATGTTTTGGATGATAAGTTGTCTAAGAGAGTAGAACATGTTGTTAAAGAGAATAGTAGGGTCCGGAATGGAATTGTTGCAATTCAGCACAATGATTTGGAAGAATTTGGAAAGATTATGATTCGTTCTCATACCAGTTCACGCGATCTTTACGAAGTGTCTCATCCAAAACTGGATTTATTGGTTGATTTAACAACTCGCCATCAAGGAGTTTTGGGAGCAAGGATGACTGGAGCTGGGTTTGGCGGTGCAGTTCTTTGTATGGTAAAATCAAATAGTGTGTCCAAATTTATGTCATACATTCAGAAAAGATACGAGTCAGAAACTGGAAAGATTCCAACAACCCTCGAATGCATGATTCCTGGTGGCGTTCAGACCAAGCAATTATGATTCTGTTTATTTAATGCTTGAATGCAGCAACTATTATGCTTTTGATTCCTACAAGATAATATCATATACTCAAGTCTCTAAATGAGTCAAGCCTCGAAAAGCCGCCACCACCGGGGTATACCTAATGAGCCAGAAGTCACATAGAACTAAATTAGACGATAGGTTAGGTACCTTCTTTACGTCAGTTAGTGCGGCTTCTATTGTTGCAATCTCTCTCTATGCAGTGTTCTTTCTTGGCTATCTTCTGACGCATCCCACTTTGATCACTGCTATGCAGGACGCAATTTTCCAACGTCAATTCATAGAACTCCAATTGGTGTTGGAACAAGTTGATGCTGGTGTCATGAGTGTAACCGGATGGGTTCGACTCGCTTTAGGCTTGGGACTTCTTCTCGTTTCATTACTATTTGTACTGAATACTGGTGGAATTATTTTTTCAGTATTTATTCACAGTCCCTTCAGTGCTGGCGGAACACCTACTATTAGTTGGTGGCGATTGAGTCTCTCTCGAAGCTACTTGACAATACGACTATTGTTCTTCATCACTGCATACAAAGCAGCTGGTGTACGTGCATTTTCAATTCTTGAGCAATTCTTTCCTGGAAATGAACTACTCTCTGTTGGATTTTTCCTTAGTAGCTCACTTAGTTTTGGAACCCTTATTGTTCTTGCAAGCGTAATCAAAGTCGTGGTCTATGAAGTTGGCAGATATGAAGTCATGGTTAATGAAAATAGAGCAAGTGTACTTGAGGCTCTTGGAGAATATCTGAAACGGTGGAAAAATGAGATGATCATTCTTGAAGAAGGTACCTTTTCTGATGACCAAGGATATGTCAAGGCTAAGTTAGAGGATGCGACCCGGGATATGCGTGCAAATATCAGATTGCTAGAAAAAGCAAGGAGCGATCTGACCCGCTTGTCCTCGCCAAATCAAATCATTAGAAAGCTCTTTCTTACTTTTGTAGGAGTTGTAGTTATCCAAGTTGTAACTGATCTTATTTTGGTGATTGGCTGGGGTACCATTCTGGAAATTGTAATTGGTCTTTCGCATCATTTGAGATGGAGTTGGGTGAAATAGTATGAAAAAACCAAAGACAGTAATTGTAACGAGCAACAAAGGTGGAAGCGGCAAGAGTCCAATGTCTGTTAACTTGGCTGTATGGGCTCTTTCGAGACCTAAACCTTGGAAAGTATTAGCTATTGATATAAATCACACAAATCAAGATTTCTTCCAATCTATGCAACATCTGCAATTTTCCGATGAACGCAAATTCGATACCGCATTTTCCTTGGATAAAGTTGGTACTTGTTATTATCTTCCCCTCAGTGATAATCTCCATCTCGTTCGTCCTCGCGAGTTTCTTCCACTCTCTCCCTCACAGACAACTGAAATAATATCAAAATCAGACTCAGCTTTTGCTAAGCAGACTGGAAATGGTCTTTTCAATCCAGACTTGATCGTCGTGGACGGGAACTATTGTTTCCCAAGCTATAGGGTAAATCCCAATGAACGATTAGATATCCCTCCGTATATCTTCATGAATATTTGGAGTATCACTAGTCCTCATGAGTTGCGGCTACCTACCGCATACCGAAAGACAATTCAAACTTACCGCGATGTCTTTGATTGCCCAGATTGGGACAGCACACATTTCATCAATGTATTTTCAGTACTAGAAAAAGAACGAAAACTGACATCGGAATTTCAGCGACTTGTAAGCCTTCAACGGTCTGTCTATGATGTTCCAGGGTCAGATGACCTAGCAGGACTCTATAAGAAGATTGTCCGGAATACTGATGCAAAAGAAGAGGGGTTCTCTTTTGATGCTATTCAAAATGAGATATTTTCTCCTATTCTAGCTGAGCTAGAATCGCTAATGGTCGAGGATCCAAAATCATACTCTGAAGATGTCATCAATGCACGCTGGGTGGAGCGAGTAAATATCTTTTTGACAAAACACAAAGTCTTTCCTGTTAATGTGCTACCATTTCCACACTACTACCCGTTCTTGCGAAAAGCAGTAGTCGATATGATTCTGAGAGAACGTTTTGACTTGGAGTTTGTCAGAAAACTGTTTGGCGACTTCTATAAATGGATGTCAATGTATCTTGACCGGTTCTTTACTTATCATATACGATAACGGATAGGTTATGGATAGCATAGCTCCCATGTAGGATGGAATGAATGAATCATCTCCATAATCTCTGCGTATCCTTCTTGTGAGAAATACTGTTTTGGGCAGTAGCGTGTGTTATCTTGAATCACATCAAAGTGAATATGTGCTCCATCACCAACATTAAGAAAGCTTGCAATTTTATCGCCAATTTCAACCCACTCTCCAACCTCTACATCGAACATTGCTATTTGTTGATTCTTATCTGCTTCATTTTGCGTCCACGGCTCAAAGTTGTATCCTATCTCTACAGTCGCATTGAAACGGATTGTAATTCTGATATGGAACCTATTTTCTTCACCTTCTCCATAGTCTTTCCATTCGATATCTATAACCTGACCTGGAGCAGCAGCTATAACCACTGAATCGTTTGCAAGGAAATAATCAATTCCATTATGTTCAAACCCCCATGGACAATTGTCTGATTCGCTGTATCCTTCATTGAATGCTAGGATATCTGTTCTATTCTCATATACGACATTCATGTAGTCCAATTTTGTCGAATCATATCTGTCACCAGCGTCAAATAATATACCAGTCCTCCCCCGTAGAACGAATAGAACTACACTGGAAACAACAATAACCACGATGAGTAACAAAGCAGCTGTCTTTTTGTTCATACTAAACAATAAGTTTTGTATCTAAAATCAGTTTCGTAAAAAAAGAGCAAGTACCTTTGCTCATCAATTTCTCAATGAACAAAGGCATATACCATATTCTAACTGCTAGTCTGTTTTGGGCGAATAACTACAAAGTACACCGCGATCACAGCTATTGCTAATAGTGCTCCAATTAACATAATGGCTGTAGGATCTAGTATTATTGGATCTGGAGGTGTAGTTGTAGAAGTTGTTGTGGTAGTCGAGGGCACATCGGTTTCGACTACTGTATAGTTGTAATAGTCAGTTCCGTTAATAGATGTTGAGAGCTTTCCAAACGTATCATTCGCGGTAATCCGATATTCAACTTCTGAGTCTACTAGTTGAGTTGGGATTGTCGCAGTGTAGTTTGAAGATACGGTTTCAGTCATTATGACTTCTGACCATGTACCACCATCCACTCTGTATTCTAACCAGACCATATCAAGACTTGGATCTTGAACTACTGCATAGACATCAACAGTCTCTTCTGTGTTTGGACTCAGAGGAGTTTGTTTCACATCGCTAATAACAGGAGGAGAACCTTCATAGATATAGAGATCATCAAAGATTATTTCAAGTCTACCTCCAGCATCCGTGTCTGCCCCTATTGCAATATAGTCAATGTATATTGGGGCTTCTTCATATGTATCATAGAAGTCTTGATACAAATTAATCTGGGTATTTATCCAAGTACCGGTCTGGTTTGCTTCTGGTAACATGATGTATGCATCACCCTCTCCTGCATATGTCGAACTTCTTCCTGTTGCAAGAACATAATAGATATTGTAATCATAGAAGCTGACGTAGATTAGAATCTCGTCATCCTCAAGTGCTGAAAAATCATCCAAATACCAATTGAAATCTAGATAGAGTTCAGTTGTTGAATTCAGTGTTCTTTCTTTGAGTTCTTGGTCCATCCATATGTTCGAGTTGTCAGTTAGTGTGAGATTCGCAGCCTTGTTTCCAGAGTAGGCAAAGTCAGTTACAAGTAGGTTTGAATCTTCATCTATTCCGTTTGTACCCCATGAACGTATTGGGGTGTCAACAGCAAGCTGGTCTTCGTAATCCCGGTCATTAAGAGCTGATGCTGTTATGCTCATGTTGTCCGTAAGAAATACCAATCTGCTACCAGGCTCTCTACATTCCATGTGAAACTCTATACCTTCAATCACTAGCTCTGTGGTGACATTCAGCGCAGTTACATCTTCCCAAATACTGCGATTGAAATAGTTCCATGTACCCGTTGAATTGAAATCGTCTACAAGTATTTCGTTGTATCCCTCGTATTGTACTGGTGCGACAGTACCCACATAGCAGAACCAATAGAAGATGTGGAACTCGTGGGTGTTATTAGACATTTCCACTTGCATGGATAGATAACTGTCTTCATCAGGAACCTGCCAGTCATCTATCTTCCACGGGAACTCAAAACGGTCTTGATTTTGACTGGTTGTTCGAATGTTTGGGTCGAATGAAAATTCTGCATTACTATTATTTCCATGGGATAGAGTTGTCATATTGAGAGCCCAATTCCCTTCTTGTCTATCAGTAGTTTGAGATATATCTCCAGGATCCGAATCTTGTGTCGAATACCATGTTCCACTACCCTCGAAATTTCCATTATTCACACTTCCACCAATTCTCACAGTATTATTTACCATATAGAAATCATCAACAAAGACTCGACTATAAGCTGATTCTTCCGTTTGTAGATAGAAATACATTGTTGTGAATGCTGATGGATATGCACCAAAGACATCAAAGAAATCCTCCGTGATATTACGATTGAAGGAATTCCACTGGTCTAGTGGACTATCCAAGTTGAAATATGCGTAGTACGAACTATTCGAACTGATACTTGCTCCCTTCATGTAATAATGCAAGTATTTTGTAGCAAAGTTCTCTTTCATTTTTAGCTCCAGATGGAAGAAATTGACATTCGATGGGTTCACAATGGAATCTAAATAATAATCGAAACTAATCGTGAGATTTGTTGGGTTGTCCCATTGAGATTGTGGGTTTGGATTTAGCTGTGCTTCAGAATGATGATACTCATCAACAGCTTTTACTTGTAACCCAAATGATTTGCTTCCCTCACTGACTGGCCATGGATTGCTTGCATACCATGTGAAATGCTCACGGGATTGATAGTCATTGAATGAATCAGGATCATGCGGATTGTTCCAATTCTCGAACCTGCCGTTTTCAACATGACTCATTTTCCAATCATCGGTTGCTTTATTGATAGTAGAGAGGGATGTATTTCTCCCCGTATCAATAGATTCTGTTTCTGTTGTAGTGTTTCGGATAAGTTCACTACTCGCGATTGCTAATGGGCTTGCTAAAAGAAAAACCATCAACAAAGTTACTGGAATCATTCTTCTCATTATTATCGCCAATATGTTATCTCGTCAATTAGAGATTCATAATCCTTTTCGTTCTTTAAATCATTGGTTTGAATTTTGCAACACAATCAGAAAAATGAAATAATGTACAAAAATGAACATTGATGTACAATAATGCGTAACGTATATATAGGGGTCTTCAAACGCACAACGCAGCCCTTTCGAGGTGTTAATGGTGTCGAGAGTGTATCATTACCAATGGCATTGGGGTCCACGAGGACCCGTCTAGTTAGTTCGCCAGTTGTCCGATTGATACAGACACTCGATTACTGCATTCAGAGTTGCTCTTTTTATCAACCAATTCGCGAGTTGCATCTTTCATTCACTCAGATTGCAGTATCACACGATTCATCGAAGGGGCGTATGTCACAAAAAATTGGACGTAACATCCATGAGTGTAAACAAGAATCGAATTATATTGGATATAGAAGATGTTCCAAAAAACTATGTCAACATAGTACCGTATCTATCCGAGCCCTTGGCTCCTCCTATAGATCCTGGAACTGGTGAACCAGCTAGTCCTGATGTGCTTACTGCAATTTTCGCACAAGAGTGTGTTAAGCAGGAAGCAACTCAAGAGAAGCTTGTAAAAATTCCCACAGAGATTAGAGATGCCCTGATACGATTTGGGCGACCAAGTCCGCTTCAGAGAGCTGTAAGACTTGAGGAACGGTTGAAGACCCCTGCGCGGATTTATTTCAAGCGTGAGGATGTGTCACCGACTGGAAGTCACAAGTTGAATACTGCTTTAGCTCAGGCATATTATGCAGCCAAGGAAGGTACTGAACGTCTGGCTACTGAAACTGGCGCTGGGCAATGGGGCAGTGCGGTTGCCTTAGCCTGCTCAGTATTTGATATTGAAGCAATGGTGTATATGGTCAAGATCAGCTACGAGCAGAAGCGATATCGTGGGACCTTGATGCGCTCCTTTGGAGCTACTATTGTACCAAGCCCCTCTGACATCACTGAGTTTGGCCGCCAAATCCGGAAGGATAATCCAGATCATCCTGGAACCCTTGGTATAGCAATCAGTGAGGCACTTGAGGATACCCTAAGTCGTGAGGATACAAAGTATACGCTTGGCTCGGTGTTGAACCACGTCCTATTGCATCAGACTGTCATTGGGCAAGAGGTCATAGCACAACTTGAGAGTGTTGATGAAAAGGTGGACACCTTAATTGGATGTGTAGGTGGTGGTAGCAACTTCGGTGGAATGGTGTTTCCATTCCTAGCTGATTCAAGATTTGATGACGTGGACTATATTGCAGTTGAACCAACAGCATGTCCAACCTTGACAAAGGGTGAATACAAGTATGATTTTGGGGATACAGCAGGACTTACTCCAAAACTGAAAATGTATTCGCTTGGTCAAAACTTCACACCACCAAAAATCCACGCAGGAGGGCTGAGATACCATGGAATGGCTCCTACCATCAGTGCTCTAGTGAATGAGGGATGTATCAAGCCAATTGCTTACGACCAAATTGAGGTACTAAATGCAGGGGTTCTCTTTGCACGGTGTGAAGGAATTATTCCTGCTCCAGAATCAGCACATGCAATCAAGGCAGCAATAGACCGTGCTCTCTATGCAAAGAGAAACAACAGAGAAGAAACAATCGTCCTCAATCTCTCAGGTCATGGATATTTTGACATGGGTGCATATGACAGTCTACTGTCGGGTAGTCTTTCGTCAGAGCAGGCATCTTTACCAAAAGGAGATATTAGTATTGCAAGAGAACAGGCCGCTTAAAAATAGGTCGAACACCGTTTTCATAGAAATAGAAAGAAGGTTTGAAAATATGGACACTCATCATTGGCGATGGCAACGTCATGCCACTTGGCGGTGCCAAGTAGCTTAGTGTGACAAAAGGAGGGGTGACGAGGGCCCGATGTTCTTTTTTGTGCAGCAATGTTTATATTGACACAATCGGGCCAGACTCTTGGTGAAACACACAATGAGGTCTTGCGTTCACAGGCGATTGTGTTCATCTGTAACAACATCGCTACGATAACACTTGAAATCAATCTTCTAGTGGTTTCTCCGTTTTCGCTGTTTTTCAGTTCTCTAATTTTGTATTCTAGTGGACTCTCTGTTCAGCGATTTCTTTCATTGAATGAAATGAATTCAACCAAACTAATTCTAGGTGAAAAATTATGGATCAGGTAAGACTTGCTATTCCAAATGGGCACTTGATGAATGACACACTCAAAGCTATGAGTCGTGCAGGATATTCTATTTCCGGTAGTTCTCGTACCTACCAACCATCCATTAATGATCACCATATTGAACTGAGAGTGTTACGCCCACAGGAGATTCCCATCTACGTTGCTGAAGGGATTCAAGATGTGGGCATCACTGGTGCTGACTGGATAGCTGAAACTGGCGTGAAAGTTGAAACCCTATTAGATCTTGAATATTCTAAGGTACGAATTGTTGTTGCAATTCAGAATTGCATGTCTGAAATTTGCTCACTATCGGACCTAATCCGTACATTCGCAAATGACAGAAGGACTCTTCGAATCTCCACAGAATATCCCAATCTTGCATCACGTGCAATTCAGAATAATGCTGCATATCACGAACTCTTTGGAAACCAAGAACCTCTGATTATCACACCTTGGTGGAGAAAAGGTGAGAATGACAAGGTTGCTGTATATCTCTCATTTGGAGCAACGGAAGCAAAACCACCTATTGCGGCAGATGCTATCGTCGAAGTAATGGATACTGGAACTTCTCTTCGTCAGAACGGACTGAAGGTTATTGAAGTACTGATGGAGTCTAGTGCTGTTCTAATATGCAATTCATCAGTTCTATCAGAACCTCAAAAGCGAGAGAAGGTTCTTGACATTGCCACTCTTTTAGGTGGTGTCATAGATGGGCGAAAACGTTTACACATATTTGTGAATGTGGAAAAGTCCAACCTTGAGGTGCTTCTGGAGCAACTTCCGGGTCTCAAGAAACCTACTATATCCCCGCTATCAGATGATGATTGGGTTGCATTGAATACAGTCATCGATAGAAGTGAATACCTGCATTTTATTCCATTACTTCGAAAATTAGCTCAAGGGCTAGTCGTATACGAACCCCGACAGGTTCTATCATTGGAAGATGTTTCGGCACTGAGAGGTGTTGAATCATGAAGAATCCGCCTCTCTCTATCTGTAAGGTCAATGAAACACCTCAATATATTCTGGACTCACGTTGGCCTCGTTCGGTGCGAGGACGCAATGTGATGGATACAGATGTATCTGAGATTGTTGAATCAGTTCGATGTGAGGGTGATACGGCACTCTTACGGTTCACAAAGATCTATGATCAAGTCGATATATCTGGACGTATTCGAGTGAAGGATACAGAAATCAAATTAGCTTACAAATTAGTTAATCAAGATGCCATGGATGCAATCTGCGAGTCGAAAAAACGACTTGCCCATCACTATGAAGTTGGATTGGCTCGATTACAATATGGCATCACAATCGAGGGTGTTGGTATTAGAAATGCCATCGCTCCTCTGAGAAGCATAGGTTGCTATGTTCCAGGTGGTTCTGCTGCATATCCAAGTTCTGTTGTGATGTCCGTTGTACCAGCTATTGTTGCTGGGGTATCGCGGGTTGTGATATGTACTCCTCCTGGTCCAAATGGTGAAATAGATCCACTCACTCTTGTTGCAGCTGACATCTGTGGAGCAACAGAAATCTATCGGGTTGGTGGGGCTCAAGCAATTGCCGCACTTGCTTATGGTACATCCTCAATAAACCCAGTAGATAAAATAGTAGGTCCTGGGAATCGATATGTGACTGCAGCAAAACGAATGGTATCTATCGATGTGCCCGTGGATATGCTAGCTGGGCCTAGCGAACTTCTTGTGATTGCGGATAAGTCTGCTAATCCTAGACTAATTGCTCTCGATTTAATATCTCAAGCAGAGCACGATCCGGATGCCAAAGCAGTTCTGGTCACTGATTCAGACGCATTAGCTGACAATGTCATTCGTCTATTGCAAGAGATAACCTTGAACCTTCCTCGATCTTGGACAATCCGTCAGTCTTTGAATGATAATGGTCTAGTGTATGTTTGCTCAAATCTTGTTGAGGGATTTAATTTTGTTAATCAATACGCTCCTGAACATGTGGAGATTATGACAATTAATGCCAGATTTGATGCGGATAAAATCAAGACTGCAGGTCTGGTTTTGATTGGTGGTTATTCCCCCGTAGCGGCTAGTGACTATTGTTTAGGAGTAAATCACGTCTTACCAACTGGAGGATACGGAAATGTCTATTCTCATCTCTCGGTTGCTGATTTCGTAAGAACATATGCTATCGTTGAGTGTACTGAAAATGGACTCCGTAAGGTGTCGGATAATGTACAAATCCTGTCAGAATGTGAGGGTCTTCCGAGCCACGGTTCTGCGACAAAAGGGAGGTTTCCCAAATGAGTTTCCAATCTCGGAGATGGATGGGTCTCATTTCAGATATTGCCAAACGCACCTCGATTTATAGAACAACAATAACGGAATCTTTGGGCATTCAGGATTATCTTGATTTGTCAGCAAATGAGAACTTGTTTATCGACTTGGTTTCCCTTAGGAAATTGATGTTTGAAACTGTGGACTCTTATGATCCGCGCAAGTATCAATCCGACATCTATACTCTCCGTTCTAAATTGGCTTCTATGAATTGTACAGATGCGGATCAGATTTTACTTGGTAATGGAAGCGACCAGCTTATCGAGTTGTTTGTGCGGTCTGTTTTGTCACAAGATGACCATGCTATAGTGGTAACTCCTACATTCTCAATGTACAAAAGGGTGTTACAGTTTCACGGGTGCAACTTTTCACAAGTATCATTGAATCAAGATTTTAGTTTGAATATTGATTCTATCTTGAATTCAATCAGACCTGAAACAAAGATCGTCTTCTTGTGTTCTCCCAATAATCCCACGGGTAATCAACAGAGTATAGATGATGTTGAAATCTTACTTCAAGAATCAGATTGTCTTGTTCTTCTTGATGAGGCGTATCTGATTGATAATCCTCGAACTTCCCCGTTGTTGTCTACTTATTCGAATCTCGTGATACTCCGAACCTTATCAAAATCGTTTGGGCTTGCTGGTCTTCGAGTTGGGTATGCAATCGGAGACCGATCTCTAATGACTATTTTACGGGAGAGAGTTCAACAGCCTTTTCCGTTATCCACATTTTCAGTAGAGGTGGCATTAGCTCTCTTGGATAATCTTGAGCTGGTTATTGATGCTGATAATCAGATGAGAAGAGAGCGGTCTCGAACATTTGATAGTCTTCAATCCCTTTCTGGAGTGTTGCCATTTCCATCTGAAACAAATTTTCTCCTCTTCAGTGCTAGGAATAATTCCACAGAAATTCAACAACAGTTGATGAGAAGCGGAATCTTAGTTCGTGACATAGGGACTGTTCTACAGTATTCCAATTGCCTTCGTGTTACTATTGCTCCATCAAATCTGATGGTTCGATTTTTGGATGCATTAAAGGAGGTTCTAAAATGAGAAGAGCAATAGTTGAACGAGAAACCAGAGAAACGAAGGTCTCTGTAGAAGTTAATCTTGATGGTAGTGGAGAATCTATCATTTGTACTCCATCCAAATTTCTGTCGCACATGCTGAACTCCTTGAGTGTACACAGTGGAATTGATGTCACGATTCAGGCATCTGGAGACTTACTACACCATATCATTGAAGATATTGCTATTGTTTTCGGGCAAGCATTTCGACAAGCCTTAGGTGATGGGACTGGAATCCAGAGATTTGGTAGTGCGTTAGTTCCTATGGATTGCTCACTAGCACAAGTTGTCTTAGATTTGGTTAGACGCTCATACTATGTTGCAAATATCCCGCTTGAGCGAAGAATAATAGAAGATATACCAACAGAGGACATCAAGCACTTCCTTGAAACCTTTGCACACTCAGCTTGCTTCAATTTACATATTTTAGTTCAATATGGAAAGAATGATCACCACAAAGTAGAGGCGGTTTTCAAAGCCCTTGCTCTATCACTCAGAGAGGGTATCTCCGTCCAGACCAAAGAGATACCGAGTGCGAAGGGGGTGCTTTGATGACCAAGATACTAATTCTAGACTATGGTGCTGGCAATCTCTTCAGCATCAAAAATGCACTACTACGTACTGGGGTTTCGGCGCGTGTAGCATCCGTTGATGCTGATATCTCCTGTGATGGCTTGGTCATTCCGGGTGTCGGTCACTTTGGGTCCGCAATTGAATCCATCAAACCTGCAGTGAATGAAATTGAAAGATTGATTGAATCGTCAATTCCCGTATTGGGAATCTGCTTAGGGCTTCAATTACTCTTTTCATTCAGTGAAGAGGGTGAATCAACAGGACTTGACATTATCAAAGGACGGGTTGAAAAACTTCCGACATCTCTAAAGACACCTCATATGGGATGGAATAGGGTGAGGTTAGATCGAAACAGTAGAATACTTGATAGGTCTCTCAATGCGTCTTGGTTCTACTTTGTACACTCATACATCGCTCAACCAGAGAATCAAAGTGTCATAACTGGCATTACAGATTATGGGATTCAGTTCCCTGCAATAATCGAACATGGTTCAATATTTGCCACTCAATTCCATCCTGAAAAATCGGGGTCTCAAGGATTCCACATACTTGAACGATTTGTCCAAATTGCAAAGGAGGGTCGGTCATGAAGGTCATTCCTGCAATAGACCTGATGAGCAATTCTGTTGTTAGATTATACCAAGGAAACCCCTCTCAAAGAACTAACTACTCGAAATGGGGAACTCCGCAGAAGGTTCTTGATAATTGGATTGATGTTGGTGTTGATACTATACAGTTGATTGATTTGGATGCAGCAACCGGAAGAGGATCAAACCTGCCACTCATTCTAGATATGTTAGAATCAAGCTCAGTTTCGTTACAAATTGGGGGTGGAATCCGAGATTATCAAAGTGCATCATATCTACTTCGCTATGATAATTGCAAAATTATAGTAGGTTCTATGGCTTTGACTAATCTGAGCTGTCTACTTCGACTCAAGGAAGACTACGGTTCTGAACGAATAATCATCAGTTTGGATTATATTGATAATTCTATCCGAATTGATGGGTGGAAGAAATCAACAACTATACAGGTTGGAGCAGCAATTGATTTGTTTTCAAAGTGTGATTTTCAAACCTATTTAGTAACCGCTATTGAACGTGATGGCACATTAAGTGGTTGTGATGTAGATGTATTTCGACACCTCTGCAAAACGACATCTGTAAATATTCTTGCTGCGGGCGGTGTTTCTTCGTTACATGATTTGAGAGAACTTGCAGGGGTTGGTGTATATGGTGCAATAATCGGTCGTGCGCTCTATGAAGGATTAGTAACACTTGAAGAAGTCATATTGGCTTTGGAGGTTACATCATGACCCTTGCAAAGCGAATTATTCCCTGTCTTGATGTGGATAAGGGACGTGTCGTAAAAGGTGTGAACTTTGTTGACCTCCAAGATGCTGGAGACCCTGTTGAGTTAGGATTGCGTTATAGCTGTGAAGGAGCTGATGAGCTAGTATACTTGGATATTACTGCCTCATCAGATGCACGAAATACCATCATAGAAACTGTAAAGCAAGTCGCTTCTCAATTGGATATTCCCTTCACTGTGGGTGGTGGAATTCGTTCTGTTGAAGATGCTAGATTACTACTTGAGGCGGGAGCTGATAAAATCTGCATAAATACTGCTGCTGTAAATCGGCCAAGTATCATTGAAGAAATCTCTCAGATTTTTGGGTCGCAATGTGTGGTTCTGGCTATTGATGCCAAACGAACCTCACAAAATCCTGATATGAAACAGATTGGATATACGGAGGTCTATACTCATGGAGGACGCATTCCAACTGGCATTGATGTTTTGGATTGGGCGATAAGAGGTGAAGAGCTTGGTGCAGGTGAGATTCTCCTTACTTCTATGGACTGTGATGGAACAAAAAATGGATATGATATTTTCCTCACTCGGCATGTTTCCTCCTCTGTGAATATTCCTATCATCGCGAGTGGTGGTGCAGGAAACCCATTGCATTTTCTCCAAGTCCTTACAACTGGAATGGCCGACGCTGCTCTAGCGGCATCTGTTTTCCACTTTGAGCAATTTCCAATCCCCCATGTTAAACACTTTCTTTCAGAAAACAATCTGGAGGTGAGACTATGAACATCAGAATTGACGAGATCGATTTCCAAAAAGGAAATGGTCTGGTTCCAGTTGTGGTTCAAGAGGCAAATACTCTGGAGGTTCTTACTCTTGCCTATACAAATAGAGCTGCCTTAGAATTGACACAAAAAACCGGATATGCACACTATTATCGTCGGTCTAAGGGACGAATTATGAAGAAGGGAGTCACGTCTGGTAACGTCCAAAGGATAATACAAATCTTTACTGATTGTGACAACGATGCATTGGTCTTTTTGGTTGACCAAAAAGGTTCTGCTTGTCATCTGAATAAGCGCACTTGTTTTCACAAACTCGTTCTTGAATAGGATGACTTGGATGGACTTATTGTCCATCCTTTTTCTCTTGCAGAATTGGAATTTTTCGTTCGAGAATCAGAACAAAAATGGAAAACAAGGAAAATCCGTGTTCTAACTTTAGACTATTATATTTTCTACACCCATACATACGTGAAGGTAATACACCTTTACCTTTATCTCCTTTCACTTCACATGCGGGGGTTTTGGCCTCACCAGCCAAAACCCGATTTGTGATTTCTTTCTAAAACATTCTTATTGTAGTATATCTGCATCTATAATAATGTCCGAAGATGTTGATTTTTCCTTAGTTCGTGAGTATGCTCCAATCCTCCTCTTTCACCCAAGAGAAGGAGAATATTGCTGCTATCCTAGTGATGCAGAGGAAACCTATCAAACTTTCAGTGATGATTGGGATCAATTTGAAAAAGATCTATCACCTAAGAAACTCAATCCAAAGACTCCTTGCTACTTTGAGCTCTGGAAAAATTCAACTCTTACTCAAATCCGATACTGGTTCTGGTACCGTTACAATCGTTTTCCAAGAGCACCTCTTGGATTGGGAGAACATCTTGGCGATTGGGAACATGTAGAAGTGCGGATTTATTCTGAACAGGATGTTGTAATCTGGCTCATGTCAAATCACCTTTCTGCTCGGCTCACATCAATTCCAGAGCAATACACACTTGCGGAATTTGAATATGAACCTGGAATCTTTTCTGCAAATCAT
>WJMJ01000127.1 GCA_014728035.1 Promethearchaeota archaeon | reverse complement strand
AATGCTTCAGTATCATCATATCCAATAGGTATCCATGTTATTCCATCATCGGAATAGGCAAAGGTTGTGTTGATAATGGGTTGTCCATGAATGAGATTTTTGACTTTAATGGTGATGATGTCATCGGTCACTGGAGCAATGGTCCAGTTTTCTTCATATAAGAAGTCCATGGCCATGGGTTGGGTAATCCAAGGAGCAGGTCCTTCGGGTATGACTACATAGGTAGCGCTTTTTATTTCTTCTATGTTTCCTGCGGCATCCATCGCATAATATTCAATGTCTACTTGACCTTCATAAATATCTATATCTTGTAAAGTAAATTCTATTGAATCATTTTCTCTTTGATCTTCAAGGTACCATAGTCCGTTATGATAGATTGAATAATGTATGGAGTCTACACCTGCACCCTGTCCATCATCTGCATGAAGTAGGAGAGGAGTTAATTGTGTTATATCTCCAGAGGGCGGAGTGATTGTTGAAACAGGTTTGGTGTTATCAATTAAGAGTGTTGTAGTTTCTGATCCAATGAAGCCTTGTGCATCTGTAGTTTCCACCACAAATGTGTAAAAACCATCAGTTAACCCCATTGTTGGGCTCGTGGTGTCTACACTAATTGCAAGGCCATCACTTGGGTCTTGATCAACCCCGACACCTGTAGAACTGCTGCCACCTCCTCGCCCTTTCGGCGAGACTGCCCACATACCCAAGATGACAAACCATTTCTGTGACCCTGGTGGATATTCAAAAGCACTATACGTATTTCCCTGGCCGTCACCCATGGGATACCAGGTGGTGGTACATGTTTGTCCATTAGTATCAAGAACATCAATTTCATGAGTTCCCGGACCCATGTCGCTTTCCTTTGAGTTAGCTCCCTTCCCAGTGAGAGCATGTGCATGTCCATTTGGTTCAATTGTTGGTGGATTGGTGCTATAATTCCAGTCAAAATAGGATCCCCAGAGAATAATAGACTGGTTTTTCCTCAGTTCATTATTATATGCCTGAAAAGTGATTGTATTACTTCCTGGAACCACTTGATCAGGTTTACCTGGTGTTACTTTTACTTTTGTTCTGTACGTTTTCACTTCATACCCTGTATCATTACTGCATCCTACCTTTCGTTTTTCAAGCCAAGATTTCAGTCCATCTCCAATATTATCAGTTTCATAGGTGCCATCAGTAGTATTTTTCTTCCACGCATTGGTTCCTTTGTCAGTAGTCCCCATTATTTTTTCTAGTTCATCAGCAAGAGCTTGATCATCTCCCGCTCTACCCTCAGGATAGATTTTATTGTCTTGTTGACCGGCCAATCCATTTGCAGCAGCAGTGGGCGCGCACGTGCCAGGTTTTGTTTGTGTAGCACCACCTAAACCAGTTTGTCGGAACCATCCTGATGAAGGCCCACCTTTTCCTTCTTCAACATAGTTTGCATTGATCAAATATACATCCATTTGTACGATATCATCAGCTAAAGTAGTTGCTGTGAAATTTACTGTTCCACTCACTGCATCTAAATTCGCTGGAGAAATAAGAGTTGGCAGTGGTTCCACACGGTCAATATGAACTGGTCTAATGTTTTCACCAGTAGTTCCAAGCTCATCTGTCATGGTGGCTTTAAGATAGTAATCTCCTTCAGGTAATAATGTGATATTCCAGAAGACACTCCATCCTTCATCGCCAACTCTGTTATTTGGTCCCCACCAGGTATGTTCATATTCATCATGAATTATTCCTTCAAAACCTCCAAAGGTGTCCACACCTATCTCATACCAGGTTTGTCCATCGTCAGAGTATTCAAATAAGGTAGATACTATATCATGTGAGCCGCCGATGTCCTTGGCTTTTACCGTTATGTTTTGTTCGGTGATCACTGCAATTTCCCACTCCGGTTCATATAGATAACTGGTGGCCATAGGTTCGGTGATCCATACCTGTGGTTGACTGTAGGGATCCAGGAGAAATGCTCTGACATGGCCTTGGTATGTCCCATGTCCTATTATTTGCCCATTGTTGTTAATGTCATATGCTTCAGTGAGTTCCCATTCTGTATCTGGAAGAAGAAGTGAGTTAAGATCATAAATCTCATCATTTTCCCAAAGAACTGCATGAAATGCTCCTTCACTGGTGAGTGCTGAACCTACAATTTGTCCGTGGTTGTTGATGGCTCGAGCAATGATTTTTGGCCCACCGAGGTTAGATAGCTCAATGACGTTGGAGTTTTCCCAGAGGTACGCTTGTTGTGTGGTATCAGTGTGAGAGTATCCTACGATTTGTCCTTGGTCGTTGATGTCATTTGCATAACTATTAAGAGTTCCAGGGAGGGTTTCTAATGGAATCATCCCCATGGTTTCTTCCCAAAGGAACCCCTGAGAATGCATGCCATAATCATCGGTGATTGCACAGGTTCCTGTCACCCAGTTATTGTTGTTAATTGCGTAGGCAACACTGCTGTTGTATCCCGTGAGGACTCCAAGATCATTCATCCCTGTAGTGTTATGGTAAAGAAATGCATGAGGAGGTTGCCATTGATGGGGTTCTACATAGGAGGTTCCAACGATGTATCCTTGGTTGTTGATATCATGAGCGTAGCTGACGTTGCCATTGGGTAAGACACCGAGTTCATCAGATGGTTCAATAAGATGGTTGTCATCCATGAATCCGCGTACTCGCCATAGTGGAGTATGGGAGCTACCAGTGATGGCACCGGTTTCATTAATCGCTTCTGCTCTGCTCCAGAGCCCACCAAGTGTTCCTAGTGGTGTGAGTACTCCGTTTTCCCAATGAAATGCTCCTTGCAACCCATATTCTTCACCAGAGCTTCCCACTACCTGACCGTTTTCATTGAGTCCATACGCAAAACTTGCATTAGTTGATTGCCCGAAAACTCCTAGATTTGTAGTTATGTATAGGTTAGGGGTGAACAAAGCATCCATCTGTGGATATCGGTCTTGGTTGAACCCCCCACTGATATTATAGGGTGTATCTCCAATGCCATCGCTTCCAGGTTCGGATTGGTCGGCTCCATGGAATAGATCAAAACCGGCGTAATCACTCCAGAAATTTCCACCACTTGGATACTCGTTGTCCCATTGGTTTGATCCTTCATCCTCTGCTTGTATGAAATTATATAGTATTATGTTTTGATAGAGGAGATTATTGTTTGCTCCGCCGTAGAGTTTGATTCCTATTTCTGTACTATTTTGGATAATATTGTTTCGAATGGTTGAATCCTGTGTTTGTCTCAACGTGATACCACGGATATTATCGGAGAGTTCATTGTTTTCAATGAGACATCCTTGTATTGGTTGACTGGAATAATAAAAGAGACATATCGCATCACCATACACAGGCTCATTTGGATCGATTTCTCTTGTAGTTCCTGTTATTGTATTTTGTAGGATGGTGTTGTAATCTGCCCCATCATAAAGTTGTATACCAAATCCAGTACTATTGATGATGGTATTGTATTGAACAATGTTATATTGACTAGTATAGATGAATACTGCTGCTCCGTTTTCATAAAACGTACTATTTTCAATGGTGTTGTAATTGGATCCTTGATAGAGTTCTATGCCATCATCTGAGTTTTCATAGGCATAAATATCAGAGATCTGAGTATATGAAGATCCTTGCAGAAGGATACCATTTCCGTTTCCAGTGAGTGCTAAATCGGATAGGGTGTTGTTGTTGGTTCCATCAAGGACAACTCCGCTATATTCTGTTCCAGCATTTAAAATGGTTAACTGGCTAAGGTCTACATGATCAGCTGTAGAGATCAGTACATTACCATTGTTTTGTCCATCAATTATCACCGTGTCTTTATCTTCACCAAACAAGGTGACTGGTTTGTCGATGGTGACTTGTTCTTGATACAATCCTGAAAGCACAGTAACAAGACCTGAAGCATTGACTGCGTTTATTCCTGTTTGTATGCTGTCAAAGGCATCATATCCCCAGAGGTGACCATCATTGTCCCCTCCATCATGGTAGTCATCATCGACATACACAATATCGGGTGGAGATGTTGGAAATTCTGTGGTAAACTGCCAAAGTGGTCCTGGAGTTGTTGCACCATAACTGTCTTTAGCAATGACTTGCCATTGATAAGTAGTATCATAGTGAAGTGTTGGTAAATTGACACTGGTGAGTGGATGGTTAAGTGCATACAATTGCAGTGGTTGTGATGTTCCAAAGTAGACGTTATAGGTAATTTGATCACTATAGTCAGTATCTGAACACACCCAACTCAATGTGATATCCACTGGAATTTCTGATGCTCCATGAAGTGGTGTGGGGTTCGATGGCGTAGCAGGTGGATTGTTTATTCTAGTAAGACGAACATTGTCAATATCTCCAAAGAATGGCATGTATCCTCCCCATCCACAGAGTCGTTTACCAATACCGAGGTGATTGGTTGTTGAAAGTGGAAGAAGCGTTGATGAGGTTTCTATTTCTAGGCCTCCATCAACATATAATAAAATTTGATTTCCAGTACAAACTGCTTTCACATGATGCCAAGTATCATCACGGAGTTCACTCGTGCCCATAGCTCCATCTTGAGTGCCCTCAGAGTACACAGACAATCTTAGTTTTCCATTTGAAACATAAAAGGTGAATCCGCGTTCATCACTTCCACTGATGTATTGGTATTTGTCAACAATGGCATAATTTGGATTTGAACCAGTGAGTTTGATCCATGCTTCTACCGTGAATGGTTCAGTTATATCAATGCTATCATTATGTGATACGGTGACATCTGCATTTCCATCAAAGTGTAAAGCATAGTCATCTCCTCGTGGCGTCCAGGTGGCTCCATTCAGTGTTCCCTGGTTGTCATAGGTGGTTTCATCCTCAGTGGTTGATCCAGTTCCCTCGTTGAATCGCCAGTATCCGACAGGGATGATGGATTCTGGTTGTCCGGTGGTGAAACTCCATAAGGGACTAGAAGTTGTGTATCCAAAGGAATCTTGGGCAATAACTTTCCAATAGTATGTGGTATCATATTCTAAGATGCTCGGATTATAATTCATGACAGAGCTTTGTGATTGTACTTGGGTTAACATCGTTGGATGTGTACCTAGGTATACATCATAGATGAGATTATCATCTTCTGGGTCACTGCAACTCCAGCTTATTTCAGAGGATACCGGTACTGTTATGGCTTCATTGGATGGTAACGGAGTATGTGGTGTATCCGGTGCAGTGTTTGATCGTGTGGTGAATTTCCACAGTGGACTGCTTATAGTATGCCCTTGTGCATCATGTGCGGTGATTTGCCAGTAGTAGGAAGTGTTGAGTTCTAGATCTGCCAATGGATAAGTGGTTTCTGATAAGTCAGATGTAATGGTTTCTAAGGTAAATTGGTCACCCACAGCAATATTGTAGAGTACACTATCATCAGGGTCCCCACCGGTCCAACATAGGGATGGGTGTAATGATACCTGTTTGGTCTCATCGGAGGGTGATGGCGTATGGGGTTGATATGGTGGGCTTTGTTGATAGCGGATGCCGATATGTGGTGTATTATCATTCCAATCTTCTAGCCATGCAGCATAGGCAATGCTTTCATTTCCACCTTCACCAGGCTGGATATAAGCTCCTTGTGGATTTACTACCCCCGTGATTTCTTCAAGCATTGTGTTCATGGTTTCAATAGTGATTCTGTCGGCTTGTGCTACGATAAACTCGTTTTGTTGATCGCCATTCCAATCACCAATGTCAATGCCACGAGGGTCTTCAAAACCAGTGAGGATGTCAACAGGAATTCCTTGATTATCGAACACAATGATTTCATTGTTTTCCATGGTGATGGCTACGTTGCATTCATCATTACCTGTGAGATCACCGAGGGCTACATCTCTTGGGAGCGCGGGAAGACCTGCATAGATTTGTAGGATACTGCCGTCTTTGTCATAAATGAGGACCTCTGGTCCTTCGACAACGGCTAATTCTAATACTCCATCATTGTTGAAATCACCTACTTCAGTTCCTAGTGAGCCCATGAGTTTGATAAGGACTTGTTCATAGTAGACCTCACACATATCCAGTTGACTTTTCCAAGGAAGTGGAAGGTTTCTTGCAGTGTCATTTATTATAGTGTTGTACGGATCATAAGTGGTGACATTGTATAGGTAACCCGGTTGGTCGACCGTACCAAAGAATACTTCCTGTGAGTTGTCAGCACACGTGACCAAAAGATCCTGGTATCCATCACCATTGTAATCCTGTATGCATACTGCTTGTGGGTGATCAAGTTGGGTAATATTTCGGATAAACGCACCAGTGACACTTCTGATGCTTACGGTTCCTGTGCTTCCCTGTGCAATGGCTACATCGTTAACCCCATCGTTGTTGTAATCTCCAAAGGCAACTCCTTGAGGTGTTTGAACACCTGTTGTAATCATATCAATTAGGGTACCAGATGCATCATAGACTACAACGGTGTCATCGTCATAGTTAGAAACTAGTAAATCTACTTGCTCATCTCCATCGTAATCACCGGTACATACACCTGAGGGTGATCCGATACCGGATAATTCGACAATGGTGGACCCTGTTTCATCTAGCACCTTGACGATGCCTCCTGCTTCAATTTTGATGAGGTCAAGGGTATTGTCACCATTGAAATCTCGGATAATCGTGCCTAATCGGTCAATGAATCCATGTTCTCCTTCTTGATCTTGACCGTCACTACCATCAACATCAATGGAGTCAAACCGGTTTTCAATGAGATGACCAAACTGAGGGTCAGTGAGTTTTTCCTCCAGTCGTTGGATTCCTGCAAATGAACCATGGAAAAGATCTATGATAGTGCCAAATTGTCCGGAGTCATCATGTGGTTCTCCATCTCCTGAGCTTCCTCCACCTCCACCAATTGGAATAAGGGTAAGTTGAATTGATGGAAGTACTGAATCGAAACCAGTTAAACCACAGAGGTTACCTGCTTTCACGCGATAACAGAGCGTATTCATCATGGATTGTGGTCGCATAAGTTGTACACTGGTGTTTGGTCCGTTGTAAACTTCATTGCCACTGAATTGACAGATTCCACCATAAAATTCTCCTTCCTCAAGAATGTAAAAAGAAGCATCAAGAACTGAAGTCCAATTGATCCAAAAGGGTTGAGAAGAGTTGATTGTTGCAAATGGCGCAGGTGTTGTGATCACGGGTGGAGCTACTGGTATTGACCACCCTAATTGGTCGCAATCTGGTACGAGTATTTGCATGGAAACAATGTTGCTCCAGTGTGAATAACCATGACCATTTTTCACCCGTATACGATAATAATAATTCGCGGATTCCGATTCAGTCTTGGTTATTTTTGAATGGGTATCAGAAAGTTTTGTATCCGAGCTGTCAACTGAACCCCATCGATAAGGATTTGAAAACGATGAATCAGTGTCTTCCTCAATGAAAATATACGCATTATCTGTGGTGACCTTCCATTCAAGATCATATGCCTGATGACTGGCACTAAATCGACCTGGATCATATAATACTGGTGTCTCTGGTGCTTTCGTACCAATGACAAGAACAGTAACAATATTACTCCAATCACCGTATCCTCCATCTGGACTAAAACTTCGAACTCGATAGGAATACTCAGTGGAATCCTCACAGGTTTTCACAATCTTTTTACTATAATGACCCACTCCCCAGAGGTCGTTTTGTGTAAAGTTGTAAGGCCCATGTTTTGATTCATCCAAGAGGTATCCTCGTTCACCATTTACTGCATTCCAACTGAGATTGAATGGTTCACCAGAAGATACGACTAAGGAGGATGCGTGTAGGATGGGTTTTTCAGGTTTGGCGTTAACGGTAATCGTGCGGTTGACAACGTTACTCCACGGTCCGGGACCTCCAGCGTTTTCGGCTCTTATTCGATAATAATAGGTAGTTGTACTTGGGGGCACGTGGTAAAAGGTAACACCTTCAGCGAGTGAACCTGCAAGTCGTTGGGTATAATTTGGACTTGAGGGATTGAAGGAGGTAGATGTGTCTTCTTCAATACGATACCATTCTGCATCACTGACCCTACCCATCCAATATAATGAATAATACACATTTTTTGCTACTGAGTTGGTGAAATGAAGTAGTCGTGGAGCACTCTGTGGAGGTGGAATGATTTCTGTGGTTTGCCGTCGACTCCAGTTACCCAAAGTGCCATCTGCTTTTCTTCCTGCTACGCGATATTCATACGTGGTTTTCTCAGTGATTGAGTGGGTGAAATTGATGGTTTTGAATTTTACAAAGGTCTTATTGTATTCAGTATCATAATACACTTGAATGCGTTCGTCTTCATGGTGTGGACCAAAACTGATGTTTTGTATCAGTTTTCGTTCAATGGTGTCTTCAGTTGCTGAGGTTACATTAAACCATTGGTATTCTTCCACTTCGTATCCAGCGGTTAGGGGCAAATATTCCCATTGGAGACCATATTTTTGACCTGAACCATGACTTGAGGACATGTTTTTAACAAGAGGTGCGCTGAGTGGTTTTGACTGTATAGTGATGGAGACAATGTTGCTCCAGCTAGGGCTGGGTTGTCCAATTTTATCATAGGCTTTAACTTGGTATTGGTAGGTTCCAAAAGTAGTTTGGACTAGTGGCGTGAAATTCCAGTTTTGGGTTGAGATGCTTTGCCAGGTGCTTCCACCATCAGTTGATTCTTTGATTTCATATTCCACTGCCCGGTTTTCTTTGCTCCATCGAAGCAGGTATGGATCGTACACATGGGCTTTTGGTATGGATATTTCTATGGTTGGGGTTTCAGGCGGTTCTAAGATTTCAATAACTTCATAGTCTGAATCAATGGCTCCGTTGCTATCAGTGACTGTGACTACTATCAAATGTTCTCCTACAGGTAGAGTACTGGTATAATATGTGAGAGTGGTTCCATCTTGGATAGTATTCCAGGTGTTAAGGGTGGTAGTTGCAATGGTGTGACCGGTTTGGTTTTTGGTTTTTTGTTCTAGTTTAATGGTATACGGTGCGGTTCCACCAGTTGCCCGTGTTTTAAATTGTATGGAATTATCTTTTGCAAGTAGCGTGTGTTCTTGTGGTTTTTGTAACTCAATAACAGGTGCATCCTCAGGGTGATAGTATATGAGAATGTTATGCAGCCATGCTCCTTTTTGATGTTTATTTTCCTTGGATTCAGTAATAAAGGGATCGTTACTATATTTGAAATTCACATAGGAGCTTGCAGTTCCTCCAGCTCGCGCCATAAGCGTGAGTTTTGTCCAAAGGCTGTAGTATTCATCTGGTTCTAGGGGCACATCTTCGTATTTGATGATTCTGCTTCCCGAGACAGATTCATCGGTGTCAAACATCATGATGGTGAATTGTAATATGGTGAAAATTTCTCCTGCAAATGGTGGGAGGATTGCTTCTCCTGCAAGTTCTTCGGCGAGTTCTGGGATGACATCAATGAGAAGGGTTTCAGCTACGTTTTCCATGAAATCTTCTTCAAGACTAGTTCCGTCTTTAGCTAGCCGTTGACAAGCGATTTTGTTCCCATACAGCGGTGTTTCTGTAGAGAGACCTGTTCCAATATGGTAGCCCCAGTCTCCGCATCCTGTTGGCCAGACGGAGTTGACGTCACAGGTGCCTGCCCAGGAGACCCCGCAGAAGATATCTGCTTTTCGTTGTCCAGTGTTTTTCAATGGTGAAAAACCTTTGTAGTTGTACATCGAGACATCGGTACGGTAGCGAAGGAAGTTTTTATAGGAAAGGTGATAGCCATCTGCAAAAGCCCAAGCTTGTCCGAGACTTCCTAGCCCTTTTCCATCTTGGTATGCATCTAGATTGTCATTAAATGAACAATCTCCTGCTTGTTGATAGATTTGGATATCTTCATCACTATCGCGGATTTCTACCCATGTTCCTTCTGTTAAGAATGGTGTTGAGTCTGTGGCTTTCAGAAGAATATAGATTTCTTCAAGTTCAAGTGGCACGTAGGAAATATAGATACTATCAGATAAACCTTGAACATCTTGTTGGTTATTGTTGTTAAGTCGATAGTGTTCTTGTATTCCTTGGAGTTCATCTCCATCATCATATTCTCCAACAAGTGTGATGTTGATATAATCATGGTAATCAATGGTGGTTAGATCCTCTGCAAGACCTGTTTGAAGATGTACCACGATGGTATCTCCGTATTCGTTTGAGTCACAGGTGATTTTGTATTCGAGAAAATCATCATTGGCCCATCCATCGACGATGGTGAATTCATTGAATTCATATCGATTACCAAAAACAGGTTCTTCATCTTCAGCTGAGGTCATCAATGGTTGATTACCCTCTTTGAGAATTTGTTCATTTTGTTGATAATCACAGAAACAATCAGAGTTGTCAGTTTCTTCATTACTTTGTTGATGAGTTTCGGTTAGACCTTTTTGCTTTGCAAGTAGAGGTGCAGTTCCGATGCTACTCAACAGAAGCAGTATTACTACAACTAGAACATATTTTGCATAAGGTTTATTCATCCTTTTCTACCTCCCCGTAGAAAGAGTTAGATGAGTAATTGTTTATTCGTATTTATATTTTTTTAATGATAAATGTTAAAATAAAAATTTAAAAAAAATATTTTGTTCCAATTCTTTCCAAAAAAAAAATATAAGAAGGAAAGTGTTAGATTTTGAGATGATGGTATAACAAGTCAACAAAGGGATCAATGTCCATAGCGTTGAGAATACCATCTCCATTTATATCTCCAACAAGGTGCGGATTCATTTCAAATTGTTGTTGATAGTCTTGCGGGTTGGTTAATGCCATTACAAACGGTTCAATATCAATACCATTTATCGCACCATCATCATTCATATCCCCAAGCATGATGACATGAATTTGGAGTGATTCTGACCAACTACTCTGTTGGTCATAGCTGTCTTTTGCTTTGACTTTGATAGGGTAGAATCCTCTTTGTGTGCATGTGGTATAAATCATTGCTGTTTCGCCACTGTCGTAGGGTCCTATCCAATCTGTTGTAGTTGATGGAAGCTCCCATTTGTAATAGAGTTGATCCTCGTTGGGATCTGTTGTTTGCGTGGTAAATGTTACTTAATCTCCAACGATAATTTCGTGTTGTCCTTGTGGTTGTTGTGGTGTTTCTGGTGGAAGGTTTTCTGGTTCAGCAGTAAATTTTTGTAAACTGCCAAAGACATCTCCGGGTGATCCTTCCCATCCTGAAGTTATCCAGATGCTGTCGATTGTTCCTTCGATGGGAAAGTATTCTGGTGGTAAGGGGTATTGGAAGGAAACACTTAATGAGCAGCCATCACTATCACAACTGAGAAGTTGAAATCCTCGTTGGAAAATACCTGCTGAGGTGTTGAATTCTACCATTGAATCTGTTGGTGATCCAGTGTTGTCTAGTGCCTGTTTTAAAAGAAATTCGTCGAAGTCGTCTCGATTTTCTCCTGCCCCCTCACAAGTGAGAATACGTCCGAGATACTCTCCTTCGGGTATAAGAAGTGGGGAGGCGTATATTTCGCATCGCATGTGGTTGTGTTCATCCCATTCAAATGGCGTGGTTTCTAAAACATATTGGTAGTAGATGTCATATGGTGATGAGAGTTTGAAGATTACGTGTAGAGAATCAAGTACTGCTAGAGTGATGCCATCGTTGAGAAAAGTATATGGTTCCCCGAGTTGGTAGTGGTATCGTTGTGTTGTTTCGTCATAATTGAAATCTTCGAGGTTGAGATTGAATTGGCTTTGATAGGTGAGATATGAGAGTCGTATGTGGAATGGTTGTTCGGGATTGAGTAGTTCTGCAAAGTCAGGATGCCCGGTTTCTTCTTCCATGAACTCTGGCAGGGGTGTTTCTGTTGAAAACATGTTCATGGTGATAGTATCTTTGTTACAGGGGTTGATAATGGCGCCATTGTAGTGTATGGGTTGGTTAGTTGGAGTTTGTTTTTGTGGTATGATTTGTGTGGTTGATTGTTAGGTAGTGTATGCGTAGATGGCTGGAGTGTTTAACAACAGAAGAATTACTGTTGTAAGTAAGAACATTTTTTTTCGAATTGGTTTTTTCATAATATTTTCCTCCCTGTTATAAAAAATACAGTATCATGTACATACCCACCTCCTATTTAAATATTGATAATTTTATAATAATATTTTTTATGAGTGGTTTGTGACGTTCTCTCCGGCATGAATGCCGGAGCTTCTTTTACGAAGCCCGGTTGGTTGTCGTAGGATAAAATATCCAAGCTGGTTTGTTGGGGTTGATGTTCACGGACGTATTGTATTACTGTTTCTACATCCGCGTCACCCACGGTCCTGTAGAATTTACCAGGACTCCAAAAATGCCCCTTATGGTATCTTTGTCTAAAGTGGGGTT
>WJMJ01000126.1 GCA_014728035.1 Promethearchaeota archaeon | reverse complement strand
TTTATTTTGTCGGAGTCAACAACTTCTAATGCAGACTTCGTAAAATTGTTGAGCAAGCGATCATCCTTATTGCCTAATAATAGCAGCTACTTTTGTATATTTTTGATATGCCTGTGTGGCCATCTTTTTAATGTCTGTGTCTGTTACTCTGTCCCATGGCTTTCTTCGTTCCCATAATGAGATAACGTCCCTCTTGCCAGTGGCTATAAGTCGAACCACCATCACACCATTGTCATTGTGCATGCTAACTGCTAGGGCGATATCTGGGTTGGGCACGAACCTGATGGTTCTTTTGTCCACCAAGAACTGTACCCATTCCTCCTTCGAAGTAGGTTTGGTTGCTTTTGCTGCCGATGTTTTGGTTTCTTGCTTTTCTTCTGTCATTATTATCTCCTAGTACTTAAATTGCGGTTTTGCACTTTCCAAGAGGTCTAGAAATTCCTGTTTATTCAACAAAGTGACGCCATATTTTCTGGCTTTCTCTGCTTTATTACTAGCACTATCCTTATTACGGCATACTAGATAATCAAGTTTCTTAGATACACTCGACTTTTCTACTCCACCCAATTGGATGAATTGAGTAACTTCATCTCCCTTCAACCGAAATCCAGTAAAGCAGAATGTTTTGCCAGCCAAGGGAGAATCTGTATTGTCCAGTTGTGGTTTGGGTGTGGTTTTTACCTCAACTCCAGATTCGAGCAGATTGTTGATTGTCTTGGCACTCTTTTTGATTCCATTGGCAATTACTACGAGGTTATCTTTGAATCCCTCAATTTTTGTTCTGACACCATCAATGGTTACTGTAACGCCATCATCACCTTTGATGGGATCCAAGAGAAGAAATTTCTCTAGTGTGTCGATGCCAGATTCCATGAGCTTTATGGCTTGTCTCCTACCAAGCATGGGAATACCCAATCCACCCATAAATACCTCAAGGGGTAATTCTCTCTTTTGTTCTATTTCTTCGCGAATACGCTCAGCATTGCCGTGGCCGATAATATTGCCCATCTCCAATGTGGAAACAGTATAAAGATGGGCTGGTTCTGTCACGAGTCCACAATTATATAACTGTTCCTGAATAGATGGTCCGTAATACTTGATTTTGGCTGTTTCTACCCACTTTCTTACTTTACGAACCCCCCTGGCTTCACATTCATCATTCGTGCACTTATGAAACGCACCAATTTTATTGACGGGTCCACCACATGATGGACATGTGGTTGGTGGTGATATTTCCTGTCGATCTTCGCCCATTTCGTGAAGATCGACAATCTTGGGGATAATGTCACCAGCAATTTGCACAGTGACTTTGTCTCCCACAGCAACACCAAGTCTCTTGACCAGATCAAAATTGTCCAAATTCGTGTGCTGAAAAGTACGCCCATCCAGAGTGATGGGGTCATAATGACCACGAAGTGTAATATTTCCGGTGTGACCAACAGCCAATTCTACCTCACGCAATGTAGTGATGGCTTCCATACATTCGAATTTAAATGCAGTTTGCCCCCTGGGTCTCCCATCATTATGAACACCCATGTCTTTTTGAGCTTGGATGTCATTTAGCTTGAGAACCAAACCATCTACCATAAATGGAAGATTTTGTCTATTTTCCTGCACGTGCTTGTAAATGTCGAGCACATCATCTGCTGTGTCACAAATATGAAATTCAGACACCGGGAGACCCAATTCTTTCATATAATTGAGTTTTTCTACTTCCGTGTCAAAATTCATATCATCGCTTATGAGATCATAACAAATGATCCTAACCCACTTAGCACGAGGTGAATTGTCTTTCCTGATAGCACCCACTGCAGAATTGCGAGGGTTTGACTCCCTGCCATCTTCTCTTTGTGGATTGGGGAAATTCTCTGCCGTGAAATCTTCCCAGAAAACCAGGGCCTCACCACGTGCACATCCACTGAATCGCATGTTAAGATTGTCTATGGTGCCATGACCACTTTCGATAAGCTCTTGGTTATCTAGTCCTAATGCGCCAGATGCGCTGTTCCAGCACTTCTTTACATTCGCTGTCTGGTCCTCGCCGGTAATACCATCGCCACGCGTAAGACCTCTCGTGAGACTGCCATTATCATACTCCAGACCCATACTACCACCATCATATTTATATTGCACCACCAACTGTTTATTACTTGGCAGCTTGGCGTACCATTTCCTAAACTCTGCCTCATTGTTTACATTATCCAAAGAATTCATTGTGATTCTGTGTTTGCACGTTTTCCCGCTTACAGGTGCGCCTACTTCCGACAAGAATCCAGTTTCATCTTCTGGGTCAATCTCGCGCAAATGCTTTTTGAGCATGTCAAATTCAGCGTCTGAGACTTGTGGTTGCCCATCATAATAGGACTTCGCCAGTTTACGTAGCTTGGCCGCAAGTTGATTCTTATTCATATATGTCTCCGGTTACGATGCATCGTCCCAATAAAAAGTCTATGCCATCCTTCTCTGGTGACCACGGATTATTGTCGTTGCGGAATAATGACCTTACGCTATTGTCCTCTTCATTTCTCATTACCATGATAGTGCGATGGCAAAATTCCCCAGACCGAAGATCTCCAGCACCAATGCATATAGCCTCTTGTGTTTCTTTATTATTCAGAATCAAATTGAGACTAATGACCCTACCATAAAATTGTGATGGGTACCGCTGCAGTACTGCAGCTACTGCTAGATTATACTCAAGCATAGTCGGGATGTCAAGTTCGAAATTGTACATTACTGAACACAAATTCTGCTCATTAATCAAAAATGTTACGGTCCCGATTGTGCCGTCTTCCGCAATCAATAATTCTGCTTGTGAGGCAATTTTTGATATCAATTCCTCTATGTTGCTTGCACCATGTAGTGGCGATTCCGATAAACTACCACTGATCATTGGGAACATAGGCTGTTCCGTCATAAAATCTCCTAGATATCTAGCACACGAGATGACATGATATGCTGTTCCATCTTTTTGAATCCACCCTGGAGGTGTTTTGTGA
>WJMJ01000125.1 GCA_014728035.1 Promethearchaeota archaeon | reverse complement strand
GTTGTTCATGCTTGTGATGTTCTGTGGGAAATCTATCCCAGCTAAGATACTATTTATGCCACGCCCGGTACTTACCGGGCTCAAATCTTTTTCTGCTTCGACACCTTGATAAGTCGGTTTTGTTGGAGAAGTGAGTGTGTCCAGAATGAGTGAAACGCCCGATGCCAAAATGAGGCCAAAAGACGTTGAACTTCTCGTTGATATTTTTTATCAGAGTAGAACTTCAAATGTTCTCAATTATGTAGTGGGAACAATTATTGCTTTAGTTGGACTTATGTATAATATCACAACACCAATGGATGTTCAATACACATTATTTGCTTGGATAACTGGATTAGCAGCAATCATTATCGGTACATCTATCGTTATTTTTACTGAGATTGTTCGTAGACAAACAAAGTATATTATTACAAGTTGGAATGTTCGAATTTATGCTGGATTCATAAGGAAAAGTGCAAAACGAATTTTCTTTGATGATATCACTAGAATTGATATTGAAAAAGATGAAGAACATGAGCGCGTAGGTACTGGAGATTTAAAAATATACACTGAGAATGCTGATAAACCAGCTATGATCTGGGAAGGAATTCCCAATCCAGAAGGTATCAAAGAAGTTATTCATCGATTTATTGAAACCACTGGAAAACCAACACCATGGAGTCATATAGATAAGAGCCAACCTCCCGTAATCTAATGTGAAACATTAGATCAGATATCTAAAACAATCATTGTTAGGAAGCAATTCATCACAGTTTCGGTTATTAGTGAAAAATACGTCTCAGTCTTGTTTCTCACATTCAATTTGGGACTGAACGTAGAAACGTCATACAAGCAAGGGGAAAAAGCATTGAACACTGTCAGCTTCAAGGTAAAATTATCACAAGGCGAAGAATTTGACATTGACATGATAGATGATGTAACAGAAATTGCATTAACTGAGCTATTCATTACAGATATTGACATTTCTCCAATTTCTGCTTGCAAAGGCTTGGAACAGCTCCATCTTAGTTCAAATCATTTGACAGAGTTGAATCTTGCTCCATTAAGCAAATGTCCCAAACTACAACTTCTTGGATTATATGGTAATCAATTAACAAATTTAGATTTGAGTCCGTTATCTGAATGCTCAGAGTTTCAAGGTCTTGATCTATCCGATAACCAGATTTCCACATTAGACATATCACCTCTAACAAACTGCAGCAAATTCAAATATTTTTATCTTACAAACAATCCTATTGATCGATTAGATGTATCTGCCTTTTTCTCTCATCCTAATCTAGAAGTGTTAGAACTCGACTCTACATTGGAACTTATTGCAGATGCCGCTTTGGAGGGTTCAATACCTGATAGTGTACTATCTAACTTTGCTGATCGAATTTCTTACAAATAAGAGTTAGATAATACAACCTTCTATATTTAGTAAACGTATAGTTTATCCAGAAAGAACTGACGTGTACTATGTGATAATTGAAAATCACAGAATACATTCACTCGTCCATACGTTGGATATCTCCTCTCTATATTCATAAGCTCAATGTTCCAAAATTCTCTAACATTGTGTTTTAGAAAAAGTAACGTGTACAGAAAGCTGAAATGCCCCGGGAATTTATTTCAGTGGTGTGTATAGATTCCCCTCCTCTATGTGTACACGTTACTACTTTCTTCTATTTTGATTAATGACGAAACGTGTACAACTTGGATAATAGCATGTACATTTGTTTTCTTGATACTGCGAACATTATTAGGATGGTTCTTTTCATCATTATTTGTAATGGCATCAGATACTGAAATAATTGTAATTGGGTCGGGTCCTGCGGCACTTGCAGCAGCCAAAATACTAACTCATAATGGAATTGATTTCCAGATAATTACGGAAGATTCCAAACCAGGACAGAACAAAGTTTGTGGGGGATTTGTTTCAGGTAGGGCTATAGATGATTTTGATTTGAAAGATATCCCTAATTCGTATCCAGTCTTAGCTGTACGTATGAAATTTCCAGGTATGGACTCGGTCATAGTTCAATTTGATGAGCAAGTTGGTGTAAATGTGGACCGAGGCGATTTGGGTTCCTATTTGCTGAAACAAGCTGATATAATTCGTTCGAATCATTATTTTGATTGCTCTGTTACGAGCATCGAACGTATCCAAAGAAAAATGGTTTGCAATGTTCAGTCTGGAGATGAGAAGTTTCAGGTTTCATCTGGGCTGGTGATTGATTGCAGTGGTGCAAATCCAGTTTCATTAAAGAGAGGTCTCGTCAGAAATCGTCTGGATAATGGTCAGATGGGTTACGCAATGCAGTATCATCTAGAAACTGATGAATCTATTCCAACAGTCAATGACTTCTATTATGGAAAAACCTTTTCACCTGGAGGTTACGCATGGATTTTTCCAAGAGGGCAACACGTTGTTGTCGGAACAGGCGGGTTAATTTCTAGGGTGAAATCTGCAAAGAAGAATCTTAACGAATATCTCAACACATTGCTACTTTATATTTCAGAACATGAAAACCGTTTGAATGATCACCGGGTAATTAAACGCGAAGCAGCAGTATTGCCACTATCGGGACCTGTAACTCCAAATCATGCTAATGGGATTCTCCTTGCTGGAGATGCGGGTGGGCAATGTTCTCCTATAACGGGCGAGGGTATCCATTATGCTCTTTTTGCGGGACGTATCGCAGCATCTGTTGCAATAGAAGCAGCTAGGGAAAAAAGATTTGATGATGATTTTCTGAAAAAGTACGACAAACTTTGGCAGAAGGAATTTGGTTCTGATTTGAAATGGGGGTTGCGTTTGCAAAGTCTATTCTTGGATTCTGGATCTGATAGAATGAATAACAGTTTCTTGAGTAGTAAAAAGAACCAGAGGAAAATCGCAGAATTACTTTTAGGGATCCGGTCTGTTAGAGGAACAATTTTTTCTATTATCCCTAGTTATGTAAAATCAAAATTACTTGGATAGTTGTCGAGTTTTCCGAAAATCTTTTGTGTCAAAAACCTTTATATTGCGATAATCCTATGTAGAAAATACAATATTGTGTATATCGCAAAGCCTCCCGGCAATATTGCGATAATCTCAAATATTGACACATTGGCTGACTAGAACATCACTGAAAGAACGTGTAAACCTCCGGAGTTCGGATACACATACAAAGATTATGTGGCACGAAGGCAAATGGGTGGGGTGCTCAGAGCATCCAGAGGGTCTCAATAGACCGATTACATACAACGATGATTCTTGGTGTGCAACAGGGGACCATGCAAATCGAGAATCTCTAGAATTCAAAAAAACGAAGTAGGTTTTACCTGCTGAGACCCTCCTCTTCTCTCCAACGTTTCTCTGCATTCTTTAATGCAGTTTCTCTAACTTCAATATCTGGATCATGTTGAAGAGTTTCAATTGCCATTCTTGCATTTTCCTCCTCCATAGAATGAATTTGTTCAGCCAGTTGTAATCTGATTCTTCGTTCTTTATCAAGTAAGAGTTTACGAATAATTGGTTTGAATTCTTTCACCGCACTTGATGTCACAGATTTGGTCACCTCTAATCTGACTAGAGGATTCTTATGACTTGCTAGAAAATCTAATCTTTCCAAATTCAATTCTTTCCCATATAGTGAATAGAATAATCCAACTTTCACTAGTTGTTCTTTTTGACTTGATAGGTCTCTTATTCCTTTGGTAAATGATTTAGATGAATATTCAGATAATGCCTTCGCTGCTGCTTTTCTTATTTCTCCTCTCCCAGTTTGTAGTAATTTTGTTAGATAATTTGCAACCCATGGAAGACCTGTCAAAGCTATGATAGAGATAGCTTTCTGTTGTTGTTTAATACTTCCCTCGGCAACAATTTTTCTCATTTGATACATATGTCCTATGCATTCAATATGTTCAAGATTTTCCAATGCTTTTAGTCTGATATTCTGATTTGGGGATTCAAGTAATGTGATTTGATCATATGTGTGATTAAGAGTAACACACTCCTCGAAAATCGGTTCTTTTCTTTCTGAAAGTGTATCTAAATATTGAAACCATTCATCTTGTGTCTTTTCGATAAGCATTTCATCTGGTTGAATCTCTAATGATTCAAGAGCTTTAGCGATACGAATCCAGTTTTTCTTGGAAATTGATACAGATGTTGGAGATATTTCTAGAGCTAATAGTATCCGTCTACCAAAAGATGTTCTCGTAAAATCACTGATACCATAGATTGTTCTCTCAGCATTGGATTTTTCTATAAATGGAATTTTGCAATTGCGTAATTTGTCCATTCGTTTCAAGATTAAATCTGGAACAAGTCGAGCGTATTGTGTACTGCTTAATAATGTGATATCAAAATTACAGGTAGAAACTATGTCTTCATCATGTGTGAGATACTCGTGAATACAATTTAGGATTATGGATTCTAAAGGTATGTCTTGTGCTTGTCTGTCAACTAATGATAAGATTTCATGCGAAGGTAGTTTCAGGGCAAAATATGCAGGTGTCATATTGAGAAAGAATGCAACATGATTTCGAATTGATAATGTCTGTTCAAATTGCTTGTATCTATTCTGCAATTCCAGCGAAAATTCTTCTACAAGATTTGTCTTGAAGACCTCTTGTAATACTGTAGAGCTGCGAACGTAATCTTGTATATAGACATGTTTCAAAAAATATTCTAATTTCTTCAATATCATCAGAAAATAAGAATAGGAGGAGACTAATGTAGGTGCCCATAGCGGTTACCTACAATCTCTCTTCTTTTTCTGTCTCCGTCCAATTCCAATGCTCAGGAACCAGTTCCTCGCATCTTGTTAACTATTACGCATTTCTTTTGATATGCTTCATCCTCCAATTCAACGATGAAATCTTCTAGTCTTTTAACCCTGGAAAATTCTTCATCAATTGAAAGATCTCTAACTCGAATCTGAGCTTTCTTCTTTGCAATAGTAACATACATTCCACCTATACCTACATTGTGCTTCATGTAGACTGGCTCATCTTGGTTTTTGACACGGTAAAAACCCTGTCTTCTTAACATTCGCTTGAACATCATCATATGTTGTCTGCCTCCCGGCGGCTGACTAATGAAAGTAAACGTTACTCCAATATAAACCCTATAGGTCTGACAGAGTAAACGTTTGTTTTAAGGGAAGGATTGATACTACACAAAAAGGAAATATATCTGTCCAATATTGCACAAAACACAACCATTTAGCTTGATTTTACAATCTCAATAATTTTGTAACACTGAGATATTATTACAGTAATACTAACGTGGCGCGAATCGATAAGCGTTTACTAGTACCAATCAGCTAAAACATCAGCTAACTCTCAAACGTTTACTGATGAAGAGGAACTTGAAAAAAGAAGTCTAGATCATAAAAAACACAAAAGATAATGCTTAATACCCACAATTATTGCCATTGTGAATAGTGGATGTTATATGGACCTCTTTTCATCTCTGGCACAAAGCATCACAGATGGTTTGTCACTAATCACTACAATGCCCTTTTCTGCACTTTTTGTCATTATTGTTGGAATGGCTTTGGCTCTCGTTTCTTCTATTATTACTGCAAAACTCACTGATCTTGAAGAAATGCAAGAAAAGATGGAACAAGTGAAAGAATGGAGAAACAAGTATAATGAAGCAAGAAAAACCATGGATCCTATTCTACTTGAAGAGGTCATGGCTGAACAGCAAAGAATTCTAAGAATACAGACTGAAATGATGGGTTCTCGCTGCAAACCAATGTTAATATTCTATCTTCCTTTTTTGGCTATCTATTATTTTCTTTCAGGCCTCTATGGTCTACAACCCGTAGCAATCCTTCCATTTAATCCACAAGATGCACTTCCATTTCTTGAAGGTTGGCTAGGTACAAATGTACCAGGTTCCGGTTTTGGTCTCTACTTCTGGCCTTGGTATTTCCTGGCAAGTCTAAGTGTTGGAAATCTAATTCGACGATTATTCTCTCTAGATCCTGGTTCCATGACCTAATAGAATTGAAAACTGTATATTAAAAACAAATAATACCAAAAAATGGAAAGCAACTGATTCACTTGCGCAGAATACTCTTAATAAAAGATTATCCAGATTAGATGTTAGATCTTCAAGGGGATTCTATCCACTCTTTCTTCTAGGTGGAAATAGCAATTGATGGACCGTGAGTGATACATGTCAGATGATCTTACACCGCAAGAACGTCTTAAGAGATACAAAGCATATCTTGCTAAGTTAGCAAAAAATGAGGGTAGGATTCTGAAATGTTGTATGAAGGATATGTCTGAAGCCAGTAGTAGTAAAGATTCCTCTGAATCTATCAGGGGGCGAGAACCAAAATCTGTAACTTCAAAATCTCACAAGACGCGGGACAAAGTGATAAGAAGCAAAGATATCCCAAAGAAAAAAACTGAGAGTATTTCTAAACATCCTTCAAAGAAATCTACTATGAAACCAACATATGGTGCAAGGAAAGATCCAAATCGTTTGGTCAGTCCTGCAAAACGTGAGCTTAGAGAAGCAGGAATTGACTTAAAATCTGAACCTCCCTCCCTAGTGCCTGATGGAACACCTCCAGAAAGAAAACGAGTGATGCTAATAGTAAAAAAACGATCAGTTGAAAGTCGTCTGGTTCAACTTAAGCGAGAACGTGATGCTTTGGAAAGAGATTTTTCAAGAAAGAAAATATCTGAGGATTATTATCGAAGTTCTCTTACTAGATTAATTAGAGAGAGCAGAGAGCTACAGAAAGAGAAAAAGGAAGTAGAAGAAGCTTTGAAAAGATAAATCTCTGCCTATTTTCATCTCAATAAGTTCGTTAGATTTATCAGTAATTATTCTAACAATCAGTTAAGGTGGAGACATGAAAAGAATTGTTTCTCTATTCGCGATTACAATTTTGGTTTGCACCATGGTTGCACCCATGGTTTCCAACCAATCGATATCAAAAAATAAACAAATAACAGAAATATCAGCACGCCCTGATAATCCTTTTATTTCATCTCAAATTGAGAGAGATGTTAGGGTCGCGCTTTATAGTGAACTGAATTCGACAAAACCAAGTTACATTTCTATTGCCGACCAAGCAAATTATAGTGCTATGTACACTGTACTTCAAAACCTTGGATTTAGTATAACTTTAGTTGATAATGATGATATCCTAAATCATGAATTGCAACCTTCAGCTTATGACGTGTTTGTAATTCCTGATGTCTTGCCACGAGAGAATACTGTGAATCTAGTCAAAGAGTATTGGCTTGGCGGAGGATCTATTCTAAGTGTTGATAGTGTCATAGGATATCTTGTGTATTCTGGGATAATCTCTGATACTTATGTAGGAGATGAACTGTATGATGATGTTTGGACTTATATTAGTCAACCATTGCATGTCATTGACGAATTACATCCTGTAACACAAAGCTATGCGGTTAATGACCAAATCAATACAACATCCGGAGGAGGTATCTCCTGGGGTGCTTTCAATACGACCGTTCTTAATGCATTGCTTAATCATGCTGATTTTACCTATCTCGGTTCACCTCTTTCTACAGTCGATTGGGTTTCAATTCTAGCTATGGATCCATTAAATCGAGGTGGTGGACGAGTGGTTCAGATACCCGGTGATATGGAGATTTTTCCAGGTGATATGACTGAATTGGTAGAAGATTCGATAAATTGGCTTTGCCCCAGACCGAAGGCCAGAATTGCATTTGATTATACTCATCAACCAAGATTAGGAATTGATGACTGGGATGATGAATTTACAACATTTCCAGGTTTCTATGAACCTCTTAGAGATACTCTTGTTGCTCTCGATTATACTGTAGAGAAGTTATATCCTTCTTCTTCAGGAAATCTAACCTTAAATCGACTTGAAGTATTCGACCTAATAATTGAGATATGCCCAGACCTTAACTACACCGCCTCTGAGAGAACTGCTGTTGAAGACTATGTAAACGATGGGGGTTCTTTGTGGGTATTGGGTGAATCGAACATATTTTCTTCATTTATAATCCCGCATGACCAGCTTAATCAGCTATTGAGCTTCACCGACATTCAAATCGCCTCAGATATTGATGTATCAGGTACTCACCAAGTCAATATCACACCACATTTAGCTACTGAAAATGCAGTTACCGTTGAATTTGCTACTTTTGGATACTTGAATTTAACAGGAACTGCGGAACCTTTAGCAACATTGAACGGCAGTGCAGTTTATGCTGCTCAAGAAATTGGAAATGGAAGAATTATTGTTGGTGCCGATATGAACTGGGTTGACGACGTCCGTCTAACCACTGTCAACAATATCCACCTTGCAATCGAATCGGTCGGTTGGCTTACGGCAGCTGATGCAAATATTCTTGTATTTACTAATTATGCAGTACCTAACTATTACACAAGTTATTGTGTCCGTGCAATCAATGAATTTGGGGTAAGTTTCGAGCTTGTTACCACATCCGGTGCATATAACCTATCATTCCAACAACAAGATTGGGATTTGGTCATTGTCGAAGCGCCAAACTTTTCTCTCCCAGAATCGATTCTGAATTTGACTAATGACTACGTTATTAATGGGGGGCATTTATTGATGTCATATTATAACGTAGATTCAGCACCTGAACATCCGCTATGGGAAACTCTTGGATTTGCATATGCAAATGATATTTTATCAAGTGATCCCCTTTATATCTGGGATGAAAGTCATCCAATATTCAATAAACCATTTGAGTTTGAAACAACAACTTTTGATGAGCTTGGATTTTTCGCTGATAAAGGTGATTTGCTCCACGTTATCGATGGAGTAGCAATTGCTGGTCATAGCGCTAGTCAACAAGAAAACGAAACAACTCTATTGATAGGTAACAATGGTAGAACATTATACAATTCGTATCTACAAGATTACCTTCAGGGAGATGCTGATGATTCAGGATACACCGATGCCTATGAGATATGGGTTAATCAATTGGCATATTTAATGCGGATTCATATTGATAGCCCATCAGATGTAGAATTTACTTCTGGAGAAACAGGTAATAGCCTAATCTGGAATCCAACAGGTAACTCTCCTGGTACCTACTCGATTACACTTAATGGTAGTAGTACGGTTGATGAGATTTGGAATGGAGGACAGGTAGAATTCAATCTTGATAGTCTCGAGGTCGGGACTCATATCGTTGAAATAACTGTCTTTGATATTGCTGGATATGAAGCAACTGATTCAGTTATTGTTGTTGTGAATCCGTCACCCACATCAGAATTCCCAATTGATTTGAATACGTTGTTGATTATTATTGCTATTCTCGGTGTTGTGATAATTATCGCAATTATTGCCAAGAAAAGAAAATAATAATTGAAAACATTTTGAGAACCCCCAGGGGTTCTCTCTCTTTTTCTTAAATATTCCGTAGCACATTGGTTTATTTACCTGAGCAATACAACCTATGATAAATGAATGTGCATTAAGACTGTATCAGCAGTTCGGAGGATGATTAACCTGTCTAAAAAGAAAACCAAAAAGTCGAAATTTGCCCTAGAGCTATATGAGAGGAGCAAAAGAGGAGATATTGCTGGTTTTCAGACAACTATGGAAGGTTATTGGTCGGATAAGAAGCAATACCCTCTTCATAGGATTTACAAAGTTATTGACAAGTACTGGGAGAAAGAAAATCAAGAATATGACCTTTCAGGTGCTTTAATCTTATTTAGAGATGGAATATTTGCTTCTCTTGATATTCTCTCATTCAGTTTAGCACTTGACCTTCCTACAGAAGATATATTGACGATTCTTTGCAAAGAAAAATCTTTCAAGGATGGTCGGCGTGAGGTTAGAAATCATTGTGCTAAAATAGTCAACACGATGATTGAAAAAGGCGATATTGATTTTCTTACGGAATCGGGTCTGAAACGAGATGGTTTTGGATATTTGACTCCGAAATTAAAAGATAAACGAATTGAAAAATTTAAGGATGCCTTTCCTGTAGAAAAAGATGGAGAATATTCATTGAGCAAGCTTTTACGTTCAAAATATGGAAAGCTGCTGTTGAGAGACCTTGAAGTGACTAGAGTGAAGGTCAAGGCTTCAGATCCAATTGCAAAAGAGATTCTAGAAAAATATGAACACATGCTTGTAGAACTTGAACTTGATGTAGAAACGTTGCCTGATATACAGGAAACACAACAATTGACATTAGATGGTGAACCTGTTTCGGATGACGATAGCGATGAATAGTAGTAATCACCGAAGAAGAAATAAGATGAGAAAGAATTAACACACTACTAGAGGGAAGAATGAATCAATAAGGAGCGTTGTTTCTTGAGTAAAAAAGAGATGGACCTAAGTGACATATCTGGTATAGGACCGGCACTCAAGAAGAAGTTGAAGTCAGAAGGTATTGATTCTGTAGAAAAACTCTCTGAAGCTGAACCCAAGAAGCTTGCTGAATCAGTTGACGGGGTAGGATCCGCAACAGCAAAGAAAATTGTAAAAGCTGCTAAAAAATTATCTGAAAGTTCCAAATCGAAGAGAAAACCAAAAACAACTAGGACAAAAAAAGAAAGAAAAGAATTGACCGACCTTCAAAAATTGGAACAGAAAAAGCTGAGCGAAATACGAAGATTCTCACTCTCTCTGGATGCTGCTGACCCTAAAATGATGTATACTGCGGCTGGCAAAATGAATGTCTATGATTATTCAAGGAGTCTCTTACCAAAAGCAATGGATCTTCTTGATACAGCAGATCCAACTTTGAAACGTTCATTATTCAGAATGGCCGGAAAGAACGTTTTTGGTGTTTACACTGAGGATTTATTCAAGCGGATGGATGAGATTAATCCCGCAGAACGTGAACAGGTTCTTCAGGTTATTGATGAGATGTTTAGTGCTGTCGGGCCTCCTCAGTCGAACAGTGAGCGAAAAAATTGGATCTCATCACTTGAATCGCTTGGGAGAGAACATGAGGCTACTGTTGTTGGAATAATGGCCAAATTTGGCAATGCAGGTTATAAGTGGGTCAAAGAACGAATTACAGGAAATGTTGAAACTTTTCCTCTTGGTGCTATTCAGAGTCTTGCTTCTTTCCCGCTCAAGTCTCGAAGGAAACTCATTAGATTACTAGTGAAAGAAGCCGCAGACAAGAAGCGTGACATTTTGCAATATATTTGTGGCATCACAGAGAAAAAAACAGTACGATACCTTTCAGTTTTCTTAAAGGACGGAACTTGGCATGAACGTACATTGATTGCAAAAGCTGTTGGAAAGGCTGGAATCTCCAGCACTTCTGGAATAGTCAATGATGTCATTGCAGACGAGGACTGGCGTGTAAAACAATCTCTGATTGATAATATAGACATAACAAAATCGAAAATCTCTCCGCTACTGAGAATTCTTGAATACGCTTTGACCGATTCACATACAAGAGTACGCGGATCTGGTCAACGCGTTTTACTTCAAGTAGCACATATACCTTGTATTGGGTCTGATATCGAAAAACAAAGGCAGAAGATCGAGAAGAAGTATCGAGAGCATCTCTTGAAAGGCGCTCCATCAAACAAAGATATTGATTCTTCATGGCTTGGTTTTGATTTCTCAGATGAAGATCCATTTCCAGTCTTTGAAGAAGGAACTGATTCTTCACAAGATTCTAAACCTGAAGGAGTTAGCTTATCCGACCTGCGAACGACTGGCGAATCCGAACAAGCTAGTGATAAGAAGAGTCTTCTTGCTGCTTTGCTATCTGCTCGTGATGCTGCTTCTTCATCTGAAGAGAAAGCAAACGGAGATACTCATCCCAAGAAACTCAGTGAAATCGATATATCCCTACCCCCATCTGAGAAAGTTTTAGAACTTCTCAAAATTTTAACTCGTGACTTGACCGAGGTGAAGATTGAGATGCTTAAGGAAAAAGCTCACGATTTGGAACTATCACCTGAGCAAGTAGAAGATATTGTTGTTGAATTAGAACGTGAAGGTATCATCTATCGTCCGGGCTCTGATAGTGTGAGATATGTAGATATGGAATTATGATTTAGTGCAAACACTAATCTGAGAGCATGTCATCTTATTTTTCTTGAGGCCTCTCAAATGACAGAAAGCACACTTATCAAGAATGCTTTGATTGTAACAGCTGATGAGCAGAATAAGATTCATGAAAATGCATCGATTCTCATCGAAGGAAATAAAATTGCGGCGATTGGAGAGGTATCGAAAAAACCAGACCTGATAATTGATGCATCAGGTTGTATCGCGATTCCTGGCCTTATCACAGCTCATACACATCTTTATGGAATTCTGTTGAGAGGGGCTACCCTGAATATAGAACCACCAACTGATTTTGCACAAGTGTTGCAGCGAGTATGGTGGCCTGTGGATGAAGCGCTGACAGTCAAAGATGCTGAAGCAAGTGCATTATCCGCTTCAGCAGATATGATTCGAAATGGATCTACCTTCTTTGCTGATACATATTCTGGACCAAATTCCATTGAAGGTAGTTTAGACGCTATTGCTAAGTCAACAGAGAAAATTGGTATTAGGTCTTTGTTAGCATTTGAAATGACGGAACGAAACAATCCCGGTGAAGCTGAAAGAGGTCTCAAAGAGAATATCCAATTTGCAAAACGCTGTAACGACTTATCGGGACTAACATCAGCTATGATGAGTCTTCATGCTTCATTTACTGTTGAAGACGAATTGGTTGTAAAAGCAGCAACAGAAGCAAAGAAACTAGGTATGCCACTAACGATTCATACATCAGAAGGCTTAGTTGACCTTTATCACAATTTGGAAAGATGGGGAGAACGAACTGTTGAACGGTTAGATAGGTTGGGCTTACTTGGATCAAATACGATCCTTGCTCATTGTGTACATGTGAATGATAACGAGTTAGAGCTCATTGCGAAAACAAGAACTTCTGTAGCTCATAATCCGATGAGCAATATGCTAAATGCTGTTGGTACCGCCCCCATCTTGAAAATGCTTAAAATGGGAATTAATGTCGGGCTTGGAAATGATGGGTGGATATTTGACCCCTTTGAGAATATTCGTTGTGCTCTTACTGTGCATCGTCTTGAATATCGGAATCCTAGTGCAATGCAACCAGATACAGTTTTTAAAATGGCAACGTTGGAGGGAGCAAAGTGTTATGGGTTGGAAGATAGGATTGGGTCGCTCGAAGTTGGGAAACTAGCTGACATTGTAATTATTGATGCATCACGATCTCCGACCCCTGTCAACTCATCCTCTGTGATTGGCCATCTTGTTAACACATTTAGTGGACGTGATGTAAGAGATGTTATGATAGATGGTGAATTAGTGTTGAAGGATAGGAAAATAACAAGAATTTCGGACCAAGAAGTAGCTGATATTTCAAAACAGTCAGCAAAAGAACTGTGGAAAAGATTGGATGAAAAATAAGAGAAGGGGCTTTTGCCCCTAATTCTATTAATTCTTCTTACAAACAACTGCACCTAGAATAATAACTACTCCAACTCCGATTCCGATGTAGAGTATATTACTCATGATCAGGGTTTCAATTTCAGATGGAAGGTCTAACCTTGTAAGTGATAATGAAACTGTTTCATCTTCAAGTTCTCCTGACATACTAGCGGTAGCAAGTGCGCCATCTGATTTGAGAAAGGTTGTTTCCAAAGTCATAGTAATGTCCTCATCATCCCATGTTGCAGAAACACCCCAGTAATGGTAATTATTGATATAGGTAACAGTTACGTTTTCAAGTTCTTCCTCTGCACCAATAAAGTCAGAGTGTAATGTGGTTAGCAAGTCATAATTTCCAATAGGAACGACATTATATCCACCCACAATCGCTGTAGGAAGAATGATCAAGAATAAACTCCAGAAGCTGAGTGCTGTGTCATTGGCGGTCCAATACCAAGTGGAGCTCGTTATTGGTATATCAGTAAAGTTATCCATAGTATTTGGAATGGTGGAAAGTGAAGTAATTTCAAAATATACACCATCAGATATTGTATCGTTCTCACTTTCTATCGTAAGGGTATAGTTGAATTTATCATCCTCGGCAACGCCCCACTCTAAACCTTGAGAAGTTGCTGCGGCTACATTTGTCACCATAAGCATTGAAACAAGGCTAATGGCTACCAAAATTTGAAGCATGCGTGTCATTATCTTTTTCTCCAAAACCAAACTGGTTTTATTTATAGTGAAAGTTATCCTTGAAAAGTGCTTCGTTTTTATTTTTCGTAAAAAAATTACCAAAACGGACAGAGTTTTCAGTAGTTCTTTTTGAAATTATCTCGGTGTGTAAATCTGACTGAACTGAGATATCAAGGACCAATTTTCGATGCACATTCACATGTAGCTGATGAGCAAGCTTTGGACCTCTATGTTAAAATCGCAAATAGATATAATGTTGAACAATCATTGTTGATAGTTCACGGATCTGATATTTCAGCCTATCAAAAGAAATACCCTGATCGGTTTATTTATGCTAAATATTTTTCAGGATGGATTCTGTTTTCGGATGATTTTGACCAAACTGTTTCTGAAATTTATACCCTGAGAGAGGATGGATATGGAATGGCGAAGATGCACTTCGCTCCTTTCTGGGGCGACCGTCTAGATATTGACCTAGTTCCAACAGTTGATGACGAGCGATTTGACATTTTTTTTGATACTCTTGCAAAAGAAAACATTCCTGTAGTGATCCATATTGGAGACCCCGATACCTACTTTACACAACGTTATTCTGATGAGAGAGTTTATGGAACCAAAGAAGACCATATCCAAGAATTTGAGAACAGACTAAGAAAAAGTCCAGAGGTCACATTTCAAGTTGCACATTTTTTAGCGCAACCAGAAATTCACAGACAAGAAAACTTGAGTAGAATGCTTGAAACCTATCCTAACTTGAATATTGACACTGGTTCTGCAAGATGGATGGTCCGTGAGTTAGGGAAGGATGTTGAGAGGTCTCGTAACTTAATAATAGAATATCAAGATAGAATTCTTTTTGGAATTGATTGTGTTGCTAGAACTATGGATGAGAGTTACTACGATGGTCGATTCTGGTCTGAGCGAATGTTATTTGAAACTGACGTAAGGGATGCTCCCCTACCATTCGTAGACAAAGATACCGTACATCTAGGTGGTACCTACATCAATGGTCTGGATTTACCAACTACTGTTCTTGAGAAAATATATTGGCAGAATGCACATCGTTTGCATGACCTCTAAATGTTGGATTCTTCAATATCTGTTGTTTTCTTGATTTTCTCATACTTAACACTGACTCTATCTTGTATTCCTAATTTTCTAGCTACTCTGAGAATGAATCTAATTCTATGACTTCGTATTTTATCCAAAATGATAACGGTTGGTAGAGTCATTAGCATCAAAAGAAGTGGCATTGGCAGTACAGTTCTGTAAACATCAATAAGTGAGCCCTGTGGTGCATTGAAATATATTGCAGTTAAGAATACGATAAATGCCAAGATAACTGAGATACCAGAGTAGCCTTTTAAGACCCATTGATACCAACTACCAACACTTCTTACTTCAATATTGTGAGTAGAATCTCGGTCTTTGTTAGCATATACTATTCCTGCATCTTGGAGAGTCCAAGCTGGTGCGAACAAACCCACAGCAGCTCCAGAAGTTAATATCAACAAACTAATGAATGTAATAACGGATAGAATGGCAAATACTTCGTTACTGTATCCACCCAGCGAGTTGATGTAATCCCAGTGGACTACGACTTGAATCACAGTGGAATTAGTTGAGAAGAGCAGGGAGAAATTCATAGCCATCAATGCAGGAAACAGAACCATTGACAACGGTCTGAATTTCTCTGGAACGGGTTTGTCAACTATTCCAAATTCTTTGTTGTATCCAAAGATAATCTTGTGAAAGAAGAGATACATAGGAGAGAGAAGATAAGATGTCAGAATTCCTCCAATTATCGAGCTCACACCAATCATGATTATAATAAATGCAATCTGAAATGCACTATTGTTTATCCCAAATGGCCGGAATCGTAGAAATCCTATATAATTGATGAAAGGAAGGGACAGTGATAGAGTAATTATAATAATCAATATCAGTGACAACAAACTGTGTTTTCGATATCTGCCTCTTAGCATGAGTGTACTGTCATAATTTTTAGTCATAAGGATTTCTCATATATTTCTAATCAGGATTAGTAAATTATAGAGAGACACGTTAAAGCTCCTTCACATTTCTCAAATTCACTCGTATCAAGTAGAATAATACTGAAACCAAGATCTTGAATTAGCCTAGTAGTTTTCTCATAACCTTTTGGCATTAGTACAGTACGACCTATTACTAAAGTGTTAGCAGCATACTTCTCGTCGTCAGGAACTAGTATTATGTCGAACTCATCAAATGCTGGATGCTCTGAAAATTCCTTTGTTGTAATAAGCAAATCATCTGATAGAGCAGTAACATGGCTTTTCAAATGAATGACCTTGGGACTGTCTATTATTGTTACATCTACATCAAACCAATCAGATAGATAACTTATCCCTCTGTTATCTGTTCTTTGTGTTCTTCCAACAATCAAATGGTTTGATAGATGAATTACATCTCCTCCCTCGATAGTCGCTGGCTCTTTTACATATTTAGTTTCAAATGATTCCTGCAAAATATCAGCTACTTCTTTTTCTTCCCCTCTTCTCGTAGCCCTTGCTAACCTTGTAATCAGAGCTTTATTTTGATACACGATTGCCGTATCTTCTACAAAACACGAATCGGGATGTTCATCTAGTTGAGGTAGCTGGTATAGGTCTAGACCTAAATCAATCAATGTTTGACAATAAGCTGCATGTTGGGCAATTGCTATTTGCCAGTCCACGTTTTTTCTCTCTGGGTGATCGGAAATACAATCACGATATGTGGGGGGTGGTTTTCTCACAATTGCCTTCTTTGGTCTTCTAGTCATTGCTTCTTCGGCTCTTTCTTTTCATAAATTTAGTGAGTTGCATTTGATTTGGTTTAATTAATTTCCAGCCTTTTCCTTCCGAATCGTACTTGACTATTTTCTCACGTTCCATATTCTTCAAATGGTAAAGGATAGTATTTGATGTAACTCGAACTGCTTCAGATATTTCACTAATGGTCTTATATTCACTGACACTTAGCGCGTCAAGAATTTGTGTTCTAGTCAATAGTCCTCGACGTACATTGTTTATCATAACGAGATATGCACGTCTACTAACCTTCATATCATCAGCTCAGTAGTACTTGTATTTGATTACGTAATTAGTTATTGGTTACTTTTTCAGTCCTAGTAATTGAAGAAATGCAATCGGTTCATGCCCCTGACCCACTGGACGTATCCGATAATCCGGATAGTTGTGACTTAGTTTTGCTGCAACCCGTGTTCCCATCAATCTCTTGAAGAGACCTGCATTCTTGCCTCTCCAAAGGTAAACAACTTTCTCGTCGTGATCCACAAAGACTAATACTTTCGTGGAATCCAATTTAACATGTTTTTCTTTCGTTTCAATGAGTTTAGCGTCGCTGTCAATTTCGAAAGTTTCCATTGTTAATACCTCTGACCTGATTTGAACACTTCTTGTAGAAATCATAATATCGTGCTACTTATTTGGTTTGCCTGCATGCACAATCAATGCATAGGAAAGGGATATTCTCGTGACACATAAGACTACTCAGTTCATTGATAGAGAAGGTAGAAAAATTATCCTTACTCGTGGCGAAGTGAAACATTCATTCCCACTTAGTCCGATTCCCAATGATTTACTTAATGATTTATTAAACATCTCATTTAGTGATGAAGAGTCAGTAAATGCACAGAAGCTAATCGAGGGAAATATGCTTCATAAACCAATTGTCTGCACAAGAAATGTATCCCATCCCTTCATAATTAATGTTGCTCCTAAAATCGCTCGAATTACACTTCGCGATGAAGTAATCCAGGACAGGCTTGAGGAACTCGAAGGAAAGTTCTTATCATTTCAAGGACGTTCCTATTCTACCACACAATCGGAAAGACATCAACTCTATCACGAACTATTTCTGACTCATAGTGAAATTGACCCAGTTAGATTTGGAGCTGTTGAGATGTATGGTGCAAATACATACTCGAATATCTTAGACGATCCAAGAGTTACTCTTTGTTTCAGTTGGTATAGACCTCAAACAGAAGAATTTCTTGCTTATCATATCAATTGCATTGCTGAGATAGTGCCTCCCAGTGATCCTTTCTACAAATTCATGCGTATCCTTAGAACTTTATTTTCAACAACTTTTCTTGAACTTGGAAAACCTGAGTATATTTGTGCATATAAACTATGGATTTCTGAAACAAAAGAGAAAACGTTAACAGATAAGACGGGTTTTACTGAATAGAATCAAAATTAGTTCCTAACTAGGTTCGAATTTGGAGTATGCTGCATTGAATAAACATATGAAATCAACAATCAAGTTTATTGACAGAGAACGAAGAAGAATAGAGCTTGCATCTGAGAAAATCATCGCTTCTTATCCTCTAAATTCGATTCCTGATACACTCTACAAAGAACTTCTTAATCTCACTGAACCTTCTGATGACGAAAACACTGCAGATTATTCTTACATTTACAAATCCATGGCACACAAACCGACCCTGTGTACCTATTCTCAGACATCTCCCTTTGTCATTAACTGTGCAGCAAAACGAGTACGACTGACTCTAACAGATTCAGAACTAGAGAAACGGATAGATAAAATCGAAGGTGACGTTTTGTCAGTGGTAAGTCGGCCTTTTGAAGAATCCATGGAGGAACGAATTGATCTGTATAGGAATCTGTTCCTAGAAGAAGAGAAGATAGACCGACTACGTTTGGGGGTTGTTGAGATGTATGGAGGAAGAACATATCAGAATATCCTTCGAGACCGTAGAGTTACTCTAAGCTTCCATTGGTTCCGGAAAGAACAACCCCGAAATGTTGGATTTCAACTTAATTGTATAGCTGAAGTCATTTTTCCTGGAGAGCCTTTCTATAGATTCATGCGCGCTATGCTCTATCTATTTGGGAGACGATATCTAAATCTCGGTTTCAAAGATTATCCGTGTGTGTATAGATTGTGGGTTTCCGAAGTCACTGAAAAATCATTAGACCATCGGACGGGTTTTGTTTCAGATAATTCTAGTAGTTAGTAAGCCTCAATAGTTTTTCAGGAAGTTCGTCAATCGAACCAAATGCAATGATTACACCATGAGCTGCTCTTGCCAGCGAATCACCAGCTGACATGTTACTTCCCACTTCCGGTACGAGAATCAGGGTTTTAACTCCTTGTTGATGTAGTTTTGCAGCTACTTTTTCACACTCTGATTGATCACTTAGATACATGTCCGTGTTGAAGATGAATATTTTCTCTTTTGCCCTAGTATGCGTGAAATTATCCAGAGCCATTTTCATCGAGTTGAGTCCTCCCGTCCCACCAGAGGCTCTTACATCTAATAGTTCTGCCGCTACTTTGTCGACAGAAACGGACCTATCCTGTATTTGTTTTACAACATGAGTCACGTTATCAAAGAGAACAACACCAAAATCGTCTTTCTGGACCCCGTATAACCCAGCCATCACTGAAATCGCAAGCATACCCAATTTATCTGGACTATTCATTGAACCGGATTTATCCAATGCCCAAAAATATGCTCGATGCCCTTGATAGGTTTCTGAGATTAGAAAATCTTCGGTATTTAGGACTTCAAAATTTGTTCGACCTTGAGATAATAGAGAATCGATTGTTTCTTCGAGTTCAATGAGATCGATGTCATCTCCAATTCTAAAAGGACGAACAGTTGTGGATTGCTGAATTCCACCAAGCATTGAAGAACCCATTGTAGCCCGTGAGAATCGCTGTCCAAGGTCAATCAATAATCTCTTAGCAATATTCTTCAATTTCTGTTTCAGTTCGCTAGGAATTTCGTCTCGGTAAGTATACCATATTTTTACAATGTTGGCTGCTGGACCACCATGTAAACCACTAACTACCATTTCTTCCCGTTCACTACTGCTCCCATCACCAGCACCACTTCCATATCCTCTACCTCCTGACATCCCTAAAGCCGCTTTCAAGTCAACATGAGCCACTGCTCCAAGTGCTGATTGATTACCTTTTGAATACGCGAGATCAGCTAATTCTCTTAGCTGTTGGCTTGTAAGTCCAGCAGAAGACATCAGTCCATAAAGACGATCGAAGTCTTGCAATCCTTCATTGATTAATTTCTTAATTACTTCAAAAGATGGATTTAGTAATTCGAGGATTTCTGCCTCTGACATTCCAAGTTTTTCACCTGTTTTACGAATCATATCATGAGTTGGTTCTATATTGTGTCTTCTCAGAGTCTTTACAATATTACGTAACTCTGTTTTGGTTTGAGCTCTCTCCACACTAGAATCTGCTAACTTTTGTATAGATTTCATCCATTCTCGTTTATTTTCTGCAGATTCAATTTCCTTTTTCAAATCACTTGATTGAGCAGCAGCTTTCAGTAGATGATGTTCTGGCGAGGCCCGACAATCTGAGTCATCGATTATCCTATCTATTTGCTTTTCTAGTAACTCTTTCCAGCTTTGAGAATCGATTTCCTTCTCAGCAAGTTGTGGTAGGTCAACATTTTCACGAGCACCAGTGTCAAACTGGTCCCTATATGCTTCAGTCAGTCTTTCTCGGATATCTTCACCGCTCTGCTTCTTGATACTTTCTGCAAGACCCATTGCCACATCATATCGATACTTCAGTGGTGCATCTTCTACAAATTTCTCGATATCTTCTGGAGTTTTTCCGACTTCTTTAGAATAGTCTGCAACTTCAGTCAAGTTTTCTAAAGATTGCTGAAGCTCAATGTCTAATGCTTCTAGTTTGTGCGAGTCGAATGCTTGCATTGTTGTGAGAAATCTTAGGGTCTTTGCTCCAGTTGCTCTATCATGTCGAAGCAATTCTGTAAAATCTTGGTCAAATCCTTGATCTTCGCTAAGAGCCTGTGCTGAAAGACGTTCATTAGCTCGTTGACTCAGTAGTATTTCTTCAAGATAATCTAATACGGAAGCGTTTTGGATATCTTCTGGAGATAGGTTTCCAATACGTTTGCTGATCTCCGAACGAATTTCATCACTTAACATATCATCCGAAGAAATCCCTCGTAAGACAATGTCTCCATCATTCAAGTACTCTAGAGCCATGTCATATAACGATCTATCTTCGTGTTTTCGAATATCCATGAGATATTCGTACCCTTCACGCACCTTATCTTTCTGGATAGTTTTTGCTAATTCCTGTTCTCTTCGAATCTGATCAATTACACTTTCCAAATGAGTACTTTTTGATACTCCCGGTTTTTCCTTCTCTGTCTTCTTCTCGATATCTATTTCATCCTTTTTCCCCAAAAGAATATCTTCTGCTACCTCTCTTGCAATCTCTTGGTCAATTGGAAATGTTGTAAAAACTGCTGCGTTAACTAAGTCATCAAGGGATAGCTTCCCTTTTCTGAAAAATTTGGCAGAAACAAGTTGTGGAATCGATTGTGTTTGACGGACACTCGGTTTGACTCGTACATCATCTCGTTTTCTCATTCTACTAACAAATTCATATGCGAATGTTAGGACACTTGATGGTAACGGTTCGATTCGTGATTGTTCCGCCAATTTACTCCCTCTTTATGATGCTAGAGTTCTACGAATTAATGCATTAACTGCAGGTTCTGGATCAATTCCTGGACGAAAGCGCAAGGCACCTGTAAGAACATAGGTTGCAGCTGTTGAAAGAGTACTATGAGAAATCTGCTCTTCATTTTTCCTTTTAGCCATCTGTGCTGCTAGTCTTGCAATTGATATACCAGCTCTAATTGAACCGGGCACTTCAATATCTGTACTGCTGCGGGTAGATGAAACCAAGTCGTATATCTTATCCATTACACCATCACTTATGGTATACTCTGGACAATTCATTCTAACTATTTCAAGCTCGGTTTCTTTTCTAGGATATCCAATTCGGATCCAGACACGTATTCGGTCTCGGAGAGCTTCACTTAGTCTATGTGCTCCAGCCATCTCCTCAGGGTTCATTGTCAATACAGGGAAAAAGTCATCATTCGCTTGAATTCTTCCAAGTCTCTGAACATGCAATGTTCGTTCTTCGAATGGTTCAAGCAGAGAGTTCTGCACATATTCTGGTAATCTATTTCCTTCATTTAGACCAAATACTCTGCCAAATACCATACTTTTCAATAATGGGCCGGGGTCAAATGACTCCAAAGAAAATCCTTTTCGAAGAACTATGGCAGGATTAAAAGACCCAACAAGATGAGAAGGTCGAACGCCCTCATCACCAGTAATCCATGCGAAATCTCTACCACTTCTTTCTGCGTAAGCTCTAAGAATGAGTGTCTTTCCAACACCCGGAGGTCCAATGATTCCTGGTATCAGACCAGCACTTTCACAGTCTTCAAGAATCTCGAACGCCTCTTTGTATTGTTCCTTAATCACAATTCTAACTTTTTGCTCTTTTGCTTTTTCTATTTGTTCACTAAATTTCTGTGCAAACTCTATTTCTTCTGCCACTTCATTACCCCCGTGACTATACGGTGATTGTGTACTATCTATATATTAACTACTAGGACAAATGATGAACCCGAATGTGATTTAATCCCATAATTTGGATGCATATGCTGAAAGGGTTGCAGTTCCTCCTGTGTGATAGAATAGAATATTGTGCTTAGATTCTATCTCACCATTGAGTGCCATCCGCATCAAAGCTAATCCTGCTCTACCTGTGTAAATTGGATCTAGAAGTAATGCATCCATTTTTCCAAACATATCGATTGCACTTGCTACACCAGAGGCAACGTCTTTGTAACCGGTTCCAAGATAACGGTCATCAATATTGATTTTCGGTTTCGCATTTCCCACGATGTCTGGGTATTCAGTTTTCATTCTATTGATAATATCAGTAATATGCCGCTCAGCTACATCTTCTTCATATAGCGCACTGATTCCGATTATATCAGCTTCAATGTCATTGACATAAGCTCCAAGAATCATCCCTGCATAAGTCCCTCCTGTCCCAACAGGGACAATGATTTTATCAAAGTCAATTTCTTTGGAAATCATCTGATCTTTCAATTCTTCCATTGCTGAAATATAACCAAGACAACCGAGAGGGGTTGACCCACCTGCAGGAATTGCATACGGATTTAGACCAAAGTCTCGCAGTGTTTCCATAACCATATCCATTCTTTTTGGAAGGGTGTGAAATGTGTCGTCAGGATAGAATTTGACTTCTGCACCAAGAATTTTATCCAGTAGCAAATTGCCTATATCCGACTCGGGTTCTTCTCCAGCTAAAAGAAGAATGCATCTGATTCCAGCTTTCGCAGCAGCTGCAGCAGTCTGACGACAATGGTTACTTTGAATTGCTCCAATTGTGATAACAGTATCACATTCTTGCTCTAATGCGTCTGCAATTATATACTCTAATTTTCTGATTTTATTTCCGCCCGCTGCATTTTCTGTCAGGTCATCTCTTTTGACCCATAAGTTATCTATTCCTATTGAATCTCCAAGATGAACCAGTTTTTCGATTGGTGTTGGGAGATTCGCTAATGAAATCCTTGGTATTTCTTTTAGTAGCATTAGTGACTAGCCCCCGTAACTAAAGATATGAAGAATATTAGAATTGCAGTGACTATTCCTGCAAGTAATGTTTTTCCTCCATAGACCCATATACTCTTTCCCGAAATGGAACCGAGGAAGAGTCCAAGAACAAAAAGCAGGAACATGCAGATAGCGATTGCAGCAAAGAATGCTTGGTAATATGTGAGAAATCCGAAAGGTACTATCATCAATGGGATAACCACAATAATCGCTGCTATAGCAGGTGAGAGACCATCTACTATAGCTACTACTGCCGAAGTTGTTCGAGTTGCTTTTGCATACATTGATTGACTCATATCACATAACATTGCCTTTCCCATTTCTTCAACTTCACGATCCCGTTCAGCTGATTCAGCTAGATATGAGCCACTGAATCCCGATATTGCCATTGCTAGACTTGTTCCAACAGCAGCTAATAAAGTGGCTTCAAAAACAACTTCAGGTGAAGCTGTTGCCATTGATATGAGACCTCCCAAAATGAGACCTAGCATTGTCAAAGCCCCGTCAAAAGCATTCATTGCAAGATATCTGCGTGCAATCTGTACACCTTCAGTGAGTTCAAGTGCCCTCATTATTTGACTTATTCTTCCACCGTCGTCTTCTGAAAAACTAGTTTCTGAATGACTCGTGTCTGAGTCTTCTTCTGATTCTGTCACAGACTATCTTTTCTCCAGAATGAATCTACTAATCCCTTTTTTGTAAGAGAATTTAAGTTAAACGGATGCGGTGTTATGCAAAGAATGCACTAATAATTGCAATAGTTGCTCCAATAAGGATAAGAACGCCACAGATCTGGCACCAACATTCACATATTCTGTCACAGCAGTCCTTATCTTCTTCGTCTTTATCATCTGAGATTTCTTGGGGCATTGGAATTTCAGTCATGGTTAGTTTTCAACCTACTTTGAACATAATTATGTTTTTGTGGTACACGTAGGCTTTTTGAAATTATTGGACCCAACAACTATCTGTGATAAAAGTCAAATACTTTCATGTAAACCTCAATATTGAATGAAGGGGAATTTGCTCAAATGGAAGAAGGTCAACTTTTAACCATCTTTGATCGTCCAGGAATGCTTAGATTCATTGGTATCACTCAAATGGTTTTTGGAAGTTTAGGTTTGATATCTGCGATTGGGTTAGCTCTTGCTATGCTAGTTAATCCAAGCTTAATGGTTATGGGTCCCATATATCTGGCTCTAATAATCTTGGGTGTTGTCATTCCTTGTCTTCTAATAGGGAACTATGTTGACGACCTGAGAAGATGGGCGGTCATAGCTCAAATAATTTATAGTCTGGCAGCCATAACACTTGCAGGATTTTTCCTTTACACGTATGGCTTGTTCTATTTTTGGACTTTTCCAGTCTTTGAAACATCAATTCAGGTGGCCATCAGTAATATTGCAGTCTTTGTGGTTGGAATTCAAAGTGTTTTTGTAATATATCTTATTGCAAAGTTCAACCAAGTTGCACCTCCTGCTGATGTGGAAGTTGTTAGAGACCGAGAAGTAGCTAAGAAGATAGAAGAACATACTTCGATTACACCCCTTGAGGGGGGAATGCTCTCAGCTGATGGAACCTCAACACTTTCTCCTGAAGAAGTTAAAGAGATTATGAAGGTCAGACGAGTTAGTACAGATAAAGGAATGGCTATTCTATGTTCGAATTGTGGCGGAGCAACACCTTTGACAGAAGCAAAAGATGACAATACTATTGACTGTGAATATTGTGGTGTCAGTCTTGCAATCGGTGGAGTATTTGTTCCTTGTGAAAATCATGATGAATATCTTGCTGCAACAAGTTGTGCAGTGTGTGGTGAACATTTTTGTCGTTTATGTCTAACAGCTCAAGAGCCACCTGTTGACGAACGGTGGGAAGGCTCACTGGTTTATTTATGCCAGAAATGCTTTGAAGGAAGGTATCGCCCAGCTGTCACAACAACTTCACTCGTTATTCCAATCGACCAATTATTCTCTGAAGCTGGGGGAAGATTTTCCAAGGTGGGAAGTATATACAAACGCTTCTTGGGTGCTTATGGTAAGATTATGAAGGATGTGATGCTATTTGGAATCCGTATTGCAGGAAAAATGGCAAAATCAAAGGGTGGCAAGAAAAGTGACGATGCTGCAGCATTTCTGCTAATTCTCATGATCATTATTGTAGCAATTCCCATCGCAATCGGCCTAATACTTCTACTAGGTGCAATTGTCATCGTACCAATTATCTTCTATGCTGGACTTATCGGCGTTGCAATAGAAGCCGTTAGAATTCTAAGGAGAACTGATTTCGTTTCTCTTGAAGAAGCAAGAGATCAGGGTCTCAAGGAAGGCAGAGCTCCCGAAGTCACTCCATCATCTCCAGCTAGAGAAGTCACTCGACCATGGCAAATAAGTTCTGAAAAGGATACCAAAAGAAAATCTGGTGGTTATGTAAAGAGGTTTTAATGATGGCTAAAGGACAAGTATTATGCCCACTTTGTGGAGCTCGCATGGAGAGATGGAATGATGACAAAGTCAATAATTGCGAATACTGTGGTAGTCCAGTTCTTGGTCCAAGTCAAAGCCGAGATTGTGTCAATCATCCAGGAACACTTGCAAAAGGTGTGTGCCATGTCTGTGGAGACCTTCTATGTGAAGAATGCTTACAATATCGTGTAGGTGATTACGGAGGCAAGTTATTTACAATTGTAAATTGCGAAAAGTTTCGGTGTGTATCAGAAAGCAGATGGGCAAAACCCCTTAATCGGGAATACCAACGACTCACTGATATGGATTGGGCTGATAGTTCTGACAACATAATATTCAGAGTGACGGGTTTGGGTGCGTTACTCATGATGATCTTTGAATTGTTTTTCGTCATTTCTATTCTGTATATCCAATATTTTACAACATGGGGTCTTAATGATCCACCATTTCTGCCCTTTTTCTTTCTGCGTGGTGACCTTGTAGTGATTCTTAGCATTCTAGGTAACCTACTATCTGCGATACTACTACAGACTGCATTACAAGTCTATATCCATGAACGTCAGTTGGGTGCAGGATTATTGTTGGCATTCATTCTAATTGTAGAATCTGTGTTCTTGGTCTTCCGAGGAATCTTCTTCAACCTATTGAGCTTTCCTAATCCATTATATCCTTGGGGATTATTTGCAGCTTTTTCAGTTGCAGTTCTAATGGTATTCCTTGGTTCATTAGGTGCAATTTACAACGGATTAAAGAAAAGGAACCAGATTGAATACGCAAAACAAAAGCTTGGTCTAAAATGATGAAGGAAGGGGAAAGGGATAATTCCAAGTCCCCTATCATCTTATTTTTCTACTTCGAAAAGGTCAACTAATTGGAATTTTTCAACATCTACTAGTCCAAGATCAGTTATCTTTAGTTTGGGAATCACTGGTAGGGATAAGAATGACATGGCCATAAATGGCTCATCCAATACTGTTCCTAATTTTGCTGCTTCCGTCTTGAGTTTCTCAATCTGTTTACTCACGATTTCTATTGGCTGGTCTGACATAAGTCCTGCAATTGGCAGTGGCAATGAGGCTTTGATTTTGCCTTTGTTTGCAATAGCAATCCCACCTTGCATTCTTACAATTTGAATAGCAGCTTCAATGAGGTCTCGGTCATTTGTTGCAATTGCGACGATATTATGACTATCATGAGCAATCGATGACACCATTGCACCCTCTTTCAGTCCAGTTCCTTTTACAAACCCAATTGAGTGGGGTTCTGTGGCATTGTGTCGTTCAATAACTGCAATCTTCACCAAGTCTCTGTCAAGGTCAGGTACTGCAAGTCCATCTCTTTTCTTTACTTCTTCTATTAGATGATCTGTAATTAGTTGATTTGGTCGTACCCCAATGACATTCATATGACTTCCTCGAGCTTGAATCTCGAAATCATTAGGTTCGAGCCAATTGATATTAACTGACCTTCTCAATCTTGGTAGTTCTTGTTCGCCCCATTCAAACAGCAATTTTCCTTTTTTCGCTACCAATTCTCCTTGCTTGAATACCATCTCAACATTTACTTTCTCTAACGAGTCCAAGACTACTACGTCGGCTACATATCCTGGGATTATTGCTCCACGATACTGCATGTTATAATGTTCTGCTGTTGATAGAGTTGCAACTTTTATTGCAAGAACTGGATCAACTCCATACTCAATAGCTTGTCGAACCATACTGTCAATATGTCCTTTCTTGATAAGATCGAGAGTATTTCTATCGTCAGTCACAAAACTACAATAAGGAGCTGTGTGGGGCCCAATGAGTCCCGCTAGAGCTTCCAAATCTTTTGCTGTTGAACCCTCACGAATATGAATATGCATCCCCACAGATAATTTCTCTTTCGCTTCTTCTAGTGTAGTGCATTCGTGTTCTGAAGAAATTCTTGCTGCAACATAGGCATTAAGTTCTTGTCCTGAAAGACCTGGTGCATGACCATCTATCCGTTTATTTTGTTCAAGTGCAATTCGTATCTTTTCTAATATTGCAGGATCTCGATAGACGACACCTGGATAGTTCATTGCTTCTGCAAGACCTAGCACATAATGTTCAGTCATCAGTGGTTTGATATCTAGAAAATCTAAAGCGACTCCATTTGTTTCTAGGTCTGTAGCTGGGACACATGAAGGTATCATAATGTAAAAGTCCAGAGGTCCTCCACGCATGCTCTTCGACATGTAGAGGATTCCTTCGATACCAAGAACGTTTGCTATCTCATGCGGATCTGCTACAACTGAACCAGTTCCATGCGGAACGACAGCTCGTGCGTATTGAACTGGCATTACCATAGAACTTTCAACATGAACGTGTCCATCAATAAATGATGCAGTGACATATTTGCCTTTCACATCAATTACTTTCTTTCCAACATAATCACCTATACCTGCAATATATCCCGCATGGATTGCAAGATTTCCTTCAATCAATTCTCCTGTGAACACATTTACAACTGTTGCATTTTTCAGAACTGTGTCAGCTCTAGTTCTTCCTGCTGCGACATCAATCATTTGATCTAAAGGGTATACATCTGACCTAGACAAGAACATACAATATCACTTCCGTATAGTGTAACATGCATTAATGAAAAGCATTTCCCAATGGTCAAATAATCATTAATACTACATTACTAACCAAAATCTATGAATCAACTGCAGAAGCTATCGATTTTGCACGAGCAATATACGCTTTGATGTCATCAAGAGAGATTTCGTCTTTTTTAGTATCCTCTTGGATACGGTCGACTTCATCATAGTGGGACAATGCACTTTCCAGATTGCCAATTCTGGTCATTATATCATGAGCATCTTCTGCAAAGGTTTCATATCCAGCAGTTCTTGCCGCTTTGATTGCTAATTCAGATGAGCTCCTAGCTTTTCTTAAATCATGATTCCGAAGATACAGAGCGGATTGAATTATTCGTCCACGAATTTCAGAAACTTTTGCACCATTTTCAATAGCATTCTTGATAATTTCAGAAATCTTCTCATCAGCTTCGTCTATTCTTTTTAGAGCAACAAAGCTTTCAACTCTTGTGAGTTGAATCAAAGTGAGCATGAGAGTATCATCCAAATCCTGAAAAATCTCTTCAACTTCATCCAAGATTTCCAAAGCTTCTTCATGTTTATCTTGAGATTGAGCAAGTTCTGCGCGATAATATTTCTGTTGAGCTTCAAACTCTTCAATCGAGCTGATGTTGGGATTTAGCTCAATTGCCAGTAGGGTGTCTGAAGCTCGATTCAAGTCGTTTTGTAGGATATAAAGATGAACAAGTTGACACATGTTATCGATCAATACTTCGGTTGTCCCTAGTTCTTTTTGCAAATCGATGCTCTTTCTAAGTAGTTCAATTGCTTTTGAAAGGTTACCAGAGAATTCTTCAAGTCTTGACTGTAATGACATTGCCGCATATTGCATAACTGTATTTCCAGCTCGTTTTGCAGCTGAAGCACACCTTTCTAATGCACTTCTTGCATCAACAAGATTTCCAGTCATCATTTGTAATTCTGAAAGATCATAGTAAAGAAACGCGATATTGTCTTGGTCGAGTCTTTTTTCATGTTGAAGACAAAATTCAATCAGCTTCCTAGCGGATTTGTATTTTCCTAGAGCAAGGTAAGCTGCACTCAATTCAGAATACGTTGCCAATAACTTGTTGAAATTTCCTAGACTTTTGTTTCTTTCAATACACTTCTTAAAGAGAACAACAGCTTTTGCCATCTCGTTTTGACTATAGTGTATCTGAGCTAAGGAGAACATTGACCTAACTACTGCTTGTAGATCTCTGTTTTCACACGATAATTGCAGTGCTTTTTTGATATTTGCAATTGATTTCTCATAGTCACCAGTTCGATATTGAACTATTCCTTTGAATAAATATCCCAATGCTTGGAAATGTTCTAGTCCTGGAGTATTACCATATTGTATCATAAGGTTAGTAGCATAATTCACTGTAGGATAATCTGGTATGTACATAAACTCTAATACCAGTGTCTGAATATGGGTCATATCACCTAGAAATATCGGGTTCTTTTCAAGTAGACTTCTTTTGATTTCTGCCCCCTCATCATCCCTACCTGATTTTTCCAAAACGTAGATCTTTGTATATTTCTTGATATGTACAAAACGCCATATCAGAAATGCGAGAGCTCTTTGAATTCTCTTGAACCATTGGTTATCAGCAGGACAATCAAGCAATTCTTTATACCGACGTGCCACGTAATGGTCTCCCAATATTTTCTTCGTTCTTGTAATTACGTAACTCCTAATGGATATGTCGCCTACTACTTTACCACACCTTTAATATAGCACAATTAACTATATTTAATTGTGATACTATGACTGATAAGAAACCACTCGAGTGTAAGTTTTGTGATGCTACCTTCTCTTCAAAAGAAGAGATGAAGAAGCATGCAATGGAACAGCATCCTGAAAAAATAAAGAAATAGCAAGTGATTACCGTTCATTTTTAGTTGGACAAACTTAGACACCCGAGCTTTGTCCGTCCAGAAACGGTACTGGAACTGGCTCGGTCCTGGTCAGGGATCCTGTGTCTTTAGACCAAATCTCTATTCCAGATCACTCCATATAAACTCCT
>WJMJ01000124.1 GCA_014728035.1 Promethearchaeota archaeon | reverse complement strand
CCCTGACCCCGACGCTCTTTGGGCCCTTACCAAGAAAATCGCCAAGGACACTCTTAATTCCTACTTCAGCTTCACTAAAGACGTTATGCAGTGCCCCTCCTGCTCCTATCAGGCCGGCATCGACTGGCGCACCACCAAGTTTGACTCCATCGAGGACCTCACTCGAATAACCTGTCCGCGGTGCGGATATGTTGGTGTGGAGGTATTCAGCCGAGTAACGGGGTACGTCCAGGGCGTCCAATCCTGGAACCCCTCCAAAAAACAGGAGTTCCTTGACAGACATAGATACGGTGTCTAATCGAATAACTCATCCAGAGAGCTCTGACCGTATCGCGGTTCTTTGAGCCTCTCTGGTTTTGCTTCTTCTCCTCTTCCATTTATTGGATATTTCATATCGCCTTCTTGGGCCTCTGTTGGCGCATGACACACACTGCATAGACTGGCTACCAGCTCATCAGGATAAACCGTTCACTTGTGTTTGGTGACCCGCAATGGTTCGATGTGATGACCATAAAGTGATTCTCCTAATTCCTCTTCTGTCCAGCCACATGCCTGACATGAATAGTTATCTCTCTTCCTACATCGTTCTCTCTATTATCGCCACTCTTTACTACGATAGAATCTTTAAGTCTTAGAGCTTATGCCGCCTTTCCATTGTGGATGTTTATCCCCACTCATAGCCTCTGATAGTTTTCTTCGTGTTTCTTCAGATACAGGATGTCCCATCTTTGCGGCTGATACTTTTCTACCTACCTCGGGAGGACGTTTCTTTCCTTTGTGAGCTCTGGATTGTTTCTCTTTCCATTCAGGACGACTGGAAACTTCTTTTTGTATTCTGGACATCTTTGCACGATATTCCGGAGACTTCACTGCTTTGACATGTGCTTTCAATCGTTTTGCCCTATGTTCAGGGTCTTCCCATCTCTCTCTGGTCTTTCTTGATAGACTCTTTCTCCCCTCCGGTGAAAGTTTAGATGGTGGCTTTCCATACTTCTGCCACTCGAATTGACAGTCTTTATCACATAAAGCATGCTTGTGTTTCTTCCGTGTACTTGTGACAATCTCTGTCCCGCAGTGCTCACAGTCATAGGAGTATACCTTCTTCGTTTTGTGATACGGACTATCTGAGGGGACGATTTCTATCCTTTTTGGCCTGACCGAATCCTTGTAGGTCTTGGGAATCATGTCCTCTGTCTCTTCATAGATCTCCCGTTCTGGCTTCGACTCACCATTGTTCTTACTCAGCTTGGGTGGATCCTTGTCATAGTAAGGATCTAAGCCGCTACCACCCGTCACGTTTCACTCCTCCAACTTGGGAAACTTGTACCACCAGGTGTGTCCCTCGTCCCAATCCGTCCACCGTATCTTTTCAATCAATGCGGTTTCGCCATCTGGGAATTGAATCTCCATCTTCGTGTCATTGAAGACTAGGGTTTCGAGGATAGCTGGTATCTTCTCCCACTGATACTCCGGCGGATAGTGCAGACACTTACGAAAGACCGTGTATGATGGTCCCTGATACCAGAGTCGGGTGTTATCAAAGGTGGGTTCAAGTACATCACCTTGGGCTAATTTCTTCTTTACTCGTTTCTCCCATTTGACCGCTGCAAAGAGCATATGCCACCATCGCCATATCGAGCGCGGGTCCACCTCTTTGGTCTCCCCGGCTTTGCAGGCTGGGCAATCGCATATCTCCAGATCTTCTCGAACTACTACCTCTGGGAGTGAGGTTATACGGTGGTTTGGTGTCTTCTGGTAGTACTCGGTCTTTACTCCCTTCTTTCGCCAGTATCGCCGAGGATTGTTGGTCATGTTCATGTGAAGAGAGGTGGGGATGTATGATACATTGCGGATTGGCATGAACTTCCTCGGAGGATGTAGAGGCCACGGTCCGTAGATGATGACATGCTTTGCTCCAGCGCGGTGTACTGCTGAGACTGCCTCACGAAGTCCTCGGAAGTTCTCGTGTGCTATAGAGTTCACAGCATCTATCGCTAATGTAGTATACCCCATCTGGACGATGTGTTTGGTGAACCATGAGAGCTGGTTCGTGTCTGCTCCTGGCACAAAAGGTACGATTCCGGGAAAGGGATACCAGTCCATCTCGGTCGGTCCGTGAGATATTGAGTCTGGTTTGAAGAGTAGTCTTGCTCCTTCCTTCATGGGTACAAAGGGAACTCTTAGCGGTTGTGTTGTCTTACGTGACTTGTCGGGATACCATACCGGGTCGTAGGTCCCCATGAAGTCCCATCCCTGTGACCCGATGTATGCCTGTAGACTGCACAACATCCTGATACCAAGGTTCCAGTGCCATGCTGGGGGCCAATCTATGTAGCTCGGATATCCGTGAGTCATGAGCCAGATTCTCGGAGCATCCTCATCGTACACTATCTTCCAGTAGTAGGCGTAGAGTCTGTTGAGATAGGCCACCATCAGGGCAGAGGGTGGGGTCTGCATCGCAAGTCTGTCAGGGAGTCGGTCAACGAATAGTATGTTGTTGATCCAGTTATCGTGAGGACCAAGTATTTCGTGCCAATCCTCTGGTCTGTCCGAGTCGGTCTCTCGTACCCACCAGATTCGCTGTATCTTGTCAAAGAGATTCCCGGTCATGTCCCAAGCGATGGGGTCGAACTTCTTGATACCAAAGTCCCCCTCATCGGGCCAAACACCCAATCTATGTGTAGTTTCAGAGATGTTCGAAACTTCAGGTATGAGTAGGGGCCAGTCTGGTTCCTCTGGCATCTCGGTCATCTCATCCATGTGAATCTGCCATTCTTCGATGGTTTGTTCGAGAACATGAGGTGGAATCAGATCGAATTTTTTCGGTGGCGGAGGATTTTGTGTTAGACAGGTATCATCTATTCTCATCATCTCACAGAATAGACACTTGGCTGTGGAGTGGGCAGAGCCTCTTTTTCTTGTACGCATGTGAACGCAGGCATCACCAAGGCATCCTCCACACATCTTAACATACACACAGTCCTTACACGACCTGCCTGCTGGACAGTTTCCACTCACCCCTCTATCCCTCCTGTTACCGTTCATTTTTAGTTGGACAAACTTAGACACCCGAGCTTTGTCCGTCCAGAAACGGTACTGGAACTGGCTCGGTCCTGGTCAGGGCTCCTGTGTCTGTAGACCAAATCTCTATTCCAGATCACTCCATATAAACTCCTATCAGATCTTGTCCAACAATGTCCAAGTTTTCAGTAGCTGATTGCTACCCTTTGCATGGTAGGATTAGATACTCCCTGCTCAAAAAATCTTTTCCAGTCCTTTACAAACCAGTTGGCAGCTATCTTTGGTCCAGTTTCACGGGACTTTGCAAGGTCTTTCCATATCAGATGTAATGCGACAGGTATCGGAAGCTTTGCGCGACTGTTCTTTCTGAATGGTCCATAGCTCTCACCATCAATGAACGCAAAGACTGGTATCGACCTCTTTATCCGGATGTTCAGACTACGAGACCTCGCGAACGGAGTGGCATATCTGAGTTCATTCTTGAGTGTCTGTACTGAACAAGGCCATTGTATTGGGACTGTACAGAGCGCACTTTTTCCGTTCATTCCTAGTGGAACCCGTACCACTCGCCAGATATATGCAGTTATCTTCCAGTCCCAACCCGGAATCCAGTACCCTTCCAGACAACAGGAATATGTCGATATGCGTAGATATGGTGTATCATCGACAGTCCTTAGAGATGTTCGAACTTTGCCTTAACTACGGCTTCACAGTGTAGGCAAATAGCTTCAAGGGGGCCTATCCAATCAACATTCATAGCTGATAGACTAGCTCCACAATTTGGACATCTTGAAGGCAATCGAGGTGCCATGTAATCGAAATCGATCTGTGAGGGAATTCTAGTTGTTGTATCGTGTTCTGTTGATGTGCTGGTTCTTTGTATTGTTTCTGAAGTATGCTTATGCCCTTTAGCACCTATTTTGGCGAGGATGATTATGGAGATACAGAACAAAGAAGGAATTATCAAAAAAATTGAAAAAAATGGGAGTACAATGGGGAATGGTAGATTAGCGCCATCTCCTCCTGAAATTCTGATGCTATAGAATCCATGTGAGTCGTGATAGGTGGAGCTCTCTATTACTCTTATATGCACTGCTGTGGGATGAGTCAAATCAAATCTCACAGTGTAACTATTCTCAGCAGTTGCAATGACGAAAGGTACGAGCACGTTTCCGCCTGTTATGTGAATATCGATATGCAACCCCCAAAAAGGATCGGCTGACACAGTTACTGTCCAAGTACCTGCTTCTAATTTGGCTATATATAGATTTGTTCCCCTTCCCGAGATGGATTCATTTCTTTTTGGTGCATCTGGAGCAAGTTCAGGACCAACAAATATGATTGTGGGAACTATGATAAGAATCAGAATTACTACTAGGAATCCCGTTGCATAATTCTTTCTACCACTTGTCATGTTTGATTCTCATCCTGTTAGAAGATTTAAATCTTATTTGCAAAAATAATCTGAAATATGGTATATATTTCTAACCTAAAGAATGTAGTATAGATATCCGGTTTCACGAATTGATTTACTTCTATCATTACATAATATTTGTTCGATATTTGTTTGCAACCTTGAGGAACAACATTAATACTTTTTACCAACTATTATTGAGATTGGAAGAGCTGATATGAAGAGAGGTTTCAATTTCGAGGATTTGTATGAGATACTCCCAAAGGAGGTCTTTACTCTACTCTCCAGGATTCGTGAGGCAATTCGAGAAGTAATTCCTAGAATTGAGGAGCAAATGAATAATGGCATGGTCTTCTATACTCATGGGAGAAGAATCGCTCTGATGGTCCCAAAGAAAGAGGGGATTCTTCTCTTTTTACCTCCCTTCATATATTCGTTGAGTCAATCTTCCGACCTGGATTATTCCCATCTTAGAACTCATCTACGTCCAGTCTTGGAGTATCCAAGAAATGCAGAACAAATTACGAGTATTCCTTGGGGCGGTTCAAAAGCAAAAACGCGTGCAGGTAGTATCTCTACTAAAGGTAAAAGATTGAAGGAAACCGGTTATGTAGCTGATGTTAGTGAAATTCTATCTTCTGATCTTGGTCGTTTAGGAGTTCCTATTGAAGGTTCAACAGTTTCATATTGGCAGACCGTTTCCTTACTTCTTGAATATGAGTGGCTAAGAGAACTTAGAGATATAAAGGGAATTGCTCGATTCAGAGGTTCCGATGGCAATAACCTATTACCAACTATTCAATGTGGTTTCGAGAGTTTTCATCCTACCAGCGTGAAGTTATCTGCAAGAAATTATCCCTTTGCATTGATGAATTCACTACTAAATCTCGTTGATCGCGCTAAGGCTGGTGAGAAACTCTTTTTCAGTGATTGGACGATTTTTCAGAAATGTCTATCTAAATTGGATATGAAATCGCTGTCAACGATTAGATATCATCTATTTCAAAAACTGAATATCGTTGGTTTAGAAACCTTGGATCTTCCTCTGGCATCCATCCTCGAATTTCTCTCGGGCGGCATAGAACTTGCAAGAACTAGGATATACGAATCTCTAGGAAGACAGATTGATAATTGTGGAACGACGATTTTTCTGGATATAGATAAGATTTCAAAGATTGGAGATTTAGTGGTACGACTTGATGACATCCTTAGACTCAGGAAACAAGAGTTACAGAATTTGTCGTTGTACAGATGTGAAATCAACGGACCTGATTATATAGACCTAACACCTTTGTGGTTGACTGCTTACGGTTTTAGATTGCTTGAGGAACAACAAGCGGGCATCACTGTCACAGAACATGAATTTAAGAAAATTCTGAGTTTGTTTCAAAATTTGGGATATGATATCCAAATCGTTGACGACTCTGAACCTATTCAATACCTTCCGATGTCAGAAGAGATGAGATCATATATCATTCGTAAAATTCCACCAAAAGCTAGACGGTCTATATTCCATTAGACTGATATTGTTATAGTTTAACCATTACTTGATGTCAGTTCGACCGGATTACCAAAATGAATCTCTTGTGAACTTGAGCTGTGCGGTATCACGATATTTGGGAAATGCAACACAATATACACCAATGGATATTGATGGTGTTTCACTCGAATTGTGTGATAAATCCGTTTTACTACTGGTTCTTGATGGAATGGGCTACAATTATTTCCTGCATCATATCCACTCAGGACCTCTTAGAGAAAATCTTAGAGTCAAACTTACAAGTGTGTTTCCTGCAAGTACTGGTTCTGCAATAACGTCTCTGTTTACTGCGACAGCCCCTCTCCAGCATGGAATCACAGGCTGGTATGTCTATCTGAAACAATTGGGGGTAATGACACAATTTCTACCGTTCATCACACTTGCAAATGACCATCCGATGGATTTGGAAGTTGCTCCGTTCATTGGTTCTCCATCTATTGTACGCAACCCTCAGATTCGTTCTATCACGATACAACCCAAGGACATCGTTCACTCCAAATATTCCACTTTTCTCTCAGGTGATTCCTATAGGGTGGGTTGCAAAGGTCTCGGAAATCTTGTTGACACGCTCTCGTATCACTTGTCTCGTTCTGGAAAGAAATTCATCTATGCATATCATGGAAACCTCGACCATCTAGCGCACGAATATGGTTGTCAGCATGAGAAGACGATACAGCACCTTCATCAAATGGATGAGAAAATCAGTACTTTTCTTGAGCATAATCTTCCTGATGATACAATAGTTCTAATCACAGCAGATCATGGTTTAATTGATACAACTCCCGAAACCCGGGTCTATGGAGCTGACCATCCAGAACTGATGGACTCGCTAATCATGCCTGTCTGTGGTGATACTCGGTCTGGATATTGTTATGTACGTCCCTCGAAGGTTGATAGGTTTCTGAACTATATCGATGATAACCTTAGTTATGCTTGCGACGTAAAAAAGAGTACAGATTTAGTTACAGAGGGATGGTTTGGGTTGGATGAACCGAGTTCTGTCTTTGATGGACGAATTGGGGATTATGTTCTTATGATGAAAGATAATCATGCCTTTCTCAATTCATTCCCTGGTCATGAGCGAGAGATTGTTGTAGGGCATCATGGTGGAACTACCGAGGATGAGATGTATGTTCCTCTTATTCTCTTTGAGCGTTAGGTCCTGCTTCTATGAAATATTTCGGAGCTACCTCTTCTACGAGAAATACGCCATTTTCTGATAACCAGAACTCGATTCCATCCTCTGCCATTGCTGCAGTATCGATTACAATTACAGCTGGTTTTCCATGACGGGCTCCTACTTGTCGGGCCTCTTCAAAGGTCTGGGATAGATGGACATGATGTCGTCCCATGCTCTTGAGACCTTCACGTTTGATACTTGGGAGGTTTCGTGATGCAGTTCCGTGATAGAGTCGCTCCGGAGGAGTTACCGTATTAAGTTCTAGGTCTACATCTATACTATGGCCTTGGTTTGCACGTATTCGTTTGAATTCATTACCTTCAAAGGAATATCTTCCTTTTCTATCAGTGGATACAATCTGTTTCAAATCATCCAAAGAAATCTTTAGATGTGCAAGCAATTTTTCCACCGAGACCCAACCTCCTTTTTTGTCTACCTCCAAATCCGCTTTTTCAGGATGATGTCTGAGAAGATATGAGATGTACCTGCTTATTCTTCGAGTCTTATTCATTGATATTCACCTTCTGCACTCACAATATCCAACACCTTTTTTACTTCTTAGAACTTCTCGCATGTTGGACTTGATACTATGGCACCAAAAGAGAATGGATTTCGCAACATATTGCTTTTCTTCATAATCACCTTTGTATTCTCTTGGGCTTTCTGGATTCCACAGGTTATGAATAGTCTTGGGATTATTCCTGATTCTGCATTCACCGACTTCTTATCTAGTCCTTTCAATATTGCTGCATTTGGTCCCTTTATAGCTGCAATTCTCATGGTTTTGAAAGAAGACAAATTGAATGGTATCAAGGGCCTTTTGAAGAAGGGGATCCAAGTCAACTTTTCCAAGAAGTGGATATTGCCTATCTTTCTTCTATTTCCTGTCATCTTTCTTCTTTCGATGTTACTTGGATTGCCGTTCGGATTCTCTCCCAATTTGGAAATTCTAGGACATCCTGAAGTGGTAAGTATTGGTTTCTTAGTTATTCTGTTAACAGCTGGACCTCTTCAAGAGGAATTTGGTTGGCGTGGATATGCAGTATCAAGACTGCAAGAAAGATACAATGCTCTCATTACGTCGTTCATTGTGGGTGTAGCTTGGGCATTGTGGCATTTTCCATTGTTCTTCCTTCCTCATCCTGGTGATGGAAGTGCGATGTACTATGACCAACCTGTGTGGATAATGGTCATTTCAGTTATTTTCGCATCAATCATCTTCACATGGATTTACAACAATACCAACGAGAGTGTATTCGCAACACTATTGCTCCATACCACTCTGAATTGGATAATGTGGGTCTTCCTACCAATGGCTTCTTTTGAGGTTGCCTTGATTTCTACCGTCCTTATTGTGGTTGTAGCATTGATGATTGTATTCTACTACGGCCCATTTCTGAAGAAGTCTTGGATCAAAGATGAATAATCATCAAAAGGAATCGTATGGAATCCTTTTCTTCTTTTTAAAAAATGAATATGATTAACCTCAATCTTTTTCTTCGTTTTCTCGAATCTAAGAAGTGATTCAAGTGAATCAAGTATCTATTACTACAACTCCCTTAGCATCTCTAACAGATAATCCATACTACAATCTTAGTGGGATTGTTCAAGGGGCTAAATTACTTCACGAAAAGATTCCCACCATTAATTTTGAGTTTCAGAACATGGCTGAATGGGTCCAAGAATGTGAGCCTCGTGATAGTAAAACCAAAGGGCATCGGTCAAAAGCATGGAATTTGAGTAAGAAATATACTGTCCAAGAGATTGCAGATGTACTAAAGGAAGCCAATCTTCCTATTCTATCAATTCATGCAAATCGGGACGTAGGCATATGCCTCTGTTCTAATGATGATACTGAGATTGAACTTGGTAAGAATATGGTGAATGATTCTTTCTATTTAGCCGAGTCAGTTGGAGCAAAAGTTATTGTGTTCCATTTCTGGGACACCTTCAAGCAATCCTTTGATATCAAGTATCTAAAAACAACTCTTGATCAGTTTTCTAAAGATTTCCCCTCGATCATTCCCAGCGTAGAGAATGTTCCTACTCACCTTGAAGGAAGCACTCCATATGATTTAGCAAGCTATTTTGATGCTGTCACTCTGGATATCCGTTGGGCCGCAATGTATGATGAACTAGGAAAATTTCCTGAAATCCTGGATCGAATTGTAAACATTCATATGCGTGGTACTCTGGGGCGTGATTCCTATACATTGGAAAATGCGCCATTTTCTTTTGATGATGCTATGCATAAGATTCTAGATGACTGGGGGTATTCCGGTATCTTGACCTTCGAACCAGAACATATGATAAAACCAGATTGTTTCAATGCTCTGGTTCAAACCATCAGAAGAGTAACTAACTTGTGATGTTATCAGCCTATGTCTTATACCTTACACATCCAAAATTCAGATAAGGAACCGATGTAAATTTAAACTATGCAAGTTTTAGTGACTGGAGCTTTTGGAAATGTTGGCGAGAGTACACTAATAGCTCTTCTGAAACAAGGATACTATGTTAGGTGTTTTGATCTTCCAACAAAAACAAATGAAAAGAAACAAGCAGAATTGGAAAAGTTGGGGGATTTTCAGACTGTTTGGGGCGACATCCGTGATTTTGAAGCTGTATCCATGGCAGCTCTCGATATGCATGCTATTATTCATCTAGCAGCAATTATTCCTCCTGCATCTGATGAGAATCCTGAATTGGCCTATGAAGTGAATGTTGGCGGAACGCTCAATTTACTAAAAGCTGCAAAGGAAAAGGGTGCAATTCCAAAGTTCATCTATGCAAGCTCAGTAGCTACATACGGTCATTGCAAAGGAGATGGCCCTCCAAAGACTGCTTCGGATCCCCAACATGCAACAGACCCATATACAGAACACAAAATTGAATGTGAACGCCTTGTAAAAGAAAGTGATCTTCCATGGACAATTCTTCGATTTGGAGTAGTTACACCATTAGCCATGGGGCCCGACATTGACCCAATAATGTTTGAAATTCCTTTAGAGCAGAGATTCGAGTTTGTCCACACACGCGACATTGGATTAGCATGTGCTAATGCAGTTGAGGCAGATACTATGGGTAAAATACTCTTACTTGGCGGTGGGGAATCATGTAGAATGTCATATCGTGAATTTGTCACTGATATGCTGGAAACGATGGGTGTCGGTATGCTTCCGGAGTCTGCTTTCAAACAACCTGAATGTGATGCTGATTGGTTCCATACTGATTGGATGGATACGGAAGAATCACAGAGGATTCTTAAATATCAGCAACATGATTTCAAAGACTTCTTAGAGGAATACAAAGAATTAGCTGGAGTAAAACGGCATCTTGCAAAGATTTTCCGTCCATTAATACGGCGACAGCTACTTGCCAAATCGCCATATTATGATGGATAAGTAGTTTAGTCTATGATAACTACAGCATCAACGTGGAGTTCGTAATCTTCATCCTCATCTAGATTTTTAATCAAGACCCGTTCCACCTCGAATTCTCCACGTACCTCAAGCAGTCGTGATTCAGTAAGCACTTTTACACTTGAATTGGCTAACTCCTCTCCAAGTTCTTCAGTAGTATGGATTATTTCTGCAGGGCTAAGTAAGATTACCCGTCCTGTGACAGATGTTAGTTCAAGTGCCATATCTATTGACTCATCACCTGTATGAAGTACTAGTGTTCTCTTGTCTTCAAATTCGTCAATATCCATGATTGAATGATATACCCCTCTATCCAAAAATTCCTCTCTACCAACAATACAACTTGGTGCGGAGGGTACATCTTCAGGAAGTTCTACTTCTTTTTCAACCGCCGAACGGTAGTTCTTAATGGCTTCATGTAGTGCGTCAGCAGCTAAATTGGAGCAGTGCATTTTGATAGGGGGAAGCCCATCAAGTTCAGTTGCCACATCATCTCTGGTTACTTCTAGGGCTTCATCCAAAGACATTCCTTTCACCATCTCAGTTGTCATACTGCTTGTTGCAATAGCAGATCCACAACCAAAGGTACGGAATTTTGCATCTTCTATGATGTCAATCCCATCAACACGTTTCACTTTTATGAAGACCTCCATGAGGTCCCCACAAGTTGGATTGCCAACTCTTCCTACTGCTACATCTTCTCCTTCAAGAACTCCTACATTTCTAGGATTTCTGAAATGGTCTAGTGTTTTTTCTGAATATTGTGTTGATTTCATTTTGTTATCATCTTCTTCTTGGGTTTGTAAATTGGTGACATCTTTCGCAGCCGTTCAATGATTGAGGGAGTCACAGATAATACCTGGTCGATGTCTTCGTCTCGGGTAAACCGTCCTGGTGTAAGCTGAAGAGACCCATGTGCCTCTTCATGGGTTAGACCTGTTGCAATAAGGGTATGAGATGGTTCAAGCGTTTTCGATGTACAAGCTGAGCCTGTTGAAACGGCTATCTTCTCATCTTTAAACGAGAGAAGAATTGCTTCTCCCTCGATACCTTCAAATCTAACATGTACGTTATTCGGAAGTCTTTGTGTAGGATGTCCGTTCAGAAAGCTGTCTGGAATCTCTAATAGCTCCTCAATAAGGTGGTCTCGATATCGTTGGAGAGTTTCTGCATCCTTCTTCATTTCTTTCTGCATTAATTCTGCAGCTTTCCCCATCCCAACAATCCCATGCATATTTTCGCTTCCGGATCTGAGACCTCGTTCCTGTCCACCCCCAATAATCAGTGGATTAACTCTGTATCTTTTTTTCATATAGAGTACACCCACCCCTTTTGGACCATAGAGGTCATTTGATGAGAGAGACATCAAATGGATTCGGTCTTTCTTCACATCGATTGGAATAAGTCCTTCAGCAGCAACAGCATCAGTATGAAGTGCAATACCCTTCTCTTCTGCAAGCTTTCCAATTACTGGAATGTTCTGAATCGTGCCAATCTCATTATCAGCATATCCTATTGATATCAAAATCGTTTCATCTGTCAGTCGTCGTTCCAGTTTTGTCAAATCCACTTGGCCATAGAGGTCTACCGGAACTCTGGTGACCTGGAATCCTTCTCTCTCTAGATACTTTGCTATGTTTCGTATTGAGATGTGTTCAATTTCAGAAATAACGATATGATTTCCTTTTCTTTTATTTCGAAGTGCATATCCTATCAATGCCATATTATTTGCTTCAGTGGCTCCAGATGTGAAAATAATCTCATCAGTGTCTGCATTGATGAATCGAGCTATTTGTTCTCTGCTCTTCTTTAATGCTTCTGTTGCTTTGTCTCCAATATTGTGAAGCGTTGATGGATTTCCAAATTTCTCGCTGAAATATGGCAACATATAATCTAGCACTCTTGGGTCAACAGGTTTTGCGGATTGATAGTCAAAATACACTTCATCCATATTTTTCACCTATTAGAACCACATTGTAGAATCTGCTTCTAAAGTCAAATCATTCAATGTTGCAGCTCCAACAATTTTCAAGTCAGAATCAAGTTCAACTTCATCCCATCCTAGCATCTGTTTAGATGCTTCACAAACGTAGATTGGAATTCCTTTCTCTATCGCTTGCTTCATCATATCTTTCAAGCTTGGAAAAGATCCCATCTGAATTTTTTCAGCTGCTCCTGGCTTCAATACCCGAAGTGCTTGTCCAAGAAAGTATATCTTTGCATCAATATCCATTGCCTTTGCACTAAGAGCTAGCACAATAGGAGAATATTGTCTTTCTGGGTCATCACTTGTTTGAACATATAATATTGAACTCACTGTTATCACCTATTTTTTCTTGATTAGAAATCGGAAAGAACCATCGTCCATTTGCTGAAAGAATAGTAATTCGTGGCCCGTTCTTTTTACAAATCGTTTGATGTCTTCTTCAGAAGCTGGATCGTCTGAAAGCAGCTCTAATATGTCACCTGAGTTCAGCGAATCAATTGCTTCTCTTGTCTGGAAGAGTGGTTGTGGACAAAATAGTCCTATACAGTCCAGCGAATCATTTGGTTCATGTACACTCATTCTAATCACTTAACCATTGTTAACAATTAACAATAGTTATCGGATGTATATAATCTTTCTGATTGTAATTCCTCTTTTTGTGTCAAAAACGATGAAATAACAAAAGTGTATTATCTCTCTTCTAATTCTTCTTGCATAATTTGACATCTGTCTAACCAGACAATCTTGTATGTTTCATGAGATACAATTCTCTCTTTCAGGTCTGTAAGAGAATTAATTCCCTCTTCAATACACCAATCAATACAGATTGCATACGCCTCCCAATCTAAGTCACAATCTTCCCATTCACATTCGACCTCTTCGTGACCATTCAAAAACCAAGCAATTGCTCTTGTATGCCCATCTGTTGACATCATGTAACCATTCAATTTCTTTATCGGGATTGGTGGCAAAAGATATTCACGATTAGTTTCGAAGAGTTTCATAATCTTATTCAATTTTTTTCTACTAATGTAGAGCTGACTCGGCTGAATATCTTCAAGTTTCATCCTGAATGAATTAGACACTTTTGATGCCTCTTGTATTCTAAAGCAATCACATTATTATTGAACTATTGGTATATCTGTAATAACGTGGTTCAACGATGACATCTACAGTACAGCAGGAAAAAAGTAGACAGGTAGCTGAAATCCTCAGAGAATTAGATATTGACCTATGGCTAGTTTGGGTCAGGGAAACCTCACAGGTTGCAGATCCAGCCCTGGAACTTGTTCTTGATGCTGATTTGGTCTGGGAATCTGCGTTGATGTACACAAAGGACGGGACAAGAAGTGCTATAGTTGGGACATTTGACGCTGAAGGTATTAGACCTCTAGCGGTGTTCGATGAGATTTTGACTTATGATGAAGGGATTAGTTCGATACTGAAAAGTAAAATCCAGAAACTCAATCCGTCTTCGATAGCCATAAACTATAGCCGAAACAATGTTGCCGCAGATGGTCTCACTGTGGGTATGTATGAAATTCTCAAAGATTACTTGCGTGATACTCCGTATCCTAATAGATTCATATCTTCTGAAGATGTCATTACCCGCTTACGTGGAAGAAAGACTACATCTGAATTAGACCGTATTAAGATGGCTGTCGAAATCACCGAGAAAATATTTGATTATGCTAAAAAATTTCTGCGTGTTGGGATTTCCGAATTATATATCTACGACATATTTCACCAACAGATGGAAAAGTACGATGTGGGCAATGCATGGAGTGCGGACCATAATCCCGCTGTGGATGCTGGTCCTAACAAGCAATTTGGACATTCAGGACCAACAGAAAATCTAACCAAAGAAGGACATCTTCTTCATTTTGATTTTGGTGTCAAATATCAAGGATATTGTTCTGATATCCAACGTATGTTTTTCTTTGGAGCACCATCTACAATTCCTGAAGAAATAACGGAAGCATTCGTTACTGTTCGTGATGCAATTAAAGCTGCCTCTGAATTCATTAAACCTGGGCTCAAGGGCTACGAAGTTGATGCTTTGGCTCGCGATTATGTTCTTGAGAGAGGATATGACGAATATAAACATGCATTAGGCCATCAGATTGGTAGGAAAGCTCATGATGGTGGAACCTTACTTGGACCCAAATGGGAACGATATGGGGATTTACCTGAACAAGTGATTGAAACTGGAAATGTATTCACCCTTGAATTATATGTCACGACTGAAAATTACGGACAAGTAAGTCTAGAAGAGGATATTCTGATTACGAAGACTGGATGTCAATTCCTTTCGCGACCCCAGAATGACCTCATCTATATCTACTAAACTCGTTTGATCCGGAGTGTTTCCTGAGCTCTAACAGTTTCCAAGGTTTCTCGAACATCGTGCTTCTTGCTTCCATCAACTGCATAAAGTGGACGCCGCATATCCAATAGGTTTGGAATGCGTTTGCAGAACTTGATTTTCAGAAGTCTCTTTAGTGCGAATGTTACTGTTCTTAGAGGCATTTTAGTTCTAGAAGAAATGTCCTGAGGTGACTGAGGCCCTCCACTTTTGAGGTGGTCCAAGACAATAATTGCACTCTTTGGGAGTTTGGTTTTTGTCGTCATTTTTATTCACCATCCGTAGTTCAGCCCTCTTATCGAGGGGGAGAGTCTGAATTAAACGGGTACCTTTGATTAGGATTACGGCAATATAAATGTATTTTTCTGCGAAAAACAAAATAGATACAATGATTGGTGTTACAAAATATACATTTATGATACTGATTGAACACTGATTATTTCACTAAAATAACGTGATGCCCTTATGGTTCTTACAAATAAAGACCTTAGAATCCTAAATGTGTTAGTTCATGGTGGAGGAAAAGTATCTGCGGAAGAGATTAGCTCGGTTCTTGATATCCCTCCTCGAACTGTACGATATCGGTTAAGTCGCCTTAAGAAACATGGCTATCTCAAGAGACTATACGCAATGACACATGAACGAAAGATGGGACTAAAGCATCATTGTGTTATATTTGAAGAGGATTTATCATACGGGTCAATACCTGAAGATCTTCTCCGTTCACTATTTTATGTCACATACTACAGTCCTATCTATGGGTCCACACATGGGCTGATACTTCATTTTGTTGAATCCCTTGATCTTGATAATCAAGGTCTTGAAACGTGCAAACTATTGAAAGAGCGAGGCATAATTGCAGATTTTCATTTCTATGAATCTCTTGACTATGTAAGCTTCCAACCTGACATTAAAAGGATGAATAAAGAAGGTCTATGGGATTGGTCTCACAACGACTGGATAGAAACAATCAAAGATGTTCTTAATGGAAATGACTTGATTCCTATCACTTTTGATAAGAATCCAGATATTACGAAATTCGATAAAAAAGACCTGATTATTCTGGACGCTCTCAAGATAGATGGAGGAATAACACACAAGGATTTGGGTGAAAAAGTAGATCTCTCTGGTACACAAGTAGGGAATAGAATTTCTCATCTGGAGAGCGAAGGGATCATCAAGGGTTATCGTCTATTCATTCGAGAGCCTCTACAACCAGTTTATTTCTATATTTTCCTAGATATTCATTCGAAGGTTGATGAAGTACTATCTGCATTTGTACATCTTCCTTTTCCAAAGGAGATAATCTATACGGACACTGGAATGTATTTAGTTAGATTACGATTCTATGGAGAAGATATACCCGTTATTCTAAGAGGCTTTCATTTGTTGAAACCATTTCTAAAGGAATACAGATTTCACGAGGCAGTATCAATGTCAAGTGGTCCTATAAGTGCCTATTTGCAAAATTATGATCCAAATTCTGGTGTAATGATAACTCCAAAATTCGACTATGAAAAAATAATATCTGACTTTTGTGAATCCCAAACAGATTAGCTAGTTGATCCTGTACGATAACCAATCACGTCAAATACAACATATCTGAAACCTAAATCCTTGCCACTTTCATGAATCAGGTCCAATTTCTCTGTGTCAAAGAGTTTATGTCGTTCATCTTTTCCTACTTCGATTCTGGCTATCTCTCCATGGTATCTTACTCGAACACATTCAATTTTGAAAATCAATCTAACTTCATTTTCCAGTTGATCTACTTTTTCTAAACGCTCTTTGGTAATTCTCACACCTGATGGAAATCTTGAGGCAAGACATGCCATTGATGGGGCATCAGCGATTGAAAGGTTGTGCTCAGCGGCAAATTCCCTAATCTCTTGTTTTGTGATTCCAGCCTCCAAAAACGGTGAAACTATCTCCAACTCACTAAGTGCTTTTGCTCCAGGTCTGTGTCCTTTTACTTCTGTAGCTGTTGTTCCTTCTACGACCATATCCATATTTTGTTCCTTTGCAAATCCAAGCCAAAGTCTTCCTATTTCGAGCTTGCATTGATAGCACCGCATTGGCGTGTTATCTACTAGTTTTTCATGTTCTAGCCAATCAAAAGCTACTGTCTTCAGTGGGGCATCAATTTCACTTGCTACTGTGGTAATTTGAGCAGTTTCATAGCTTGGTGCAGTGGGCATTGTAATATTGAGTAGCAATACCTCCTTTGCTGATTGCTCAGCAAGTTTTGCAAGAACTGTACTATCAACACCTCCACTAAATGCTACAAGAACGCGTTTATTTCGCATACGGTCTCGGACTTGTTGGAACTTCTCCTTATTCATATAGGGCACCTATCTGATGCAAGCGCATTCTGGAAACTAATCTGACATGTATGGGTCTTCGTCTATATCAAACCCTACGTATCCAGCATCCGCAAGGAGATCTTCCATCTTTTGTGCACCCGCTGTCCACTTAATCTTCCATTCACCATCTTCAGTTACTATGATTTCGACATCTGGAAGGTCTCCAAGTAGATTATGATCCGCCTCGATAACGTCCTGGTAAGCTCCTGTAAGGGCGATTACAAAGTATGAACCTTGTACGTTCTTCAGATATCCTACTGGAATTCCTTGTCCCATATCATCTGTTCTCATGGTCAATGGACGATAATCTCTCGACCACCAGATCTCTCCAGTACCCTTCCTATGAAATTGAGAAAGTTCGCCATCTGAATCACAGGTAATATCCACAAGTCGTACGGTAGTTTCAGGTCGAACATGGAGGTCCTGTATCGGGACGATTGGAAAGTGTTGATTAACCAACACATAATCACAAGCCGCGTTGAATACGCTGAAATTACCAATTGCAAGATAGTCCGGATGCCATATGCTCTCAACCAGTTTTTCTGGACGAATTCCTGGAGTAGAGATTCTTGCTAGCTGTCTCCTAACTTCTCTACGAACATCTCCTATCAGGTATTCGTTTTCCAGCAAGTCTTTCACGGAACCAGTTGAGTGTCCGTGTTGAGAATGAAATTCATTCCATAATTCGAGCAATTCTGCTACTGATGTGGTTTCTCTCATTTCCGAGATGCATCTATCTCTTTCTTGCTGACGTTCTTGGCTTATTTTCTGACCTGATGATGGAAACACGGAGCGAACCTCGAGTGCTTTGACAACAACTGCAGAACCTAATGCTGTGATTCCACGACCTGATTCTGTCAGGATGTTTGGATGTTCGATGTCTCCCCCGATTTCATCTAGTTCGCTGAGTATACCCTCTAGTAATGCATCTGCATACTGATTCATGAGATCTGGTGGATGTGAACTTGTGTAGTCTATTGGTAGCCCTCCACCAAAATCTATGGTCTTCACTGAGGTAAGTCCCATCTCTCTAACTTCGTAATATATGCGAGTCATGAATTTTGAAAATTTTAGAAAATCATCCATTGCTGTAATTTGAGAGCCAACATGACCAAGAATTGTGGTCACTGAATTAGTGAATCCATTTTCCTTTAGTAGTTCTATAACATCGAATAGGTCATGAATACTTAGACCAAATTTGGAGTCACGTCCTGCTGAGTGTGACCAGTGTCCTCGTACCATCAGATATGGTTTGATTCTAAGTACTATTGTTGATTTGTCCGGATCAAGCAATTCCACTATCATCTTTGCTTCGTGTAGAGACTCAACCGAGACCGTTAGATTATATCCTTCTTCCACACATTGCTTGATACTCTGTAAATATTCTGGATCCTTTGCACCATTGCAAATAATGAGTCGATGTTTTTCTTCTTCAGTCACCGATTTAATTAGAAATAATTCTGCCTTAGTACCTGCCTCAAGTCCATAGTTGGGGTCAGAGGCAAGTACTGGCATTACACAGTCATATCGCTGATTCACTTTGACAGGATAGACCGCGTTGAATTCGCCCTTGTAGTCTGTTTTCTCAATAGCTTGGGCGAAAGCTGCCTTGAGTTTCTTCATTTGATATGTTATCAGCTGAGGAATTCGTAGAGTGAACGAGGAAGTATAACCAGCGGAATTACCATTCTGTTTCTCCACTAACTTGGCTATCTCTTTGAATGAGATGGTATGATCTCCAATCCGAAGGAGCAAATCTCCTTTTTCATCTATGTCAAGGAAATGGAGATCATTTCTATCTAGTCCATAGACTACTTTAGAACGGCTAATCGTCCATTGGTCTGTACTCATCTCATTCACTCATCCTTTACTCAATTTCGTCTTCCCTAATTGTATCCAACATACCTTGGAATGCTCTAGCAAGTTCTCCTATCTCGTCATCCTTTCCTGTGTATTCAGTGTCCACCTGAAGGTCAAGTGTATCAGTAGGAGCTTCTTGAATCATAGCAGACACATTCTTCATTGCAAGGTCCATCAGATATTGTAATGGTCCTGTTATTTGTCGAGCTACAAGAACAGCTGCTCCACCTGCTAGTATTATACCTCCTACTGTTATGGCAATAATAAATGTAGACACAGCCACATTTGCTTCAGCAATCCTGTTCTCCAAAGCTGGAATAGCTTCAAGCACTTCGCTGATTGGAACCGATATAGTACAGATATATCCTGCCTTTCCAACAGATGTATATGCAAGTAGATAGTTTTCTCCATCTTTTTCGTATCTCAGAATCCCCGTTTGACCAGAGGTGATTTGCGCCATTTGATCTGAAGTGAGAGCTCGTGACGCATCTGAGTTGGTTTCAACTTGATAGAGTGGAACCAATCCAAACTCATAATCACTTGGGTTAAGGTCTGGATGAGCAATCACATCTCCGTTATCAAGGATAAGTGATGCATAGCCAGTTTCCAAAACAGTAACATCAAGCACTTTTTCATTGATGCTTTCGATAGTGATGTCTCCTGCTATTGTTCCAATAAGAGTACCATTTTCAAAGTAGATGGTCTTTCCAATTGATATCAGTAGCACTTGGTCTATTGGGTCGTAGTACGGGTCAACGAATACAATATCACCCTCTCCTGATTCAATCTCAATATACCAGTCATCAAGAGTTGGATACCATGGTTCGGTGTTCCGTGCGAGATCTGACCCACCAAGATCACTACCTGGATAGTTGATGAACATCCCATTATCTGCAAAGGTGATGTATAGCCATCTAAATTCAGGCATCTGATTGTGAATTGATTGGAATGTATAATCCATATTGGACACTAATCCAAGCTGTTCACTATACTGTGCTTGATAAGTAGCATAGTTAGTAGAGTTAGACCCTGCAACGTACCAGCTGCTATAGGTCCATGAGACGTTAAGGTCATATCTTTCACTGTAGGCTACATCACTGGGATTTGGACCATCTTCTGTGTTTTCAAAGAAATAGTCATAGTAGACTGTTCGATTACTAAAAGTCGAATCAGTACTGAATATTCTCTCACATTCCTCTGCCATAGCAAGAACCATAGATTCTGCGCTAGCCAATTTCTGATTGATGACTAATGCATTCTGTTTTGCAGTCAGTTCCATGTTGGTCTCAATCTGAGTTTCCAAAGCATCAGTGCTCTCAAAAGTTGTATAGTCACCAATGAGGTTGACGAATCCCAATGAGATTGCTCCAGTTGTTGCTAAGGAAAGTATTGATATTGTCAGGAACGTGATTATTACGTTTCGCTGAAAGCTTCCTTTCTTTTCGGTTTCTATTCCTTGTGCCATTATTTTCAACCTCCTAGTAATCTGTAGTACTCCCTCCAACCTCCAGTTGTGCCATGAGAACACCAACCTGTTGGAATGCTTTCTGGATGTCCAAGTGTACATCTATAGAATCTGTTACAGAAAGATACTGTCCTTGTGGGATATTGTCACACACTGACATGAGAAGTTGCTCAAAAGTAATCTTTCCAGTCTTGGTAAAGGACACATCTTTGTCAACGTACGACTTGAGTTCTCCACCAACCCCAATAATGATGAGGTTTACGTCAAGATGATTGTCTCTAATGTATCCTTCAATTGTCAAAGGTCGGTTCTTCTTGTAACGGTCCTTTTCTGTGATTCCCTCAAGGGCATCCAGTGAGAATATCTTTGAGCTGTTGTCTTGACCGTCAGTAAGAGCAATAATCCATCTGTGTTCGCTAGATTCCACCTTATCCAATTCCTGAAGTGCCTTGCCCAATGCATCGTAAAATGCTGTGGCATAGTTTGGATATTTCAATGAATCCAGTGCCTGAATTATCGGACTATCATCAGGGTTTTGATAGTTTCCTTTTTTGGTCAAAGGTAGCACTTCTTTGTACGTATTGTTGAATACGATTATGCTAACCTCATCCTGAGGATTGACCTGACTGTCCAGTATTTCTTTAGCACCAGCTATTGCTGCTTTGATTCTACCCTGAGCTTGCATGCTCCCTGAGTAATCAATTACTAATATGACGCTCTTCTTGAATTGCATCGATCTTCTGACTCTCTCAGCTTCACGACGAAGCTCATGGCTTGGCTTGCCCAGTCTATCCAAAACACCAGCTAACTCTTGTAGTGCATGAACAACGAGTCCATATTCTTCTACATCTTTTCCATAATCGATAGCGTTCTTGAAGGACTCCTCAGCTTTTTGATAGAATCCTTGTTGGACGTTTAGTTCTCCCTTATGGAAGCTGATGTATGCTAAGCTTCGGTCGTATCCTGACCGTTTAGCCATTTCCTCCGCCTCCTCGAATTTTGATTGAGCTTGACTGTAGCGCTGTTGACGCATCATAACCAAGCCCATAGCATCAAATCGTTTTGCTAAACCTCTATCATTACTTAGACTTCGATCTATTGCTTCAGCATCTTCAAGATACCGGAGTGCCTCGGTGTAATTAGTCCTGTCCATCTCAACTAGTGCCATGTTGTGATAGACTGATCCAATTCGCACCATAGCATCTCTTTCATCCGCACCATCAGCTTTTGCTTTTTCAAGAAGCTCTTTAGCAATAGTCAATGCACGCTGGTAGAATTCCATCGCATTATCGGTATCACCTCTCTGACGGAAAACATTACCAATATTGAGACACATGGTTTGTTCTCCTACAGGGATATCCAGTCTTTTGCTAATTTCCAGCAGATTTTGATAGTTCGCTAGAGCTCTGTTGAGGTCTCCACGTACAAATGCTTGATTTCCAAATCGACATGCTTCTTGGAAGCTAAGTAGAGCATCAACTGTTGTTCCCACCTCTTCAAACATTGCTCCTTTCGCGGTTATACCCCTCGTAAAGTCCTGTCTCGACATCTTACGTACTAAAGATGTCATCTCTCCAATCGGCTCAACAACTGCATTGGCACGTCTATATGATACATAAGTCACACTACCTGCCACTAATGCGAGAATCCCTCCAAGAATGAGGATGAGTATTGTCGTCTGGCCAAGTACAAGATTTAGTATTGCATTCGCTGGTGCTACAACCTCATTCGATGGAACAACAACCGCAAGGAGGAATCCTGTGTTTGGTATCCGATTATACGTTAATATCCAGGTTTCTCCATTCTTAGTAAAGTCAGTTTGACCATCAGTCTGAGTCTGTGTATCTGCAAGTATATTTGCAAATGCTGTGGCTTCGGAAGATGTTACACTACCAAATTCAAGCTTATATATCGATTGTTCAGCATTGGTTATATCTGGATGTGCGAGAGGGCTACCATCTGAATTTAGCAGATATGCATATCCACTATCTAGAACATCAATATCAACTACGCTTGCTAGAACGGTATCCAGAGTAACATCTGCTGATACTACACCAATTAGAGTACCATTGTCAAAATGTACAGGACGGCCCATTGAAATTACAAGTCCCGTTGAAGGGTCTCCATATGGGCTTGTGAATGCTACTTCACCATCTGAAGCAGCCACTGCGTTGATGTACCAATCCTCTAATACTGGATCATAGTCGTTACCATTGTCATACCAATCCCAGAAATATTCTAGATTGTCGTACGGGTAATTTCTAAATAGGTGACTATCACAAATAGTTGGGTTGAATCCCATGTACAACCAGATGTAGTCAGAATTCATCTCATGTAGAGATCTGAATACGTTATCCATATTACTCGACATATCAATGAAATAATTTGTTTCAGCTGTTCTAGTGAAAGGGTCTCCAGGCGTATCATAGTGTTCCCTTGGCATATAATAGCAGCTTACATCAAATGAGATGTCACTAGAATCATAATCCGCTTCATAATGTCTACCTGGCACCAATTCGCCAGTTGCATCAAATTCCTCTTGATAGTCCCACCAATACGAGTGTTGGGGTGAAGCATTCAACCTATTATTGAACAAGTCCTCACAATACTTCTCCATCATTAATACTCCGTCAATATAATTTTGCATCCTTTCTTCTATGAAAAGCGCAGTGTCATTTGACATTCTACCTAAATTAGCCAATTCCTCACTTCTGAGAGCTATGGCAGAGTCTTCTGCGTTATCATTTGAAACATTGTAAATGCTAAATGCTGACAAAGCCGATATGAATAATATCGGAATCAGCGATACACTAACGAAGATAACGATTATTCTCTTGCTAATGTCCATTTGTTATTCTCCTTTTACCAATTAATTCGAAATCTAAATTCTGAATCATAAGTTTGCACTATCGCATCCAATTTCTCAGCTCGCTATCAAATCTAAGAATGAATTCTTCTGCACTCTGTTTGTCATCCAAAGAAAAAGTATGACCAGTAAGTGTGCCTTGGATAACTCCATCACCCAGAAGAATAAGCAGTGTTCTTCTAAGGATTTTTCTATCGACTCCAGTTTCTTTCTCAATATTATCTATATCAATAGATTCTCTATTATCCAGTAAATCTTGAAGGACTCTTCTAGTTTCTTTTACATCCTTTTCAGTTGGTTTGTCGGATTTTGATAACTTTGGTTTTTCTGTTCTGACAAACACATTTCCATCAATATGCCCCTCCATCTCTCCACTCTGTATCATTGTCTGAAGACTTCTTCTTAGATTGTATGCTGCAGGACGTGGGAGGGTTCTTCTTAGAATTCTATCAAGGTCTTTCAGTTTAATGCGAGGATGCTTTGAAGTTATTGATTCTATACTCTCTTGAATATATTCTTCTATTACATATTCTTCCATCACTTCTAATTGTGCACCACACGATTCGCATTTTGGACTCTCTGGTGAAGCTGGTGCACCGCAATTTCCACATTTTATCGCCCTACGGTAGACTGTATCTTTTGTTGAGCCTATTTGCTGGAGAACAACTTGTTCTGTCCGGCTTGCTTTTCCTGATCGTTGCACTTCCCAGAAACTTATTCTCTTCTTATCAGTACTTACAACTAGGTACGCAATATCGGAAACATCATCAGGAATCCCTGTAGCCATTGATCGTGGACGCCCGTCGATCTCCAGCGAATCTACCAAGTCACCTTCAATATCCCAAAACTGTAGGGTGTTGGAAAGGTTTCCTGTCACAAAGAGTTTTCTCTCTCCAAAAGTTAAGACCGCAAATGTTGTAATCTCTTCTCCTAGACTGATATCTTCTAGAAGGTAGCCTGCTGAACTTACAATTGTAATATTTCCATTTCGCATGGCAATTACAACCTCAAGTTCTGTGTCGTTTGTAATATCTTCTAACCAAACGTCAATAATTCTTGAATCAAGTGTTCGGGTAAAAAGAGCATCTTGATCATTATTCCAGAGAATTACTCTTTTATTTTGTAGAGCCACAACTACCTCTGCTGCGTCGTCTCCATCGACATCTCTTGCATCACATGCTATTACTGGACTCTCCAGTACTATCTTCCACAGTTGTTTTCCCTTTTGGTCTACAACGAGAACATATTTTCCAACACCGCCAACTAATGCATCGTCACCTTCACCTTCGACATCAGCAACAGCAATACATCTAACTTTGCTACTCCACTTCATGGTGGATCTTAATGTACCCTTAGCATCAAAGACCCTAAGTCTGTCTCCATAATCTAAAGAAAATATCTGAGCACTCGCATCCTTTCTTTGTCGAACATACACTGAGTATATTTCTGAAGGGGTTGGTACTCGCGCAATCGAGCGAACTCTCACTAAACCTTGCACCACCGTATTCTTATTGTGAAACCTAATAAGTATGCAGTAGCAAAGGACTATCTAATGAGTGCTTCCCCCAAGAAATGCAAAGTAGGTTTCCTATGGGATTATTCCATGGAGACCTTCAATTTTGGAAAGAGTCATCCTGTTAGAGTTGGCAGATTTCAGATGGTTAGAGATTTCATAGAACAAGTAGAACTCCTCACAGCTGAAAACATCTCAATACTCAAACCTGAACCACTATCTGAGTCTTTACTGGAACGGATTCATGCTCCAGAATATTTAGATGAAGTGCGCAGAATATCTCGTACTGGAGAGGGCGAAATCGATATCGACACGCCAGGTTTTCGTGGTATTTACGAAAATGCTCTTATCACTACTGGGGCAACAGTAACTGGTGTTAAAGCGATACTTTCTGGTGAAGTTGATCACTTCTATTCTCCCACAGGTGGCTTTCATCATGCGAAATATGCCTGGGGTGGAGGATTTTGTGTGTTCAACGACATAGCTGCTGCTATCTACGAGCTCAAGAGTCAAGGTTTCTCACGAGTTCTAGTTCTAGATCTGGACGTACACCATGGAAATGGCACACAGGAATACTTCTACAATGACCCAGATGTGATGATTATCTCGTTTCATGAAGACCCAGAATGGCTTTATCCTCATGATGGATTCATTACGGATATTGGTTCTGATGAAGGGCTTGGACTAAACATCAATATGCCTTTTCCAATGGATTCTGGAGATGCAGTCTATAGATATGCTTTTGATAATTTGATTCCCTCTCTGGTCGAATTCTTTGAACCTGATTTCATCTTTTTGTTACCTGGGTATGATGCTCACTACAGGGATTCAATGTCACATCTTACTCTTACAACAGACATTATTCGGTACACGAGCAAATGGATTCATCAAGCTGCACATAAATGGAGTCAAGGTAAACTTGGTGTGATTTCTGGAGGTGGATATCACCCTGAGGCATTTCTCTGGTGCGCTGGAACTGTTCTATCAGTTATTTCAAGAACTGACTATCAACCACCATCTCAAGAACCACCTTTTGAAGATGATGATGAAACATGGAATATTGTCAAGAGAAATGTTAGTAGAGTTCAAGAATTAGTCTTTCCGATTTTGGGTTTGGAAAAGTAGCGTGACTCCCAATGACAGACTCTCCAGAACGCAAAGGGAATCACATTGCTACTACGAATGGTGAATTCAACATTAACTATGGTTATTATCATTTAAATTCTGTGGTCAATTCAACCTGTTCTTCATCTTTGCCGTTATCCAAGTTTTCACCAGCAGTTACATACCGTTCATTTTTAGTTGGACAAACTTAGACACCCGAGCTTTGTCCGTCCAGAAACGGTACTGGAACTGGCTCGGTCCTGGTCAGGGATCCTGTGTCTTTAGACCAAATCTCTATTCCAGATCACTCCATATAAACTCCT
>WJMJ01000123.1 GCA_014728035.1 Promethearchaeota archaeon | reverse complement strand
GGTTTGTTATCTAATGGTGATGAAATGGTCACTTCTCTACCTTCTACTTTGACCATCGGTTCTCCTGCTATAGTGTCAACTACTATCAAGATTTCATTTCCAAGATCAATCTTTTCCAGAAAAGGACCAGTATGTGTTTCTGGTTCTCTGCTTGATCCAGGATTTTGGGATACTTTGAATCGCATGGTATTACTACCTGTTCCATTAGGACTTAGAGTACCTCCAAAGAATTGCTCGAACATTTGGCGTATCATTTTGTCGAAATCATCATCTATCATTTTGTGGGCATCCTCCTACTAGGGAAGCCCAGGGCGGGTATCCGCCCTTTGAGTCACCAGTTGGGCTTCTAGTACGTGTTGTTAGCATGGGACTTTTTGGTCCCATGGGACTAAAAGGTGTATTAGTGCTTATAAAATTTGTCTCCTAGCTGTTATGTCCATTTGGTCGTTCGCCATTCGGGAGCTCCACATCAATTCCTTCTTTTATAAGAATATCACGGGCAATCATAACACCAGATACGGATGCCTGCATGAGACCTCTGGTAATACCCGCACCGTCACCAGCAGCATAGAGATTATCGATTTGAGTTTCGAGACTTTGTTTTAATTTGAGCCGAGAAGAATAGAATTTGACTTCAACACCATATAGAAGAGTTCCCGGTCCATTCACGCCTGGACACAATTTGTCTAGAGCTTCTAACATTTCCATAATCGAGCTGAGATGGCGATAAGGCAATGCAAAACTAAGGTCTCCTGGACTAGAACTTGGAAGGGTTGGCTTTACAGGACTTCGACTAATTCGGTCCTTTGTGCTTCGTTTTCCTCTTTGAAGATCTGCTAATCGTTGCACAATCACTCCATCACCAAGCATGTTAGCAAGTCTTGCAATGTGTTGTCCATAAGCAATTGGTTCCTTAAATGGTGCTGTAAATCTTGTAGATACTAATAACGCAAAGTTTGTGTTCTGCGTCTTTTTATGAGCGAAGGATTGGCCATTTACAGTAAGTATCTCATCGTAATACTCGCTGGTCACTACACCACCAGGATTGAAACAGAACAAACGAACCTTATCATCGAAACGTTGAGAATAATAGACTAATTTAGGTTCATATAGGGCTTCTGCAATATCAGTCATTACCGGAGCAGGAATTTCAACTCTTACACCAATATCGACATAATTATTCTCTGTATCAAGATTAAGACGTGTTGCCTGTGTTGAGAGCCATTCATTTCCGATTCTGCCAGGTGCAGCAACAACATACCTTGCCTTGATTAATTCACCTTTATTAGTATGAAGACCAGTTACTGTACCTTCATTCACATGGATATCTTCAGCTTCTGTGGTGAAACGCACTTCTGAATTAGCAAGGATATGTTTGTACATCGAGCCCATCACGTCAATGCATCCTTCCCTACCCATATGTCGTACTTGCTGAGGGATGAGCTGCATACCAACCAGAGCTGCTTTTCTCATGTATTCTTCTGTAGCATCTCTGTCCTCTCCGTATATTTTCGTAGGTGCACCATAATTCATGTACACTTGATCAACATACTTGATTAGATTCATTAATCTGTCAGCACCAATGAATTCATCAAGCCAACCACCTACTTCAGTTGAGATGGTCAGTTTGCCATCTGAGAAAGCTCCAGCTCCACCCCATCCAGCTAAAATGGAACATGGGTTGCATTTTTTGCAACCGCGAGCAGCTGTAGTATTAGGACAATGACGTTTTGAGATGCTTTTCCCTTTCTCAATGATGACGATTTTAAGATCGGGTTTCTTCTCAATCAATTCCAAAGCACAAAAGATTCCTGCAGGACCACTCCCAACGATAGCGACATCATATTGCAAATGGGTTCTCTCCAAAAGAGTTTCCAAGACAATGCCGCGCTAGGAAGTTCACTCTTAAGGGTTTGTATTTACCTATTTCTTGAATTTACCACGAGGAATATGCTTAAGAAAGTCTAATCCAATTCCGCATTAATCCAATATTAAATATGGAGATACACAAAATGGCGAATTGTTCACTTTGCGGAGCAGAAGATCTCTGTTTCACTTGCCCGTACTGCAAATCAGTATATTGCTCAGAACACAGACTTCCAGAGAGTCATGGATGTCCAGCATTACAGCTCGCCAAAGATGATGCTAGGAGAAAGATTGCTCAGAGTTTTAGTGGACAATACTATCAAGAAGATGATTCAAGTAAAAGTAGATTCGGAAGGAAAAAGAAGAAGACTCGTGCGTCTCGAAGAAGCAAATACAGATTTTCTCAAACAGAGATTCGAGACCTTAGTATTGCAACTATACTGGTTGCGTTGGTGGGACTAGCTTTGATGGCACCCTTTCAAGGTATAATTCCAGCTTTGAGTAATCTTGTTGTGTATATCAATGCAGGATTTGGTTGGTTCCCATTAGCAATGATCGGTATATTTGTAAGTTCATTCTTGATTCACGAGCTAGCTCACAAATTCACTGCTCAAAGATATGGTATGTGGAGTGAGTTCCGCATGTTACCAACAGGTTACATTATCTCTGTTTTTTCAATCTTAGCTTCAGTTCCAATTGTAGGAACGGGTGTTGTTCTTTCGAGTGGAACTGGCTCACAAGAAGAAGATGCTAAGACAAATCTTGCAGGACCATTATCTAATTTTATACTAGCATCAGTCTTAATTGGAGGTCTTATTATATACAGATTGATACTTGGAGGTCCAATCGCAGGTGCTGGCACAATAGGTTTTGTAATATTAAATTTGGCACAGTACGGTATAATACTCAATGCATTCTTAGGTCTGTTCAACATGATTCCGTTTCAACCATTTGATGGTGCTACTGTAATGGCCTGGGACAAAATGGTCTGGGGCGTGCTGACAATATGTCTACTTGTCCTCCTAATTGTTGGTTATACTGTAATTCCATTGTTCCTTGCTATGTAATCTGCTAGTAATACACTCGTTGATAGTCTAGGAATATGTTCCTTCAATTGAGAATTGAAGGAGTAATTCAGATTGCAAAGCATCAAACCAATCGAAACGGATGTAGTTGAACTATCAGTTTCAGCATGGTTCTACAGAAATCGTACCATCGCAGGCTTTGACAATCCTGCACGATCCCTCTACGTATCTATTCGCGAACTGGTGGAAAACAGTCTTGATGCTAGCGAAGAAGCAGGGTATCTACCAGATGTATCAGTTACTCTCTCTCGAACATCGAAGCAATCGGATTCAGCTGATTTGTTTTCTGCAGGACCAGAAGAATTCAAACTCAAAGTCGTTGATAATGGGGGAGGAATTCCAAAGGATAAGGTACCAAAATTAATTGGTAAAATGCTTACAGGAACAAAATTCATGCTTCGACAAAATCGAGGTACTTTTGGACTTGGAGGAAGTCTAGCTCTTCTTTATGGGCAAGTCACAACTCAAAAACCAATAAGAATACTCACCGCCTTGGAAGGCCAAGATGTTCAACATGAGCTTGTAATGAGATTGGATATAGAAAAGAACAAACCAAGGATTATTGAGGAGCAAACATATTCAAAAAACCCGAGTGTACATGGTACTACTGTAGAATTCTCATTGCAAGGTGATTGGTTAAGAAGTAAGACCAGAATTGCAGATTATTTCACACAGACCAGTATTATTGTTCCATATGCTGATATTGAGTTCAAAAACCCAGATGGAGAAAAGCTGACTTTTCACAGGATAATTGAAACCTTGCCAAAACAACCCAAGGATATGAAGCCCCATCCAGAGGGAATAGATGTTGAGATGCTTAAACAGATGATTCGTAAGACGAGTAAAAGAACACTCGCAAAATTCTTCAATCGTGCATTTCAGCGAGTAGGAAAGACGATAGCACATGCATTTCTCGAATATGCAGGTTTTGACGCAGACACCTCACCAAAAACACTGAATCGTGAAGAGTTAGTGGAACTCATGAATGCGATGTCATCTTATGATAAATTCCTACCACCGTCTCCTAAATCGCTATCTCCTGCGGGAGAGGACGTTATTGAGGCGGGACTAAGGAGATTGGAACCAGAGTTTGTGGCTGTAACCACAAGATCACCAAGTGTGTATGAAGGACATCCTTTTATCATCGAAACCGCAATAGCTTACGGAGGAAACCTCTCACCAGGAATCAGTCTATTTCGTTTTGCAAACAGAATTCCGTTGCTTTACGATGAAAGGTCCGATGTATCAAGTAGAGTCATTCGAGACCTTCATCTCAAACATTATGATTTGAAATCAGAAGACCCCCTTGTATTTCTAACTCACATTTGTTCAACAAAGGTACCTTACAAAACAGTTGGAAAAGAATTCATTGGAGATGTCGACGCAGTCCGTCGTGAAGTAGATCTTGGTTTCAAAGAATGCCTTAGAAGGATATCTGAAGGAGTTCGAAAAAAGAACAGAGCAAAAAGAAAAGCTAGACGAGAGAACAAGCTACAAAATTACTATGAATTTCTTGCTGAAACACTTTCAGCTGCTACTGGTCGCAAGATTACTCATACTGTTCTATTTGAAAAGGAGAGATGAAGTCTTATGACTGAAAGAATACATGATGTGACGAATTCAGAAGTAATCCAACTCATTGATAATGTGATTGATACAATTGCGGATACAATTGAAGAAGGAATGTTTCCAGAAATTGGATATTATGGTTCATCCAAGAAGAATGTGGAATACTTGGCCAAAACTGGATACACACCGATAGATGAGAAAGCATCATTTCTTGATGGACGCAAAGTTAAGAGCGCAAAGACTATTGCTGGTCTTGTTTATGGATTGACTAGATTTAGAGAACATCTTGACCAAGGCATGTCAATGAGCCTACGAGACTTCTACTATATGCATAAGGTCAAAGAAGTCCAAAAGATTCTGAAAGTAGATAATCAGAATGAAACAAATCGGTTGATAAATCTCTGTGAACGAATCTTACGACTTCGAGGTTCATCAATCCCGCGCGAAGAATTTGGTGTGGTAAGCTCTCCAAAAGGTACATTTTATGGTGATGTTTCGCTTACAGACCTCTCAGGAAAACGTTTGCGATGTGATTATGCAGGCGAATATGGTTGGTTCATTTCTTCAAGACCTTTCGATGTGAAGATACATGAGATTAATATTGATGCAGCAGTGTTTGTGGAAAAAGAAGCGATGGCTAGAAACCTAATTGAATTAGGTCTTCCTGAAGACATGAAGATTGGAGTAGGAGCACTATTTGGTCAACCGGGAAGAAATATGAGAGCATGGATCAAACGACTTTCTGACAATGAGGTCCCCATTCTTGTATTGGTTGACATGTCCCCATGGTCGTTGAGAATATTCTCAACAATAAAGAGCAATTCAATCGAGTTAGCAAATATCCAAGGATTAGCAGCTCCTGAATCCATTTTTCTTGGTCTTACAGCTGATGACTTCTGGTCCCAAGATGGTATTCTTCAAGATATAGAACACACACTTGAAGATATGTCAAAATCGGACATCAAATGTGCGAAACAAAATCAAAATATACCTGCAATTTGTGAAGATCCAGTATTGAAAAAAGAAAATGAAACCCTACTCAAGAAGAAGCGAAAGGGAGAATTGGAAGCATTCAAGGCTTTTGGCCTACCAATTGCTGAACTGCGAAATACATACATGAACTATATAGCTACTAAAGCTAGTGAGTATGATATCAAGCTGACCTACTGAAGTAGTAAGTAACTGATTTAAGCAGCGAAGCTACATGAAAATATGAGGAGTGTTATCGTGTCACTTGATAAAGAGAATATGTTGGAACTTTTTGAGAATTTCAAAGCAGCAATTGTCAAGCTTATGGAAGAAAGAGATAAGCTTGCGAGTGAAGCTGATGAAATTCGAAGTGCCCGTCGTGAAGCAGAAGAAAAAGCCTGGCAAACTGAAGAAGATCTGAAGAACGCAAAAGCTCAACTATTAGAAGCTGAAAAGAAGATTAAGACCATAGAAGCAGAAAAAGCTGCTTTGGAAGCCAAGATTGATGAGCTGAAGGGAGAAATTGATGAACTCAAATCCGACACATCAAAAGAAGATGAATTAGTAAAGGTGACAGCTGAAAGAGACGAATTGAAGAAAGAGATGGATGAAATCACAAGCAAGCTAGAAAGAGTATCTGAACTCTATCGCGAAACAGCACAAGAAAAAGAGAAGCTTGCAGAGAAGGTAGATGTTAGTGATCTTCTTGGTATATACATCACATTAATCGAAACTGTATTTGGTGGGAAACCCCATGCAAGAGTTCTATACACTCTTCACAATACCCAAACTGCAATTCCAAGAAAGAACCTTGAGAAGAGTACAGGCATTATGGCAACTGCGATTCTGAAAGCTATCCATGACTTGAGAAATGCAGAATTGGTCAGCTATGATGATGAAACACAAGAAGTGAAGCTCCTAAAGGATATACTTTAGAAAGGCATCCTCTCTTAATCTAGTATTACTAATCGAGATGTCGTACTTTGGCTAAGAAATTAAAATATAATTCATCCTTGCGAAAATACCTCAAGAGATACAATCTATTCAGGAAACTTGATAGTATTGTAATGATTCTTGGAGAAGATGCTCAACAGGTCATTGAATGGGCACAGGATGAAGCTCAAAGGCTAATTGAGGAGCAAGAAGAAAAGAAGTCTAACAAAGGACGGATAATATTCAAACTAGTTGGCCGTGAGGCAGCTATTAGACTTGTTCAATTTAACCATGAAAGAGGAAGACTAACTACGAAAAGCGAGGTTAAAAAGAAAACTGGTCAGAAGATGGAAATGCCCCTCCTCTATCAACATGCTGGAGTACGTCATCCACAGGAAGCCAGAAATCTTCGACACAACCTCTTTCATGAAGCCTTTGTCGATTTATCAGAACATCTCTTTGGTGATGTGGAAACTCGAATCCCACAAACAGGAGAAGGTTTGACACCTGACCTTGTTATAACCCATAAGAATCCGAATTGGGAAATTTCTGTTGAATACAAGGGATATAGGTCCTTAGCCCTATTGAGTGAGTCTGAAATGCTCAAAGGTATGCGCTATCAGGCTGTTTATGGTACTTCATGGCTTGTTACTACTACTCAAAAAACAGTTAGAGACCTTTACGGTGACACAATAACGGTAAAAGAGTTAGTAAACAATGGAATTCCCAGATTGAAGACAATCAGAAAGAAAAGGGCATATACTGAAGAACAAAAAGAAAACAGAGGGATTTCTAGGAAAGGAATCAAACATCTTGAAAAGCACAGAGATTTGGGTTTGAAGTGTAAATTAATTTCTGCTGACGAGTTACTCAAATCATGTTTCGAAGGCCATCCAATTAGAGGTCTCGCAGTAACCAACGGGATGGAATTCTACAAGATGCTAAAAGATGTAGGATTAGATGAACACGCAGAGAATATTCTTCAGGTTATGAAAGTCCCGACTTATGCTTTACACAGTGATAGTGTTACATCTGTTCGTTTAATAGGTTAAATAACAGTTATTTGGTTGTTCTACCAAGGTTTATTTGCGCAAACTAGTTAGTTTAGCGAGAATATACAATCCACTTTTCTTGAAGGTGCTCATTTGGAAAGTCCATCAGCAATAAATGTTCCCGAACTCCTAAAAGAACTTCTTAGAGACTTATCAACAAATTCACCAATCCTTGGTGCTGCAATTCTCTCAGTAGAAGGCCTCCCTCTTGAAAGTCATTTCCATAGAGGTATGGAAGAAGCAACCATCGCAGCTATGGTTGCAGGAATTTATTCTACTGGTGAACAGGCAGTCAAAGAATTGAAACAAGGGAATTTGCGAAATATCATTGTTGAGGGAGATCTGGGTACTACAATAGTGCTTTCAATCCCAGGAGGTTATCTTCTTTGTGTGACAGCTCCAGAAAATGCAAAATTGGGATTGATATTCAACGATGCGAAACGAGTAGCTAGAGAAGCTTCAAGACTTATCCAGAGATATGAATGAAAAATGAGTATAGGAGAAAGGTATCCCTTTCAGCATCATCCTTGTTGGTCGATTAGAGACCGATGGGAACGAATACACTTACCAGTTGCAAGAAAATGTAACGTGAAATGCATCTATTGTGATCATAGATTAGGTAGCAATTGCCATTCAGGTATTAGACCCGGAATCAGTCGAAGTCTCATGAGTCCAGAAGAAGCAACAAAACGTTGTATCAATGAATTATCCAGAAGAGGAAATTTGAGAATAGTTGCAGTTTCTGGGCCTGGGGAACCACTTGCAAACAAAGAAACTTTCAGAACTCTTGAAACAATAAGAGGCTTCCAACCAAACATTAAGATCTGCTTGAGTACAAATGGAACACTACTCTCATCATGTGTATCGAAACTTGTAGAATTGAATGTAGAAACAGTATCTGTCACAATGTCATCAGTAAAAGAATCGTCTATAGAAAAAATCTATGAATGGATAGTAATCAAAGGAAAAAGAATTACTGGTTCTGATATGGCCTCACATATTCTAGAATCACAACTTTCAGGTATCAGTGATGCGAGTGAAGCAGGAATTCTAATCAAAGTTAATACAATTTTAATTCCTGAAATCAACGGTAATGAAATATTGGATTTGTCTAGACAGATTCGGAAACACGGTGCGAAATTACAAAACATTGTACCATTAATTCCATGGGATAGTGCTACAAGGTATCGAAGTCCAACACAAGAAGAATTGGACAAAACACGTAACGAAACAAGTAGTTTTATCCCCCAATTTCTCCATTGCAAACAATGTAGAAGTGATGTTGTTGGAGTTCCCGGACAGGATGAAATACTCTAGCCTAGTGGTTGCAATCCCGCCAAACCTAAACATCCAGTATCAACTAACAGATTGATTAGAAACCAAATTGCACTGGTATCATAAGGCAAAGTTTGTGTTATTTCCTGAATTTCCTGAGAGCCATCGAAACATCTAATCAGGTCATCTACGGGTTTACCATATTGTGCTTTCAATCTCTCTATAACCATGGGGTCACATTCTAGTCTTACTAGAACATCTTTATTGGTTAGTGGTTTCTTAAAGTGAATCCATTTGAATTTGGCTAATGCTGAAGCGACAGCCATGACCTCTCCATCAGTCAATGCAATTCGATTAACAATCTCACCGAGAGAACGCTTACCATTTATGAAATCCTCAAACTCCTCCATCTTTTCGTCCACTTCACCGACTCTATATGGAATCTGTTCGCCTTTACGTTTTAGTGGGACCAAATCATGATCTATTTGGTGGTAAGGAAAGTGGACAAGGATAGAGAAACAAAACTCTCGAAAAAGCCGGATATCACCATCAAAGTCTGATAGAGATTCCTCATAACGAGTTTCAAATTTCTTGAGTATTTCTTTTAGTTGGTTTCGATAGGGGGTTTCATCAGGAACAGGGTCGACAACAAGTAGAATAAGAACTTGTTTACCAACCTCTATGAGGATATCATAAGCTGCTTTTCGTATCGTCCGAATAGGGGTTTTAGCAAAAATGATGACCGCAGTAACAAATCCAGCAATCAAATCTGGATCCACGGTCATGGTGGCATATGGTAGACTCAAGATAGATTCACCACCTTCAAGTCTAATTATTGATACATACCTTATCCTAGATACATCAACAGCCAAATGCACACATACTCCTAAACATAAATTCGATGGTACGTAACTGCTCCTCCAAGTTCTGCATTGTTGGTCTATAAAAAAGTATCCAAGTTCTGTTGGACTCTGATAGTAGACTCATCATTGCTCCTCCTCGGGGGTGTATCGAAGAACACCATAATCAATGAGGGTTTTTGATACGACTGTTACTACCTCAATGCTGTAGGGAAGCATATCACTCACTTCTCCAAGTGTACGAGTACCATCACATAACTCAACAAGATTGGAGATTTGTTCTCCATATACAGCAATAAGGAAATCGGGTGGTTTTGTGACTTTTTGCAAACACACTGAGGGTGTGATTTTTGGAGATAGTGTTACCCAATTATATCGGTCAAGTAAAGAAAAAATAGCCATTACTTCGCTTTTTGGCATTCCTGAAGTACTGACAATTTCTTCAATGGACCGTTTCCCGTTAATAAAATTCAGAATCTTATGGATTTTCTCATGGGTTTTTCCAACGCTCCACGGAATTTCAGAACGATGATCAGGAGCAGCATCAGACTTGCTTACGAGTTTAGGAACCAATGACTCATCCAGAATACGATATGGAAAGGATTCAAGAATCCCCAAAGCAAACTCTCGAAAGGGTCTAATATCCCCTTTCCAAGCATCAAGTAGAGATTCGTATTCAGACTCAAATCGTTCTGTCATTTTTGCTAAAGTAGTTCTATACGCGGAGTCATCTTCAACCCGGTCAATAATTAAAAGACTGACTACTTGCTCACCTTCTTCAATAATTACAACATATCCTTCTTTGGTAAAGGTTTTGAGCTGCCGATTTTCAAAAATGATAATTGCAAGAACAAAAGACGCAACAAGATCAGGGTCTACACTCATCTCTCGATAAGGTATTCCAATGATAGGCTCGCCGCCCTCTTTGCGGACTATAGAGATGTATCTAACCTTCTCATCGTCCAATTCTGCTTGCATCATCACTTTAACGATACTTCAAGAGCCTAAATAAACTTAGTTCGATGCTTCTACATGAACATTCGCGTTACAAATTATTCTAATCTGATTATTTTTGTGCAATTTGCAGCTTAGAAGAGCTTTCGACCGGTCCCATGCCCCATCCACTTGACTCCCGAGATGTTCAAATCAGCATCACACTTTGGACAGTGACCAGCCTCATTCAAGTTGTTTTTCTTAAGATACACCGAGTATCTTTCAATGGCTTTGAAACCACAATTGAAACAATAGGTATTTTCGTGATCATGACCAGGAATGTTACCGGAATAGACAAAAGTCAGCCCAGCATTTTTAGCAATTTCAATATGACGCTGCAGTGTTTCTGAATCTGTTCTTGGTAAGTGCTGCATTTTGTACATTGGTGAAAAAGCAGTAATATGCAAGGGAGTACGAGAACCAAGATTTTCTACAATCCAATTTGACAGATGAGTAGTATCATTTTCCAAGTCTCCCACTTCAGGAAGAATCAAATTAGTTATTTCAATAAATATGCCTTCTTCCTTGAACTTCTTAAGAGCGTTAAAGATAGGCTTGACTTTAGGAACATCCATGTAGTTTTCATAGAACTCCTTGTTTCCACTTCCTTTGAAGTCAACAGTTACAGCATCCAAATAAGGAGCAATGAGTTCTATAGCTTCAGGAGTCTGATATCCATTAGTTACAAAGGTGTTGTATAAACCTCTTTCATGAGATTTTTTTGCTGTGTCAAACGCTACTTCCATGAATATCGTTGGCTCCGTATAGGTATAACTAATACCATCACAATTATTTTGGATAGCCAACTCAACTATCTTATTTGGTGTTAGTTCACGTCCTACAGGTTCCTCTCTTTGAGAAGAGTGGTAATTTAAGCAGAATTTGCATCGAAAATTACACGATGATGTGCTAATAGAGAAAGCTTTGGAGCCAGGAGCAAAATGGAACAGTGGCTTTTTTTCTATTGGATCTGCAGCCATTCCATCAATCTTACAATATACTTTTGAGTATAGTTTTCCGTCTTCTAGAACTCTAACTCTGCAAAAGCCACTCTTGCCCTCTTCAATGACACATCTTCTAGCACAGAGGTCACAGCGTACTCCATCCTTAATTTTCGTATAAAGCAATGCTTCTCTCATTTCATGATAAGATAAGCGTCATGTCTTATTCTTGTTTTGGTATATTGAAAGGTCCAATTATGAAATCGTTAAAAGGAAACAACACTAGTATCAGATGGTTGGTTCAATGTCAAAATCCAAAGGACTAGAAAAAGTTAGAGATCTGCTTGAAACGCTCTCAATCAGGCGGCATCCGTTTCTAGAGAAATGTGCTGAAACTAAGGTGTTGGCAATGACGGATTTTGACCTTGCAATTCATGAATATCGCTCTCTAGCAAATCAGGCAATTTTCAACAAACAGTTCCAGCAACAAATTCAAGGAATGAAAATCGTTTCAATTGATGAGATACAGGGATATTTAGAACAGGAGTCTTTTGGAGATAACCTCCTTACAGCACTGAAAAGCCTCAAGCAAGAGTACGTTAGGAGTATTCTACAACCAGCGGTTAGAACGTACCTGTCCCGAAATTCAGGTGAACCAAGTGATATTGAAAGTCTCTATGAATATGCATTAAACATCGATGGCCTTATAGAGATAGTTGAGTTTTTAGCTCGGATTAGATGAAACTATTCCTTTTTTGATTAGTCACTATCTTCTTTTTTCTTCCCAAGCGTTAATACCAATGTTGTATCGTCAACCAAATCAGCAATTCCTAGTTTTTGGAAGTCTTCAGCCCATGTTCTAACAACCGCAGGACTGACTCCAACAGATCTTGCTACTTCTCTGATAGATAGTTCACCAGTTTCTTCAACCATCAGAAAGGCCTTGGTTTTCTCTGTGTTTTGCATGACACCCATATAGGAATCAATTCGAGCCAGAGTATGATCAAGTTTGTGTCGCATCTCAACATATTCTTTTGACATTCTATCGAGATTAGCCTTGGCTCTCTCTAGTTCTGTTTTTGTTCGACCAAGTTCACGTACTTGATCACCAGATTCCAATGTTCTGATCTGCGACTTTAAGTCATCCACGCGAGATTGTAATTTTTTGCTTTCCTCAATCTCTTCTTCTAACTGACGAATTCTAGTATTTACCTCTGCAATGGTCAAATCACGCTTGTCAAGTTCTGCTTTTGCTAATCTCGCTTCGGCCTTCGCTTTTTCAGCACGATCTTCAGCTTCGTTTACTTTTTGAGAGAGTAAATCTCTAGATGCCTCAATGCTCTTGATTTTCATTCTTAATTCTGAAATATCAGCCATATCAGTAGGAGTGGATTTGGCATCAGCAAGTTGATCTTCTAGAGAATCTATTCTGAGTTTAGAGGTTGACAAATCAACTCGAAGTCTTTGGATGTCAGATTCACGATTCTCAAGTTTTTGTCTTGACAATTCTAGATCTCTCTTTAGTTCTTCATTAGTTCTTTGAAGCGCCTTCATATCTTCTTCAATTTCTTTTGGTACTTCAACACGAGGTTTCATACTCAATGCTTTCGCAAGAAATTCCATCTCAGTGACGGATTTCTGCAGGTAATCATCAAAATTGGATTTTAGATTAGATAAGTCATCATAAGTAGAACGGACTGACTGCTTTAATTCTTCAGCAACGTCTCGTACTTTTTGTAGAACGGGTGTAGACATTCCAGAAGTAAGAGAACTTTCAATCACCTCAAATTCAGTTTCCATGATTTCACGGATTTGGTTATCTACATAATTAGCTTGCAAAGCAGTCTTAGCTTGTTTCTTTCCCTTCTGGATAACTGAATTTCTAAGATTAACCAATTTCCCCTTTAGACCTACCAAAAACGATAGAACAACGGGGATTATATCTCGTTCAATACTATCAACTGTTTCTTCTGTTGAGATAAGAGACCTCTCAACCAAATGCAGGGTTTCGCGTAACCTATCCCCACTTTTTTCTATCTCAATTCTTCGACGTACTTGGTCTGCACTTTCAACTCGAAAGACATCACCACTTAATCTCCCAGAATCAACTAATTCCTGTTTCATATCATCATCAACACCGAGTTCAGCTAACAATTTGCCAACTACACCTTCAGCATCTTTGACATCCAAACGATCAGCATCAGCCTCTTTTTTCTTATCAGACATTACGCGACACCTAAAGTAAGTGATATTGAAAGAGAAGTCCTGATAACACATAAATCTATTCGGATGTGTTTTTGAATTAGAACAGGACAGAGGTAATACCGTTTGAGACTTATGGTGGAAATGGAAGCAAACATACGAAACAGAGGTTCATCAAAGATTAGAGATGGAAAGATGATTTGGCATCTTTTTACAGACATGGATAACCAATTTGTGCGAATGTTTGATGTATTTCCACCAGCCAGAGTAGTTGAAAAAGCGGAGAATAACATGGTAGCCATCATTAAAGTACCAGAACTCAGCCCAGGAGAGAATTTTCAACCTACGGCAATTATGAGAATGGACACTACAACTCGGGATTGGTTAATGGAACCACAAAGAACCACAAAAAACGAGATAAAAAGAACTTGTGGACAATTCTGCTCCATGAAACAGTATTGGGAAACTGAAGAACCCATAATTCAAGAGTTGTCTGAGTTGATTGCAGAACGAAGCAATAATGACTTGACATACTCAAAAATTGCATTTCAAGTTGTGCGAGAACAAGTGAAGCTGAAAACTCATCTAGATGAGAGGTTGGGTGCAGCTCTTGCAGCACGAAGAAAAGAGGGGGATTGTGATGAGCACGCAGATTTATTCATAGCTTTGACTAGAGCCGTCAAGATTCCTTCTAGAAGAGTTGTTGGACATTATTATCGGGGGGCTCAAGAACCTGAACCTCATGCATGGGCAGAAGTGTTCCTTGAAAACGTAGGGTGGATTCCTATTGATCCGGCTCTTGGTAGATTTGGAACACTCAATGAAAACTACTTTTCAAGAATTAGAGAAGGACTAGTTTCAGAACGCCCCACACTTCAACTGAAATGGTCAAGGAGTTCTCCAGAGCGTCCATTAATTGAAGAGAGCGTGAAAATGTCACTCTATAATAATGGTCAAAATTAAAGACCGACTATTTTATCTGTCATTTCCAATGTGACAAAAAGATTAGAATCGAATCTCCAACATGAATGTGTGTCAAAGATACAACACTCAACTTTGGGAAGAAAAGATGCATCCAATGCACTTCTAAGGGTCTGAGAGAGGTGGTGCGATAGCATTTCTCCATAAGATGCGACCTGAGGAATTGAATCCAAAAAACGCTTTGCTACACTATCCAAGGGACCTGGTTTATAGTCACAAACCTGAATTTTTTCATCTGAAAAACGAATCAAATCAATGTGTCCAGAAATCTTGTATCGCTCAGACCAAACTGGGACTTCAATTGCAATAGCGCGGGAATCTTCATACAGAAAATCCTGAAGAATACTATGATCCGCTCTAAAGCTGTGATCATCACGTTGAAAATGAAAATCCCTAATGAACGATACAAGGGGGTTTGATACATCCTTGATTACAGTTCCATTTCTAACAAGTTTTCTACGAAAAGCCAATTTTGCAGGTGAACTCATTTTTGGTAACCTTAGTTTGGAAGAACGGCCATAGAACGGGTCCCGAAAGGGGTCTTCAGGAATCACTCCGTTCTTTATTTTCAACAGGTGAGCCCAAAGAGAAGCTAAGTCACCTTCTGTGTTTCCCAAGTCACGATGTCTTGCCATATTCCACTGAAATCCATATGCAATCTTGCCGTGCTTGTAGTCTCTTCTGACAATATCTTCACTACTTGGATCCATGGCATATCCAAATTAGCACAAGCGCGAATCTTTTTTAGTCCACCGACTGCATATGACATAGGTGTAGATGAGATGACCTATGGATTCTTGGTATTCTATAGATACAAATTAATGGCGGAACAAGAAGCTAGAGAAGCAAAAGAATTCTGGATGAAGTTTTCAGAAGAAAGTTGGCCCAAGGAATTGAGGATTGTAGGTGATTATAGATACGCCTGGGGAACGGAGTGGAGTGGATTTCTCGTTGTAGAAACGGACGACCCACAGATGTTCTTTAAATTCTGGCCTCATTTCCGTGATAAGACCAGATGGTATATTGAAAACACTCGTACTGTGATTGGAATCAAACGAGATAGTGATCAATTATTGGAATCACAATAACCATCTATAGAATCTTGTGACCGCAGTAATTGGGTCAGGATTGAGATTAGTATGGGAAGAGTCTCATTATTTCTGCGAAAAAGCGATGGTACTCCTGAAACGCTTCACATCTACTCTCATCAGATTGTTTTGAATCTCTCAGGACAGCAAATTGAATCGATTGATCTTTCTGGACTTTCCTCTAATCAGAGAATCAGAGAAATAGACCTGTCCGAAAATGACCTAGAAGAAATCAATCTCGGTTCTCTCAGATATTGCTCAAGTCTGGAAAAACTATACCTGAGTGGTAATCGACTCAAAACGATCAACCTTGCTCCACTAAAATCTGTAAGCGCTCTCCGTATTCTTCGCTTGAATCGAAATCAACTGAGGAAAATAGACCTCAAACCTTTGCAGAATTGTCAAAATCTAAGGGAGATAATTCTTTCGTCCAATAAAATCAGGCAAATCGATTTAGCTCCACTTATTGACCATGGAGAGTTGCGGTTACTAGACCTTGGTAACAATCTCCTTGCCGAGATACAATTAGATCCTTTGCTGACATGTTATTCTTTGAAGGATGTTTCTCTGGGTGAGAACAGATTTGATTCTATTGATGTATCTCGATTTCTCATTCATGAACAAGATACACAATTCACAGGTGTTGCGTTACGAGCTTTGGAATTGATTGACGATAAAATATTTGAAGAAAGGAATATTCGATATGATGTTCGTTGGAATAGAGGAGATTTACGAAACCAATCTCTGCATCAAGATTTTAGAACAGCTATAAGAAAATTCGCAATTTTTTATTCAGAACCTTCAGAATCTTTCAATCCTGGTCAATATTATGAAGATGACAGAATTCTTCATGTTTCAGCTCTTATTCTCTTATCCTATGGTCTAGATTATTTCATAGGATATGAAGGAAATATTGTAGAGTATGTAAACAACCTACCAAGAGATTTGACTTCAGAAGAAATCAGAAGAAAATTACAACTATATCTGTTAGAAGAAGTAAGTAAACAAATCGATAACAAAGGAATAACCGTTCTATTCGATATTAAGAAGATGGTTAAGGACTGTGGAGACTGTGTTTTCCTCGCAGAGAAGATAATCCAAAGACGAAAAGAAGAGGTCGAGGAATTAGTGCTATATCAGGACGATGAAAAAATCAATACGAGACCACTATACTTCACTGCATATGGACATCAATTACTAAACCAATTTCACAATGGACTGCAGACACCTATGGAATTGGAAGAATTCAGGGTTATTGAAGATGCCTTGAGTAAAATTGGTCTCTCTATCAAGATTACAACAGATCCTTCTGAAGCTAGATTTCTGGTTAATATATCAAATCAGATGGCATCTTCATTAAAATCATTAATACGCTTGAAAGATAGTAGCTAGAAAAATAGTAAGAACGGGGAGAGGGCCACCAAGGCCCATATCCGTTCTTTAGTTGTGTTCTAATGATGCATTTTCCATGAGCTCGACTATGTATTGCAGGTCAGCCTCCTGGATACCATCACCGCTCTTGTAGAGCATGATTGAACCATTTTCAGCATTTACGGAAGTGGTTAGGAAAGCACCACTTGGGTAAGCGAATGCACCGCGGAAACGAGTTATCTCACCCTTGTATCTTCGGGTGTACATACCAATTTCTTCCTCAGTATGAATACCAGCACCTCTGAATTCAACCTGTGATAGGTTACCTTTGTCGATGCCAGATACTAGGACAGATGCAATCTCTGCAGCTTCATCATAGAGCTTTTTTGTTCCACCATTAAGGTTCATTGGAAGGATTTCAGCGCCGGTTATGTCTTCAAGAATCCGACGGAATTTGTTCGCGATTCGCTGTGAGCCCCGAACTTCAATAGATCCGCGGTCCATTTTTATCAAGACAGTACCTTTGTCAACACTCACATAATGCTGGGGTGTCAACATACCATTCTTGTCATAAGTAAGTACGGGAACTCTAAAACCAGCAACAAAATCAGCAGTGATGAGATCACCAGACCTCTTGACTTTTGTAAAGCCGCTTTGAATGTCTTTGTCGTCAGCTGGTTCGTAAGTGATATCTCTAAGTTCTCGAGCAAGCTTTGTGCTAGACTCACTTATCCCGCTATACTTGAACAACTTGATAGCCATACCAATACCGCGTGTTTTAATCACGGTAGATTTCTTAGATTTCCTCTTGCGCTTCTTGGATGCGCCCTTGGTGGTTGATTTCCTTTTGGACAAATTTCCTCATCTCGTAGTTTAGTTAACCGAGGTAACTTACCTCTGTTTCCTATGGAGAATAGGTGTTTTTCAGTATATAAAAGTCACATACAACCCAAGCCTAGGCCAGATATGTATGAGAGTAATATCCACATACTAGTTGGGGTATCAACTTGAAGGAGAGCCTCCAAAGAGGGGATAAACAAGAGATGCAAATCGCGCCAATTAAGTAAAAAACACAAGGACTTGTCACCAGGATAGGTTCAGAAGTAAGATTTGGTTCTTCTATGATAGATACTCAAGGATAGATAGATGTACAGTTGGAGGTTCAGGTTTGAAAGGGATGAATGTTTTTTTCTTTGCCTTTTCAATGATAGTATGTAGATTTCCAAGGTCTCGACACCATATGAGGTGACCTTTAGATTCAAGCTCTGAGATTAATTCTGATTGGTGACCCTCCATCAAAGTTGTATTTTCAACAGACACCAACCGAAGTCCTCTGGTTACACATTCAAGGGTTGTTCCAGCACCACCTGTACTGATTATCACATCTGCCCTTTCGTAAGCTGAATCCAAGGAACGAATGAATCTAAAATACCGAATATGACTTGGTTCATAACGACCTCTACCAATCTGTGCAACAACAGAATCAGCAATCAGGCCTGTTTCTACTTGATGGTCGATAGCTTCGATAAGAGGATCAAAGCTTGATGTTCCAACTGTTACAAATATCAAAGAATCAAACCCCCATATTCGATTTCCGGATGTAAATTGGCAAGCTGAGGCCATTGCGAAAAGAAAAGATCACACTTGCCTAGTAATAGTTTCCCCGTTCCGGAGAGAGTAGTGACTCTTGCAATACTTTCGACATAGATTGTTTTTATTCCAAGAATTCGTGCCGCCTGAAAAACAGGTATTGTTAGTCCGGACCCACAGCTAACTATTGCCCTAGGTCGAAATAGAAGAATGAAAAACAAAGACAAGACAAATGAGGAAAGAGTACGAATTACAGAAAGTATTTTTGAATCAGATGGAAGATATCTAGGAATTAGAAGTGGCAAGACAAGTCCAGGAAAGCGTATTTTTCTTTCCACTATCCTATCAAGTACATCCACAAAATAGACGTAATCAAAATTACTTCCTAGTAAATCCACCAAACCAAGTGTTTCTGTAGTATGTCCACCTCGGCCGAGTACAACACCCATCTTCATCATAAATTCTCATGAGAGATATAGTTGTGAGCTAGATAAACCGTTCTAATGAAGGTCAGTATCGTTGAATACTTATAGTGCAAATTGATTCAAAATGTACGAGGCCTGAGAATGAGTATCATCAAGTCTTCTCAAAATCACCCACTCTATAACGATCTAAAGAGAATAGTTAGTGAAGAACGAGTTAGTGATAGTCGAGTTGTAATATCCGCATATAGTAAAGATGCCTGTCATCTTACTGCGAAACGTCCTGAAATTGTAGTCATGCCAGAATCCCTTGAAGAAGTTAAGAGTATAGTGAAGCTCTGTGCGAAGACAAAGACACCGTTGGTGCCAGCTGGTGGTCGAAACGGTATATGTGGAGCATGTCTTCCAAGGTCTGAGGGTGCTGTTATGCTTGACATGGTGAAGATGGATAAAATCGTCAAATTGGATGAGGATGTCATGACGGTTACAGTAGAGGCAGGGCTTAGATGGGCGGAATTAATCCACCGTCTAGATGAAAAAGGATACAAACTTGGTTTTCGTGGCCCTTATGGTGGTAATGCGGGTACTGTAGGAGGATCGGTGAGTATCAATAGTATTGGATACGCTGCATCAAAATTCGGACCATCTACAGAGGGTGTTGTTTCTCTAGAAGTTGTACTTGCAAATGGTGATGTTATCCAAACAGGGTCGGGCTGGAATAAAGATGCTCAAATCTTTGCAAGGTATACAACATATAATGATATGACTGGGTTGTTTCTTGGAGACCATGGTACTTTGGGGGTGAAAACCAAAGTTACTCTGAAGGTCTATCCAAAAGCTGACCACTTTACTTATGGAGACTTTGGGTTCAAAAGTCTAGAAGACGCCACAAAGGCCTTTCTTGAGGTTCAAAAGCTCGGCTTCACAGAAGAGCTTAATCTTCTTGCAGACAGACAATCTACCGATACATTCTTCCCAGGATTCTTGGATAAACATCCAGAGATCAAGTCAATGTTCGCGTCTGTAGTCCAGGAGATTGATGCACAACTTGCCAAAAGAAAAATGGAGATTATCCGAGAGATTGCATTGAAACATGGTGGAAAAGACCTCGGTAATTTTGCCTCACAAATGCACTGGTCGGAGCTCTTTAACTTAGTTCAACCACTTTACAATAATGGATTCTGGTTAAACACATGCCATCTGAGACCAATTACAAAAATACCAGACTTGATGGAAAGAATGTGGGCAATATTTGATAAATACAAACTTCTTGATAATGGAATCAAATGGATTGCAAGCTGTCTTGGAGCTGAAAGGGCTTACGCAACTGGATGGGTGACTATTTTTGCTCCTAATAAGGAGAAGATGGATTTAGCTCTAAAAGCTTGGAACGAGATGTTAGATAGTGTCATTGAAACAAAAGGTTGTCCATACTGGAATGGTTTACTATGGGAGAAACGAGCATTACAACAGACAGACCAGAAGTTTTTGGATGCATACTGGACAGTGAAAAAAGCACTGGACCCTGAGAATATACTAAGCCCACATGTCTTTGAAGGAGGTTTCTAAATGGAATACAATCACTTGTCAGAATACGAACAAGATCTTTTTCTCTGTGGAAGATGCGGAGATTGCTCTCTCGCTGACAAAATAGTAGCTTCGGATAGAGATGTTTTTCATCCTTGTTCCGTTAAGAATGTACTTGGATTCGAGGTATTTGCTTGCAGAGGTCGTATCATGGTCTTAAACGATCTCCTCGTGGGCGAACTCCAAGTTGATGATGATATCATCAATTGGGCATACACCTGTACAACTTGCCGTAACTGCCAAGAAACCTGTACTGCCACAGCTGACGGCATTAGATTACCAGAAATTATGGAAGCTTTTCGAAGAGACCTTGTTGAAGCTGGGTATCAACTAGAAAAACATGAAAAGATTGAGAAATCAATCAATGAGCTTGGAAACCCATACAAAGAACAACACAGTAAAAGATTGGAAATATTTGGTGAGCGAGAATGGCCTGAAAAAGCTGATATCGTCTATTTTGTTGGTTGTACTAGCGCGTATCGAGAGAAGGAGATTGCTCGAATGACTGTTGACCTTCTTGACCGATCAGGCATAAATTATACAGTATTGAGAGATGAACGATGTTGTGGTTCAGTACTTCTAAGAGTAGGAAGGACTGATAGTTTTGCAGCACTATCTGCTCACAATATTGAGAAGATCAAGGAATCAGGTGCTAAGACTGTTGTTACATCGTGTGCGGGTTGTTTTAGAACTTGGAAGGTTGATGTTATTGAACAAGGAAATGACTATGATTTTGAAGTCCTTCATATCACAGAGTATCTTGATAGATTGATTCAGGAAGAGAAGCTATCATTTGAAGCTCCTGAACATATCAAAGTGACCTATCACGACCCATGTCACCTGGGACGCCATGCTGAGGTATATGAAGCTCCTCGAAGAGTAATTCAAGCTGTTGAAAATGTTGAACTAGTTGAGATGGAAACAAACAAACGGTATGCCCATTGCTGTGGAAGTGGCGGAGGTGTCAAGAGTTCATTTGGAGAGTTGGCAAACAAAGTTGCTGCAGATCGTATTCATGAAGCTGAAGAAACTGATGCTCAGATCTTAGTGACTGCTTGTCCATTCTGTCATAAAGGTCTGGTAGATGGAGCGGATTATGCGGAAAGTTCAATGAAGATTCTAGACCTTCCGGAGTTTTTGATACCATATGTCAAAGAAGGTAAAAAGAAATCTAAAACATCAGAACATCCTCTTAAGACCCAATTTATGAAGTACCTAAGAAAACATCCTCTAATCTTTGATGGATTGAAGAAAGATGCTGTCATTGACTATGAGATTAAAGGAGAACGATTTCATGTCCTTGTTGTTGACAAAGGAGAGATAGAAGTCATTCCACGAAGAGCTGAAAACCCAGATGTGGAATTGATTTTCTCACCCGCAGCTGTTGAAACACTTACATCGTTTAAGAGTGAAGATGAATACGCAGCTCAATTTGGACTCTTCTTCAAAGAACCTACTGATGAAGAATGGATCAAATTCAATCTCAGACGTAATATAGTAAAACTGTTAATGAAAGGGTATAGAAAATTCGCTCAAAAAGCCGGTCTCATATAGATTCTCGAATCGAAGTAGAAACTATAGGAAATGTGACAAACGCCAACGAATCAGACCGGATAGGGAATAGAATTTTCGAATCATTGGAATGTCACATTTCCAATCTCCTTTTGACCACTCATAGAAATACCCATGCAGGAAAGCAGTTGCCATACCGCCAGTAAGTAAGAACTTCATCGCTTCAAATAGAACCCTCAAGAAGTGAGTGCCTACATAATATGAAAGACGGCCATACCTGAACCTTCCTTTTCTTGTAAAACCAGCGGATGGTGATGCATCAATGATAATGTCGGGTCTAATAGCAAGGTCATACCCCAAGAATAGTGCACGAATGTTCCAAAATGTGTCTGGGACAATATCCCAAAACCGTTCGATCGAATCAACAATCTCCCATCGGACAATCTTTCCAGCATTCATTGGCATATGTAAACGAGTTTCACCACGAACTTGGCCTGCAGCAACCCCATAATTTTCATGGGATTCCATGAAGTCAATCATATTTTCAGCATAATTTCTTGGGAAATGACAATCTGAATCAACTACTAGTAGATAGTCGTATCCCTTCAAAGATTGGATTTTGTCAAATACATGATTCCAAGCTTTTCCAATACTATCAAAATCACCTTTTTGTTTTGTGGGGGCTCTAAGAACTAAAACAGGAATGGAGGAATCCTGTGATCTTTCCTCAATTCTTACAACCGAATCATCTGTACTACCATCATCAATCCATATCCAGAGAGCTGGTTTTTTTGTCTGTTTTTCCAACTCATCAAAAAGAGCATCAATTCTATTTTCTTCATTCCAGATGTTAATCACTGCAGCATATTGTACCATGGTATCAATCCTTCAGAGCCATTTTGAGATAGTTGATAATGCCTAGTCTGCAACTACAGAATATGTTGGAGAGTTTCTAGTTCCAAATAAACCTTCTATTCACTCATAGTTTTGAATCATTGGCAATATATTGGCCTTTTAGTACAATAAACCTAAAAGACCCAATCAATCACTTGGAAAACGGATTATTTCGGTTTGGATTCAACCATAAAAGAGAGGTGCTATTATTGCGTATAATGGAGGAAATCAAAAAGAACTGGCTACTAATTTTCACGATTGCTGTTCTGGTTATCACGTTAGCAAAACGTCTAGCCATGCTTGACCCCCATATTCTGTCTTGGGATGAAGTTGTATACATAACCCAAGCAAGAGAGCTTGCTGAACAGGGGTTAATAATGCAATTTGAGCAATATCGACCACCTCTTTGGCCAATGCTGTTGGGTATTATTTTCCTGATCACAGGATATTCCCCAATTGTTGCTGAAATAACATCATGGCTTATAGGAATTGGAATGTTATTCTCTTTCTGGAAACTGTATAACAAGGTGCTTGATGAAAAAGAAGCAAATTTAGCATATTTACTCACTCTTTCTTTACCTATAATTTGGTTGAATCTTGGTGGCCGAATTATGAGTGAGTCGCTGATGATTCTATTTGGGAACTTCTTCCTTGCAATTGTGATTCCAAAAGCTATGAAACTTTCTGAAGAAAACAGGAATATTAAAGACTATTTTCTAGCAGGTATCTTTCTTGGACTATCAATTCTCACACGATTTACAGCAGTTCTATTAGTGATACCAGTATTTCTAGCTGCAATATTCTATCAAACAATAATCGAAGACTTGAAGTTATACATTGTTTCGTTTGTAGGAATGAGTATTGTAGTTCTTGTGTTACCAGTTCTTAGTATTTACACAACTGGTACCCCTTTAGGATTCTTAGAATTATACTCCCAAGTCAATTCGTCTAATCTTGCCGCAGCACCAACCCCTTTTGAATTCATTATGGTTTCAGGACTAGTACTTGGATATCTTTTGGTTTCTATGATTTTACCATTCATAACAGGGATAACCCGTGGGTTGATTGGGCGAAGACTCAATCTAATTGTCCTAGCCTTATGGTTGATAGTTCCAGTTTTTATTCAAATAGTTCTAAGATTGGATACATTTCATCTGTCCAATTTTGACCTTGGATCTGGTGGTCTTTTTGTGCGATTAGCTTTCCCATGGATTGCAGGAACAGTAATGCTTGCTGCAATAGAACTAAACAACCTCTTCAAATCAGACCAGATTTTCATTGGTGCAGTTCTTATTATGTTATTGGGAAATTGTGTTCTCGCAGGAGTTGTTCTCACTGAATACAGAACTTCTTCATTTTACCAAGAGATTGCAGAAGTAAGAACAATAATTGATGGAAATTTAAGTGAGGGTGAGATCATTCTAACAAACTGGATCACATTCATCTACCCGTACGGGCGAGATACAGTATTGGAAATACCAAGCAATAAAACGGAATACAATCAACTGATTGTAAATAATGTTTCAATGATAATCCAACATAAGGGAAATAGGAGTATAGAAGATTGGTGGAATCCATCTGCAGATGGATTTTCATTACTGTATACTTCACAGGGTGGAACCTTTAGTATCTGGACACGAGATTAATAACGATTCTCATCTCGTGTTCAGACATAAATTGTTAATGTCTACTTGATTTCACCAAGTCCGATAGAATATCCAGCAGTTGTTCGGAAGCTGCATCCCGTGAATATTGCTGTATGTTTTTTGGGGGATCAAATGATTCTCGTTTGGATGCGTGAACAATTGCCTTCGCAATCTCTCTGGGTCTGTCAAATGCTACATTATGAGCAAGCCCTGTTTCTTCTGCAAATTTCCATGGAATGCTTCCGGGTTTTGCAAAGTTCAAAACTGTTGCTCCAGTTCTTGCGCATTCGAAAATTTTTGCACCTAGTGCATCAGTCACTGCTCCTGAGAGTACAAGTAATACGTGACATCTCCTCATAATCTCAATCGCTTCATCACGAGGTACACGAGATCTAACTTCAATAAAATCAAGATTCATTTTGTTCTTCATTTTCCTTATGACATCAGTGTTATCACCGACAAATAAAACCCGCATTCTATTTCGTAACTCTAAGGGTATTTTTAGAATCCCCTTGATTAAAGATTCAATCCGGTATTGCGGATAAATTGTTCCAATATGACCAATAGTGAATGTTTCAAATTTCTGGATATCTCCAGAAAACTCTTCCTCGTCAAATCCATTGTATATAATTTCATGTGGAAGATTGATACCCCGAATAGCATTATAATCAACTGCGGTAATCTTATCGAATTTTGAGAGGAGATTGTGATAGTAGATATGCCAAAATCGTCGAATCCATGGGTGGATATAATCAATTGCAAAGTTGTAAATGAATGAATCACGTAAATCCGCAACGGCGGGAACGTTAAGTGATTCCTTGAGCTTCCTTGCAACTCTTAGCGAGGAGAACCGTGGAGCTGAGGCAAAAATTACGTCATAAGGCCACTTCTTGTAGAGTTTTTTTCCTACATGTACTGCATCAGGAACCCAATCGTAGAAAGAATCCAGAAAAGACCAAAGAAGTCGTTTTCCAGGAAGTAAGCGCCGTAAGAATCGATTCGTAATCAAGTAGATCGGATATCTATAAGCATAGACTGCAGGGGCCTTGGTTGAAAGGGATTCATCTCTTAAATAGAGCGGGTCGTTAGCAACTGCAAGAAAAGCTACTTCCCAACCTTCATCCATTGCCTTCCTTGCAAGAGTGAGAGCACGTATGATAGCAATGCCACCTAAAGGTGGATATGCATATGAAACAATGAGTAATCGTGGCATTAGAGGATACTCCCATACAGAATAATTAGGTACAATTCTCGATTCAATCTACTATCTCCATGAAGGCATATTCATCAATTGGGTATACTTTAAATCCGATTCTGGATTGTCTACTTTCTGTGATGCTATGCGACTCTTGACTAAGGCAATATATAGATTTTCAGACCTCTATCATGGAACAGGAATGAAAGAGAAGACAAATTTTCTTCTCAAGAGTCAATGGTGGAGTCTGGATAAGCTAAGAGAGTTCCAGCTCCAGAAACTGAAAAAGCTGGTAAAGCATGCATATACCCATGTGCCATATTATCAGAAAGCATTCAGAAATGCAGGCATAGTCCCATCAGATATTAAAGAATTACAAGATTTAGAAAAGATACCAATTCTTACTAAAGATGATGTTCGCAAGTATGCAAGATCAATTATTTCTCGAAACGCCCAACAAAGGGATAGAATTAAGGGACATACTGGAGGATCAACTGGATTACCAATTCAATTGTATAGAGACCGAAATACCGAAGCATGGGCAACTGCTTGTATGAGACGATTTTACTCATGGATTGGAATGGAATTGGGAGAATCAGTAATGACGGTTGCTGGAGGTTCGCTAGGAGGAATACTACGTAAACGAAATTTGCGAACAATGATTACTGAACTTCGTGACCGAATAGAGGGAAGATTTTTCATTCAAGCATTTTCATTGGATGATAAACAGATAAGCAAGATTGAATCAATACTCGAAAAAAATCCAATTAGAATCCTTAGAGGATATCCATCAGCACTGTGGATTCTTTCAAGATTTGCAATGAAGAATCATAAGATATTGAAACAATTCGAGATTGCAATTACAACAGCTGAGAGATTGTACGATTTTCAAAGAAGTGACATTGAAGAAGGTCTTGCTGTGGATGTGTTTGACCAATACGGTTCTGGCGAGATTTATTCAATTGCTAACCAATGTGAAGAAAAGGAATTGTATCATATCAATGATGAACATCTAATAGTTGAAACTAAATCATTAGGTTTCGATAGACCAGAGCTCACTCCAGCTATCGTAACCAATCTTGATAATTATACTATGCCGTTTATCAGATATGATTTGGGAGATATTGTAAGAAATACTTCTCGGAGTTGTAAATGTGGGAGAAAACTAACTACCCTTGAAAGTGTAGTGGGTAGAACATATGATTTCGTGGTTAGTACTGATGGTAAATTATTACCAGGTGTATTTATTCCGCATATTTTCAGAAAAGTCCAAGGATTTGATAGATTCTATGCCCATCAGCCAAGTATTGAACTGCTTCAAATCAAGATTGTTCCAAACGAACAATTCAAAGAAAAAGAATTAGATGATTTGGAAACTGCGATGAAAGAATTTCTGGGAGAGTCTGTCACAATAGAGTTTGAAGAGGTTGAAGAATCTGAACTACCTCAAACTAGATCTGGAAAACTAGTTTTCGTAAGATCTGAAATTGCACCAGAGTACATGAAAGATAGTACATGATTCAGATGCTCATTAATTTCATATAGTATCCGTGTTAAAAGAGATTAAGTTATTAACCCAGCAAATTGGATTCGCAGTAAGAGAATGGAGGAACCATATTGGTCAGCATTTCAAAATGGCTCATGAAGCAATATTGGCGAATGGGACAAATTAGAACATTACTAAGTCTTGCATTGGGAATGATGGTTCTCGGCCGCTGGTATTATGGATATATTCCAATCATCCAAGACTGGGGAGTTTTTGGTGCTATTTTCTTAGGATCAATACTGATTCTTTTGTTTATGGGCATAGGTTGGTATTATGATGTAAAAGCAGTAATGTGGAGTTATAGTATCAGAGCTAAAATTTTAAGAAATCCTTATTCATATATACCCAACTTTAGGAGTAAAGCTATTGAATATCCTATATTCTACATATTGATAAAGACACTAATTCAATTTCAGAAAAAGCTTGGTATAAAGAATAGCAGTCTGACGCAACTGCCAAATTATTTCATAACCTATTTCAATCGGGGAATCCAAAAGAGCGATTTACTCGATAGTCATTCAGCATCAAAAGAATACATGAAAGAACACCCTTTTATCAAAGAAGAAATAGAAGACATGCCGAAAATTGGTTTGATTGGAAGAGCAAAAGGTGCCTTTGAAGACAATATGTTGAGATTAACATGGATTCAGGCTTTGACAGGTCTATTTCAGGACATCATGGTTTTAGGAGCATTCTATCTTACTTTGATATTTCCCACACTGGTAGTAGATAACAGATTACCCTTCTTCTTGTTGATAACTGGTGTCGCACTAATATCTATCCCAATTGTTTCAGTGGTAGCAATAGCTGGTTGGTACTATGACAAAAAATTGTCAGTGTGGAGATCTGATATCGCAGTACAGGTGGAACGTAATCCATATACATATCTTCCAGCTCCAAAAGAGTATACTATGTATATTCCATTCTTCTATGCAATCTTACAGTTTTACATAGAATTATGCGATAAATTAGATTGTGATAAGTCAGATCTAGAGAAGACAGTAGAATACTTACGAGAATACACAGAATTGAATATTAGCACAAATCAAAACATGCAGAAAGCGAAATCGAATAGTCGTGAATTTGGTACACTATTTGAAACAGTTTGAGGGAGGAACAAAAAGTGAGAATTAAGAAATGGTTAATGAAACAACAATGGAGAATTGTTCAAGTTAGAGGAATCTGGGGTCTCTTTTATAGTACATTGTTACTTGCATACTCCTATTTCATCTATATTCCTCTCTTTGAGGATATGGGAACGTGGGGGCCTTTTGCTTTTGCAGCTACAGCTTTAGTGTTCTTTCTAATCCTAGGTTATGTGTATGATAGGGTTCTTGTTATGTGGGCTCCATCTGGAGAAGTAACTACAGAGCGGAATCCATACCAATATGTCCCAAGCCCAAAAGAAGAAATTTTCTGGTTTCCACTCTTTTCATCATTACTAACAGCTAGCCAGAGAATTGCAAAGAAGTTAGAGATTGATGATACGGAAATTCAGGAAACAAAAGAGTACTATGCAAAACTAAGCAAATTCACTGCAGAAAGAAAAGATGATATCGAAAAAGCAATTGCGCTCAGAAAGAAATACATGATTGATCACAACATGTCAGATTTTTTGGAGATAAAAGCAAAATCTTCAGATGCAACAGATGATGCTTGAGTCTATCTTAAGAGTGATTCTTCAATTGCGTCACGGTATGCTTTAATGTACCCAGCAATCTTTCGATCCCATGAGAAGTACTCGGCATTTTTCAAACCAGCTTGAATCATATCTTCTCGAAGGCTTTCATTATGATAGAGCGCTTCTAGATGTTCTGCAAGTGTGATTTGATCAAAAGGTCTGAATTTCAATGAAGAATCCTTGAAAATTTCTTTTAGGCTGCAACATTCAGTTACAATAACAGGTGTGCCGCATGCTTGAGCTTCAAGAACGGCAATCCCGAAACCTTCAGCAATACCTGGACGAATGAATACTTCACTACTCGCATAGTATTCAATTAATTCATCCTCTGTAAGATATCGAGTAACGAGCTTCATAGGAACTTCTAGTTCTTCAGCAAGTTTCACCATTTTTTCTTTATAAGAAACTCCGTGACCATACCCTTTGAAAACAATACCAGCATTGATTCCTTTTTTACGAATAATCTGACACGCTTTAATAGCTAATTCATATCCGCGAGTTGGGTTAAATGGACCCATGAGCATAATAAGATAATCAATACCTAATTCTTGTTTCAATTGATCTCTTAGTTCAGGATTGTATCGTTCTGGATTGAAAACTGATGCATCAACTGCATGATAAATGAGTCGTCCTTTCTTTTTAAGAGTCGGAGTCCACATATCTCTATTATGCTCCGAAATATAGACTGTTTTAGAACGAGATGCAAGAATTTTGAATATGGCTAACCACCATTTCGGATACCAGCTGAATGATTCCTGGATCGAAATGATACTAGGAGTGAAATGGAGAATATCAGGTAAAGTAGAGCTTAGAAAGTGAAAATGAATGACATCAGGTCTATGACGGATAATCTTCATAGCTGCTTTGAGGGATTGGAAAATTGTGAGAAAAAGTCTCTTTAAAGAACCATACCGCGGAGCAAGTAGGATTTCCGAATCTATGTTTGCTAATTTCTTAAGATAGATTGTATCCTTAACAACAAACTGCGGAGGTTTGTTAGATTGAACTACATGAAGAACTCTCAAATTCATTCATCCTCAGGATGAGCATTAAGGATGCCTTAAAGTACATTTTGCTGAATGATAATTGTATAACTGAAATAAAAAGTCTTCAAATAAAATATCACTTTGAAAATGTTTATCATCAATATGGAATCCGAATAATTACCGATTAGGTGAGAACTACCTTGGAGTATTGATGATATCTTGACTAGACTACTGCTTAACACCATGCCAAAATCTGGGACAAATCTAATAGTTAAGCTCTTGAATAGATTTGGAATGAAGATGTCAGGAAGCCTAGATTATAGAGGAGTTGTGTTACGTCGTGAAATGGGGAGAATTCGCTCCAGATATTCTAAATTATCACGAAAAATACGAAAACAATTTGATGACCGAAGAGGGTATATTATCGGAATAATGAATCCATCCGAATTTCAGCGAGAAGCAATTGATAAGTTATTTCAAATAACTGAGGATGGCCAATTTATCCAAGGGCATTTAGGATATTCAGATGTTATTCTGAACAAAGCTCTCTCTTTGAAGTACAAGTTAGTCTTAACCATTAGAAATCCTCTAGCAGTATTGCGTTCAAGATTTCATTACATAATGAAACAAAAAGAAAGAAATCCTGCTTATAAGATACTGAAAAAAGTAGATGAAGAAACAGCTTTTGATATTCTAATAGAAGGGTATTCTGGAGAAGAATGCTCATTTCCATCTTTGCAAGCTTGTTATAATGCAATTCAACCTTGGTTGAGAGAAGAAGTACATATTGTAAAATTTGAAAGTATAATAGGACCAAAAGGAGGAGGTAGCAAACAGATACAGCAGGAAGTAATTCAGTCTTTGGTTAAATATCTAAATATAGATATCTCTAAGGAAAAATTATCTCGGATAGTTTCAAATCTTTATGGTGGAACGAGAACATTCGATAAAGGTAAGATTGATAGTTGGCGTGACGAACTTACTAACGCTCAAATACAGAAGGTAAGAATGGATATTGAGCCATTCATGAAACAGTTTGGGTATTTCTGAATGAATTGGAACTGAAAAGTTGTTAGCGAGGATGATTATATGGCTATCAAACAGACAAGGAATCCAGTAGTCATCAATGGAATGTATAGAAGTGGAACAAGTATTTTCTGGAGAATTCTTAGTAGTGATCCAGTGTATAAATATAGATTTTATGAACCCTTACATGAAGAACTGCCAGTATTATCTGAACAACATGCAGCAATGAAGAGTATAAGAGAGATACCAGAAATCATGGAATACTGGTCACACAAATTCAATTATGAAAAAATTAAGATGGGAAGAGAAGAAAAATTTCCATTGCTGAAGCAATACTTGGAAAAAATACTTGTCAATAACAGCATCACTAAATTTACAAGAATTGGGTTACGATGTTCATGGATTAGAGATAGATTCCCAGAAGTGTTCTTCATCAATCTAATCAGAGATCCAAGAGCAGTTTGTCATAGCTACCTACGGAGAGCTAGTAAAGAATATTTTCTCGAGGGTATATCGGATTACAAAGATATCATTAGACGGATTCAGTATTTAATCAAATATGATAAACGATTTCTTCCAATATCCTTTGGCATCGATTTTTTGAAACAGAGAGGAAGATTCGCAACGAAAAAAAGAAAATGTCACTCAATCTATTGTTACCAAGAATATTTGGACTTACTAAAAGATGATTCTGATTGGGCTGATGCAGTGGAATATTCCAGAACAAAATTCCCTCCTATTCGCATCCTTATTCTCTGGAAAATCAATACGATTCAGATGCTAAAAGATATGCAGACAATTCCTGGGAACATGCAGATAACTATCCGATTTGAAGACTTTGTGGAAAAGCCAAAGAAAACAATAGAAGAGATATATCGCAAAGCGAATTTTTTAGAGGTTCCAAGTGAGATTATTAACGAAGTATACCACGACTCCTCAAAATTGGAAAATATTGGTACCACTCATCATTATGATAAAAAAATCACTAAAGATATGATTCATAAATGGAAGAAATACGATCGTTCATTATGGAGAGAGCATCTTGAAGAAGCTCAAATTATTGACCTAATGAAGTTTCTTGGATATACACCATGAAGATGCGAATTTGAGAAATAAGTCATTAAAGTCAGCACATCTATTAGTTATGGACGTGATGTTTGTATATGGTCAAAAAAGAGTTTCATTTCATTGACACTCATTGTCACCTAGAAGATGATGAGTTTAACAGCAGAATTGATATGGTTATCCAAAAAGCATCCACCCAAAAAATTGGAATGATATCTTCAGCAATAAGACCAGATACCTGGGAAAAGGGACATCAGATATCAAAGCAATACGATACTGTGTTTTTATCTATTGGACTGGACCCAATACAATATCAATATGTTTCAGAAGCATCAGAATTCATATCCAAGAACAAGGATGAAATAGTTGCAGTAGGAGAAATCGGACTAGATCATTACCGAATTCGAGATCATCGTCAAAGAGAGGCCCAAGCAAACGCATTCAAGAATTTGATTGAGATTGCTAGGGAATTATCAGTTCCGATTCAAGTTCATTCACGATCAGCTGGGAAAAAAGCATTAGATATCTTAGAAGATATGGAAGCAGTCAACATTCACATGCATGCTTTTGATGGTAGGTCAAGCTATGCTCAAAAAGCATCCAGAGACCTAGGATATTATTTCTCAATACCTACTTCGATTGTAAGGTCTCGTCAAAAGCAAAAGATGGTGAAAGCCATTGAAATCGAACGATTATTGCTAGAAACTGATAGTCCTGTTTTAGGACCTGAAAAAGGGGAGAGAAATGTTCCAAGCAATATCACAATTGCGTTAGATGAAGTTTCGAAAATACTGCAAAGAGAAAAAGAAGAATTGAGAGAAATTATTCTAGCTAATACTTTGAGGTTATATCAAAGAATAAAATGAGGTTAAGACATGAGATCCATCGAAATGGAGTTGGAAAAAATCGTATCAGACCTAACAACTGAGAAGTCTATAAAGGAGTGGAAAACTACTCAAAACGACTTCGACCAACCACTATTTGATTATAGATTAGATCATGTCAGGGAAGTAGTACGAGTAGCCAAAATCCTTGCTGGAAAGGAAAATGCAAATTTAGAGATAGTTGTTCCTGCTGCTTGGCTACATGACATTGCAAAGCCAGGGTTAGGGGGAGTGGAAGAACATGGATTAAAAAGTGCATTAAAAGCACGTAGAATTCTGAAAGATATCGGTTTTGAAAAAACACTCATTGAAAAGATAACTGAAGTCATCACTAAACATGTAGGATTATTTCTTGATGCGCCTTTGGATTCATTGGAAGCACAAATATTATGGGAAGCAGATAAATTGGTGAAACTAGGTTCTACTGGACTTGTCCACTATTTCATCAACTCGATCAGACTTTGGCCAGGAAGAACACTATTCGACATCAAGAATGGACTTGAAACGTATCTTAAGACTGCCAGAAGAATAGCTTCCAGTATGCAAACAGAAACAGCGAAGAAGATTGCAGAATTCAGATTACAGACCATCGAGTCTTTTGTAGTATCACTCAAGAAGGAGTTAGGAAGTAAATCATGAAGCAAGAGAAAAAGAAACTGATTGCAGGAATTCTTTCAATTGGTGATGAGGTATTAGATGGATTAGTTCTAGATACCAATTCAAATTGGCTTGAACTTAGATTAGCGTTGCTTTCTGTAGAAGTAAGAAGGTTGATTTCAGTAAGAGATCAGATAGATGAAATCGGAAAAGCTTTGGATTTCCTAGTTGAGTCCTGTAATATCATAATAACCTCTGGAGGTTTGGGTCCTACACACGATGATATGACATTGAAAGCGGTCGCAAGGTGGTTAGGAAAACCACTCGAAGAAAACCAGAAAGCCCTTGACATAGTGAAACGTCAGTATCGAATGTTCTTTGAAAGAGGAATCGTGGATAGTCCAGATATGATTGATAGCAGGCGAAAAATGGCATATATTCCCCAAGGAAGTGTTCCTTTGGATAATCAGGTTGGAGGAGCACCAGGTGTAATGGTCAATGAAGAGGCATTCACAATATTTTGTCTTCCGGGAGTACCTCCGGAGCTGAAGTATATCTTTGATCACTCTGTTAAGTCTTGGTTAGAACAGCGAGCAAACAATACATATTCCGAATGCATTGTAGAGTTTCCATTTCGAGATGAATCAGTCTTTTCTCCATTTCTGGACAAGATTATGAAAACGGTAAAAGGAATATATCTGAAATCGATGCCGAAAAGATATGGAGATTCTGCTGTGCTAAGAGTATGGATTTCCGCAAGAGGAGAAAAGAAGGAAACCTTAGATGAACGAATTGATGATGCGATAAAAGGGCTTGAAAAGCTATCAGGAAAACCTGCAAGAAGAGTCGAGTCGTAAAAAACAACATTTCCGATAAGTATATTGTTAGGTTTTTACGGGAAATCTACTTGGAGAGCTAATCAATGCAGGTCGAATTACTAATCACTTTCGAAGACATCGTTGTATATTTTATCGCAGTATTATACGCTGTTATTGTCTTGACAGTTGCTGATGTTGCACGAAGGAAATTAGATATGGGGTCGGACTTTACCAGAAAGATCGTGCATCTGTTTGCAGGTGCTGCAATATGGACCGTTCCATACTATCCCCATCCATGGGTGGCAACTCTTGTTGCTCTAACTTTTGTAATTATGTTGGGAATGGCAAGCTCAAAGAGGTTTGAAAGGTTTTTCCATGCAATGGCGAGATCAGAAGATGAAGAGAGTGATTCTGTTAGAGGCCCCTTCTGGTACGCAGTTTCTATTACAGTTCTCACTGCAATTTTTACTTTCACTGGAAATGATGCTTGGTATTTCGTTGCTGCAGCTGCAATTCATATCATGATGTTAGGTGATGGTCTATCAGCACCAATTGGAATGAAATGGGGTGTCAATCATTGTATTGAGATAAAAGGCTCAAAAAGAAGTCTTCACGGATGCTCTGCCCTTTTCATCTTTGGATTCATAGGTTCATTGATTGCTTTCTGGTTCTTTGGAATTGTAAATTATCAAGTATTTGTCAGCAGCGGAGAAATTCTGTTTGTTGAGATGATTCTTCTAGCGCTAACGGGTGCAGTAACAGCAACATTAGTGGAATTAGTCAGTCCAAAAGGTACAGATAATGTAACAGTACCAATGATTTGTACGATTGTGATGTTCTATGTAGCAACAATTCTTGGAGTTATTGTAATATAGACTATCGTTTAGAATCGATTACAAGTCTATAATAGTATGTTCGACCTGCCGTAGCACTATCACGTTCGACTCGAATGACTTGACCAGTTCTTGCTCCTAACACACGAACAGCAGGATCATCTCGCCTGATTCTTGGTAAGTGTGGTTTGTCAATTCCATAATGGTCTAGTACTAGATCAACTTCATCAGAATCAGCAATTGTGTGTTCAGGAACTAATTCATGCCCAAATAGATCAAAAGATGCATAGTTTCCTTCTACCAGTTCTATACCATTTTTCCTAGAGTGTTTCTTTGCAGCAGGAGTAAAACGTGCACCACCCACAATCATACCACGAGTAGCATCCTCTTCAATCATATCACGTTGAATATCTCTTGCAACTGCGACTCCGACTACTTTTGGTTCTTTTAGAACCCAAACAATCATCTTGATGGTAATCCCTTCAGAGTTGGTTCGAGTTGGATGCATCACGTAACGATTTTCATATTCGAATAACTCATCAACCTCATATCCTCTTAAAGTGAGGAGAGATCTTGTTTTCATTACAACAGTCGGAAATTCAACCAAATTATCAACACCAGGGCCAAGACCCCAATTCTGAATTGGGGTTATAAGGTTTCTTGAATGGTTACGATTGGTTATCTTTTACCGTCAATTACTAGTCGATAATAATATGTAATTCCCGCAACCAGACTATCTCTTTCTATTCGGATAACCTGACCAGGGCGTGCTCCAAGAACTTTGACTGCTGGATCATCACGGATAATCCTTGGTAGTTCAGACCTTGTAATTCCATAGAAGTTAAGAAGAAGATTGATTTCATCATCTTCTGCAATACGATGACGGGGAACAAGATGATGGTCAAATAAATCGAAAGAGGAATAATTCCCTTGAATCAGTTCCACTCGACGTCCACGAGCTCCCTTCTTCGCAGCGGGTGTAAATCTCAGACCTCCAACTAACATCCCGTTAATCGCATCTTTTTCTTGCATTTCATAATACAAATCTTTTACGAAGGCAATTCCAACAACTAGTGGTTCTTTGAAAATCCAGACGACTTGTTTGTAAGTACTACCGTCCTTTTCACGGATGGGATAAAGAACATATCTGTTTTCATACTCAAATAGCTCGGAAACAGTATAACCCCGCATGCTGAGAAGATTTCTAGTTTTTATGATAATTGAAGGTAGGTCAGCCATTATGCCACCTCGATAAAGAAATTCAGCGTCAGAGATAGCTAATCGCTAATAAATATTATCGATTTAAAAAAAGAATGACTAATGGCACTGATTAGAATGACTCAATGCCATCAACCAGATTAATCCTCTTCTGCATATAGTCTCATGGGTTGTCCACAGCATACTAAAGTTCCAGGACCTGATTTTTGCACAACAACAATTTGTTGGCATATATCACATACATAAGTTGCTCCTTCTTTTGCCATTTCTAAATACTCCAGAGTAGATACAATACTATCTAAGAATCATTAGATTTATGATTTTCTTCATGACCAAGAGTTCAAGTAGACCTTTTCAATTTCACTGCAATCATTAAAAGGTGATTCTATAGATGAATGAAAGAAACCGAGCGAAAGGGCTTTTGCTCATTTCAGCAGCCATTTGGGGGTCATCATTCATCGTTGGAAGAGTTGCTGTCACGTTCATCGAACCACTTACATTCAGTTTCCTGCAAAATATCATCGGTTCGGTGGTTCTATTGATTGCTCTATTGTGGTATGAGAGGGATGAGAAGTTTAAATCAAAGCTTGAAGGATTTGCTAAACCTACTGTAATTTTGATTGGAGTCTGCAACGGTCTCGCTTATGCGATGCAATATATCGCCCTAACTTTAACAACTGCAGGAAAAACAAGTTTACTGGTGAATTTAGGGATTGCTTTTGTTCCATTATTCAGCATGACAATATTCAAGGAATCAATTCGGCGAAATGAAATTTTTGCTCTGATTCTTGGTCTGATTGGAGCTTTTCTAATTACGACTGAAGGAGATATATCTTTGATACTCTCAGGTGCACTAATTGGAGATTATCTAGCACTTGGTGCAGGATTAATGTGGGCGTTGTGGATAGTTATAGCAGATCAAGAGTTGAAGAAAACAGAACATGCAATCCGGATTGCAGCTCCAAATGCAGTAATCACTTCGCTCCTACTTCTCATTAGTGTAGTGCTATTCGAATCCATGACTGGTTTAGCAAGTCCATCTATAGAAGTTTGGTCTGCCGCTCTTTATCTTGGAATATTTTCAATAGCGATAGCATACATACTCTACTATGCCGGTCTCAAAACTCTAGGAGGAACTGTATCAGTAGTATATTTGTTATTGCAAACAGTAGTTGCATTGGTTTTAGGAATCATACTGCTCTCAGAACCAATATCTACAATGCTCTTAGTAGGTGCTATGTTTATTATGATGTCTTTGGTCATTACAAAGGACTGATATTGCAGGGTTGTGAGTAGATGGTGAAAACTTGGACAACGGTCCAAATAGATAAAAGGACATGAACACCAATTCATAAATGAGAGTTTGGAGGTATCAAACGTGGCTGCCGGACTTACTAAAGGAATGATTGCTGATATCCGAAAAAAAAGAAACATTTCACTTCCAGAAGAATTCTTTGCGAACCCAATGCTGAAAGATATGCAAGCTGCAATGGTCATCTATTTTGAACGTTCTGGTGAAATCAAACTTTTTCCGATGATGAGAAAAAGTGGAGCTAGAATCAGATTAGAAGTTGAGAAGGTTCACAGAGAACTGATGGAAACCATGACAAAGCTGTTTAAAGAAATGAATCTAAAGGTCTTATTTTCTACGGGCTTTTGTTTTGAACAGAATAGATGTATCTACGAAGTATACTTTTCCTCAGATGATATCAAATCAAAGGAAAATTCAATCAGAAACACTCTGGAGAGCATTCCTGGTCTTTTTGAAAGCGAATTTGAGATTCTAATGATGGGTGAGGAGTGGTAGATCAAAGCGAAAACCTACAACCCACCAAACTCTTTTGCAGTTTATTTGATTTTTAATGCAACATTATCTTTTACATTGGTACCCATTAGTTCTAGTTCTACATCTAAGAGCGTTTCCAGATATCCTTGAATGAATGGACCTGGATAAAACGGACTAGCAATGACAATTATATCATCACGTTGGCTAAACGACCCCCAGCCATTTTCCTGGAGTAGATTGTAAACTAGTTCTCTTGTATTCGGATTAGTAGGATCCTGTCCATGAAATAGACGAACCACATCAGCAAAAGGAGCTTGACTTCCTGCAGTTCTTCCTAACTCATACTGGTCAGTTGGAGTAAGCTTCGAGAAAAAGAGAGATGAGAGGGTTTCTGATTCCAATATGATTCTAAAGGAGTCGATATAGATTCCGCGTTCAGTCCATTTGTATACAGTTCGTTCAAGATACCATCTGACTGCATCTTCGATTAGCTGGGCTCGGGAACGAGCTACTCTTTCTTGAACCAATTCGTCTATCCGGTCTACTAATGACTGAGATACGGTAACGCTGATAATTTTCTTTCTATCACCAGATTTCTTTTCGTCATCTGATTTACTAACCACCATATTTACCTCCATCAATTCCACGCTGCAGAATAATGTGTAACCGATTTGATTATTGGTTATTCAATTCTACTGATGGCTGATAGTATCCATACGAAGCTAGTATAAGAACTCTTTGGGAGAGCGAGATGTAAGAAATACAATTCAACAGGAACAAGATTAAGTGTATTTGAATCAAAATGAGAGTATAACTGTTATCTACAACAGAGAATCAACTACACGAGGTATTCTATTGAGCGAGTATTGCGAGATGTGGATGGAGTTACGCGGAAAAAATGAGTTCAGAGTAGCTCTTTTTATACCCGATGGACTCGATATCCCTGAAGGTATAGACCATATATCAATCGAAATTCCCGAAGAACAACGACAGTTGTATGTATCAAAATGGTTTGCAGGGATAGTTCCAGCAAAAAAGTTCATGAATACACTAGAGCACTTCTATAATGGCCTAGGAGTGAAATTTTTGTCTTTTAGAGAGATTCGAAAACCTTTAGAAAAATAAAAAGAAAGGAGGGGTATTCCCCTCTGAATCTAGGTACCTGGCCAAGGTATTACAAGACCAACAATTGCTGGAGCAACAATAACAATTACTCCTATAGCTATTGCAGCAAGACCAATTAAGACACTAACAGGTGTCGATGAAAATACCTTACCAATCAGTTGAATCAGTTTGATTACTAATCCACCAATTACATAAACCACACAAAAGATAATGATACCAATGACTGCCATCCACTTCAAAGATGTAGCTTGTGTAGCAATTTCACCAAGGAGAGGATCACTTGTATAAGGTGCTAGTGCACCGTATATGGTAAATGTGGCGAAGGCAGCAACCGCAATAGCAAATACCAAAGCTAATGGGAACTTATCTAGCAACCGCATTACTAATGAGAAGCCAGTAATTACTAGAACTGCAGCAACAATAATGCCGTCAGGGTTTGTAGCCCAGACAACATACCCAACTAGCATGTCTAATATACCGACAAAAAAGCCGACATAAGTACCTACTTTGATGAGAATATCAAATATTGTTCCGAGAAGAGGAATTGGGTCAGTGATATTTTCAAGGAGCCATGCTGCAGCAATAACTCCTGATAGAATCAATACCCAACCAACAACCCATTCGTTTTGGAAGAATAACATGATTTCATCTAGTGTTAAATCGAAGATTCCTAAGCCTTGCAAGGTTTACACCTCATCTAACTACAGCTTTCAATTACTTGGTGTAATAAAAACTATTGCCAACTGTAATCAAGCCCTAGAAAACTAGATGTCAATGCAGCGGTTATCCAAAACAACAACATGCAAACGATTCCAAATACTTTAGGACGGTTACCAGAAACCATCAATGTGTTTTGATAACCCGAAGAGAGAGAGATTATCCCCAGTGAAAGATACAAAGGAAGAATATCCACATATGAAACGAGTGATGGAGACCACATGGGTCCAGATGATAGAAGTGATCCAATCGAAAGAAATGGTGCTAAAGAAACTAATAGCCCCAAGACTATAGAACTAGTCAATGTTAGTAGGTATACTTTCATTTTTTGAGCAGCTATTATACTATCACGTTCTTTCGCAACTGCAGATCTTTCAACAAGACGAGCTGCAATTCTGGTGATTCTCTCACCTGCCTCAATAGAAGATACTTCGGTCATTCGTGAAACCATGAGAATCATATTTGAAACTCGCTCCCCTAAAGCTTGCTCAGACGCCTTCTTCATTGCGGTATGGATATCTTGTTCTTCTCCATAGATAGAATGAATTGCAGGATCAATCAGTCGCTGAACCTCAACATCAACATCATCTCTGACTTCAGAAAGTGCTACTTCCAAAGTATCACCATTACTCATGCGTTCACCCAACAACATCATAAAATTCAGAAACTCCTCGTATTCTTCTAGAATCTCTTTTTGAGTAGGACCAACTAATTCCGGATTTCTAGGTCTATCAAAATATGCTGAGAATTGATTCGAAAAACGAGATCGCAGGATGATATTCAACAAGATAAATAATGGAACTACCACAAGTATCGCTGGATTAGTTGCCCATCCAGCAAGGGACGCTGCTAATGTGAACATAATCGGAACATATGTGATTAATGCTGCAACTATCAATAATCGACTCTCAAGTTCAAGATTTTTTTGTCGAAGACTTAGGTCTGCCTCAAAAGACTCTCCTGAAAGCATTTGTAACAAATCGGTTTTCTTTTCTAATGCTGAGAGAATAGCCATAATGTATCGTCTCAGATCATCCGAAGGTTGATTCTTAGCGAATTCACTCAAACATTCCTCAGGAGGGATTCCTTGGTCAATTTTCCCAAGAATCTCTTGAAATGCATTAGATATATACTCATGATTTGATTGTGCTACAATCTCAATTGCATCAAAGATTGTACCACCGGCCTCAAATACTAGAATAAACTGTTCAAAGAGTAAATCTGCTTCCTCAGATAGAGTTAATCTATAGCGATTCATCACTGAAACAGGATAACTGATAATGACATAATAGGTAATGATAGCTGTAATGAAAGCAAGAGGGAATATGACGAGCAGGTCCGTTCCTAGTAAAAATAACAGCAGAAACAGTAGAATAAAAGATAACAAACCCGAGAAATACGCTGCAGATACTACACCAGCTACAGATATTTTCATCATTGGTTGGACAAATGTTACTGCTTTAGTTAGATCCCTATCCTCATAACGCGGTCCAAATTTGCCAATAATTGGAAGTCTACTTGAGAACTGACAGACCCGTTCGTACATATCTGAATTTTCCTCAAAATTTCATGTACTATCAGCTCTCATAAATTACCCGCATTTCAAAAAAAGAATAATTTCCCAACCAGAAACTGGCCGGGAAATGATAACTTATCTTCGTTTTACAACAACAGCAATTGCTAGTAAAGCTATTATGCCAACAGCAATAAGAAGGAATCCGGTTCTGCCACCAGACACATCTTCAGAAAGATTGGTATATGCAGTATAAACAGGATCTTGTTGAATACGATATCCATTCCATTCAGGAAATGTCACAGCATACCACCATTGGCTATCGTGAAATGCAGCAGCTGAATTTCTCACAAGATTATTTACACTGTTGTATGTTCTGCGAACCTGTCGCGAGAGACCATAAGCCATGTGGGAGAATAGCCAAGCTGACATGGGTGCCTGCCAAGAGATTAGGAAGAAATCACTCCTTCTCGCTCCAAGCAGAGAATTTAGAGCATTTTCAGACTCTAAGATAATATCCCAAGGAGTTGTGGACTCATTCAAGAGTGCGTACTCTCGCCCCATCCCAATATCAAATGCACGTTGTGTGTTGTTTCCAATTGTAATGGTGATGTTATCATCAATTGGATTAGTGCTTGTTGGAGGTTCGATAGTATTTCCACTTGATGTTCGAGTTACGTTATACTCAGAAGTGAAAATCGAGAGGTAATGCACTGCAGAAATGCACATCGAATCAGATATCACATCAGTAGGGGTCTCATCAATAAGACCAATTCTAACACGTTGTACTTGGCCAATCGTGTATAGCGTTTCTGCATTAACTGTGCCATCTTCATTTATCACAATATCATATTCAACAACAAATTCAGAGAAGAGTACAGTCATGAAAGGTGCTAGCAAATAGTCTAGAAAGGTACCATTACTATTCACAATCTTTGCAGTCATATTGTTGTATCGCATTCCAAAACGATAATGGTTATCTCCAAGTTTTGTTGTAGGAATAGCTTCAACTGTAGGATTTACATCAGCCCATGGAAGATTCCGTGTAAATGGAACAATGTACCATGCGTTCTCATTCCCAACATCAGGAAGATTATTGTTCCCATAAGACTCGTTATGAACCAATAAGAAGGCAAAAATGGCACCAATGAAGACTTCCTGATTTTCAGGTGTAAGATAATGCATTCCAAAAAGCTGATACGGCAATTGTAACACATCATCACCGGTGCTAATGTTATTGAAAGCAATCAGGAAAGCTTGAAAATCTCCGACACCGACATAAGATGCAGTCAGACTAGCTTCATTTCCTGTATCCTCATTTGATACAATTATCGAGTCATTCGTCCAATATTCTTCCGAAAAGCTGTGACCGAAAATTTCTGCTTCATCACCAGGTGTGTAAGCAGCTACTGTTGGTGCCAGAACAGCAGGTAACAGCAATAACGAAATAATCCAAACGAGAGTAAGATTTCTTGAGGCGTGCAATTTCATCACAATAATAGTGAGATGGAATGCATAGATAAAAGAGATGTACGATTCATATAGAAGAATGCTCTAGGTAAAGAAGTCAGGAAGAATAGTTTGTGATTTGACTTCTTTGTATAAGACTGAAGAATTGAGATAATTCTCTATTGGATTTCGAAGATAGTTACTCACCTCAGAGATAGCTTCTTCTAAGGTGGAGTATCTTCGAGGTTTTCTTGTTAGTGCTCTTCTAGCAATCTCGCGAAAACGCCATACTCCCAATGGCACCCATTTTTGAGGATTGATCTCCATAAAGACAATTACCCCAGCCTGACGACGGATGCTCGTAAGATACTCTAAAGAGGGGAGTCGCGTCGCATAGTAAGCACCAACTACATTCTTTGCATAAGTTGTTCGACCCTTTGAAAATTCGTGATCGCTAATGACGTTGGAATTCTTTCCATAAAGCCAACACTCAAGTGCTTCAAATTGCCATGCACGTGGCATGAATAGAAGAACTACTGTATTTCCTAGTGCATAGTCTCCTAAGACATAGTAATCATTAATCCATGGCAGTCGTAGTACTCGTTTGTGTAATTCCTTTCCAACAATGTCATCAATAGCAGTTATACTCCACTCAGTTGGAACCAATTTTCGTGCTTTTCTCTGACCTAGTAGACCAACCGATAATAACCTAGTAATGTGTTCCTGTTTAATCCCTTCGTCAAATAATTCTACTATACCTGGAGCTGCTTTGAAATCAGTATCAGAAGTGACCTTGTCAACTTTTCGTGGAACACTAGGATTGTCTTCCAGTCGAAATTTTTCAAGAGGTGCAGAAGGACCAATTGGAAGGGTTCTGTCAGAGAAAACACTAGTAAACTTGGGTCGTTTCAGAAGTGTGGCATCCGAATCAGTAGGTTTCTCGGATAAGGCTAAAGTCTGTGTATCATGAAGGAGCCTGGAAGGGTCTACTGGCTCACGGACAGGAATTCTAGATTTTGTTCTAACTAGCTTGAATCGGATCGAGAGAATTTGGTCAAGAGATTTGGTTAGCCAAAGATCAGGTCGTTCCATTAGTTCAGTTTCCCTACCGCGTACAGGTGGAACTAAGGGCCCCATCAATACTTTAGGATATCCATAAGATCCAACGAATACCGAAGGTGGTGAGGATCCAATCAAGTCAAGACCTCGTAGTGAGGTGTCTAGATTTACCAGAGACTTAGCTCGCATAAGTAATGGACAAGGCTTGACACCACATAGTGAACGATGTCCCATACATTTAGCACACACCCTATCATTGAATGATAGACTACTCTGGTGAGTGTGTTCTAATTTACTCTGGGACATAGATTCCTCGCTCTATTAATGATATAATATAAGATTGAATCATCTAAATATTTAGACATATCACTCAATTCCAATGAGTTTAGACGGGTTTCAAATTCCAGATACGTTTTGTTTCATAAGCCACCACGATGAAGAAGATGAAGCATAACGAATAGAACATGATATCTTTTCCTTCGACAGGGGTAGATACGAAAAATGCCGTATACAGGAATAACATACTTGCAACAAAAACGATAAGAAAGAGAAATCTAGGTAACAATTTCTGCCCTATACGAACGAAAAGAGATAGCGAGCCAACCCGAACAGTCTTTGTAACAAAATATTCTCCGTGTTCATCTTTATCAATAAGTTCTAAATCAATAAGCTTAGTCAAGTGGTGGAGAGCTAAACTGGGACTTGAAAATCCCAATTCGCGTTGTATCTCCCGTACTCCCATCTTTTCATTGGTGAGTAGAAGGGCATAGACACTCATTGTCCTGCCCTTCACAAGCTTGTAGATGGTTTCCCGTTTCACTACCTCATCCCCATGATTCAACAATCTGAATTGATTTCAGTCGCATATTCATGCTTCGGGATAATCAACATTGTTAGTAATTACTGAATAGAGAGAGGAAATTCCAGTTTGTAGATGACCTCCTTCAATCAGCCAATGTCCATCACCAACAAATCCAGTAATAGATGGATCACCACCTGATGTAAATCCATCCCACGTACCATTTCGAATGAAGACATATCCATCACTGCTGGTGTGTCCTAGATAGAAAAAGGTATTGTCATCAAAAAATATGTAGATGTACAGTTCGATTGGCCATGTTGACGGAAAACTGCTAGGATGAGTTGAAGCATCCTCCATAAGGCCAATTCCCTCATCTAGAAGAGCTCCATTCATGGTTTCATAGGTATCAGAATCAATTGATCCCTCACCAACAATATTTTCATGATACGGGGAAAATAACACACTGATGTCAGCTCCGCTTTCAGTCTGATTGATAAATACACCATCAACAAAAGCAGAAGGCTCTGTAGCTTGATAATATGAGCTAAGGTCTTCATTAACCAGTGTGTTGTTACTTGACCAATAGAAGACAACATCATCTCGTCTACTCTCAATATAGTCAACTGCAGCTGAACCATATCCAGCACCATTGTTGGTTGCTGTGGTAGTAGTAGTCGTTGTAGTAGTCGTATTCCCGTTTGGTTGCATCAGGGAAACAACAAGAATTCCAGATGAAATAACGACAGCAATTACAACAAGAGTTATTGCAGTCCTACTGAATCCATCACTATACTCCTTCATAATAATCAAGACAATAGTAGATTTAATAGTATATCACACTACGTTTTGAACACACTGTTCAAATGATTGTACAGCTACAAAGAATAGTGCAACAATCCAATGAGAGATTTTCACAAGATGCAGACTCGTAGGCAGAGAATTACCGAACTTCTGGAAGAAATCGAACATCCACTAACAGTCACTGAGATTTGTCAAATTCTTGAAATTCCACAGAGGTCGCTAGTTACTGAAGATTTGAAGCATATTGCAAAATCGGTTCAAAATGATGGTAAGCAACTCGTAGCTCGAACTCCTACATGTGGGAAATGCCAGTTCGAGTTTAAAGGAAGAAGAAGTGTCAAGAAACCATCTCGTTGCCCCAAATGCAAATCAGAGTGGATTTTACCACCATCTTTTATTATCGTTGAGCAGTAAACAATATGTCAATCATCGAACGAGTGAACATCTGTAATGCCTGCACCCTGACGTTTGATGTGAGTGACCCTCGAAACCACAAAGTCTGAGAGTCCAAATTCTGCTTCTTCAACATAACCATGAATCACAACAGGGATACCTACTCTTGGAAGGAAACGGCAACGATCCATTGTCTTTGATGAAACTCTAACACTGTACGTCTTCTTTGTTTCTGGATCTTGAACAACTATTTGTGTTGAAGCATGCCATCTTCTAGCAGAAATCCGCATTGCGCTACTCTTTCCAACCTCGCGGATAACGCCTTTAACCACTGTCATTTTTGAGACTCCCAAGGTGCTATTATTTTACCGTATCTACCTCCGCCACCAGATATATAGCTAACATCACCATTACGATAGGCATGAACTATTTTTGCCAACCGCTCATCATGTTCCTTAAGTAACTCAATTGAGCCTTTTGTAAGAACTGAAGATTCCGGCCCCATTGATTCGATAATTTTCCCATATAGATTTCTGACGGATTTGGAACTTGTTGACTTCACACCAATTGCTGTGGAGATAAGGTCTAGAAGAGGAGGAATATAGAGATAAGGAGGTCTATGAGTGGGTTTCTTGCTCTCCAATTCGCCAATCATCCTTGCCCGGTCTCTAACTCCAAGCCGCATTTTTTTTCCACAGTCTGGACAGAATATTTTTCTCCTATGAATACCATCAATAAGATTCCGTGCGTCCTCTTCGTTTTTGCAGCTGAAATATACATTTAATTCGTCGAACGATGGAGGAGCATCTCCATCTTTGATAACTAGGGTCTTTCGACAAGAGGAACAGAATGAAAGGAAGTATTTTCCTAAGCGGGGATTGAATCCAAGATTCAAAGTTGGTTTTCTCCCCCCGTTTCGAATAATTGCTTTCTTTAGTTCTTCAAAGCTGGGATCTTTCATAACAAATTGCACGAATTCCCTACCAAGCTTGTTAGGAGTCGGAGAGTGAGCATCGCTTGATGTTATATATGTTAGTTTTCTCAGTTCGGGGATATAATCTGCAGTTTCACTGTCTGCTGATAGTCCAAGTTCGATAAAATGGATATTCTCTGTTTCAGACGCATAACAACTTTCGAGACTATCATGTTTGTTTTCACGAAATATTGCTTTAAAGGGAGTAAAAGCATGAGCTGGGCCTATCATTCCTCCTACATCACGAACATGTCCAGCAATTTCTTCACCACCAAGATTCACCCTTGGTCGACCACCCCATTCGTCATCCAAATTGGGTGAATCAGATTTCACAAGGTTTCTTAGTCTGTCAACAGATTCTAAATTCGGAAGAAGGATAACATGATGTATTGATTCTTCATCTTCAAACTCAACAGTTGGAAGAAAGATAGTGGAATCATATTCCAAATATCCATCGTTTTGATGAAGTGTTTTCTTAATATGATCTAACCAATCTGGCTGGGTCGCGTCACCGGTGCCCAAAATGCGAATTCCTTTTTGTTCAGCACCCTTTGCTAAATTTGGTATTGTCATTTTATTGCTTACTCCAATTGAATGGAGACTATGAATGTGTAAATCGACAGTATATTCTTCCAAAACTACCACACTTCAAATACCTATGATGACCTTATTGACATCTGGTTTTGCAGCATACTCAAAAGCTTTCTGGGAGTCCTCAAGTGGAAAATGCTTTGTAACTAAGCGTTTAACCTCAATTCTACCCTTGTTAAGCATATCAATAGCAATGTCAAATGGTCCGTCTGCAGAACCCTGCAATTGCACCTCACGAGCAGCAAGTTGACTGGGATCAATGCTCGATCTATCACTATGTTTACTCTTTAGTGCGATAACACCATTGTTCCGAACGATATCCAATGCCATATCAAGTCCTTTTGCGGTTCCAGTTGCTTCGACTACAACCCGTGGACCTACACCGTATGTTTCATCTAGAATTGCAGATGACCAATCAGCTGTTGTGACATCTATAGTACGACGAAATCCAAGTTGTTTTGCAAGACCTAGTTTCCATGGATTCTTATCAAGAAGATATACTTCAGCTCCTACAGCATCATACACCTGAGCAATGATGAGTCCTAGTTTTCCACACCCAATTATCACCATTGGTTCACCATCATCAACTGGAGTCTTAATACGAGTTTGAATAGCAGAAGCAATAGGCTCTACAAAGGTTCCTGAAACAGAATCAATATCGGGAGGTAATACATGAACAATCTCAGAGGGTACTGTCAGAAATTCCGAGAGAGCACCATCAGTAGTGATTCCGAGGGTCTCACGTTTTTTGCAATGTCTAGTCATATTGTTAGTACAATACCAACAGGAGCCACATGAGATGGCTGTTTCAGCGGTGACTAAACTGCCTACCTTGAATTGTGGAATAGTACTTTGGTGAATTACGCCTGTAAATTCGTGTCCTAATACCAGAGGGAGATTTACATTATGGTCGCCTTTCCATATTGAAACATCAGTCCCACATAAGCCAACATACCGAACTTCAATTTTAATCTCTCCTGGAAGTAGACTCGGAATTGGAACGTCTGCAAGATGGAGCCCATCATCTGTAAGAATCAAACTTTGTATTATTTCCACCTCAAGTAAATATACGAAAGACTAAGCATCCAAAAGGATAAGGATTGCGATATAGAGCATCAAAAGTGCCATAATCTTATCAAGAATAAATATGTTTCAAAGATTGCATTGCACCTTCTCAGGAGCTGATTGTCTTTGCGATTTGGAATTGAATTTGTACCAGATGAGCCAGTGAATCAAATAGTAAATTGGTCAAAAATAGCGGAATCTGTGGGATTTGATAACATCTGGATTACTGACCACTTCAATAATCGTAACCTATGGGTAACTCTGACAGCAATTGCATTGAATACTAGTAAAGTAACCATTGGTCCGGGTGTTACTAATCCATTTCATACAAGTCCAGCTCTTTCAGCTGCAGCAATAGTTACTATTGATGAGCTGACTGAAGGGAGAACAGCAGTTGGATTGGGCGCTGGAGACAGAATGACTCTGGAAACATTGGGAATACAATGGAATCTACCTGTCACGACAGTCATTGAGGGAATTCAAATTTTGAGAAAGCTCATCAATGGTGAAAGGGTAAGATTTCATGGACGTGTGTTTGATATTCGTGGAGCAAAACTATCCCATGTAAAGAAGGAACATCAAGTTGACAAGGATGGCAAGAGAATCCTGAAGGACGGAAAGGAGGTTATTAGTGGAAGAAGAATTCCAATTTATGCTGGTGCACAAGGACCGATGATGCTGAAAAAAACTGCTACTCTAGCAGATGGCATCCTCACCAATGCGAGTCATCCAAAAGACATCGAGATTGCAATGAAACTCATAAAAGAGGGAGTAAATCAATCTGGGCGAGATATCAAGGATTTGGATATCGGAGCATATACAGCTTTCAGTATTGCAGACAGCTATCAAGATGCACTAAAGGGTGATACAAAAATGGTTGTTGCTTTCATTGTTGCAGGTTCTCCAAGTTCGGTTCTTGAACGCCATAGTCTCAATTTCGAGCAATGTGATGCCGTTAAAAACGCACTATCAGAAAAAAGGTATGGAGACCTTGATAGTTTAATCACGGATGAAATGATTGATGCCTTTGCAATTGTAGGAGATAAGGAGTTCTGCATAAATCGGATTCATGAAATGGAAGATGTAGGGGTAACCCATTTCATTGTAGGATCACCTATTGGGCCTGATAAAAGAAAAGCTATAGAGAAAATAGGAAAAGAAATAATCCCTATTTTTCGTGAGAGGGATTACTCATGACAGATCCTGTGATGTATAATAGACGATTGCGGTCTGATGAGATTGAAACCTGGATTGAAGTATGTTGTCCAGATAGTCAGAAGAGAAGTCTATTTACTGAATATGCAGTTGAGTTTATGCAGCTTGAAGACAGTATGTATTTCATTTCATCAGTTGAGGGTAAAAACATCGGAGGTACCGCAGTCTACAGAGATAGAGTCCGATTAGCAATGGCTCTAGTATTTTTGTCTTTGGAGAAAACATTCAGGAAAGGAGTCGTAGCACACCTGATTAAATCATCACTTCCATTTTTCAAAAGTATGGCAATAAGGAATGTGGATGCAATCGTAAATCCTTCAGATGATACCACAAATCTTCCATTCCCCATATCAACCGAGCTAGCATGTTGGACAGCAAAATCACTTGAAACTCTAAATTTCGAAAAAACCGACATCCTCTACAAAGCTACATTAGAAGATATCATCATTCCTGAAAATAATGAGTACAGCCCTTGGGACAAAAAACCGAACATAGACGGTAGTCGAAAACTTATGTGGGATCTTAGAAAAGAAACAGGACTGAACTTCTCACAAGTCTGGTTATTGAGAGATATTATGCTCAAAAGCAACTCGTTTCATACTCGGACTATTGAAGATGTAGTTGTTGCTTCTGCAGGTTTGTTGAGAATAGCAGAGACCGGCATTATTTCACCATTATTCATTAGTAAAGATGTTTCCATAGATGATTCACTTCGTATTATAGTAAACAAACTAGGAAACGTGAATTCCATTGAACTTCCCATCGTTGGAAAAGAGCAGATGCAAATGATAGACATGATGGAGGAAATGTTACAAACTAAGGCAGAAATTCAAGAATTGGACCTATATAGAAAAAATCTCTGACGCTGTCATAACGAGAGAGTCATATTGGTTTTATATTTGGATGACAAAGCACAGATAGGACGAATTTAATCTATGCCCACATTAGAACTTGTGAAACAAAGTACCGGTTTTCTTTTGAAATATGGGCATGTAAGATTAGGTCTTGATACGGGAGTACAAAACGAAACCTCACTCATATCACATTCACATGCAGATCATATTGGACGACTTGACCTTGCACATTGTGTTATTGCAACAGAAGGCACTTTTGATACACTTGAAGCAAGAAAGGGAAAAGTTGACTGTGAAAGAAGAATCATTGATTATGGTGAATCAACAGGACAACTAGGTGTCAAAATAACTGCCTATGATGCAGGACATGTTCTGGGTTCCACCATGTTCTTGCTTGAGTTTGATGATGACCTATCAGTTCTTTATACGGGAGACTTCAATGTGGAGGATAGTTTGGTGCACAACGCAGCGGTACCAATAGATGCAGATGTACTCATTACAGAAGCAACATATGGGTCTCCCGAATGGATTTTTCCTAAACGGGAGAAGACTTACTTTGATATCCTGAAAACTGCAACTGAAGAAATCAATCGTGGAAAAATTCCCATTTTCCAAGCATACTCTCTTGGAAAAGCGCAAGAAGCAATTGCATTATTACAATATAGAGGAATACCCGTGGTGAGTGGAAATGGAACAATCGACTCGGTAAATGAGGCTTACAATAAACATGGTGCTGAATTGACCGCAGTATCATTACGGTCTGGAGATGTAATTGACCACCTTGATGAGGGTTGTGCTATTGTAAGCTCATCACCTGCACATACGTTCACAAACATCAGGAAAATTTTAGGTGTTGACCTATTTCGAGAAGTTAAACATAAAGCATTAACATATTCATTGTCCGGCTGGACACTCGGAGGAATGAAGGGCAAAGGCTTTCCACTAAGTGCTCATACTGACTTTCCAAATTTGATTCAATTTGCAAAGGATGTCGATCCAAGAATAGCATACGTTTTTACAGGAAATGCGGGTATTCTTGCATCTCATCTTCATGAAGAAGGTATAACAGCTGTTCCACTGGAGTGATAATATGTTCGAGATTGAACTCTCTGAGATGGTTGAACCTATCCATGCGGATTCATTTTTCTCTGTGGCAATATCTGGAGAGATACATGAGAAATTATCCTTTGAATACTTGGACCCAGATGGTTATTACAAACGAGTGCTTCGTGACGAGGAACTATTTGGAAAAGAAATCGAAAAACTAGCTGACAACATGCAATATTATCTTGATAAAGAACGAGTTGAGATAAATACAGAAAGAGTTCGTTCCAATGTTGTATATGTTGATATCTTTCCCAAAGGTGTTAGTGATGTTGTAGCTGTGACTTACATGATTGATTTCGCAGGAAGATTCAAGGAGGGAGAAAACAAAATTGTAACATGGTTAGAAGAGGAGATTGCTCCCTATGATTTTGAAATAATATGGCGTTTTCCTGCGGGTACTAAGATTACAGATATCGATACCATGCTTGAGTTTGAAATCTATAATGATCTTGTCGTTCTTTGGGCACTGGAGGGAGAAGAGGTAGGGGGATACGAACGTATGGAATTTGCACTGCCTGAGAAAGTACTCGATACAAGAACAAAGAGGAGATTGTAGTGCAGAGTATTTTTTCATTACAAATACTATCAATGGCGATAATTATCGTTGGAATTATTTTGATTATTTTAGGTATTATTCAATCCAATAAGAATGGACAACATGATTCTGGGAGAACTGATCACAAAGGCATTATACTAATAGGTCCCATCCCTATTGTATGGGGCTTTGGAGATAAAGGAAAAATAATAATGGCTATCCTATTTGTCGCATTTATTTCCTATATTATTCTGGTTCTCTATTAGCCATTCCATCCACATTCAGGACATATATCAGCATCTTTTATGGTACGAACAAGTTTTCCAGCTAGCATACATTCCGGACAAACATCCAACTTCTCCTCACATTGAGGACATTTGATGGATTTCCCCAAGTCTCTGATACATGTAATTGTTCCACAATTTGGACATTTGATGGCATGATCGTGACAGAATTCGTTCCTGCATTTATCACACCTGATTTTTGTTTTGGCCCGACAGAGAGGACATGATTTAGCCATAGAACTTGCCCCAATTTATCGCCATGTAATATGATAGATAAGTCTGTCCCCTGTGGAAGTGAGTATTACCTCAGCTGTACCAACTCTCATAGTTAGATTGGTATCAATCTAAAATGGAGAGATTGACAATGATATTCAAATGCAGAAATTGTGGTAATACCTCTGCCGATATCGATATGGTCCTTGATGGAGCTTGTCCATGTGGATGTACAAGCTTTCAGTTAGTTGAACAGGAACCTATTGGAATGACAAGTGGTTTACCCACAAAAGAGATGATTCGACAAGACCTTCACAATTGGATAGATGTGAATCTTGATGCACTAACTCCAGATCAGGTCTATAATATTCGTGTTCGTTTTGAAACAGAGGAGTGATTTTAAAAAAATCACTCTGTTTCTTCTTTCTGTTCAGTTTCTTGCTTTTTGTCAGATTCTTGTTTGGGTTTCTCAATCCTAGCAATCTGTTCTTCTATTTCTTCGTTGATATCCGTTTCACCAGCAACCTTTGCTACACGTTGCACCGCTTTCAGGTGATGGATTAAGGAATCGAGCCAAGAGAATATATCTCCAGGATAAACCCATATTTCAAATTCCTTTCGTAATTCTCTTGCAATTCCAGTTGGGTTGAGACCTTCCTTGCGTCTTTCAACTACCCACTTTCCAAATTCTATTTTCCCATGGTCACAATCGGGATACATTTTGCATTCACATTTGAAGAATGTCTGAGCCCATTTTCCAAATATACTGAAGACCCAAGGAGGCAATCGAGATGCACCAGTACCAGGAGTTCCTACATTGCTAATATCAGAAAAAACACCAGAGAAAAGACGTGTTGGCATATATGTCTTAAAAGCTGCATTAACCTCCTGCTGTAATTTATTGCTAAGATATGCATTTTCAAAAGGAGATAACTTGATTGCGATTTCAAGTGTATCCATAGTTTTGACGTGCTTTGCAACATCAAATCCTTCTGATGGCGTTAAGAAGGAAATAGAGGTGGCTTTTCCAAGGTCGGTAGGATGAGCTCCACCCTCTCTGACTCGAATCATATGAGTTCGAACTAAATGTTTGAGTGCATCGGAAGGAGGAACTGTAGCTGATAGCATTTGCTTGTAAAATCTGGCAACTGATTTTAGTTCAGTCAATCCTGTTGAACAAATCGTTGCAAGTATCTGTTCTGCACATCGTTCTGTATCAGCAAATGGTTCAACATTCTCAATATCGCCAGCTAGGAGTTCAGTTGCTATCTCGTCCTCGTATTTATCTTGCCCTCCATGATACTTCCGTTCAGGCTGTACTATCAAGTATACACGTCCTCTATCGTGTTTACCGAGTCTACCAGCTCTACCAAGCATTTGTTCAAACTCAGCAGTAGAAATCCAATCTGCACCCATAGCCAGAGATTCGAATATAACCTGAGATGCAGGAAGGTCAACCCCTGCACCCAATGCAGCAGTTGTGACGACACACGGATACCTCTGTTTTGCATATGAATACTCTACACTTCTTCGCTTGTTATAAGACAGCCCACCGTGATACACAGCGCTACGAATTCCATGTTCACGTAACCAATCGCTTATAGAATGAGCTCGTCGTCGAGAAAATGTGAAAATAATTGATTGCCCTTTGTTGCCTGAGCTACTCTTAGTTCTGAACTCTGCATCCACAAGACGACGAATGATTCTTCTCTTATCCTCATCATTTCGAGCGAAAACTAGATGTCGTTCTAGGGGAACAGGTCTCCCATGATATTCAACAAGTTTGAGTTTAAGTTCCTTGGCTAATTGCTCTGGAGACCCGACTGTAGCTGAAAGAGCAAGAACTTGTGCTTTCGGGTAATGGAACCGCATTCTAGCTAACAACCCATCTAATTCGGGTCCTCGTTCTTCTTCAGCTAGATTCTGGATTTCATCAACAATGATGGTACCAATATCTCCAATCTGCTTATTTTCACCAGATCGGAATAGAAGATCCAGAGCTTCATAAGTTGCACAAATAACCTGTGCTTTTCTAACATCAGTATCAACTATTACCTTTCCATCTTTTCCAATATCAATTCGAGACATACCTACTCGGATACCAACGCGAAGCCCCAATTTTTTGTAACGTTTTCGAAATGCATTGTATTTCTCATTGGTAAGAGCAACTAGTGGTGAAAGATAAATTAACTTCTTACCTTCAAGTGCTTGTGGTATCCCTGCAAGCTCTCCAAGAAGTGTTTTTCCTGATGAAGTGGATGATACAATAAGCAGGTCTTCTCCCTTCAATAATCCAGCTTCCACTACTAGTTCCTGAACAGGAAGGAGTTGCTTCAATCCATCTTCTTTTAGAATGTCTTTGAGCTTATCAGGAATATCAAGGTCATCTATACTACGACCTTCAACAAGCTTGCCAGCTTGTAACTCATCATACATCGTTATTTCAGAATTATAGACTGGGTCAAAGCCAGGTTTTAGTAATTCAACAACTTCTGTAACAGATTTGACACGAGAGAGTTGATGGTCCATATATCTTAGCATAGGTTTTGAGAGTTTAGCACCTATTGATTTTAGGTCTATATGCATATCCGAACGTGCACACGAAAGACATGCAACCTCATTTGTAGAAACTTTGACAACATTTCTTTTTGAGAGAATAGTAAGACGATCATTTCGAATACAGCTTTCGCAAACTGGGATTACACGAGCTTTTCGTGCTTGCATTCTTTTTAGAAAATCCTGTAGGTCTCGCATGAAAGGAGGTTTATGCTTCTTTGGCACCAATATGTGTTTAGCTTTTCTAAGAATTTGATGGACTTCCTTTGGCTGAAAATATACTGGTTTGTTATATTTCACAAACCACATTCGACGTACTTCTAGTAATCCATTTCCTTTTCTACCAAATTCAATCATTCCACCAAGATAGCGACGCTGACGGTCTCTTAATACATCAGAAAAGAGCTCGATAGTTGCACTCATTTCTTGCCTAGCATCACGTAGTACAAGAGAATATGGTTTGGCAAGCCGCCTCTGAATATCAGCATCTGCAACCTCCACTGTAATGGGCCTCTTGCAAGCGAGAAAATTACTCTGCAAAACTCTTTTGGTCTATTCATATCTCATAGATGAACTCATCAACATTTTTCTTGATTACTTTCAAAGTTTCGTCATATTCTGCACGGAAAGCATCAATTCCGACAGATGTATCAAAACCGGACCGTTCAACAATCATCCATTCACCCATAGCTTCTTCATCTGTGAATCTATTGAATACACGTTCATTTGTTGCCATTACCTCAAGACGTTCTGGATTCATATATCCACGTGATTCAAAAGTAGTGACTAGTTTCTTGTACATTGGTCCATTTGCACCACCAAGAATGAATTTAGCCCGCATAACTCCAGAAACATGAGATACTCTGATCTTTTTTACCATTTCTCTATAGTGAATAGTTCGAGGAACTGATGTGTCACCCTTGATCTTTGCAACTGGGCTCTCGGCTAATACGTTACCTTTCTCTAGAACTAATTCTCGTAAAACTGTAACAATCTCTTCTTCTTCAACAGATCCAAGAGGGTCTATTACCTCGGGATTGATGATATCGACCGCTGGTACGGGTTCGTCCATTCTAAGTTCGGTAGGATCAAACAGCAGTGCACAAATAGGTTTCATGATGTCCATTCGACGATTACCACTTTCTGCCACACCCTTAAAGATTCCAGGACCTATTAGACCAGAAATCACAGTAGATCCTCTGAGAAGAGACCACAACTGCCGGGAAATAATCAATGCTTTTCCAGACAGATCAGCATCACGAAAAATCCCAACATCATAATCAAAGGATTCAACATCAAGTAACCAGTAGAGTGGAGCACTATCAATCAACTTTCGTTTCCTCGTATACATATTCATTGATATAATCATAAATTAGTTCTACAGCTAATGCGTTCCGTTGATCGGATGGTAAATCATTCAATTTTTGTTCGAACTTATCCTCCAATTCCTCAAGAGGCGGATTAGCTATTTTCAATCGTTCGTTCATTTCTTTGACACACATCATCACACAATTAATGAGTGGTGTTCCCTGATATAGCAAAACGCGTACAACCCGGTCAATTCTCTCTGTGAGATAATTCATCCGTTCTTCCTTTGTTCTCCTTTTTGCTAAATACACATCTCGTTCTAGAAAGTCAAAAGGCGATACCATATCAGGCTCACTTTTTCCACCTCTTGTCGATCCAGCACCTACTTCAACAAATGAGGACTTGTCACCTCGTCCAGTAGGCTTCGGTGCAATATGTAAAAGAAGATGAGAGAGAGCGCGAATGGGCATGCTATTCAATTCAGAATCCAAGTCTTGTATAAGTTGGTCGATTCTTTTCAATGAAACATCAATAGTTGCAGATTCTGATGGTCCATCCATTGCTTTTCTTAGAACCCTGAATAATGCTTGACAACGCCTACGGAGGTGAAGAACGCGTCCTTTTAGTGTGGCAATTTTCCATTTTGTGATTGCAGGACCCAAGAACATCAATGCATTTTCACTATTGGAATTAGGATGGTCTTTAATCCATGCCTCAACAACTGGAGCAAGATATCCTTCAGCTAGTTTTGTTCTAGATGCATTGACATGTATTGCCTTTTCTAAGGATATATTGGTCTCATCAATAGCCCCTTCAAGGTTAGCTAATTCGCGCATCTTAAACTCAAAATCACGAATGAAAGTTCCGTAAACATAAACGAGCCAGCGCCCCTCCAGCAAAGCGAACTCCATGATATTCCCAGGAATGTTGGGCACCTCTACACCAACAGAGGCTCGTCGATTCAATTCAGTCATCAGATAGAGTATAGCCTCTTTAAGTGAAATAATACCATCAAGATTAACCAAATAAGAAATCATTGCAATCTGTAGTGGACATGAGAAATCTTCTGCTATCTGTTTCACATCAGAAATTGGAATTCTTCGTGAACGCTCCTGCAAATTCGTGTATTTTTCAGCAAATTCTCTAGTGAGTCGCTTTCTACTCGAAACTGCAATTTTCTCAAGGTCTGTATCAGTTTGCAATGGATACTCCTCTATCCTGAATTTGACTCGTATGAGTCATGCTTGAGTATCCTATTATGATAAAATATGTTTATTGTGTGTACTCTTTCTAAAAATCATCCATATAATAGATAGAATGAGAGAATCCTAAATTACAATATGAATGAAAGGAGGAGGAAATGAAGACCGAAACCAAGGAAGATGGCTGCGAAGATACCGGACATTATTACTCTTGGGAGAGAGAGATGACGACCGTGTTCAACATGAATAATAAGCCATCCGAAGGCCATCATCCCAAATAGGATGAAGGCTGCTGCAAAGTAGATATACAGAGTTTCAACAATAATCTGAAGCATTTATGATTCCTCTTTTGTCCGGTAGTTAATTCTCCCAATGACTAGTCAATTTAAACATCACGGTCGTTCAGCTTTTGCATTAGACAAAGAACTCGTATTCGAAAGTATGCTCTTCCCCATCGATATCAACAGTTCTAACTAACTTTCCACGTTTCTTAGCTTGCTTTCGTTTCTCTTTAAATGACATATTCGGATCTTTGGGAATCTCAATTTCCTCAATATGTAGCATATTCAGAATCTTGATGGATTTTGCATCTTCTGTGACTTTATCCTTCGCATCAGGAAATAATTCCTCAAAAAGAGTTTCCTTCACTTCATCAGTATTATCGAATGCACCAGTGCAAAAGTTAGGAGCTTTGGCATCTTCTAATTCAGCAATTGGTTTTTGTGGACGAGATTTCGTCGTGAGCTTCCATGGCTGCTTCGCAGGCTTCGGACTCAAATTCATAAGATAGAAGGTCTCAGAGTCAGCAATTTTGAGCAATGCATGAATATCCTCTTTTGGTGCTTGTTCATTGAATTTTGCTTGAAATGTGAAAGCACCACCCTTCTTCTTTTTCTTCTTGAATTCAAGAGGCATGTTCAGAGCAGCAAACTCCTCTCTTCTATCTTCATATGTGATAATACTACCCTTTACTTTATGTGACCCTTCAGGTCCAGTTCTTAGATAGGTCTCGAGCATTGCTTTTTCAAGGTCCATATCTACTTTGAAAGTAATTCTGGAAGATGTGATTCTCAATTCTGCACGTGGACCAATGTGTTGACCCATTCCGAACTTCACTAATCTAGCGTGAGCAAATTCATCAGCTTTTCCGTGAATTATCTTTGCTATCCAATTCATGCCTATTCAACTCGGTCTAACTCGGTTTACTATTTGATTTAAAGCTGTCGTGAATCAACACTATAAGACTACAAGTCCAAAGAGTGACCACAACCACACAGCAATTATTGTAACTACTAGTACTGAAATCAAATCTACTACCAATCCAGTAGATATCATTTCACGAATTTCTAGTTTTCCTGTGCTATAGGCAATTGTTGAGGGAGGAGTTCCTGTTGGTAGTGCGAAGTCCATCGATACAGCTATAGCTATAACCATCGTGATGAGCAATGGATCGATACCAAGTCCAGTGGCAAGAGGTATTGCGATTGGAATCAAGATGACAGCAGCTCCAGTATTGGATGCTACCATGGTAACCAGTACCGCAATTATCCCAATAATGACAACAACCGCCAAAGATGGCAATACTCCAAGGCCTCCCATCTGAAAAGCTAAAAATGTTGAAAGTCCTGTATCAATCATTGCACCACCCAAAGCAATCCCTGAACCTAGAATCAATAGTGATGACCAGCTGATTTCTGATGATACGTCTTTCTCATCAAGCAACTTAAGAACCAATAGAGATAATCCACCCAGTAATGCAACAATGGAACTTGAAATTCCATGCCCAGACCATCCTATCAAGTTGGACACGACATCGGGTAATTGTTCTGTAAGCCATAGTACAATTACACTTGAAAATACCAGAACAACAATTTTTTGCTGGTTAGTCATTGGACCAAGACGCAGATACTCGTTTAGAGAAATATGTTTGAGCTCACGCATCTCCTCGATGTCTTTTGGTAGTTTGAAACGGAATATGATATATCTCCAGATAATTGGTAGCATGATGAGAACTACTGGTAAGCCAAAGGGTATCCAGCTAACGAATGAGAATTCAATACCAAGAAATGACTTGATGTAAGTGGCAGCTAGAGGGTTCGGCGGCGATCCCACCAAGCTGGCAACACCCCCCAAGGTTGCAGAATAAGCAACTCCAAGTACCAATGCCTTCCCATATTTGTCTCTTACATTATCACTTCGAATCTTCGATATTACTGCTAACGCAATAGGGATCATTATTGCAGCCGACGCTGTATTACTAATCCACATTGAGAGAAAAGCAGTAACACCCATTACAGTCAGAAGCAGGGATGATCCAGACCCAGCACTTCTTGACAGAATTAGCAAAGCAAGTCGCTTATCTAATTCATATTTCGTAAGAGCTCGACCAATCAGAAAGCCACCAAAAATCAGTGCTACAGCAGGATCAAAAAAGGGCAAAAGAGCTTCTTTCGGTGTTCTGATATCTGCTAACACAATCATAACTGGTATCAGTATTGATGTTGCAACCAAACTTATTCCTTCTGAAAACCAAAGAATGGCAACTACACCAAGAATCATTACTGCATAATTCGATTTAACAAGCGGCTGATATGCTATTGTAAATGTCTGTCCATCTTGCTTTGTGGGTCGCAAAGTTTGATAGAATCCATCATTATTTTCCAAGATAACATGAATGTCCTCAGCGTCAAGAGGATCACCAATTACATGAACAACAATTACTAATTCACTTGATGGAGCAATATTCACCTTTTCAGTTATCGTTATAGTAATGTTGGAAGAAGTGCCACTATATGAAAACATGAGTTCTTCTGAAGATATTCCTTCAGCAAATTCTACAGAATATGTATCCTGAAGTGAAATCCCTTCTGACTCGATGTGAAGTGTTGCTGAATATGCACCAGGTTCAATTGACGGAGGGGCATAGGTATACAAAACCAACCCAGCAACAACTGAGATTATCAGCACAATAACGGTCTTTTTAGGAATCTCGTCAGTCATGAATGGCACTCTCAATTCTGCTGTATCTGGTCCTTAAAGAGATAGTTAAAAAACTGAGGTACTGCGGCAACGAGAATCTAATCTATCGGCCGAGTTGAAAGAATCTTCTCGATACTAGCACTTGGCAGAGTGAATCCCTTCGTTCCCATTATCGTCATCGATCGTTCAACGATGTGACCTGATTTTTTCTGAAGTATTTCTGTTAACTCTTCAAATTTTTCTAGTGGGCCTTCATAAACCGTGAATCCAGTAAAGGGAGTTCCGAATGCATTGCCAGCCTCAGTCACTATCTTCACTCCTTTAGGGAGGTTCTTTCTTATCTCAGCCCAATCTTTGAACCACTGGTGTTTCTCTTCGTCCGTCATAGTTCGTAATCTATAGAGCTGAAGATAGACAAATTCAGTTGTTCCGTCTGACATACCTAACAGGTATGGGGAGAGCCTTATAAAGCGTAATGTAAGGTCAGTGCTAACATCAAGGTGAAAATAATGGGCTTGAGAGCTTCCGAAAACAAATGGACTTTGATTACATTATATTTTGTGACTTTGGTCATGCGAGCTGCTTTCTATGCTACAATTGCAGTCATTCAGAGTAATTTCTACATGGGTGGCGAACTTGTAGGTTGGGGAGCTTCAATGGTATTAGCAATCTATCCATTGGCTGAACTGAGTACAGTTTCGTTCTTCGGATCGTACAGTGATAAAATAGGAAGAAAACCAATCTTAGTTGCAAGCCTATTCATCACGGCAATTGCAGCTTTTCTATTTGCAATATCTCCACTTGCTATTCTAGCATTTGTATTTGCAGCACTTTTTGGAATTGGTGCAGCATCGAAGGTAACAACTACACTCTCAATAATAGCAGACTGTTCTGGAGAGGACGACAGAGCTAGATTGATGGGGTATTATGACCTATCAACTTTGATGGGGCTTGCTGGTGGATATGGACTTGGAATGATTCTCATTCAGTTTGGATTCAATGTGAATCTTATTCTCATCGCTGCTTCTATTGCTTGTGCCATTGCTGGAGTTATAGCATATCTTGTCATCAAGGAGACTAGATGTGAAACAACACAGGAAGCCAGTATAATTGAATTACTTAGCAAAGTTGCAAAAGACAAAAGAATTCAAAAAATGATTCCTGTTTATGTCCCAATCATCTCACTTTATGGGCTCGTGATTTCTAAAGCTGAACACATTCTTGAAACCCATTTCAGTCTTGAGGCAACCGATATACTGATACTCTTCGCAATGCTTGGAGGTTCACTGGTTCTTGGTATTATCATCATGGGACACCTCTCAGACCACTTGAGAAAACGGCGTCCATTCATTGTTTCTGGACTGATTGCATTAGGGGTATTGGCTTTCCTTCTAGTTGCAAATGCAGAACATTTTGAACAGTTGTGGAGTGTCTGGCCACTTCTACCTGTACTTGGATTTGTTGCGGGAGGCTTTCCTCCAGCTGCAATGGCGTATCTAACTGATATTTCCGAGGCTGATGCACGAGGAAGTACAATGGGAGTCTACAGCATCTTCTTTGGTTCAGGAATGATAATAGGTCCATTAGCAGGACAGTTCTTCTATGATACATGGGGATTGATTGTGGGACTAGGAATCCTAGTGGTAATCTTCATTTCCATAGCATGCATTGGCACCTATTTCCTACCAGAAGCACATGGACATACTGACTCCATATCACCTATCGAAGTAGATGATGAAGCCTAAATTCTAACAAAAAGATAAGGCGGGGTTTGAGCTCCCGCCGTCTTTTTCTTTTCTTTGCTATCCATTTCGTCGTGCGTAGAGAACAGACAATATAACAAGCCCAGCCAAAAACAATCCAGCTCCAAGGAATACTTCATTTCTAAGAGGTATATCATCCCAGTTTACCGTTGTTGTAGTTTCTGCGGTAGAAGTTGTCGTAGCAGTTGTTGTTGTCGATGTGGTTCCACTTGATGGTGGCATAGTTGTACTCGTATCAGTGGTGGTTGTAGTTGTTTCAGTTGTACTCGTATCAGTGGTGGTTGTAGTTGTAACATCAGGAGCGTTCCACCCAGCGATACTTGCGACTAACCACCAGAATGCTTTGCCTTTCTGTTCACAACTAGAGTAAGTTGTATGACCAGCTTCATTGCCATTGAAATCAGTATGCTCAATAGGAATGGTGTGAATACTTTCTCCATCATCATATTGGTAAGTATTCTGTTCTCCATCACTCCAAGAATCAAGATCTGCAAAGTCAAAGAGAATTTTATCATTTTGGATGCAATAATTACGAATGAGGTTATTGTTTATCCATCGGTTATAGCCCTCCGAACCACCAGCCTGAGCATTACAAGTCATATACACAAAGGTCACATCTGGATTCGCATCTTCGAAGTGACTCATGACTTCGAGATAATTTTCGACTTGCCCTTCTGAGTAATAATTCAATTGTGTACACCAGGACCACAATGATACATTAATTGTGGGATTCTCATCCAAAGTGCCTTGAGTCAGATCAATCCCAGCATTGGATTCCCAGTACTCGTCAGGAGTGATGTAGTTGTCTCCAGAATTATTATCCTGTCCATCAAATATACAGAGTGAATCTAGCGTTGCTGGAAGAGAACAGACTCCAACACTAGTATCATATGTCGAGTTAATAGACTCTATTCGGCTCAGACCCGTATTGATTTGGCTACCGTGACTTGTATGAGCATAATGAATAATCACAGAGTCCTTTGCTGCCTGTATCCATTCCAACGGAATGCTGTCCAAGTCTATACAATTATGATCAATAATGAGGCCTCCAGGCCATTCAGATAGCTGGGAGCTATCAGATTGCAAGTTTGGTTTCACTGCATTAGATAAGCTTACAGATAACAATAATGCTACTGTAAGTACTATTATGAAATATGGCGTGCGATTCATATCCATCCTTCCATTCTAACTAAGTTGTTTTTTGTTATTTGTAGATGTAAATGACTGTTTCGGAAAAATAGTGGATAACCTTGAAATCGAAACTATTCAGTAATAACAGTTAATAGAAACAATAAACTCTCCATTAGTAGTATCCCATTACACGGGGAGATACAACCATGGTCAGACTTACTACCATTAGCAACATTCTCGCAGGAATAGGATTAGCAATTCTAGGGTTTTCAGCGGTACTCAAGTACCTTCTTCAGGCCCTGGGTGAAACGGGTACACCCTATCCATTTTACACATGGATTGGTGCAGCTGGAATTTTAACGATTGTAATTATAATGAGCATAATTACAACGTTTACTGAAATGACTGGCTTTGTACATCCGGAAGATAAGCTAGTCGCCAACATGTTTGTCTTTCTGACAACAATAGGTACATTCCTAATGTTTGGTATCCTTGACGAAGGATTACTCTATCAAGAATGGATGTACAATATTGCATCAATGATGATGATTGCATTTGTATTTCTGTTCATCTTCGTATTCTTCTCTGCAGCAATCACGGAAGGTGGCGACACAGGTCAAGTAAAGGAGATGACAGCACGATTCATGCTTGTTTCTCTGCTCTTAGGAGCAGTCCTTGCAGGTCTGAAGTTAGGACTCGATATTATTTATGAGAGCTATTCATACGAGCTTGCAGCAGGAATTATGGGAATTGTTTCAGTCGTCATCACAATGATGATTGTCATATTCCTAGGTCGAAGATACGAGCCAGTAGGCGAGTAAAACTAGATTAATTGTTGGAACAGTTCCATCAATCCCCCTCGGGGGATTTTTCTTTCTTTTTTGAATATCAGGGCAAATAACATAAACACCTCTGTATTTGATATCTTCAGACAACTGATAATTTATCGCGTAGAAAAAGGATGGATAATTAAATGGCTGATGAAAAGCTCTGGCTCGGTTTCCATTTAGATGATAAAGGTAAGCGAACTGACAAAAAATTCGAGATTAGTCAAGACCTACTCAGACGTCATGGAGGCGTATTTGGATCGACGGGGTCGGGTAAGACGGTACTAAGTAAGGTGATTCTAGAAGAAGCAGCACTAAAGGGAATTCCAATTATTGCATTTGACCCTCAAGGAGATATTGCTTCATTAATGCTACCTGGAGACCCCAAAGAACTGAAAGAGAAAGGAGTTCCTCCAGAAAGACTCAAGGAATATATGGATAAAGTTGTGGTACGAGTATATACCCCAGCAAGTAGCAAAGGATTAGCAATCTCAATCAATCCACTAAAATTGCCAGATAAGAATGCAGACGCAGATGATATTGTAAGATTGATGGATAATTCTGCACGTACACTGACAAAAGTACTCATGAAAGTAGGTGGTCTCTCTCGTTCATGGGAAGCAAAATCGTTTGCGGTAATCTATGAGCTTCTCAGAAACATATGGGAAAATGAACAAGATCTTGGTGGTCTTGGAGACCTTGCAAATATGCTCGTTGCACCCGTAGAAGAGATAGGTGTAGATTTAGAGCCATTCATGAAGGAATCTGAACGTCAAACTTTAGCAACCAGGATTCGAACCCTCACTGTTGGTTCATCACAACTACTTTTCAAAGAAGAAGGGCAGATTGATTTTGATGAGTTAACACAACCGGTTCACGGAAAGACTCCTATCAATGTCATCTTTCTAAAGACCCTTCGAAGCGAAGAAGAGAAGCATTTCTTCATTTCGATTGTCTTGAACCAACTCTATTCATGGATGCTGAAACAGGGATACCAAGAAGATCCAAGGATGATACTCTTCCAAGATGAAGCTGCACCATTTATCCCAGCAGGTATGAAAGCTCCAGGCCCTAAAGAAACATTCCTACTTCTCTTTAGACAAGCTCGAAAATATGGAGTTGAATGTCTTATTGCAACTCAGAGTCCGAAAGACATTGACTACAAGGCCTTTGAACAATTCAACACTATTGCATCGGGTAGAATCAGCTCAGACCAATCATTGAAGGTTTTAGAACGAATCCTAGAACCAATTGCCGGTGAGAAGGAATCTGAAGAGATCATTGATATGTTACCAGGACAACAGACGGCGAGTTTCATCTTCTCATCAGCGGATCTCAAGCCAAAAGTGAACCATATTGGTGTACGATGGCTTCTCACGAATCATATCACTCTTACTGAGAAAGACGTTCAGAAACACATGAAGAACCTGAGAAAGGAGCAGGAAAAACTGCTTAAAGAGATGGAGAAAGAACGACTCAAACGGGAGAAGAAAGAAGAAGAGGCTAAGAAGAAACGAGCTGAAGAAAGACGAAAAGCGGCGGAGGCAAAGAAGAAGGAGGAAGAACGTCGCAAAAAAGAGGAAGAGAAACGAAAGAAGGAAGAAGCTGAACGAAAGGCCAGAGAGAAGGAACTTGCAGCTAAAAAGGCTAAGTTTGCCAAGGCAAAGGATGAGGAAAAGGTCTTCGAAACTAAAGGAAGAGCAGGTGAACTCTCATATGACGATCTCATCAATGCGTTTATTGCGAGAATCGAGAAGATTGCAAACACAACCTTTGGATTACCCTTCCTCAAAGAACTGGTGAAACGTGGAAAGTTCATCTATGAAAAAGCAATGTCCTTCTACCTAAAAGAAACCAGAGAAGCTCTCAAACAAGGGCTAGCTAGAAAGGAGAAGCAAGAGGATAAAAAGGGCAAAAAGAGAATGTATATCGTCTACGATTTCGAGCATGTTCTTGTAGAGGTTATCAAAAGCATGGGAATCAAAGAACCTGAATATGTGGACGAGAAACGCCTCAAGAAACGTTTCGAACAGCTGGTCAAGACAGCAAAGAAGAACTCCTTCCTTGAAAGGATAGCGCTGGGCGAACCATTCCTGGAATTCTAAGAAAGCATGTGCTCGTACTAAACGGGCACTACTCTCCCTTTTATTCTGTCGTGAATACGTCGGATGAAGAAATAGTACAGTCTATCCATTTATTGATCATATCTTGAGTGATTTTCATAGCTGAGTTCATCTGCTCCCTTGATACAAGAGGCGCGCCATAGATCAACAACAGAACATTAGTACTATCCATAGTGACTCTTGTTGGATGAGAGTCATGAGTGGCAAAACCAAAACATACTATCTTCTCATCATCAGCAAGAACAATCTCCCGTCCTCGACACGTAATCTTCTTCCCACCAATACGTTCGAATACTTCATCTTTTCTAGCTATTCGTACCTGTAGGTCTCCAGAAAGAGAGCTAGTATCAATGAGCCCAACGGGAAGAGAATGGTATGCTGATGCAAGATTAGCAGTATCTACAAGATTGGATACTCGCCAGAGATTGTGACCATTTACAATACGACGGACCAAAGCCTCGCTGGAAACTCGAAGTTTCGTAGGATCCATACCATGAGTCCAATAGAGGTCTCTGTAAGACCGAAATATTTCATCATCACGGAGTTCATCTAGAGTGGTTCGATTTCGTATCTCTTGGAATACCTGTTGTTCATAGACTTCGAACTCAGATGTTGATTTAGACACGGAAACAGCATCCAGAGCAAGAACCCCGATGCTCAAAGGCGCATATTCGACATCAAAGATGATAGAAGGATTGTCCATTGTTTCGTCACTCCGATGTGAAAATCCGTCAAATCAGTACCACTCGATTCTGTCAAGTATCTCTTGAATTCCCTTTGATAAAATACTAGTTCCACCAAGATGATGTGGAGCAATAGGAATAGTGTCCTCATCCAATTCGATGATCTCAAGATTTGGACATGAAAAGAGTGAGGAAATATCCACACGCTTTAGCTCGTTACCGTTCAACCAAATACCCCTCATCGTTTGACTTGATTGAGAAAGGAGTGTGAGGTCTATCTCGTAAATCTCTGTACCCTGTATCCAGATTCGTTCCAGTTCCCTGCAGGTCTTCAAATCAGCTAGATCAAGAAAGGTGATAGGGGCATTGATGATTGCCAACTCCTTCATCTTGGGGCACAGACTAAGGAATTCAAGAGTAAAATCCTGAAGCTCGGAACCCATCAGTGTTAGGGATTCTAATTCAATACTAACAGAGAGAGGATTCAGGTTGACCTTGGTCATAACATCACTAAAGATATACAAGTGTTTCAGGGATCTACAATTTTGAAGAGGACTTAGATCGAGAGATTGGAGAGCATCACAATGGAGAGTAAGAACCTCCAATCTATCACAAGTGGATAGTGGAGTCAAGTCGATGGTTTTAAGCAAAGCATTCTGAAGATAGAGAGAACGTAATTTAGGACAACTCTCCAGAAAGGAGAGATCAATACTACGAAACTGATTATTATCAAGATGAATCGATTCTAACTCATGACACTGCGATAGAGGTGAGAAATCAATCTCTTCGGCATGTGTGTTATTGAGAAGAAACTTGGTTAATTCTGTACATCGTGATATATCTGAGAGATTCACACTTTCAGCCTGCATAAGATGCAACCGTATTTCCTTTGAACTACAATCAACCTCACGTGTTTCATGGTTTCCCGAAACGGTGTATTCAATGGTGACTTGCGGCATAGTTACTCCACCAACGCGATAATTACTTCATTAGAGAGGATAGTCTAAAAAAGCTTGACAATCTCATCTAGAGACTTCACATGCATATGAGGTGTTTTATCTAGGTCTCCCGAATCGAAGGGAACAATGTTTTCTTTTCCTCGGTCAACGAGAATAGTCATCATTCCTGCAGCACGACCTCCAGCAATGTCTGATTGGGGATTATCTCCAACCATCACAGAATCTGTTATTGAGAAACCTAGTAGTTCCACTGTTGCATGAAATATTTCGGGGAGGGGTTTCCCGACAATAACAGCCTCAACCCCAGTGGCATCCTCAATCGCTGCAACAATAGAACGCTCTCCAATATAGACATCCTCAGATCCTAGATAGATTCCCGGATAGTCGCGACTTCCACTGATACATATCAGACCCGCACCATCTTTGACCATCTTGGTTGCAAAGTTCAATTCTGCAAAGGTCATTCCTCGATCAGCACCAATAGCTACAAAATCTACTGGAGGATTATTCGTCACATCTAATCCCTTGACGATAAAGTCTTCCTGTGCTCCTCCTTCACCAATAACAAAACAACGAGCTCCAGTTTGCTGATTCGCAATATAGGCAGCTGCAGCTGCTCCTGCACTGAATGTTTTGTCCAAATCTACTGAATAGCCTGCACCACTAACCGCATTATAGATCTGTCTCGAAGAGAGTCTTCCTACATTGGTCAGTATTGCGTTTGTTTTTTCAAGTTCTAGCAATCGGTTCCAAAGATTTAGAGCATCAGAAAACACTGTAGGATGGTCAACATCAAGAATTAGAGTATTGTCGACATCAAACAGCCAGAGAGTCTTATCTTCTAGAGAATAGTCTGCCATAGTAGGTCTAATCAGCTCATGATATATGAAATTGACTAGTCGTTATTAAGTAGTGGAATAACACAAATAAACCGAAAAGATTCTGTTCCTTCTGTATTATCATACCCATGTGATGCCTCTGAAGGTACGAATATGACATCATCTTTTTTGGCAGGTCCTTCAAAATCACCAAGTAATTTTGCACTGCCTTCCAAGACGAAAATTTCATGCTCTTCAGGATGGGTATGAATTGGGATAATGCCACCAGGGGATATAGTGAACATCCGCATGGCATAGGTTTTTGCACCAGACCGACGTCCGACAAGCCATCTCACGGTTACATTTTTTGCACCCGGAAAATTGACCTCCTGCTCATCCCGTTCTTGAAAGTTAATGCAATACATGTGATTTTTTCCTCTCTCTATGGCTTCTCTCCCGATTAATTGTTGAGATACAGAATATAATAGCTTTAGGATGTGACCTTAATCAAAAATGAGTACAATAAGCATGACACAGAAAGGTTAATTTTGCAGAAGCAATAACAGCTCATATTATATCCACAAGGCAAACAAGCCTGCGTGAACTAAGGGGATAATAATGACAGAAGAAGACACCTATCTGCGGGCAAAGCTTACAGAAATAAAAGGTTCAATCGATAGAATGACCGACCTACTCAATCGAATGATCGAGATAATTGCAAAAATTACAGAAGTCGAAACCGCTACTTCTGATTTAGCATTAGCAGTTGCTGCAAACGGTGAAAAGATCGATGAGGTAATGAAGAAGATTTCTAATCTCTCAGTCGCAGCTCCCACGGGATCAACTACACCTGGTGGAGGTCTCGCTGACAAAAGAGCTGTATCTTCACTACAAGCAGTACTTGAAAATCTAGAATCACAAATTCGAGAGGGAGTAATTGCTAGTGATCTCGCTGTTAAGATTAGTGAAGCAGCAGATACCATCGAACAAAGAGGTGGTACTGGTCAACTAGTTCTAAAAATGAACAGATGGGGTAGAATTCTCAAGACATATGGTCGAGTTGATACGATTAGTCCAACTGACTTGAGAAAGCTAAGAGATGACCTCAAAGAGTGGCACAAAGAAGTAGGCAAACTACGCTAGTTTATCGGAAATGATTTCTTGTGGTCTGAACTACAAGATTTCATTCCACATCTTTGAGTGATTATAACAGAAGAACAATGAAATGGTGTATTGTTCACTTTCTGGCAATATCTAGATTTGCACTAGCTGGAGATCAAAACAATACTCATTAAGAACGAGGACTCATTTTATATTCCATACAATCAGGTAACTACTTGTGCTTGAATATGGAAATTAGCTTGGACTCTATTCCAGATAGTATGAAAGAAGCCCTGAACAAAGCTGTAGAGATTATTAAAACTAGCAAAAAGCCAATGGCAATTTCACATATTGATGCTGATGGAATAACAGCTATGGCAATTGTGGTTTTTCTGCTTGAGAGAGCGGGTCATTCACCCACATGGCAAAACATCCATCAGCTTAATTCTGATACGATTTTTGAAGTCAGAGACTTGGCAAGAGAACATAAACCAGACCTTATGATTTTCAGTGACTTAGGAACTGGGCAGATTCAGCTGATCAAAGAATACTTGGAAAATGAACCATATATCAGACACATAATAATTCTAGACCATCATTTACCCCCCAAAAATCCAAGCTTGACGAAAGGCCCTTTTAAGTCTAACAAAATTCTTGAAATCAACCCATCCAATCATGATTTGAGTGGTAGCTATGATGTATCTGGAGCAGGAGTTTCTTTCCTTTTAGCATATAGTTTATCCACGGAAAATGCGGATCTTTCAGAATTAGCCATTGTAGGTGCATCTGGAGACCTTCAAGCATACTATGGAAAAGGATTCGTCGGAGTAAATGAGGAAATCATCAAAATTGGGGAATATAGTGGATTCATCAGAGTAGATAAAGATCTTACCTTTTTTGGGATTAACACACGCCCTCTACCTCAGCTACTGGAGTATGCAACTGACCCATATTTACCAGGAATCACAGGTGACCGAGATGCGTGTTATAAATTCTATAATGACCTTTCTATACCATTGAAAGATGACTTGGATAGATGGAGAATTTGGATGGATTTATGTCAAGAAGAGAAACAACAAATTATCCAAGCTTTAGTCAGTCATATTTTACAATTCTATGAAAATCCAAGAATCGCCTCGGGTATTGTGGGAAATATTATCACACTTCCAAGAAGACCCGAAAGAACAGAAATGAGAAGCGCTAAGGAATTTTCCACACTTCTGAATGCATGTGGGAGAAATAGAAGAGCAGACGTTGGAGTGAAAATCTGTCTCGGGGATGTTGACGCACTTAGAGAAGGAATAACTCTACTCCAACAACATAGAGCAAACCTGGCTAGTGCTTTACGTAGACTTGAAACTGATGGATATGATGAAACTGAGAGTATGTATATAGTGAACGATCCAGAAACTCCTGATACAATTATTGGTATCATCATTGGTATGGCACAAGGTTCTCGAATTATACCAGTAGATAAACCAGTAATCGGAGTTAGTACAAACACTTCTGATGACGGCCCACGAGTGAAAATATCAGGCCGAGCGAAAAAGAGTCTTGTTAAACGTGGTCTCAATCTCAAAGAAGTGTTTTCGACAGCATCTACATTGGTAAATGAGAGTGCAGAAGAAAAGGTTGCAGAAGCAGGAGGCCATCCCATGGCTGCGGGTGCATTCGTACATGAAGATTATCTTGACGAATTTCTAGAACTGGTAAGTGTAGAAATTAGAAGAACTGTAAAATAAAAAAACAGGGAGGGGAACAAAAGTCCCCAAATCTATTATCAGTATTCCTCTGCGGTTAGAGATGCGCCAATTACACCAGGTATGAAGAGTAGACCAAAGGATACTCCAAGGTCTATTACCATATTACTAGCCAAATTGGTCAGTTGCTCTTGTGTTAAAGATGCACCAGCTGTCAGCACTGCATATCCAACAAAGAATAAAGCAAGTGCAATTATTGATACAAACAGCATACGGACACCACTCTTTGAAAGTAGTCCTGCAATGAAGCCAGCAACACCAAGTGCTGCGATGGCTGCATATCCTCCATTAAGAGCTAATGTATATGGAAAAATCAATCCACCAAAGAGGACCGCACCAGCATCTTTAGCAAAATCTATTGCAGCTCCACCAGTGATGCCCTGAATGATTTCTTGTGTGGTTGCATCAACAATCTGGAATACTCCAATAACTATTGCAGTAACTAGACAAACCAAGAGCGCTATTATTGTTCTAAACATTTTTTGTACTTCCTCACAATATAGTAGGTAGCTCTTTATCAATGATATTCAAGATACCTTTTATATCTCTTGGCTCTATGGATTAACAGTTCATAGTTTTATTGCGCAAAATATTCATGGATAATCTGCGAAATTTGGACTTCTGCTTCATATAACAATCCAACAACTTTAGATGGCATTTCATCCTCTGGTAAAGAATCTAAATGAAACCAATTAACTTCTCCATCAGGAAATTCAGGACGTACTTCTTCAGATAATGCTCGGGCAAAATAATGATTAAGAAGAAAATGATATAGGACCTTACCACTACCATCTTCTATTATAATATCAAAAGTTGTAAAGAAGTCAAGGATTTCGGCATCAATACCAGCCTCTTCTTTAATCTCTCGTCGGAGAGCTTCCTTTTGTGTTTCTCCTACCTCTACTCCACCACCTGGGAAAGTCCACAATCCTTTACCAGGATTCTTATCACGTCTGAGTAGGAGAATACCACTCCGACTTACAACGATTCCTGCAACTCCTGGAATTGGAAAATTCGGATATCTTCTATCATTCACACAATTCACCGCTTCATTAGAAACATGAAAGCCCTTGAGGAAGAGGAATGTGTTCGCCACACCCATTACATTTGATAATATCTGGGATTCTAATTTTGCCACCACTAGTTTTAGCTGGAATTCGCATGTCTTTATCACACGCATCACAATGAACTTTGATATAATTTCGAAGACGAATAGATACTTTCCAAGCTTCCAAGGATTCTTCATCCATTCCCATTTGTGCGTATTCATGAGCTAAAGCTATCCATGGCGCAGCTGCATCACAATCTTCCTTAGTACCATCTTGTAGGGATTTTATAGCTTCATCGGTCATACCAAGATGTTTGTAAACATAGTATAGCCCACGCCATCTTTGGGATTGATCAGCTATTTGTTTCTCAAATTCAGCTAATGTTTCACTATAATCTGACATTCCAAGTTCGTTCTTGATAACGGTATAACGTCCTAAAACATGAGTACATTTACTATTTAATTCAAGAGCTTTCTGAACGTTGTCGAATGCAAGATTGTATTTTTCTTGTTGCATTGCCAATTCAGTAGATAGTACCCAAGATTTATGATCTGATGGGGCAACTTCAATTGCTTTGCGAACAAAAGGAGCTGCATCTTGTGGTTTTTGAAGCATTAGAAGGGTGTACGCGTAGTTGATAAGACCCATCTTGGAATCGGGGGCTAACTCATGGATATACTCCCACTCACAGAGAGCACCAGTTCTGTCACCGAGTCTATTGTAAGCCATTGCATTTAGCGCTCTCAGTGAAATCGCTTCAGGAAAGTAAACTAATGCATCTTCGATACATGCTATAGACTCTGCATATTTGCCGCGTGCATATAATACTCCAGCAAGGTCCTCCCATGCTTCAGGTTGTAGAGAATCAAGCTCGATTGCTTTACGAAGAGTATGTTCAGCATCTTCAAGATGCCCAACTGCTTTCTGAGCCCTTCCCAAAAACAAATAGAGTACACAATGGTCTTCTACAAGGTCCTTTGCCTTTTCTAGAATGTCTAGTGCATCTTCTGGTTGTTCATTTTGTACATAAGCAATACCAAGATACATCAGGATATCAGGATCATCCGCAGTTGTTTCGACCAGCTCTTCAAGGATTGTCACAGCTTCCTTAAATCGCCCATTTTCTAAGGCGTCTACAGCAATCGCCAGTCGTTGAATTGTCAAATCGTTTTTGTCTCCTCGAATCCAGCTGCAGTATGATGTGATTACTACTTCAAGGTGAAAACCACATTTTTATTATAAGTACCATACGATATGGCAAAATGATGTGGTGTGATACTCTTGACTCGATATGTTACTCCATTTTCGATGTTGCATGCAATAAGTCTCCTTACACACACTACACGAATAAAGAAGTTTAGACAAGCTATTGAACGGGTAGTAACACGAAATTCATTTTGTATCGATGTAGGGACAGGTTCAGGGATATTGGCAATTCTTGCTGCAAAAAAAGGAGCTAGAAAAGTAACTGCAATTGATATCAATGCGGAATCACTAGAATACGCTAAAAAGAGTGCAGAAAGAAACAATGTGGCTGATAGAATCGATTTTGTAAACTCACATTTTGATGATTTTATCCCTGCTGAAAAAGCAGATGTGGTTATGTGTGAAATGCTTTCATCAATGCTTCTAATAGAACAACAAATACCAGCTAGCAAAGCAATTATCAAGAACATGCTGAAAGATGACGGTTATTTATTACCCTCGAACGTTTCGATCTTTATTACTCCAGTGGAGAGTTTTTTCCATTGGAACAGATTCATTGTAGAGGATATTGTTTTTCCCAGAGTACCACAAACCACTAGCAAAGAAGCTGTTAGAGACCTCTCAGACTTGCAAAAATTAGCTGAATTCAATCTCCAAAATGGGCAAGAGGAGATGGTAATTAAAAAAACTCAAGAGTTTGAAATAGACGAAGAGGGAGTCCTTCATGGGATTGTCGGAATGTTCGAAGCCAATCTTGTTCCCGAAATAACATTGCGGATGGAAGATGGATGGAGAGAGTTATTCCTTCCATTTAGAGAAGCAATAGAGGTAAAGAGTGGAGATATCCTTCAAGTAGATATTTCATTCACTCCAGGTAAGTTTGACTCCCTCAAACTCTTCTCAAGAATCGTGTAACATGAGTTTGAATTCTCTCTTTACCTTTGAAATCTTCGGATCAATAACAAATCTGCAGTACCCTTGATTCCGATTTCTTCTGTAGTAGTTTTGATGATAGTCTTCTGCTGGATAGAATTTCTCAAACGGAACCAATTCTGTTACAATAGAATTCTTGAACTTTCCAGATTCTTGCAAATTGTCAATCATATCTTTAGCTATTTGTTTTTGCTCATCGTTGTGATATAGAATAATTGAACGATATTGTGTACCTACATCATTTCCTTGACGATTTAGCGTAGTTGGGTCATGTGCTGCGAAAAATACCTCAAGAATCTCTTTGTATGTTATTACATCAGGATCATAAGTAATCTGAGTCACCTCTGCATGCCCAGTCGTTCCAGTTACTACTTGTTCATAAGAGGGATTTTCAATAGCACCTCCAGCATATCCAGATACTACTCTTTTGATTCCTTTCAATTGTTGATAGACTGCTTCAACACACCAAAAGCAGCCGCCTCCAAGCGTAGCAGTTTTCATGGCTAACATTTGGAAAGAACACTAATCAAATGTTAGTTACAGGAAATAGATAATTTATTGAGCTGGGGACAAACTTTTAACGAAAAGAACTGGCCGAAGACATGGTGAAATCCCTATGGAACTTAAGGGACCTCTCTGCTATGTGCTCGATTATGATGATATTGCAAACTATGCATATCAAACTGCTAAAAAGATAAAGGATTCTGATTGGCGTCCAGATGCAATTATAGGAATCGCTCGTGGAGGTTGGGTTCATGCGAGAATTCAATGTGACCTTCTGGGTGTAAAGGATCTATTCAGTGTAAAGGTAGATCACTGGGGTGTTACGGCTACAAAAGATGGGAAAGCCAAACTCACGTGTCCTTTAGTAGGTGATGTCGAAGGAAAGAAAGTATTGGTGGTTGACGATATCACTGATACTGGTGAGAGCCTAACAATGGCTGTTAAACATATTGAGGAAACTGGCAAACCTGCAGAAATTCGAACTGCAACACTTATGCACATTGCAGGTTCAAAATTCATTCCCGACTACTATGGAGTTGAAGTCACTTGGGCATGGGAAATATGGCCGTGGAACTTCTATGAAGATCTTACAGCACTCATAATGAAGATTTTTGAGGGTGAAAAGGCTAAAGAGTTGACCACTCAACAGCTGAAGAAACACTTACGAGAATACAACAACATTGTTCTCTCTGATGAACAGCTGTCAAAAGTTAAAGCTCACATGGGATATTTAGAGAAAATTGAGTACCCTCAGGACAAAGTGTGGAAGCTTAAAAAGTAATTATAACTCCAGAAATAGCATCTGGAGTACTTTCCTTTTTATTTTGCTATTCAGTCAGTATCTATAAATGTAAGATAGTCTGAAATGCAGATAGATTAGAGCCATAAGAGTTGAAATGAAATGGCATTTGAGACTAAACTTGATCTTGTGCCGATAGATAGAGCACAGAAAGAATACATAGAGAGTCTTCTTCCTATTGAGATAGGAATGTTTGGAGGAAGTGGAAATTATGACCCAACAGTAATTGAAGATCCTGCAGAGGTCAAGGTTTTCACACCGTACGGAGCAGCTTCCGATCACTTTATCCTTGGTAAAGTGAAAGGTAGAAGCTTTGTGTTTCTTGCAAGACATGCGAGAGGTCATACTATTCTTCCTCATCAGATTAATTACCAAGCTAACTTATGGGGAATGAAAGCTCTTGGAGTCAAACGTATTATCAGTCCAGCTGCATGTGGGAGTCTGCAACCAGAAAAGATCAAACTTGGAGAGTTTGTCATTGCAGACCAGATATTTGATCGGACATTTGGACAACGGAAGGATACATTCTTTGAAGGAGGTCCTGTGGGACATCTCCCGTTTGCTGAACCATTCTGCCCAGAATTACGAAAAGTAGCCAAAGATACTGCAGATTCTCTGGAATTCAAAGTTCACGAGAAAGGAACATATGTCTGTATTAATGGACCACGATTCTCAACTCGCGCAGAATCAATGTTCTTCCATAATCAGGGATGGGAAGTCATTGGTATGACCGCATATCCTGAAGCTGCCCTTGCACGAGAAGCAGGAATTTGTTTTGTCAATATTTCAATGCCTACAGATTATGATGTTCACGCAGAAGAGCATGTCACTCACGAAATGGTTCTCAAGACCATGTCAAAGAATGTAGAGAGAGTACGAAAACTAACTTTCGCTATGATTGATAACATTCCACAGGATGCAAGTTGTGACTGTCAGACTGCTATGAAGAATGGTCTGTTTTAGGACATATTGAAAAGGAGTCCGTTGAAACGGACTCGTATCTTACTTTCTACAATTATTGAATGTCCATCCAGACAAATTTCTCCAAGACGATTTTCTTTTCTGGAAAACCAAGTTCTTCAACTGCAGATTTCATTGCTTTCAAAAACCCGGATGGGCCACAGATATACACGGTTCGATTTGGATCCTTGAGATATTTTTGAAGGAAATCTTTGTCAATTCGTCCATGTTCATATCCAGATAATTTCTCTTGAGTTAAAGTGAGTATTAGGTGTTCATTGAAGAACTCTTTAAGCTCCTTCTCCAAAATTACATCCTTCCTTGTCTTGTTTGAGAAAATCAAAAAGTTATCCTTTATTCTGCCGTGATTTCTCAGATGTCTGAATATTGCTATGAAGGGAGTTATTCCAGCTCCAGCGGCTATGAAATATCCGGGTTCTTCATAGATAATGGTTCCAAAAGGGTCTCTTATGACAAGCTCATCTCCAGGTTCTAAATCATGTAGTCGTGTGGTGACACCATCATGAGAGGGGTAGGTTTTGACAGTAAATTCTAAAACTTCATCTTCATTGAGAGAAGTAAATGTAAAGGGACGTAGCTCATCATCCCATTGATCATTATTTAATGAGACCAAGTTAGCTTGACCTGGAATAAAGGAGTAATCTTTTGGTTTCTCTACAATAAATCGTTTCACGTCGTGAGTGACAAATTCGGTCATTAGCACTTTGACCTTCTGGGGATTGCTTTCAGTTGGTCTTTCTCTAGCGTCTTTCATTCTGTTCCTCTTCTTCTTATTTCAATAGTTAACAATGATTAAGATATTATTTACCTGTTACGGAATAGGATAATTCGATAAAAAACAAAGATCTTAGGTCTGAAGTTCGTGAAACCATCATAACATAGCAGGTATTCGATACTAAAGGAATCTACCATTTTTCTGGATAATCTGAGTAAATAAAGAAGTTCAAAGATTTTGGATTCTAGAAAAACAATAAAGTTGAACGGGTCTTTCACAGATGACCCGTTTCTGATTGTGGGTCAGAGATTAGGAATGGTTACCAATCGTCGTCATCATCATCTTCCCAATCATCATCTTCCCAATCTTCTTCGTCATCTTCTTCCCAATCATCTTCGTCGCGATATGGTTTCATTTTGGATTTTTCACCTCAAAAATTCAAGAAGTAAAATAAGAGTTAAATTTACGCTAGAGAATTATAAATCAAATATAGACAGTAAATGAGTAATAAGGGATTATGGGGTCTTTATATCTGTAAAAAAGCAATATCATAATCCTGTCAATGAGTTGATGAGAATAGATTAGCAAAAAGATAATAAATAGACGGAATAACAGAATTCGACCGTGTCACTTTCATTTTGTTTACAGTCAAAGTAATAATACGAGATTAATACTAAATACAGGAATAAAATAGGAGAAAGATGTGTAGATGACAGGGAGTAAAATGGCACCTACTTCTGTACATGTTATTGTCATAGCTGGAAAATTGGAACAGCGTCTAAATATACCTCAGACAGACAAAATTGAAAGAAAAGTGCAAGGGGTATACAGAATATTTGGAAGCCCACAAAAATATAGACCGTATTTTCAAGACATTCCGCACATTGCATTGAAACGAACAAAAGAAATTCCCAGCATTAAAATAACAAAAACCGAAGATCTTCTGAAACGAACCTATACTCTTGTAGTATACAATTTTAGAAATCCCACAGCCCAGCAGAAAAAAAGAACTCAAAGGTTAATTCGCCGATCACCTTGCATTCGGATTCGTCCAGGAGTATTACTATTTCCACATCTCAAATCTAAAGAAATGATAAGAATTTACAAATCAAAAAACAAAGCTCAATTATATACCGCTCAGGAGTTTGCTTCAAAGATGGTAGAGTTTGGAGCTAATGTAGCACGATGGGGGAAACTTAAACTTTCAGGACCACGGAGTCAGAGTCTAGTTGAGAGAATATTGGAAGACATGATAAAAACTGAAACAGATATGCTCATTGATAAATTCAAGAAGCTAAAGAAAGATATCGATAATCCATTAATCACACCTAAGAGATTGAAAGCAAGATACCAAAGTCTATCAACACGATATAATCAACGTAAAGCAACTTGTGAAATTATTAGAGCGGTATGGAAATATAGTTGTGAAAAACAATTGCGAAAAGTGTACAATATTATGTTGCTAACCAGGCGGGCAATCTCTGAGCACCGTCAAGGTATGAGAGAGATGGTAGAAATTAGAGAAATAGATGAATCTACTACAGCTGATCACCAATCATCATAATCGTCCTCTACATCATCGTCCCAGAATTCCTCTGGCCAATCATCATAATCATCGAATTCCTCTTCTGACGACAAGACCTTCAACCTCAAAAAAAGTATCGAGGAAAACGTTATTTTTCTTTCGGATAAGAAGCAAAGAGGTAGTAGAAACACAAAGAATCTGAAAGATGTGTAATAATATGGTGAGAATTGGAATCGGTCAGATGCAACCAGTACTACTAGATAAGGCGGAAAACATTGCTCGAACAAATGAGATGTTAGAGCGTGCTGCAAAAAGTGAGGTTGATGTCCTAGTTTTACCAGAGTTAGCAAATTCTGGCTATGCATTTCAAAGTGGACTAGAAGTTCGACTGGTAGCAGAAGAAGTGCCAAATAGCGAATTTTGTCAAATTCTAAAGAAATGGTCACTAAATGACAGAATGGTAATAGCTGGAATCTGTGAAGCATATGAAACCTCTATCTATAATTCAGCAGTAGTTTTCGCAAATGGTGAACTTAGAACAATATATCGAAAAGTCAATCTCTTTAATCAAGAGGTAGAGTGGTTTGAGCCGGGTCGTAAAGAACCGCCGGTAGTGGAATTTAACAATCACCATTATGGAATTATGATATGTTTTGATTGGGCATTTCCAGAGATTGCCAGAATTCTAGCTCTGAAGGATGCACAAGTCATATTGCACCCAGCCAACCTTGTATTGCCTTATTGTCAAAATGCAATGATTACAAGATGCATTGAAAATCATATTTTCGCAGTAACTGCAAATAGAATAGGTAAGGAACGTGGTCTCCATTTTTCAGGAAATTCACAAATCGTCAGTCCCAAAGGAGAAATTCTCTGTAGATTAGGAGAAAACGAGGTTTCTATTGTTTATCATGACATTGATCTAGAAGAAGCGGATAATAAGATGATAACTAAGCGAAATCATGTGTTACGTGATAGAACACCTGAACTCTATGAAAGGTTAGTCAAAAGGAGGTGAATGATGCGGCGTTCTACCAGCCCATTTCTTTGCAGGATATTTTGTTTCGTTTTTCTTCATTTTTTGCTGAATCGCTTGAGAAAGTGATATTTCTAATGTATCTGCTAGTCGCAACAGGTAAATGATAATGTCAGCAATCTCATCAGAAACAGATTCCTGAAAAGATGGATTCCGCATAATTTCAGCTACTTCTTTATCTGTACGCCATTGAAAAATTTCAAGCAATTCTCCAATTTCAATAGCTGCAGAAATCGCTAAAGCGGTAGGACGATGAAAAGATTCCCAGCCTCGTTCCTGAACAAAATTTCGGATTATTCTTTGTAGGTCTTCAAGACTGGTACCTTCATCCGACAAAGGAAATTACCTGCCTTCAGATGTAACTACTCGTTGAATCAACCAGAGACTGTACACTGAAAAGAGAATAATAATTCCTGCAATGCCAATAAGAGATCCTGAAAAGCCAGGAACAATGGAATTGCCTGTAGATATCTGTACGATGATGTCAGCTAGTGCAATAATAGCCGATGCAATCATAACAAATAGATTAGTCAGTCCACCGTAACGGATTATTTTGCCATCTGCCATCTTCCATGCTTTGATAGCCATGACTGAACCAGCACCTACTATTACAATGAGAAAATAGAAACCTACCAGATTCCATTTCCAGAAGTAATCTATGTTAGGTGGCATAAGAACAACTAATGCAATGCCAATGATAGTCAAGATGAAAGTCACTATCGGATAAGGATCCGCCAAAAATACTTTCCACCGATCTACCTGCGGTTGATGATATGTTCGAATTTCTTCGAATTCATCTTCCTCAGCATCTGGAAAAGTATCATCTTCTTCAAACTCTTCGTCATCGTATTCCTCTGAAACCATTGGATTTCTCCTCAGCCTTTGCTAATGTCGAAGAAACAGAAGTATGTTAAAACACTTGTGTAACATGTCAATCTGAGGAGTTCAACAGGATAAGCATTAAATCAATGAAACTGGAATATTTCAGTATGTCAGTAGATGGTCAAACTGTAGAGCAATGGATATCAAAAGGTAGATTTCTTCGTCAGAGGGGTCAAAATAAAAAAGCTATCGAAGCTTATGAGAAAGCTCTCAAAGGCGACCCGGGCAATATTGACGCACTCAACGAACTTGGTTTGACCCAAATTCATGTAGGCGATCAGATGTTGGCTATAGAAGCATTTGACAAAGCTATCATTGCAAATCCAGATGATCCTAGAGCTTATGCAAACAAGGCGGAGGCATTTCTTACTGTTGGTGATTTCGATAATGCACTGGCAGCTGCAGAAAGTGGTCTGGAAAAAGCACCAGAATCTGCAGACCTCTGGGTTAAAAAAGCTAGATCGCTTGAGAGCTTGTTACGTATCGATGATGCGATAGAAGCTTATAATGAAGCACTGAAATATGATTCAGAAGAACCTGAAACATGGAAAGCACTTGCTCTTTGTTATGATGCCAAAATGGAATGGGGATCAGTAGCAAGAGCGTATCGAATCGCTGCAAGTCTTCATCTAAAACGTGGAGAAAGAAGAGATGCAGATTATTGCGAACGTTTTGCAGTAGATGCTGAAGATTCCGCTTCTGATGAAAAAATGGCATAGTAGTGAGATATCAAAATATCTCACCACTGATTTGTACAAGTTATAGTCGCTTTCGTATTTGTTTTCGATACTTGTAAGAAGCTCCTCCACACACCACAGCAATAGAACCAAGAAGAATTAGACCAAGATTTTGAATAATCAATTCTAGAAGAGTAGGTTCTGGCGGTGTAGTTGGTGCGATTGATCCGAGAGTATCACGTATTCTGATAACCATGGGAACCCCTTCGTGCCAAGTAGTTCCTTCTCGTATCTTCCCAACAACAGTGATATTGGTCATATCAGCTTGCCCGGATATGATATAGTAGTAATTCTCAAGATCTTCTTCGGCACTCTCATATACATTTCCAGTTATGGTTACATTATTCCAAGCCCCAGAGTTTATCTTGATAGCCAGCTCCACTTCATCAATATCACCAAACAGTTCATGGCCGTATACTGTTACATTGATTTCTGTTTCACTTTGGGGGATATTTGGAGTCCAATACACATTGACATCATCAAGAGATTCTGCTCCTGCTATTGCCCAGTCATAATCAAATACTTCAGAGTACCATTGGGCGACGTCTTCATTCTCTATGATGACACCAGCCTCTCGGTTTGCACTGACACTACCATCACTATAATTGATACTACTAACAAGGACCATTCTTCCGTCGACGATGATACCCTTATTGTGATTAGCAGTAAACCATCGAGTATCTTGCCATACTATTGGAATATCATGTTCCAGAAATATCTCCTCGATTTCAATCCAGTCTTTCTCTTCTTCTGAAATCACACGTACTGTAACACCACGCTCTTTCGCTTCGATTATTGCATCTACAATTTGGTCAACAGCTCCTTCATCTCCAATACTAGTAAAGTATGGAATTTGAATATCCAAAGTAGCCTGAGCTGCGTTTATACAATACAAAATACCTTGTAAGCTTGTATCTGGACTAACAATGGGTGTCACATTCATGGATCCACTGAATGTTCCAGCAGTAGCAAAAGGATTAGTGTAAGTACTGCTAGTTCCAGTATAGGTCAAAGCCGAACCAGTTCCATGCGTTCCAGCATCATAGTCTATCCCATTGGCCCAATCGTAGTCAAATACAGACCTGTAGAAATTAGTGACCTGTGTATCTGTCATTGCTATAGACCATTCTCTATTTGCTTTGTTACCTGACTCTGGGAAAGATGTCTTTGCCCAGTTACCTGAATGTACTATAGTGGTTTCATTGTCAATAATTACAAATTTCTGATGGGCATACGTAAACTCAGAATCGCTGGTCCATTTGACTTCATACCCTAATTCAGTAAGATTGTTGGCAACATAATCATTTTCAGAAGTATATCCGAGACTATTCCAACCTAGAAGAAATTTCATGTCCAGAGATGGTTTTGTATCATGGAGATCATGGATTAGCTCCAAAATGTATGGATTATTTATCCCATAAATCTCAACATAGATACTCTCTTGTGCACTATTCAGAAAGGTCCACAATGCATCTTTGCTACCATCAGGTGATACAAATGTAGTTACATTCATATTTGTCGAAATGGTATTCAGGGTGAATTGTGACGGGGTAAACTCATAGATCCCACTTGTATCGTCATGTGTTGATGTTGTAATCATTGGAATAACTCCTGAAATCATGAGAACAACAAGTGAGAGAGCTAGTATCTTCGGCGCTTTTTTCAAGATAACATCCTCAAAATATTTTTAGAATAACTATAGTTATAATACTTATAACTTGATTCAAATAGTACGAAAAGGGAACCATCATGAAATTATTCTACAAGGTAAAACCATCAGAATATTCGGATAAGATGACCAAAGTTGCAAAGAAGTTCGGAATGAACAAAGAGGTAGATGAAGACAGAACCATCCTCATGCTTGATGATACTTCTAGAATTGAGATTGTTCGAGGAAGTTATGATCCAAAAAGCGACGAGATTGCTCAAGTTCGAGTGGTGCTGCATGACGAATCGCTAAGAGAATATTTCGATTCAATTTTTGGCGAACCGTATAGAGTAAGGTAAAAAAAGGATATCACAGACAGGGATGCGATTTCATTTCGACATCCATCCCTGCCGTCCTCCTGTGTCTTCGAGTACTAGTGAATTATTCGCCTTCTTCGATAGCGCCTTCAGGACAACTATCTACACAAGCGTAACATTCTGTACACTCGTCAGCACGTTCTTTAATGTATACTGCCACATCCTCAATCTTATACAGAGTGGGATCAACAGGACATACATCAGCACAAGTACCACATGCGGTACAATTGTCGTTTACAATCCAGATCATTGCTGAGTCACTTCTTTTTGAACTCTTCAAGAGTTCCGTAAGCTCATGCTGTACGAATTGCATTTAAATTTCAGGGTTTGATAATTTTTAGCGGAGGCGCCGAATAGAGGCGCGATAAGAGAACTCTGGCAATGTTTGCGCAAATTGTCATTTAGATGATTAGCTTCTAATTGTCGAATACAAAATGTTCAAAAGCACAATCTAGAGCCGAGCTGAAAGAGTTAGTGTTCATCTGAACGATATCCCTTAGAACACAGCTCACAAAGGTGATTTCCGTTGGTGGTTGAAACCTTCGGTGACGATGATTCTGAAACAAAATTCGCAAGACGACTAGGGCTTGCAGGTGCAACGAATATTGGTCTAGGTGCCATGCTAGGCGGCGGTATATATGTCATATCAGGAATTGCAGCTGGGAGAATAGGGCCAGCAATCGTACTGGCGTATCTTGTAGCTGGAATCTTGAGTGTATTCACAGCCGTAAATTATGCTGAACTTGCTTGTTCGATTCCAAAACAGGGAGGAGGATATACGTTTGTTCATGATGTATATGGAGGGTCTCCAGCATTTGCTACAGGATGGTTTCTCTTCATCGGGAATACCGTAGCTTGTGGACTTTATTCTATCGCAGTTGCTCACACATTAGCAGTGTTCATTCCAGGCTCAACTCTTGTAACTGTGGGAATCATAGCATTTGTGCTAGTCATAATCACAGCCATAACGAATGCAGTCAGTGTTAAAGGCGTAGCTAGTGTCCTTGGAATTTTGAACATAGCACAAACATGTGTGTTGATATTATTCATTGGAGCCGGTGTATTCTTCATTGATAGTGCCAATCTAACAACACTTGTTGCTGAAGGAGCGGGAACCTTTGAATTCATAGCTACAGTTTCATTTGTGTTCATTAGTTTTGTAGGATTTGAGATGGTCACTACCGCAAGTGAGGAAATCAAAGAACCCCATAAAAACATACCAAGAGCAATTATGCTTACTATACTGATAGCAACAATAGTCTACATGCTCGCAACCTTTGTCATCGTAGGAATTGCAGGTTATGAAAATGTTGCTACTAGTGAACGACCCATTGCAGATGTATTCATACTATTCAGTGGGAAATTTGGTTACTTCTTAGGTTTAGCAGGTATGGCAGCCTCTAATTATGCTGCACTGAATGCCACATTTCTTGCCAGTAGCAGAGTAGCATATTCTTTAGGACGAGACAACTACTTTCCCAAAGCATTGCAGAAAGTCCATCCAACCAGAAAAGTACCTTTGCAGGCACTACTGCTTTCATTGATAATTGCTTCAGCAGTAGCCCTAACTGGTAGTGCCGAGTTTGCTGCATATCTAGCAGATTTTGGATACCTTGTAGGCCTAACGTTGGTCAATGCTTCCGTAATGGGACTAAGGAGAAAGAATCTCAGTGTGCAAGGAGTCTTCAAGAGTCCATTTTTCCCAGCTTTTCCAATACTAGCAATTGTATCACATCTGATTCTTGTTCCATTCCTTCACATTGAAGTCTTGATCTTGGGTGTTATAGGTACGATTTTTGGAGTAATCGTCTATTACGGATACAGTAAAGGAAAGAAGCATACTCACAAAGTTCGCGTCTTGACTCTTGATGAAGCACGACAAGAATATCCTCCCTTTGAAATGAGCATTTTGAAGGAACATTTCGACATTAATGAGCCATTTGAAGAAGAACTCGAACTATCACTAAAAGATGACTGTGAAGAGTTAGCTGTCAGAAAGAAAGAGGAAAACCAAGAGATAGTTCCAGAATGTGAAGAGGTAGATGAGAAAGCAGAAAAAGATGCTCCAGAAGAAGTAGATTCTGAAGATGTTTCTGAGGATAAGGAAGATGAATGCTCTACGGATGAAGTGAATCCCGATTCCAAATTAGAAGTAATAGAAGAAGATGCAGAATCGGAAAATGATTGACGTCTATTGAAGTGGGTCTTCCTTGTCAATCCAATCTTTAAGACTTTGAGCTGACCGTTCCGTCATTCCGTCTACCGATAGTATGTCGTCAATAGAAGCTTCTCGAACCTTGTCATAGCTCCCAAAGTGTTTCAAAAGAGCAGCTCTTCGTTTTGATCCAATACCAGGAACCTCTTCAAGAATCGAACCGCTAAATCGTTTCTCTCGAAGTTTGTGATGGTATTTCTGAGCGAAACGATGAGATTCATCACGAACACGTTGAACCAATCTTAATGCGGGAGAATCACGTTCTAACTCAACACCTTCAGGAAAACCACGCATAAACAAAATCTCATCACGTTTGGCTAAAGAAGCAACATGAAGATATTCCAACCCAAGAGATTTCAAGGCATCTATCGCAACATTTAGCTGACCTTTTCCTCCATCAATCAGGATTAGGTCAGGAAGAGTATGTCCACGATTAAGTACACCTTGATATCGACGATATACTACTTCTCGCATCATTGCATAATCATCAGGAGTATCTTTGATTCGAACTTTGAACATACGATACCATTTCTTGTAGGGCTCACCATTTCTAAAAACTACACATGAACCAGTCGGATCGGTGCCTTGAATGTTAGCGATGTCAAACCCTTCGATATGCATAGGTGCCCTACTTAATCCTAGTACTTCTTTCAGTTCCTTTACTCCATTATCGACAATTTCTTCTTCTGATTCATCTAGAATGAGTATCTTTCTCAACGCTCGAAAAGCATTAGCATTCGCCATTTCAACGAGGTCATCTTCTTCAGGTGTTCTAGCTCTTGTCAATAGAACTTCCTTAGATGCAGTTTCGCTTAACCATTTACTCATGAGTTTCATTCGTTTGATCTTTTGAGGAAGAAGTATTTCCTCAGGAAGCTGTGGCAATGAGAAATAGTACTGTTCAACGAAAGCAAGGAGAACTTCATCGTCTGGTGTGTCTAAATCCAGTTCAAAGTAGAAATTATCCTGTCCAATCAGTCTTCCTCCTCTAATGATAAGCAGCTCGACAAGAGCAGCCTCTTCTGTACGAGATATTCCCAACACATCTCGATTCTTCCCGTCTGGTGAGTATACACCCTGTTTTCGCATCATGATTTCAATATCAGTCATTCTATCTCTAATTTCAGCAGCTCGTTCGAAATCCATAGCCTCTGATGATTTCTTCATCTGGTATTCTAAAAGGTTGAGAAGACTTTTCGCCTCTCCATCGAGAAAGAAACACATTTGTTCAACAAGAGAACAGTACTCTTCCAATGGAATATGATTTTTGCATGGACCTGAACACCGTTCAAGATGATAATCCATACACGCACGTCTAACCTTATCAGGTTCCTTACACATCGCAATTGGAATGAATTTTCGTACAGTATCAAGAAATCTCTCAAGTCGTTTGGAGCTTCGGTAAGGGCCAAAATACTGTGCACCATCTTGTTGAAATTCACGAGTTACCTCGAAAGTTGGAATTGTTGATCTAGCATCAACACGAATCCAAGTATTGCGTTTATCATCCTTCAGTGCGATATTGTATGGTGGCATGTGTTTCTTAATCAAAGTGGCCTCAACAATCAATGCCTCTTTCTCAGAACGGGTCACAATGGTTTCCAAGTCACACGCACGTTGCATGAGTTCCCAAGTCTTTCTATCACGACTTTTTGGACGAAGATACGAACTCACTCTCTTTCGAAGTGCTTTAGATTTGCCTACATAGAGAACCTTGCCGGTTTCATCTTTCCAAAGATAAACTCCTGGTTCAATTGGAAGATCCTGAACGAGAGATGCAAGTTCCGGCATAGACGGTACACTCCTTAATAGTAGAACATACGTAAGCATGTAAGCATAGACCTTTTGGTAATGCAATAATTGGTCACTTCAATGGCCCATAGATTACATCTGGACCATATAACACAGCTCGAAGATGATTACCAGTATATGATTCAACCACTTCAGATACCTCTTCTGGTGTTCCTGTTGTAATTACAGTTCCACCACCTACCCCACCTTCTGGCCCTAGGTCAATCAGATAATCCGCTACTTTTAACACATCAAGATTATGTTCAATGATAATAATCGAATGGCCAGCATCAACAAACCTGTCTAACACCCGTAGTAATGTGTGAATATCAGAAGCAGATAGGCCTGTTGTAGGTTCATCCAGAATATACAATGTTGGTTCTAGGTTTCGTCTCCATAGCTCTGATGCAAGCTTCATTCGCTGAGCTTCTCCACCAGAGAGCTGTGTAGCTGGTTGCCCGAGTTGGAGGTATCCGAGACCCACATCTATTAGTGTCTGTAATTTGTCAGCTATCTTTGGAATATCTGAAAAGAACTCCAAGGCCTCATCAATGGTCATATGCAAAACATCAGAGATATTCTTGTCTTTGTACTTTACTTCCAGAGTTTCACGATCAAATCGCTTTCCTTTACACGCATCGCAGACCATAAAGACATCACTCATGAAATGCATCTCAACCCGGATTGTTCCACTTCCTCTGCATTTGCTACATCGACCCGAACTTGTATTGAAGCTAAATCTACTGGGTGTATAGCCACGAGTCTTTGCTTCAGGCATCTTAGCAAAGAGGGAGCGGATATGATCGAAAGTCTTTGTATATGTTGCTGGATTCGACCTCGGAGTTCTGCCAATAGAGGATTGGTCTACAAGGACAAGACGTTCAATATTCTCAACACCTTCAATAGTGTCATGAAGCCCTGGTGTCATTGACGATTGGTTAATCTCTTTGGCAAGAGCTTTGTATAATGTTTCATAAACTAGAGAGCTCTTTCCGGACCCAGAAACACCCGAAACACAAGTAAGGGTACCAAGTGGAAACTCTACATCAATACCCTTCAGATTATTCTGCCGAGCATTTCTAACATAGATGGCCTTTCCGTTTCCTTTCCTACGTTCTTTAGGAATCGGAATTTGCTTTTCGCCAGCTAAATATTGTGCAGTAAGCGATTTGGGATCAGACAATACTTGCTCAGGAGGACCAGAAGCAACAACCTCACCCCCATGACGACCGGCCAGAGGGCCAAGATCGATTATGTGGTCGGCAGCAAAAATTGTATCTCTGTCATGTTCGATGACCACTACTGTATTCCCTAGACTCCGAAGATTGTAGAAAGTTTCGATTAGTCGATTAATATCTCGAGGGTGAAGACCGATACTTGGCTCATCAAGGCAATATAGTACTCCGGTTAAAGCGGACCCAATCTGAGTTGCAAGTCGGATACGTTGACTCTCGCCACCGGACAATGTCCGTGACAACCGGTCTAAATTGAGATATTCGAGACCGACTGCAATAAGAAACTTCAATCTAGCTATAATCTCTTTTAGAATGAGTTTTGCAATCTTCATCTCTCGTTCTGATAATTCGATTGATTCAAAGAATTGAAGAGCTTCCTCAATTGTCATTGCTGTGACTTTGTCTATGGAGGTATCTCCAACAGTAACTGCAAGACTTTCAGGACGCAATTTCCTACCATCACATGCAGTACATGTTGTTTGTTTAGTGAAATTATCAGCTATATTCTGTGCTCGTCTTCGATACCATGATTTGTCACTTGAGTTCCCCTCAGCAAAGACTTTACGGAGCCAAGGAATTATACCAAGCCAAGCTCTGGTGACCTCCCAGGAGGTCCCATCTTCCTTTTGACGCCCATATGTTATATCGACGGACGGGTTTCCCCACAAGAAAATCTCTCGATGCCTCTTAGAAAGAGCTGTTAGAGGTGCTTCCGGAGAGAAACCAAGCATTTCAGCTAAAGAATCAACTCTTCTCATTAGATATCTTCGATTCTCAAAAGCCCTCTTTCCAATCTCACGAATAGTCATGCTTTCATCAGGAATGACAAGATCTATTGATACATCCATCGTGATTCCGAGTCCATTACATTGGGAACATGCTCCGTCTGGACGGTTATATGAAAACATCTTGGGATTGAGTTTATCATATTGAACTCCACAATATGGACACATTAAACGTTCTGAAAAAGTCAAGTCATTTTGATTCGGTCTTGAAACAATAGCTATACCATCACCAGTCTCAAGAGCTGTTTCGATAGATCCTGTAAGTCTCTCGCGATATTTGTGCGAAAGTTCTAATCTGTCAACTACAACATCAATATCGTGCTTCAAACGACCATCGATATCAACAGAATCAATATCGGATATCTCACCATCAACTCGCACTCTAACAAATCCATTCTCAATCAGATGTTGAAGTATATCTTCGTGTTTTCCAGGTTCATCACGAACCACAGGTGCTAAAATGTAGATTCGTTCTCCACCATTATCCTCTAGAAGAATCTTAGCAGCTGACTCAGGTGTGAGTTGTTCCATTGCTTTCCCACATTCGATGCAATGAGGTGTACCAATATTCGCATATAACAATCGAAGATAGTCCTGAATCTCAGTACTTGTTGCTACAGTACTTCGGGGGTTCTTTGAACGCCCTTTCTGTTCAATCGAGATCGCTGGAGGAAGTCCTGTAATACTCTGTACTTTTGGTTTGTCCAGACGACCCAGGAATCTTCGAGCGTATGATGAAAGTGATTCTACATAGCGTCGTTGACCTTCCGCAAAGATTGTATCGAAAACCAAAGTACTTTTTCCGGATCCTGATGGTCCTGTAACAACAACCAATCTGTCACGAGGAATATCTACGTTAATAGCTTTGAGATTATGTTCCTCGGCTTTCTTTACGGAGATGAATCCCACCATTACATATCACCCTCCTCTCCGAGAACTTCTCGTAGATAATGTCCAGTATACGAAGCATCACATTCTGCTATATCTTCAGGTGTTCCTTCCGCAATCAAATAACCACCCTCATCTCCACCCTCCGGTCCTAAGTCAATCACCCAGTCAGCTGTCTTGATCACATCCATTTGATGCTCAATTACCAAGACAGTGTTTCCTAAGTCAACCAATTTATGGAGAACTTCAAGAAGCTTTTTGATATCTGCAAAATGAAGTCCAGTGGTTGGTTCATCTAACATTATCAAGGTTTGACCTGTAGCAGGACGCGAGAGAAACTTGCTCAGTTTTATGCGCTGCGCTTCTCCACCGGATAAAGTGGTAGATGGTTGTCCAACCTTCACATAACCCATTCCGACATCGCAGAGAGTTTCTAACCGTTTTTGAATTCTAGGGACATTTTCAAAAAACTTTAGTGCTTCATCAATTCTCATATCTAGGATATCAGCAATATTCTTTCCTTTGTATCGCACCTGCAAAGTTTCTCTGTTATACCTTCGTCCCTTACAATCGCTGCAGGTAACTTGAACTGGTGGAAGGAACTGCATTTCAATTTCTTCGACTCCAGCCCCTTTGCATTTTTCACATCGACCACCCCGCACATTGAAGCTGAATCTTCCCTTTTTGTATCCACGAATTTTTGATTCAGGTAAGCTTGCGAATAGTTCCCTTACCGGAGTCCATAAACCAACATACGTAGCTGGATTCGAACGCGGGGTTCGCCCAATTGGACTCTGGTCAATTACAATCACTTTGTCAAGGAGGTCTAAACCAAGAAGATGGTCATGATCACCAGGTTTAGCTTCAGCTCGGTGAAATTCACGAGCTAGAGCACGTTGCAATGTATCAACTACAAGACTGGATTTTCCACTCCCTGAAACCCCAGTAACAGCTATGAACAGACCCAATGGAATCTTGACATCTAGGTTCTTCAGATTATTATGACGAGCCCCCTTGATTTCAAGAATCCGTCCGTTAGGTTGACGACGCTCAGATGGTACAGGTATCTGTAGAACACCTCGTAAGAACTGTGAGGTAATAGATTCTTTGCATGCTAGCACATCATCAAGAGTACCAGCTACGACCAATTCTCCACCCTCGGATCCCGCGCCAGGTCCAAGGTCAACTATATAATCTGCGCTCATCATGGTTTCTTCATCGTGTTCCACAACTAAGACAGTATTACCAAGGTCTCTCAGTCGCATTAGTGAACGAAGAAGTCGTTTATTATCTCGCGCATGAAGTCCTATTGAAGGTTCATCACAGACATAAGTAACGCCAACAAGATTAGATCCAATCTGACTTGCAAGTCTGATACGTTGTGCTTCACCTCCGGATAGACTAGGAGCACCCCTGTTGAGTGTTAGATATTCCAATCCTACTTCTTCAAGAAATCCAATCCGCCCCTTGATCTCTCGTAAAATGGGTTCTGCCACGGGCATATACATCTTAGCGACTTCCACATGTTCAAAGAACTCGCTAAGTTGTTTGATTGACATCTCGTCAAGTGTATTGATTGAAACCCCATTGAATCGTACAGATTGAGCTTCTGGTTTTAATCGACCCCCATTGCAGACAGTACATTTCTGTTCAGACATAAGGGTTTCAAACTCCTTTTTTCGTCCTTGTGATTTGGTCTTCTGGTAGAGTCGTTTTGCAGTATTTACTATCCCCTCATACTTTCGTGTATAAGTACCAGAGTAGGAAACCTTCCAATCTTCATTTCCCCCTTCCCATTTGAATACAAACTCACCATCTGCCCCATAGAGTATAATCTTCTTGTGTTCATCAGGAAGCTCATGCCACCTCACGCCAAAGTCTATACCAAATTTCTTAGAGAGACGAGGTTCCCAATTGCGAGCCCATTTGCCCATTCCTCGGAAAGCGTTAATTTCTCTAACAATGATGGATTTGTCAGGTACAAATAAATCTGGGTCAAACTCACGAGTTACTCCAATGCCAGTACAATGTTCACATGCGCCTTGAGGAGTATTCCAAGAAAACATTCTTGGCTCCATCTCCGGGATACTGATACCGCAGTCGGGACATGCTAGAAACTTTGAGAGTGTGAATTCATTTTCATCTGTTACTATGGTAACTGCACCTTCAGCCATCTTCAAAGAGGTCTCAACTGCTTCCGCAATTCTGCTTCGCTCAGAAGTGGCATTTTCAACACGGTCCACAATGACTTCAATTGTATGTTCAAAGTACCGGTCTAATGATAATCCAGCATGAATGTCTATGATTTCACCGTCAACTCGCGCGCGAATGAATCCCTGCTCTACTAGATCTTTGAACTCTTTTCGGTATTCCCCCTTTCTTCCTCGAATGATAGGTGCAAGAACCATAATCTTTGTACCCTTTGGTAAGTCCAGTACTCGATCTACAATTTGTTGTGCAGTCTGCGGTTCTATCTTTCTATCACATTGGGGACAGTGAGGGATTCCTACCCTTGCATATAGTAATCGTAGGAAGTCGTAGATTTCAGTGATTGTGCCAACTGTTGAACGAGGGTTTCTACTAACACTTTTCTGATCAATAGATATTGATGGTGAAAGTCCAGACATATAATCAACATTCGGCTTTTCCAACATTCCTAAGAACTGTCGAGCGTATGCACTGAGAGACTCTACAAACCGACGTTGACCCTCAGCAAATATCGTGTCAAAAACCAAACTACTTTTTCCAGAACCAGAAACTCCAGTCACCACGGTTAGCGTATCTTTAGGAATCTCTACGTCAATATGCTTCAGATTGTGTTCTGCAGCTCCCATGACTACTATTGATTGTGGACCATATGAGGGGCCTTGTTCTTTCGTTGTGGTCTGTGTTTTCACGTCTATTTAACCTCAATTTTCTTTCGTAACTCAATAATCTGGTCTCGTAAGGTTGCAGCTTTCTCGAATTCAAGATTCCGAGCTGCTTCTTTCATCTGTTCTTCTAAATCAATGATGTAATCCTGAATCTCTTCAATTTCTGATTCTTCGAACTCACTCAGTTTAGCTTGTAGTTCTTCCTCTCTTGAAGGCATGCCTTGAGCGATATCTGTAACATCTTTCTTTATGGATTCAGGAGTAATCCCATGTTCCTTATTGTATTTGATCTGGTAAGCTCGTCTTCGGTTTGTTTCATCAATAGCTGCACGCATCGCTTTTGAAACATGGTCAGCATATAGAATGACGTGTCCATGTACATTTCTTGCAGCTCTCCCCATGGTCTGAATTAGTGCCCATTCACTTCGTAAGAAACCTTCTTTATCAGCATCTAATATTGCAACAAGGGAAACCTCAGGCAAGTCCAGCCCCTCTCGTAAGAGATTGATACCAACTAGCACATCGAATTTACCTAGACGAAGGTCTCGGATAATCTCAATGCGTTCAACTGTACCGATATCCGAATGGAGATACCTTGCTCGAACACCATTCTCAACCAGATATTCTGTTAGCATCTCAGCTGTCTTCTTTGTGAGGGTTGTAACTAGAACGCGTTCTTTTCGTTTCACTACAATGTCTATCTCTCCCATTAAGTCATCAATCTGATTCTCAATAGGACGAAGTGTTATCTCCGGATCGATAAGTCCGGTAGGACGAACAAGCTGTTCCACTATTTGAGCACTATGTTTCTGTTCATATGGGCCAGGAGTAGCAGTGGTGAAAATAACATGCTTCATGTACTTCTCGAACTCTTCGAAGTTAAGAGGCCGATTATCGTACGCAGATGGCAGTCTGAATCCGAAATCAACTAAACTAGTCTTTCTTGCTCTATCACCATGATGCATTCCTGTTATCTGAGGAATGGTCATATGACTCTCGTCAATTATCATCAAGAAATCATCAGGAAAATAATCCATCAAAGTGTAAGGCTTCTGTCCTTCATCTCTACCATCAATGTATCGGGAATAGTTCTCAATGCCAGAACAAAAACCAGTTTCTCGTAACATCTCCAAGTCGTAGAGCGTTCTTCTTCGAATCCTATCTGCTTCGACCAGCTTGCCTTGATTTCTAAACTCCTCAATCCTCTCGAACATCTCCTTTTCAATGAGTTCTATTGCATCCTGAACTTTCTCCTGTTGAGTTACATGATGCCGAGCAGGATAGATACGAATCCAAGTGTCTTGCCCCTGAGGGGACATGGTCACAGGGTGATGATAGGATAGTCTTTCCACCTTATCCCCATCAAGCTGGATTCGATATGCACTACGTGAATAGCCTGGGATAACATCAATTACATCGCCGCGGACACGAAATACTCCGGGTTTAATCTCCATATCGTTTCTTTCATACTGCATTGCAACTAATTTCTCTAATATCTCTCTTCGATCGACAGTATCACCAAGATTCAGAAAGAGTGAGAGTTTTCCATAATCCTCCGGATTTCCAAGACCATAGATACAGGAAACTGATGCAACTACCAATACATCCTCACGGCTCAGTAACGACATGGTGGCAGAATTACGTAGCCTCTCTATCTCGCTATTGATATCTGTTTCCTTCTCGATATACATGTCCTTACTTGCAACATATGCCTCAGGCTGATAGTAATCATAGTAGCTGGTAAAATACTCGATAGCAGCATCAGGAAAGTATCTCTTGTATTCAGATGCAAGTTGAGCTGCCAGTGTCTTATTGTGAGAGATGACAAGAGTAGGTCGATTGTAAGCTTCCACAACATTAGCAACTGTGAAGGTCTTACCGGAACCAGTAACACCCAATAGGGTCTGTCGATCAAGGCCGGACTCCAACCCTTCTACCAGTTTTGATATCGCTTGAGGTTGATCACCTGTTGGTTTGAATGGTGCATCTAATTTGAAGTCTGCCATCATCTCTTGCCTCGGTTTATACAGCTCTTGGCTGTATGTAAGTAACCTTTGTGGTATCGGTAGGATACCACACATCCCGTGGGCTCTACTACAAGGATGTTCTTCACACGGTTAGTTCACTAGAACGAACAGAGACCACCCGGGGAGATGACCGAGACTATCTACCTTGATAAGAAAGTTAGGCTCGTAGATTCCGAGCTGAATCTATTCATTCTATCCGAAAAGTCATCCACCTATTCTTGTATGGGCTTTCTCTCTTCAGACACTTTCATGAAGAAAATAAGCAGTAATACATATCCGATGACAAGCAGGATGAAACTGAGTGTTATGCTTAGAAGATATACGAGTCCCAGGCTGAAGCTTAAGACGATCCAAGCAAAGGAAAATAATACAAGATATCTTCCCAATAATCTAGTTAGTTTTGGATCTGCTGATTCTGGATAGATAGCTAGGAATGCCCGACCAAGTATTATGAATCCAATAAAGTATAGAATCGTGCTGGAAAGTCCAAGAAAAAGAGATTCGGGCTCTGTTGGTGTATGGATTGTAAATGAAAAAAGTGAATGTAGAAATATTAGAAGCCCACTAATTACAAAGAGGTTTTGATCATATTCATTGCTCAATTGAATTAGTGCTGCGAATAGGAGAGATGAACCAACAATTAATGTGATATTGAATGGAGTGGTATGAATAAGATTTCCGGTGAAAAAGAATACAAAATAAGACGCAGAATTAATCGCGAGTAAAGTCAACACACCAATTATCCCCCAAAACAGTGATTCCTTCTTTGAATCTGATTCCATATCGCAATCAGGACAAATCACCAACCCGTTGATTCTTATTTGGCATTCTTTACAAATAGGACTGTCACACCGATTACAGATAACAGATGTTTCTCTCTCAGGATGGTTACAACAGAATTCCATTTTAAACACTCCAAGTTCCAGATTGCTCTTTAGACATAGAGAGAATTAAGGATTTTCTAGAGATTCATCTTCTTTTCAGATAAGCCCTTGACTATAACAACACACTAATACGATTATACGAGTAAGATATTAACGATATTTATGCCACACTTTGGACTGATTCCTGAAGATATTCCGTTACAAGAGGAGTTAATGCTTCGGGCAAAGTTACATGTTCGAGGTGGTAGAGTTAGGATGAAAAGGCATAACGTTGCTGATGCGATTGCTGCTTTCTACGATGCTTTTGTTTCAGCCATGCAAAGTCGAGTTCTGGAATACAAACAAGAGACCCCTGATCTTGATGATGAAAGAAGATTATTTGATACACTAAGAGAGAAGAATATAATCACCAAATTTGAGGTTGAAGATTTCAGAAAACTACAACAATTACTGGAGATGGCATTCTCTCAGTCTATTTCACAAGAAGAATTCAGTTCTTTTTCAAATCAATATGAAACCGTCATGTATGAACTAGGAGTGCTTCCCATCAAAGAAGACGAATTGCCCGATGAACAGTCGGTCACTCTATAGGATTCTTATGTAGAGCAAATTTAAGAAATGATTTGATTCGTTTTGTATGATCTCCTAATACAATGATATGATGATTAGCAAGTGATCTCTTAAGGAAGTAATCTACTGGTTGTTGTATCTTGACATGAATCTGTGTTCTGCAACCATCCTCATTCTGAAGGTTTTCAAGAATTGTGCCTTTCGAAATCCAATAGTTACTTAGACCAAGTCCACCAATTTTCACAATTGTAACATCCTGAGGTTGAAGTTTCCCACGAATAGCTACACTGGCATCGGTTTCGAAATGTGTGACGAGGTCATGCGTTTCTGTCATGCTCCGTGGTATTGTGCAATGAGCAAAAATTGCAGTATTATGCTCCTCATTTACAGAGATAACATTGGCCATAAAAGATGGTTGACCAGTCAGCATCTTAACTACCATCATTGTAAAGGTTGATGGAATATCGCCCTCACAACCTGCTACAAGTTCTTCTTCTTCGTTTAGTATTGAAAGTGCATGACAAGCAGTGATACCAGTATCCTCAAAGAGAGAAAAACATTGAATTGTTATTGCATTGATTTTGGAAAGTGAAATCACATTTTCTATAAGTTTCTGAACTTGAATTGCCTCAGATACAGCTTCCTCAGAAACCTCAACCTGGTCAGCTGAATCTTTACAGTGTGAAACAATGGTGTCTTGAGATGAATTTCGGCCTTTCGGTTTTACCAACCCCATAATTTGTGGAATAATCTTGAAGCCCCAATTCTTCTTCACCCGTTCATAATCAATCTGTGATGCAATTAACCAAGACGAGGATTCCCCAAATGTAACCATCCGAGTATTACGAATGTTTGAGATTATTTTTTCAAATTCCACCCAGTGAGTCAATTGTTGGGAAAGTCTTGATAATGTAAGATGCAGTATTTCAGAGTCTATCTCTGCTGATTCCAAAAAAGACCTTATTTCCATTGAAGCAGGAAGGGAGTTATTTCCGGGGTGACTTAACAACAATACAGACGAAGGAGGAGCTACACTCTCAAGAAATCCTTTTACATCCTGTTCAGTTCCACCGGTCCCGATAAAGATAATCAGCTGTTTTCCATCTGTACGATAGGAAGTAAACCGTTCTCCGTATCCTTCAGCTGAATATAATTCTACACCATCTATAGCTAGATGTGATAAGAGTTGTGCCTTCAGATCGGATGGAGCAATTGAGGAAAAGAATGTAACCACAAGAATTACCATATCACTAATTGTCATTTTATAATCTATTACACTTTCGATTTACTCAACGTGATAAACATCATTTATTTCGATAGATGATAGAATATCTAAACAACATTCAACGAGGTCACTTTCTTGGATGATGAATTTAGGTTATTTCTGGAAAAGAAAATCAGACAATACTATCAAATCTTGTCTTGAAAATGCATCACATTTTGAATCGTTTGTATTGGATTGTGAAAAAGATGTTCAAGAAATATCATTGGTAGACTTGGAAGAATTCATTAAAATTGAGCTTGAAGGGAAGAGAGTATCCAAATATATGTAGACTCTGCTTCACCATTTTTCTTTCATGGATAATTAAGAAAGGAGATTTGATGGCATCACACCAACACCAAAAGAAGCTGATACTACCGTGAAAAAAGCTAGAAGACTGTCAGATGCCTTTGAATGACGACACCTAGTCTTTACCACTATGAGTCAGCTGAGAACACCTTGAGCCACACTATTCCGAACTACACTCACTAAGATTCCACTGAACAGAATCCAAATCGCAGACCAGACAAGTCTCGTCACGATCTCTAAGACAGATAGTAATCATATCCCAATATATCTGATTTGAGCAATCCAATTCTATTAAGGAAAAAAGGTAATCCAAAGCTTGTGGATAGGCATTACGGAGCATCACTAGTCTTGTAAGGTTATAGAGACTGATATAATCAGAGGGATTTAGTTCATATGCCATCCGAATGCATTTTCCGCCTCTCTATTTTTTCCAATGTGATGCAACAATTTTCCCCAGATTCTCCAAGTCAAATAATTTCCGGAATCCAGCTCCAAAGAATAACAAATTACTTCCTCTGATTGCTGGATTCGTTCAGTTAAGATGTAGACTACAGCTAGTGCATTCCAACTAATAGGATTCAGAGGATTAAATTCGAATAGAATATCAAGTTCTTCGAACTTGTTTCTAATTCCAGAAAACGATTTCTGTTTCTCACTCTGTTCAAACAGAAAGATAATCTCATTGGCATCAATTCCTGATGTACTCATCACTCAAACCTCAATAACAATACAAATCAAAAACACTAGAGTATTGGGAATGTGATAAAACAATAATAATAGATTACATTGGATGATTATCTTATACTAGAATAGCCCACAACAATTAAGAAGTCATATTAGTGCCTCAAAACGGAAATAGATAATCTATAGAGCGAAATAATGCTTCCGTTTGCTAATTCGTTACATTATTCCAGTACTATGTTACCGTAAATGGAGATATTTCAATTCAAACTCAACAAAGACATGAGCTGTCGTCGAAATCGAACTCGCTCTCCAGAAGCATTCCAAGTTTCAGTGCTAAGCTCTCTTTTCCAAAGTTGGTGATAATCTGAAATCCAACTGGTAGTCCATCATCAGTCGTACCCCCCCGCAAAGTAACAGCAGGTAATCCCACGAGGCTATATGGATGAGTATAGCTTAGTAGATCAAGAGGATTGAATTCATCTTTCGAGGATGCACCATGTGAGAACGCAGAAATTGCAGAGATGGGACAGATTATTGCATCATTATTTTTCATGAATTGAAGTATTTTCGTCCGATATGTATCCCATTTAATACTCCAAAAATAGAATTCCAAACCAAGCATTGCTTCATTGCCTTTTGCTCCACTAGCTTTTGCAAGCCAAGAATCTGCAAATCCAAAAATATCGTCAGGATACATCTCTACAGATTCTTCCCATTCAGTAATCTCAGGGACCGTGCTTGGGTCTATATTTGCAGAAAATCGATTTAATCCGCGGCCAACATCAAAAAACTCTCTTGAAGCAAGAGGATATCTTTCTTCAACTATAACATCATAATTCTCAAGAACACTAACTGCTTTGGTAATTGCACGTGTTATTGGTTTTTCAGGTTCAACAAATCCATTATCAGTGTAATATGAAATAGATAGATTATTGATAGATATCGCATCTGGATCTTCAATGGGCATTGGCATACACCTTGAATCCCAATTATCTGGACCAACAATATACGGAAAGACCAGCGAGAGATCCTTTACCGATCGAGCCATGGGCCCGATTTGAGTTGTGTCTAAGAATCCAAAGTAAGGGGGAATCGTTCCTGTTCTGGGAACTCTTCCAAAAGTTGGAACTAGACTGGCAATTCCACAAAAATGAGATGGCCACCTCATACTTCCACCTGAGTCAGAACCAATTCCGAGGTAAGACCCTCCAGAAGCAATTATTGCGGCTTCACCACCACTACTAGAACCGACAGTCTTCGATAAATCCCAGGGATTCCTAGTTAACCCGTAGATTTCATTTTTCGTTTCGAATCCCGCACAGAATGCTGGACAGTTCGTCTTTCCGATGATGATAGCTCCAGCATCCTTCAAACGTTTGACGACAGGTGCAGTGAAAGTAGGAACATAATTACTTCTACCAGTAATTCCTCCTGTTGTTATCATATCTTTTACTTCTATATTATCCTTGATGGTTATGGGTAAGCCAGCTAACGGACCAATAGTATTTCCTTTGGCAATAGTGTCATCAATTTCTTTTGCCTGGGAGAGGAGATATTCTCTATCAATGTGAACAATAGCATTGATCCGTGGATTCACCTCATCAATTCGTTTTAGGAGATTTGAGATGATTTCTGTAGCTGTGACATTATTCTCTCGAATATCATCAACAATTCTAGTTGCTGATAGAAAGTGTAACTTGTTCATTTTGGAACTAGCCTCGTTAACCAGATGACTATTGGTTCGTGCAATTGTTACATGAATAAAATTCTGTTCCTAGAGGATTGTTTGAGGAACAAGCGCAACGATTATAAACATAATTAACAATTGTTAAATGGTGTATATGATGGAATATTCTGAGGATATGACTGGAAAAGTCTGTATTGTTACTGGAAGCAATTCAGGAATAGGAAAAGAAACAGCGATTGCTTTAGCAGAGATGGGCGGAAGATTAGCATTGGTTGTTCGAAGTAGAGAAAAAGGAGAAACCGCCAAAAACGAAATGGTAGAACAAACTGGAAATTCCAATATCGATATTTTTGTCGCAGACCTTTCTGAAATGGAGCAAGTGCAAAGTGTAGCGAAACAAATCAAAGACACATACGAAAAAGTAGATGTTTTGGTGAACAATGCAGGAGCAATCATCGGAGATAGACAAGAAACTTCAGAGGGGTACGAGATGACCATTGCACTAAACCACTTTGCACCACTCTTGTTAACCTACGAACTGATACCACTTCTAGCAAAGAGTGAATCTGCAAGAGTCGTAAATGTGAGCTCTGCAGCCCATTCGTTCGGTGATGTTGATTTAGATGATCCATTCTACCGTAATAGCTATGGTTCAATGAAGGCATATGGTACATCAAAACTGATGATGATAATGGCAACTAAAGAATTGGCAACTAAGCTTGAAAAACTCGATATTTCCGTAAATGCAGTTCATCCTGGATTTGTCAGAACAAACTTCGGTCGGAGCAATGCAGGATTGGGATCGAAAATATTCCTTAAACTGACCAGTCCGTTTCAAAGAAGCCCTGAACACGGAGCGGAAACCCAAATCTATGTAGCAAGTTCCCCAGAGGTAAATGGAGTAACTGGGAAGTACTTTGCAGATATGAAAGAGAAGAAACCTTCAAAGAAAGTAGGAAATGAAGAACTTCGTAAAGCAGTCTGGAAATTCTCAAACAACATATTGGGTCTTGACTGGGATAACCAAATTCAATCAGTATCTGTTTCCGCATAAGGTGATCGTATGCATTTTCCAGAAGTGAAAGGTCAGAATCTATTAAAGGAGAAAAAGACACTCCCATTAGATTTTGATGGTGAACTCAACATCGTGGTCATAGCGTTTCAAAGGTGGCACCAAGGTCTGGTTAATTCGTGGGTCCCTTTTTTAGAAACTCTGGTTCAAGACAATACAAGTCTAGAATATTACGAATTACCAACAATTCGAAAAATGAATCCGCTCTATCGAAGATTCATTGATGGAGGAATGAGATCGGGAATTCCCTCGACGGAAACAAGACGAAGAACGATTACACTCTATATCGATAAGAAACCATTTCTTGAGAGTCTTGAGATTCCAGATGAAGAAAATATCCATCTTTTTCTGGTAGATAGAGAGGGAAAAGTATTCTGGAAAGGAAAAGGAGAGGTTTCTCAATCCAAGGCAGATAGTCTCTCTCAGGCTCTGAATACCTATAATCGTTAGAGAGGTTTCTAGGGGTGACGAACGGTATTCATCAGTATTCAATGAAATCCAAAGCGTCAAAGCATACCAAGATTGGTGAAATAACTCACAAACTAATTTGCTATAGAATCCTTCTCATCTTCAATAGTATCCAAAGCTCGATTCATTGCGTAAGAAAATACCAAGTAGAATATGAGTCCAAATGCAACGGAACCAACTAATGCACTGATAGGAGTCATCGGATTTACAGTTCCAGTAATGAAGGGGAGATTCATCTGGATAAGATAGTACACAAGAGTAGTGACTAGAACAATTAGAGGGTCAGTTCCTTGTTTTCGTTTAATTCGTTTTCGCACAGATCCAATGGCATAGATAGCTTCTCTTCCCTCATCTGATAGCATATAATCGCCGTGTGTATCAGTGATAACGAGAGTTGAGAGCTTGCTAAGATGATGCTGAAGATTACCACTACTTGAAAGGCCAACCTTTCTCTTTAATGCAGCAAAACCAAATGAGCCTTCATGAAGAGCATAGAGAATCTCAATCCTTGTGGGATGGGAAATACTCTCAAAAAGCTCAGCTTCACGGTGATTGGTTTCATTGGGAATTGTACCATCATTCGTCATGTTGTTCGCCTGAGCAAATATTCTACATATTTAATATAATACCTCGTTCATTGACCGTTCATTTTTAGTTGGACAAACTTAGACACCCGAGCTTTGTCCGTCCAGAAACGGTACTGGAACTGGCTCGGTCCTGGTCAGGGATCCTGTGTCTGTAGACCAAATCTCTATTCCAGATCACTCCATATAAACTCCT
>WJMJ01000122.1 GCA_014728035.1 Promethearchaeota archaeon | reverse complement strand
TTGTAGTTTTAATAATCAATTGTGATGGTATTCCAATGAATTTTGTTTCTATAAATATAGCTTAGTTTCCTGCAGTTTCCTATCCATGTAATCTCATTGAAAACACCTTTCCTTTTTGTAAGACCCTACTTGGATGTGGTCAGCCGAAACTCACAATATCCATTTATTAATAAGAATGAACTCTATCTTCTTGGTAGGATTCTTATGTCTCTAAAACCAAAGAAACCAAAGAAATCAAAACCTCGTAAAAAAGGGCCATCTATCAAAAAGAGTTCTCAGAGAAGTAAAGAAACTCGTCAAAGAGAAAATCGAAGACGACAGGTCATTCATTGGGCAAGAACACCTGGTGCAAAATCTCCCGAGCTTCATGATGTACCCCCCTATCCCATACCCCGAATTCATCCCAATACCGATTGGACGAGTTGTAGGATTTGTCTTAGGTTGATGTATGAAAACAGAGTCATCGATAGAGATGTATTAGCTGACAATAATGAATACACTCGACGAAAGAACTATGCACGGTATAGAGACGTCTGAGGTTTTTCATACAATTACTTCTGGATGTATAGGGCTCAGATGGATGAAACCGATGAATTTCAATCATATACTGTTTGATGATCGCATCTTACTTATGAAGGAAGGAATTGAAAATGATTAAGAACCGTGATGGACTCGATGAAGAAGCATTAGATTATGGCTTGTTCTTTGTGAAAGGACAGGGCAAAACTGAATATGATCGATACTATAGTGCTGTGCTCAATCTAGAACGGCTAATAAGTGACGAAGAATCTGACTTATTATTAGAGGGAATATACTTGAGTTCCAAAGATTCGTGGTGCAGATTGACATATATCGTACAACGTGAGCAAAGGTCGATTGCACATTCATTTATTCATGATTGGATAGACAAAAACAAGGAACTATCTCTCTACAAATCTTCCAAGCCAACTCCATTAACTAGAGATTTACTCATCTCCAAGTTCAGAACCTATCTCTATACCTATACCCGTGTCGGGCTGAATCTTCTTTCATTCAATATTTCTTATGCTCAGAAACTCATGGTTTGGATACGTTATATCATGAATATGAATCAGACTCTCATTCCCGAACAAACGACTAGTGATGTTCAAACCCTTCATACTGCTTTGAGTGCACATAGTGAATACTTCTACTCTCTTTCACCTAGTGAAAAACAAGTCTTCATAGAGAACCTCACAAAATTTGATAATAATGATTGGGCTCATATGATGGTTAATTTCATACTGCGATACGATCCTCGTAACCGGTTCACTCTCACAACCCCAATATTACCAACTCCTGAAATGAGAACTATCAATGAAGATCTCAAACAGATTGGTATCCCTGTTATCTATCCCGATGGCTGGAATCCTAGGAATATTCGGGATGCTCATTAAGTTGATAGATAAGTTTTGGTTCATTTGCTGGAATCAGAAACATCGAAAAAGTATGTTTTGCGAGAATATCTGAGAACCATACTCTCACTTATTTCACGTGAGTCAGGTTTCCTTCTTCATAATATCGAAGAATGCTATTATTCTGCAATAGTACTTATTGCATCTTGGCAAAAATTCTATATGGATACTGAACTCCTGTTAGGTATGGTTGGAGGTCACCATTATGTCCACTAGGGAATTCGATTTGAACATTGAGAAGATTTTGGAAGATTGGGAACCATGTCATGCTGTACGCGAGATAATCGCCAATGCTCTTGACGAGCAACTACTGACATCTACTGCAGATATAGAGATAACAAAAGATGACAAAGGAAGATGGCATATCCGTGATTTTGGTAGAGGGATTGAGTACAAACATCTGACTCAAAAAGAGAATGATGAGAAGGTACGTGACTATCGTACCATTGGCAAGTTTGGAATTGGATTAAAAGATGCTCTGGCAACATTCGATCGGCATGGAATCGGTGTGACAATAAAATCCAAACATGGTGATATTTCTCTCACGAAGACATCTAAGCATGGATTCGAAGATATGGTTACTCTCCACGCATCAATCAGCCCACCTTCTGACTCTTCATTTCAGGGTACTGATGTGATTCTTGAAAAGATTCCTGATGTAGAGATTCAACGAGGGAAAGAGTTCTTCCTCTTCTTCTCAGACGAGGAAACTATAGAATCCACCATGTATGGGGATGTGATAGAGAATCGTAGAGGTGTTGCGAAGATATACATCAATGGCGTACGTGTTGCAGAGGAAGAGAATTTTCTCTTCAGTTACAACATCACATCGATCACATCCAAGATTCGAAAGGCGATGAATCGAGAACGTACAAATGTAGGACGTACTGCATATACTGACCGTGTTAAGGCCATTTTGACCTCCTGTGAGAGTGAACGTGTTGCCAAACTATTGATTGAAGATCTTCAAAAATATGAAACTGGTGATACCCATGATGAGATGTCATGGCTGGATATTCAAGAACATGCAGTTCGAATATTGAATGCAAAGCAAAATGTTGCATTCCTTACCCCAAAAGAGCATCTTGAGGTCACACTTGTTGAAGATATGCTTGATCAGGGAATCACGATTATCTCAATTCCTGAACGTCTTCGAGACCGAATAAAAGGCAGTAAGGATATTGATGGACATCCAATACGTGAACTAGAGCAGTTTGCCATCGAATATGAGGCGAGTTTTGAATTCAAATTCGTTGATGTTGCTGAGCTAACCAATAGAGAGCGACAAATTTTTGATCATGCTGAACAATTAATGGACTTGGTTGGAATCTATTCTCCTAGAGTCAAGAAGATATTGGTATCTGAGACCATGCGTAAAGACTTAGAGCTGAACGAGGAAACAGACGGATTGTGGCGGAGTAGTGATGGTTCGATCATTGTCAAACGTGACACGCTTCAGTCAATTGAAGCATTTGCTGGAACCCTTCTTCATGAACTCGCTCATGCAGTCAGTGGGGCTCCTGATTCAAGCAGACGATTTGAGATTGAACTGACTCGAATGATTGGCATCCTAGTTTCTAGACTCCTGACCAAGAGAAGTTAATACCCTGAAATACATGGCGAAAATCGGAGAGAAGCAGGTATGGGTGTAGAGGTTAGTTATGAAGGAAGAAGTCTTGGAGCATTATATTTTGCATTTGGAATCAGTATTGGCTCATCTATTCTTAGATATGGCGGATTTGATTTTCTAGTTTCAGAATTCGGTCCATTCCAAGTGGACCAACTCATTCTTTTTGTTTTGTTTCTTGGATCCTTTATAGGTTCAATTTTTTACAATGTTAGAATAGATATATTCATTGATATTCTGCTTCGTAAACTAGTGTATAGAAAATTCAAAGGCATTGATGGAAAAGAACATAGACAAGATATTGCATACATTGATATTCTCTGTCATCGCTGGGATTTGGGAATATGGGACTCGGTGGAGAATGATTTCGAACTAGCTATCAGAAGCGCTTTTTCATCACAACCTATCCGAGGAAATGTATCGAATATTAAATCCGGTTTCTTTTCTGGAATCTCTCTATCAATTGCACTTGCTGGTTTCTTAGGTCTCGTACCAGAGTGGATCCTATTTTTTATGGGACTGACCGGAATTATTGTTTTCTTAGTACCCATTGCACTTTATTGGAAACCAGAGGTTGTTATCACTCTGTCCAAACTGAAATGGGCCAAAGAAGCAATGACTATCCTAGAACAGAGGGAAGATATGCATAATCGTATTGATATTGGAATCAGTTATGTAAAGATAACAAAAATGATTGAACAACTGGAAGGCAATATGGAATTATCTGAATATGATACATTTCTACGGAATAGTGAAATTCCTCTTAAAATCATACGTACAAAAGGAAATGAATCTGGAGTGAGATACATTGATTCTGTACTAGGTAAACTACTCTATCAATGCACGGTGGACCAACTCTCGGACTTGGATGTTCGGAGTCAATCAGATTTTCAACACATTTTTAGTAAACTTATTGATTTATTTAGTTTGACCGATCTTATTGGGTGTTCGAGTATAAACTGGACTGGGATTGATCCCATAGATAAGAAATCTTCTTACTTTTTCAAGCATATTCCGCTATGTCTATTTACTGGAACCCATGTTGTAGAGTCAAATTTAATTCCTGATAGTATAGAACTATTGTTGAATAAATCCACTTCTGCAGATCAAACTGAATATATTCACAGTATGATGCAGACAACCATTGACTATGAGAAAAGAATGGGAAAGAATTGCAATTTTCCTGTCTCACTCATTAATTTGATATTTCACATTCTGGCAAAAGATTCTATAGTTCTAAGCAAGATACGCCTTGATCTTTTTGCAAGAATAGTGAAGGGAGGAATAGCTGATGCTTCCATTGAAACTATATCCTTGGATATATTGCATCGTATCTTAGAGTTTCTTGAAAAACCCCACCTTGTAGAATATGTACATCCAGCTGTAATTGAATCCGTTCTTGTGCGTGTTTTTGGAAAACACAAAAACTGTTCTTCTATAGTTGCTGAACTGAAACAGCATCTAACCCTCTATGCCTATTATTCAATGAACGAATTAATCACAAAGCTGGTCAGTTGATTGTGAGATTTTCAAAAAACTTCGATACAATAAACTGGGTATAGTTAGAGTAATATATCGATAATCTATTTTAATTTAATCTCAACTAACAACAGTATCAAACTGCATTATTTCGCTACACTATTCGCAATAGACAATCACATCTCATATTCTCAATCAGTACTATTCATGTTTCTAATTATTGGAGATATTGAACTCAGATCACTCTTGTCAGGGCAAGTTTCAGCCGCCTTGTCCATATCTCATTTCAGTCCAGAGATGATACACCTCCCATTGACCTCCAACCCACAGCAATTGTGCTGTGTTTCAAGTCGTATTTCCAAACCGCGTCGACCAGATCTGGATATCGATTCTTATGGTGCAATAACCCAATACTTTGTCATCTCTTACCACTTTCCAATATTCTCGATTAGGGTATGTTCTTAACAAAAGAATCCTTAATCGTTGTAAGAGCTGAGTTCTGAGTCTTGTTTCACTTCATTATCAAATGAGATGATGTCCTACTTTTAATCTCCTCAAGGATCACAATTGTCGAAATAGATAAATTGGTTTGATGGTTCTTGGATGTTGAAGCAAATGCAAGAGGGTGGTGTTTTCCAAAGTCAGATGGAACCAGTGCGAGAGCGAATAAGGTCCGATAGAAAATATCTCTATGAAGTTCTATTGACTGCAATTGTGTTTGGTTTGACTCTCAATATTCTCTCGAACGCTCTTTGGGATATTCAGTCTGTTCTCACGCTTGAAAACAGTTGGTATGTAACTCTTACAATAATGTCTGTAATAAGCACGGTTATTCTTTTTTATCTGCTCATTCGCCAATATCTTCACGATGATTGCGTAAAAACAGGTAATATCACATCCATTCTATTGTGGGATACTGAGAAGAAACAGATAGTAGATATTGAACCCTTGTATTTTTTTCAAGAGATTGCAAAATTACGAATGACCCATAACTTGGAATTACAATCGAAAATGAGAGAGAAGTTATCTCTATCTCTGGAGGAAAGTAGAGATGTTCTTTACATGCTTTTCAGCAATGTGTTACGGTATTGGATTCGCGAACCAAGATTTTTCGATTCCATCTTACCCACAGATTACAAGGAATTTTTAGGAGATAAGATACGCGAGAATTTAGTTTCAACAAGTACCTATGAAATTCCATTTCCAATAAGCATATCTGAAAGAATAACCGATATACCCAAATTCTTGCGAATTACGATAAAAGGAAACGATATTCGATTGGAATTCTCAGTAAAGGTTACACAAGTCTATCTCTCTTCGGATTTAGGTCAAAAAGACAAGATTTCAATGATCGAAATCGCAAAATCAAAGCTTTCACAATTATTCTCGGAAACATGTCTAAGCCAAAATAGAATTGTCTTTGAGTTTGATATTCGGATACGTGCGGAAACAAGTGCACTTCGTGCATTTCTACAATCAAAGAGTATTGACAAGATTGAATGGATT
>WJMJ01000121.1 GCA_014728035.1 Promethearchaeota archaeon | reverse complement strand
TTGTAGTTTTAATAATCAATTGTGATGGTATTCCAATGAATTTTGTTTCTATAAATATAGCTTAGTTTCCTGCAGTTTCCTATCCATGTAATCTCATTGAAAACACCTTTCCTTTTTGTAAGACCCTACTTGGATGTGGTCTGCCGAAACTCACAATATCCATTTATTAATGAGAATGAACTCTATCTTCTTGGTAGGATTCTTATGTCTCTAAAGCCAAAGAAATCAAAACCTCGCAAAAAAGGGCAATTTACCAAAAAGGGTTCCCAGAGAAGTGAAGAAACTCGTCGAAGCGAAAATCGAAGACAACAAGTCATTCATTGGGCAAGAAACCCTGATGCAAAAACTCCCGAGCTTCATGATGTACCCCCCATTCCATTACCCCGCATACATCCTAATACCGATTGGACGAGTTGTAGGATATGTCTTAGGTTGATGTATGAGGAAGGAATCATCGATAGAGATGTACTAGCTGACCACAATGACTATATCCGGCGTGTAAATGCTGCAAGATATAGACCAATCTGATTGTATCTCTTTACAGATAGAAATACTAACGGGATAGAGATGATCTCCAAAAAAGAACTCTATACTGCCGCCATGGTAGAGAGTATAAAAAACGCGGGAATGTGGTTAAAAGAGGCTAAGATTCTAGCAAGGAAAGGATCTTCGAACCATGCCCAAGCGTTATTGATATTCTCTGGAGAAGAACTCGGGAAAGCTGCCTATTGCTGGTTTGTTCGAATTGGTCTAATCCCAGTAAACCATCCTGAGGTTGATTATCTGAAAGGAAAGAAACCAAACATATTCCGTAGTCATCCTCTGAAAAATGCAACTGTCTTGGGACTAATCTGGGGAATACACTTTCCAGAATTATTTCCTGGTGATGAGATAAATCCTGAAATTATAGATCCTTTTACTGATGCCCCAGCGCTTCTTCGTGATGTTCTATCAAAACTAGGTGAGTTTACAACCAAGGCTCGAACTAGTTGGATGTATGTTGATGTGATTCCTGAAGGCGAACATTTCAGGGTTCATAGTCCACTACAGGATACCCCAACTGGTATCCTCGATGGATGCAAGATGATGGAGCATACCCTCAATACCTTCAAGAGGATAGTGCGTCAATCTCCTCTTTCTTCTGATTTCGTAGAATGGATTGACTCAATGCGGGAATATTTGAGGGAACATGACAAGAATTTTCCAAGTGCTCCGATATATGCATAGACATTCTTTCAATCTTCGGAATATTCTTCTGACATGGATTTTCATAAGTATTTTCTGCATTCAACTGAAATACGCTGGAGGCGTTATGATCTCAATAAGATTTGCGAGTTTATCCCATGATTCTAGATTTATGATTCGTTTATCCGTTTCGTAACCTCCCCCACTTAGTATGAATGCTTGCTTTTCACAATGATTACATTTTGAAATCATATCAACTAGTTTTCTTTCGCGTCTATCAAAATCCGTGTCTTCCTTTATTGATTCATCCCACAATGTGATTATCCCAAGAACGGGCGTATCTTCTAGTGCCAGAATTGGATGAACTCCCTCACTCCATGTTTCAATCTGTTTTTTAGACGGAAATGAATGTTTTACTTCGAAGATTGCTTTAGTGTATTCGATTCGTTCGATAGTGTAGTTTATCACATCCCAATGTCTTAGAGGTGTATTCGTACAGGCCATCAAGTCTATCTCTCCGGAGAGAGTTTCTCCATCGGTTGCTATTATTTGCCCCCATGAAAGACGTACTCCTGAAATGACTTTAGGCTGAAGAATTCGTTTGATTGCAGAGGATATTAGTAATCCTCCATATCCCTTGTGCAATCCTTTTTCACCTGAAAATAAATCGTGGAGATATAGTGAATTTATTATCTCCGTCAATTCCGTTTCCCGGATTTGTCTGTATCGTCTGTTTTCTAATTTTCTCAATATCAGATTCCCCTTTATTTTCCACTAATGTGGATTAATATTTCTCCTTTCTAATTATTAATTTTATACGGTGTATTCTCATGATGTATGTGTCATCACAGTATTCCTATTCCATTTTTACCCAGTATAGCTTTTGCAATGATGATTGAAGCAACCATTAGGACTATCAGTGATGAAAGATATATTCCACTTAGCACAATCAGTAAATTCGAATCCGATGTTATGGATTGAGGCAAATAGACAAAATGTGACCCGATGAAGCTTAGAATCAGTGTGAAGATGAAACCGAACAATCCCATCCCAAGAGTTCTCCGCATAGTTACAAGTATTTTTGCTTTTGACGTGATTGTTAGTCGAAGTTGAGATAGTCTAACTTTTGTTTTATCCTCTGACGGAAGTAAATCATCTCCCAACGCACCAGGATATTTCACTGATACATCAGCAAAGGACTGAATTACCGATATCAATGCACCTAGGGCGAGTATCCCTCCTCCCACTATCAATCCTGATGATATTATTATTGGCTCGATATTTGTATTGAGTGGTGCTGATGCTATCAGTGTTCCAAGGCCAAAGAACACATAGGCTCCATTTCTGAGATTACTTCGAACTTTATCGAGATTGTCTGATCTACTCAAGTAGTAATGGGCATCAATACTGGTTGTTTGGGACTCACTAATTCTAGTATCGTCTATTTCTCCCTCATCTTGTCGAATTTGTGAAAGTAATATAATTGCCATGAACAGGGTGATTGTGTTAGTATGGCTTCTAATGAATTCATCCAATGATGGTTGTGTCGTTGGTATTGTGTTCCCAAAAACGAATGTCAAGGTTATCGACACGAATAGACACACAAATATCAAAAAATAAAGGATATCGTTTCTGGTTGGTCTTCTCATTTATCTCACGAATATCTTTTTGATAGATGTATTTGCGAAAGACTATAAACCTATCTTCCAAGTTGGTAAATCCCACTTCCATAAGTCATCTCTATCAGGTATTCGATTGAAGTTGGAAACGCACACTGTAGAATTTCACTTCAACTCTATCCTCTAGCATCTGAAGTGTATAATCAAGCTTCTCATCTTTATCTGTACAGATGATCAGTCCTTTCACATCTTGCCCCTCATCACAGAGATTCTCTTTCACCCACCCCATATACCAAAGAATCTGCCCCACTGTTGTGTCAACTCCGTAATCTCTTTTGAGTTCAATGACTAGTAGTGATTCATCTTCTCTATTTTTTGCTAAGATATCAATTCTTCCAATGACCCGTCCATCATCATTCATGATTGGATACTGTTGGCCCACACTATCACCCTCTGTCTGATATCTCTCGTATTTCCCTTCGAATATCTGTTCGAAGTTTGTAACAATGAAGTCCTCTAGATATCGCTCAAGTCTGAATCTACTCTCATTCAAAGTGTCAGATTCCTCGGGTTCTGGCACTTCTCCTTGAGTCAATTCTTGGTAATAGTCATAATCGAATGGTCCTTGGAGCGTGTACATCCCAAACGCGAGTTCATCATATTCGATGGGTAGCTTCTCCCAGTCAACTTCGATGAAGTTCGGATAGCATAGATTTTCATCCCCTCCAACCCGTTCAAGTCCCTTTTCCCAATCATAGTATGCTGTCTTTGTAACAGTTCCGACAGCTAGAAGGATCTTTCTCCCTCTTCGTGCAAGAATCTTGTCCCCTATCTCTATCTCATGAAAGAAGTTCCATAATGCATTTGCATCGATAGAATGACTTCGATCACTCTTGTCCGGGTATGTTTCAGCCGCCTTATCCCATATATCGTCCCAGTCAAGAGATGACGCATCCCCTATTGATTTCCAACCAACTGCAATGGTACCATGTTCCAAGTCAATTCCCAAACCTTATCGAATAGGTCGGGATATCTCGATTCGTATGGTGCTATGACCCAATACTTTGTCATCTCTTACCACGTTCCAATATTCTCGACTAGGGTATGTTCTTAATAAAAGAATCCTTGATTGATGAAAAGGTTGAGTTCTGAGCCTTATCCCACTTCATTCTCAACCGTCTGAATGTCTCTCTATTAGCCTTCCCAAGGATTACAATTTTCGAAATAGATAAATTTGTATGAGGATTCTAGATGTTGAGGCAAATGCAAGAGGGTGGTGTTTCCCAAAGTCAGATGGAACCAGTCCGAGAGCGAATAAGGTCCGATAGAAAATATCTCTATGAAGTTCTATTGACTGCAATTGTTTTTGGTCTGACTCTCAATCTTCTCTCGAATGCTCTTTGGGATATTCAGTATGTCCTTTCATTTGAGAACAGTTGGTATGTAACTCTTACAATAGTGTCTGCGATTAGTACAGTTGTCCTCTTCTATTTACTTATTCGTCAATATCTTCGCGACGATTGCGTAAGAATAGGTAATATCACGGCCATTCTACTATGGGATGTCAAGAAGAAACAGATAGTAGACATTGAACCCTTGTATTTGTTTCAAGAGATTGCAAAATTAAGAATGACCAATAACTTGGAATTACAATCGAAAATGAAAGAGAAGTTATCTCTATCTCTGGAGGAAAGTAGAGATGTTCTTTACATGCTTTTCAGCAATGTGTTACGGTATTGGATTCGCGAACCCGGATTTTTCGATTCCATCCTGCCAAAAGACTACAAGGAATTATTTGGAGCTAAAAATCGCGAAATATTAATTTCGGCAAGTACCTATGAAATCCCTTTTCCAACAAGCATATCCGAACGAACATCCGATATCCCCAAATTATTCCGAATTAAAGTAAAAGGAAACGATATTCGATTGGAATTCTCAGTAAAGATTACCCAAGTCTATCTCTCTTCAGATTTAGAACAAAAAGGTACAATTTCAATGATTGAAATCGCATCATCTAAGCTTTCGCAATTGTTTTCTGTAGCAAGTATAAGCCAAAATAGAATTGTCTTTGAGTTTGATATTCGGATACGTGCGGAAACAAGTGCACTTCGTGCATTTCTACAATCAAAGAGTATTGACAAGATTGAATGGATTGAGGATTTTATGCAGAAGATATCCGTTCTTGATTATCGCTTTTCTTTAGCACAGGAGCAGATGAAACAATACATTGAAAGACAGAAATATCAACCGTATGGCGATTATCGTGGATTTGGCCGTGATCAGGATTCTCTAGGCTGGTAGGTCTCATCCATTTTCATTCACTCCAAAGTATTGTGATATCGAATCAGCTTTGTAATTGTAGTTTCTCAAATACGTCCCTGCTTCTTGCATACACCGCCCGTCGCTCCATGCGAGCGGATCTGGGGTGAGGCACTGTCCTTTTTGGGTGGTGACGAATCTTGGGTTCGCAAGTAGGGAGAAGTCGTAACAAGGTATCCGTAGCGGAAGCTGCGGATGGATCACCTCCTACGC
>WJMJ01000120.1 GCA_014728035.1 Promethearchaeota archaeon | reverse complement strand
GAGTTTATATGGAGTGATCTGGAATAGAGATTTGGTCTACAGACACAGGATCCCTGACCAGGACCGAGCCAGTTCCAGTACCGTTTCTGGACGGACAAAGCTCGGGTGTCTAAGTTTGTCCAACTAAAAATGAACGGTCGCCTTCAGATGACAATCCTTTAACAGTCGCTAGAAGTGAAAATGTGATTTCATTTCTTGGGAAATTGATTCCACAACCGTTACTAGAAAGTGACCGTTCAACGGAAGAACAGGAGATGGTAACACGTCTAGCGAGATTAGGACTTGTTGCAAAAAGTGATAATATGGTCCATCTTCAATTTCCATGTTTCACTATTCAGGATTATGAATCTATGAAAGAATCGATTCAATCGGTAGCAGAATGTATTATTGCCGCACTAAGAGAAGTGTGGTCAGAGATTAAAAAATTGGTTAATCAAATTGATTCAGATTCCCATGTTCCAATTGGAGAAAAAATGTATATAATTCTGGGTTGTATGATTCTGGATTGGCTCAGTCTTGGTTGGCTGTCTGATAATGGGATTATCTACTACATGAAGCAACAACCAAATGGTGAGAAATTCCTTTTACAATGTATCACACATGAAACTCGTGCTAGAAACTTCTCAAGGTTTTGCTATTCAGCTACTTCAGGAACAGATGAATGGAATTATACCGTATTTGGACAAGCAACCAAGAGTAGAATAGTTACTCCTGAAATTGAAATGCGTAGTTGAACGACGATCTACAATAACTTCGATAAGCCAAAAGAACTCGCTCTTACCATTGCTTCTTTCTCGCAAATCGCCTCATTCCGTTTTCTGAATAAGATAATGGATTTAATATGTTCAGGAACATTAACCAGAGAAATCATAGGAAAGAAATTGAATCTGCAACCAAATGAAATTGAAACAATTGAACAGTACTTGATTGATGGTGGTATTATTACCATAAAAGATGACGAATGGATTCCAAAAACAATAATCCTTACTTCTGATGATGAAGTACCACTTCAACGACTCAATTCATTGACTGAGGAAATAATTGTAGAATCTATGCAGAATCAATTATCCCTGTTAGAAGAAGAATACAAGGGAACTACTTCTGAAAAGCATGGTGTCCCATTTGAAGAAGCCTTGACGGATATATGGCATGACATCTTCTCAGAAATAATACGAATCTTCATTGCAGAAGGCGATATGGTGCCTATGTACGAAAACGAAGGTTGTGCATATAGTAATTTCATATGGAAGAAAAAAATAATTGAGTTTCCATTTTGAAAAATCTGACTGGTTTGTAATTTATGCGATATGATTATAGAGAAGGAAATATCAACAATCCGTGAAGAAAATGGTTCAAGAGGTAAGACTATCCATCGGTACGGCCATGACCTTGGGACTGGAAAAAGGTGAACCCGGAGAATACTTCACAACCGGATTCATAATGACTCATCATGAGGGAAAATGTGAAGCTAACTGTGCATTTTGTCCTCAAGCGAGAGGAAGTAGGTCTTCAAGTGATCGTTTATCAAGGATAGCTTGGCCAACCCATTCTTTTACTAATGTTTTGGCAAAGCTTAGAGAGACCCAACTTGGAAGAATTTGTATTCAGTGTCTTAACTACGATAATGTTGTAGATGATACTGTTGCAATCATTCAAGCTATTAGAGAATTCACAAAGACACAAATCTCAGTCTGTATCCATCCGGTATCAAAAACTGACATGCAAAAAATACATGATGCAGGAGCAAATAATATTGGAGTTGCAATTGATGCTTGTACCGATTATCTCTTCGAATCAATCAAAGGTTCTGAAGTTGGATCAGATTATCGCTACGAGACCCATCTTAGAACTCTTGAGCTAGCAACTGACATTTTTGGAAAGCAACATGTGACAACTCATCTAATAGTTGGGCTCGGTGAGTCTGAACGCGAAGCTGCAGAGTTCATATTGGATATGTATAGTCGAGGTGTTTCAGTTGGACTCTTTGCATTTACTCCAGTGCAAGGAACTGAACTAGAAGAAAACGAACCTCCGGATTTGCATGTATATCGAAGAATACAGGTACTGAGGTATCTTATAGCTCATAGAATTATTTCAAGAGACGAGGTCTTTTACGAAGGGGGAGAGATTCGTATTAACATGGATGCTGAAGAGCTGATGAATCATCTTAGAAATGGATTGGCTTTTCGGGTTTCTGGGTGCCCTGGATGCAATAGACCATACTACAATGAACGTCCAGGTGGGATTATGTACAACTTTCCCAGACAACTTAATGAGGATGAATTAACAGAAGCTATTGAAGACACAGGAATGGTGACATGATTGGAGCGATTTAGATGTGTTAGTTGTGAGACTCATACTGCATATGAAAATATGGCAATTGATGAGGCAGTAATGCATTCAGTTAGAGAGGGCGATGTTCAACCAACCCTGAGATTCTATCGCTGGAAACCTTCCGCGGTCTCAATTGGTACATTTCAAGGTATGAGAGATGAAGTAGATCTTGAATACTGTAATAATCATGGTATTGACTACATTAGAAGAGTAACTGGTGGTGGTGCTGTATACCACGACTATCAGGGCGAGATTACTTACAGTCTGATAGTGCCCATAGAACACAGGTTAGCACCAGATGATATTCTTGAGTCTTATCAGATGATTTGTCAGGGTCTCATCAACGGGTTAGCTCATCTAGGGATTGAATCGGAATTCAAACCTATCAATGACATTACTTCACACGGAAAGAAAATTTCAGGTAACGCTCAGACCAGACAGAAACGGTGTCTTTTACAACATGGTACCATTTTACGAAAACTCGATGTACGAAAAATGTTCTCGGTTCTAAAGGTACCTGAAGAAAAAATCTCAGACAAGATGATTGCTGATGTAAAAGATAGAGTGATTTCAATTGAAGAGATTCTTGGAGGAGAAATCAATTTCGGAAGATTAGAAGAAGCATTACGCAACGGATTCAAGAGCGCTCTTGATATTGAATTTGATGATCTTCGACTTACTCAACGCGAGATGAATATGGCCGAAGAACTAGTAGAAAGCAAGTATTCTACGAACGAATGGAATCTATCAAGGTGAACACCATGAAAGAGAGTACTTACAAAATTCCCAATGGAAAACTTCTCAAAATCAAATTATGGGTTGAACATGGTAAAATTAAGAGAGTAATGATATTAGGAGACTTCTTCCTTCATCCTGAAAATACTATAGTTGAACTAGAAGATCATCTTGCTGGAAAACCACTTGATGAAGAGATTTTGTCAAGCGACATTGACTCATTTTTAAGCGAATCAAAAGCTACTCTGATTGGTGCTGACGGGTCATCTATTGCGAAAGCTATACTGATAGCTAGTAATCTTTCAGAATCATAGAAATTTTATGTTCCTTTCGTACTTTTTGGATAATAGCTTAGACTGAGTATTTTATCTCGCCATTTTCTTCTCTCTTCACTGAGAAATTTTGCTCTTGCAGCCACTTCATCCCCATAGATCAAAACTGAGTGATGGTGATTATAATCCACCATCCAACTAAGGTCTTTGGCTGTGATTGTGAATTCATAGATATCTCGCCAGGCATGATTTATCAGAATAAGAATCGCTGCTAATTGTCCTTCATAGACCGTATTTCGTCCAAGTCTTTTTGATGGGAGAAGCCAACTTGAATCACCAAGATGGTTATGTAAAACATCATTTAGAAAAGCTGGATAAGATCCATCCAAAATTGTGTAGGTCCTGTTTAAATGAGGCTGTCCAATGTGAATTTCTTCAACCTTCTTTACAGATACTTGCTCTCCTCTTGTTGTTGAAAGTGGATGCCCCTTCGTTCCTAACTCGATACCTATCATGTCATGATATCGCCACTGGCAATCACGTCTAAATTGACCATTTTGCTCATTTACTGTAAAATCCAATATCTTATTGAGGATTTTAGTATGTTCAGAATCTATCAATCTAGCTATCTTAGAAGTGAGTCCCAGCTCTCTTATTTCAAAATCTAAATCCAATTGACATCAAGTCTAATAAAATTCTATCGGGATAAAAAGTTAATCTGACTTAATCAAAGTTTGTTCGAAAATAAAGAAGCCACTTGAGCCTAAGCCTCAATAGACTCCGACTCTATCTGTCTCGAATATTGGTGTCGTTCTAACACAGTTGCTGCCTATCGAAACTGCAGCAATCATTTGACACCTCTTTTCGTCGGCCAGTCATCCATGCTGTCTTTGATACGGGACCATCTGCTAACCGAGTTGATGGTCTAGTCCAACATGAACAGACTCAGTACGTCTATTGTTAGCGTACTTCTCAAGTGGCTAAATATAGTATACTCACATAATCAATTAAGTTTTGGGGTATATACGTAACAATGGTGAATTTCAAACACCTAGGTCCAAAAGTAACTCAAGGTACAAATCTGAAGAGAGAGATGTTACTTCAAGGTCATCGACATTCATAAGAAATATTCTATCAAGCTCGGCTTTTTTTAGGTCCTCGTAGGTTATTGGTGGATCTTGATAATATTGGTCGCACAGTCTTTTGAGTTGAAATAATTCACCTTTCCTTCGTAAACCTGGTTCCTTGAGCAATGTATAGGGTACTTGGAGGAGATGATATACAGGGGTAGCTAAAGCAAAATTTGGGTAATGTCCACTGTATCGTGCCAATTTTGATGCAATTCGCACCATTCTGTAATGTCTTGGATTCATTGCTGCTGATGGGGGTACAAAACCAGTTTCAACTTCTACAAGTAGTGAATTACTTTCCACTTCATTTCTAGCAATGATATCCGCAATGAGAATGCTATCTCCTATCCTTTTTTCCACATCAACATCATAATTTAATTTGATCAGATGCCATGCACACAATATCTCTAGTATGCTATGATTAATTCTTACAAGATTTCTTTCCTTTAGCTTCAAAAGTCGATTTCTTACTGGAGTGAGTTTTTTCTTGTAGGACTGATCCGATGCATCTGTAAGTCTTTTGATGAACTCATCGATATCATTTGCAAATCTCTCTCTACTCACAGAAAGCACCTTGTTAACTGTTGTAGACCCACTATTTGAATTATAATACTATTTTGATTATCATAATTGATCTGCAACTATTTGTTCTTCTCACAAGATATGAGTATTTTAAGTTTCATAAAAACAAATAGTAAGCACTTCATATATGAAATAATAACTATTGTTAATTTTTTCTTTCTGAAGCTCTACCAGAATCCCCCCGTACCCCCCTTAAGAAAAGTAGCCTTCTAAAAATCGGCATTTCTTACTAAATATCGCAGGCTAATGCCCAGTATCACCTCCCTATCAATTTAGGATATTGACTAGAATCTAGATGAAACAGAGTGTGAACAAAAATAAAGTCCAACGATACAGGTTTTATTACTTGCAGAGATATGATTTTGAATAAATCATTCTAACTTAGCCTTGTACTTGAATTGAGAAGAGTAAATTGAATGAAGATCCTCAAGTGTGGTAGCATCACTAGGTGCTTTATCATCGCGAATATGTACTATCCTTGCAAACCGAAGAGCCATACCTGATTCATAGGTAGGACTATCTTGAATTTCAGAAGCTAGAACTTCTACAACGACCTCTGGTTTTACAGTCACTATCCCTTTCGACCTGCTTGTTTCAAGTGAAAGAAGACGTCGAGTCATCTGTTCAAATTCAGCATCAGTGAGACCCTTGAATGTCTTTCCTATCATTACATAATCTCCATTCTCGGAATCATAGACTGCAAGATGGTAATCAGACAACCAATCATTTCTTCTACCATGTCCCCATTCAGCTGCAACAATTACCAAGTCAAGGGTTTCAAGATTGTGCTTGAGTTTGAACCAATATCTACCACGTTTGCCAAGTTGATAAGGAGAGTTGATCTTCTTTATCATTAAGCCCTCGTGACCTTGTTTCTTGCTGGTAGAAAACATTTCTTGGATACTATCAATATTCTTCATCATTTTCGATGGTGTGACATATTCCTCTGGCAAAGAGTCTATCAGATTGACTCTTCGTTTGAAATATGCATCATCAACAAGCATCTCACTGTTAAGGTAAAGGATATCGAATACTCGGAGTTGAAGTTTTACTCTTCTACTGGCTTCTTCGGTTCCTTTTGTTCGGCCAAATCGACGCATCACAACTTGGAAGGGATACGGGACACCATTCTCATTTACAGCAATGACCTCCCCATCAAAAATTGCATCTTCTTTCAGAAATACAGATCGAACAAGATGAACTATATCTGGTAAACTATCTGTTACCTCAAGGAGACGGCGAGAGAATATTCGACAACTATTTTTATTGATATGGATTTGAACTCGAGCTCCATCATATTTTGGTTCAAAACTGAATGGGCCATCTTCGGATTCAAGAAGTTCTTCAGGATTGTCAATCGGTACAGCAAGCATAGGTTTGATAGGAGTAAAGATTTCAATCTTGACCTCTTCAATTCCACTTTGTCCATCCACAGCAGCTATCTCAGCGACGCGTCCTATGTCACCTAAGAATCCAAGAGCCCGTCTTATAAGATGGGAGTCGATTTCAAATGCCTCTGAAATACATTCTAACACGAGTCCCTCTGAAACTCCGGTACGCAAGTCACCAAGAAGAAGAGATACAATATACTTCGCTTCTTGAGGTGAAGCTTCACTAATCATATTCTGGACGATACCTTCGCGTGCTTTTTTCGAACCTTTACCTGAGTATGACGCTAATCGACTGAGGTCTCTAAATACAGACCGGATAGTAAGTGGCTCTGAGAAAAGAGTAGATTGAACAATAAGATCATCTTGTTTCAGATAGTTCTCTACTGCTTCACCTGCATCTCCGTCATAATACTTAGCTAAATCATCAGGTTTTATACCAAAAGCTTCTTCCATTGCCTTACTGATTCCTTTCCATGATAAGTTGAGATTGCGTGAATCGGTTTCAGAAAATACACGACCTGACACAAAGAGTGTTGCTGGATAGATAGACATTGGTTCTAACTTTCGAAGAAATGATGCAATTGATGTGACCTTCTTTTTTCTACTGCTCTCTACGCGTATCCCATCTAATAGTTTAGCAACTTCAATGAAATCCGTCATTATCAAGTGTGCAAATCTGTGTTCATTTTACGCTTTCGAAAGCAGTATCATTTGTATTTCTGAAAAGGTCAAAATTGAATTTAGAATGTTGAAATTGTGATGTGGAGTCTTTCTTTTCCTCTGTGTCTGACATTCTCTAGCATTATTTCAGAATGGTCTAACATCTTCTGAAAGAGTTTTTCTTTTCCAGTGTATACATCAATAGCTTTTTGGGTTTCAGCATCAAATTTTGTCCGACTTTCTGAATGTAATGATATGACTTCATCATTCACTCCCTTCAGTGTCCAAATAGCGGATACAAGACTTCTAATTTGTGGTTTCTCAAAGTTCGTATACATGCATTCGATGAAACTTTTTGCAATATCTTTTCCAAAGGGGTTAACTGATTTCCAATCACCTATCCAATCCCTATCTAAGAATAAATCTGCTCGCAGGATGCTTCCGTCTTTGTCAACCTTAATCTCAATATCGATATGCTCTTGGTATCCACCAGGCTTAAGAGAAATGCGAACCACCTCATCTTCTGTCTTCGCCCTGTTTATCTCACTGAGATTGAAAAAAGTGAACAGATCAGTCTTAGTTAATCCAATATAGTCTATCATTCGAATCATCCCCTAGTACTATTTTTCAGTTATCCCTTGGATATACTAACTTTCAGTACATGAATCTATGGTTTTCTTCTTCTCTGTATTTTTGAACAGGGAATTCCTTGCCAAATACATAGAAATACAATAGACACAATAATGATGACGTTTATAGCTATGATTCCAAGGTCTCCAAAGGGAACAAGATTAGCAATATTAGGGTCTCGTATCAGAAAAGCGATGCTGAAAAGAACGATTGAAATTATACAGTATAAAACACTGCTCATAAGCTGTTCTTTATTTCTAGAGCTTAAATCGACATCACCAGATCCGTCATTGAAATATTTAGATACTGGAATCATGTTTACACTTCACTGTGCTTTCTTATTCTAAAATAGGTATATACTTTGACTTCAGCGTAAATTTCGCAGGAACAAGAGGTAACAGCTAGTAACTATTAGGATAAATGGTTATCCTAGAAAACTAATAGCTATGTCACTTTCGAGTCCTGGATAGGTTTCTTTGCACTTGCTAATGTAACGAGTTTGCATTTTGTAAACATAATATTTGCTCCCAAAGTATACAATAATTGGTGGGATTGCTAGAATGAATACTACTGCTATCCCCCAGTTTGGTTCACTAAATCCGATTGCAATTGCAAGTATAATTGGAAGGAGGTAGAAACAGCAAAAAGTAAGATTGCCAATCTTGTTGAGTAGACTATCCAATTTGGTAGATTCTTGTGGTTGGACATAGATGCCAGGTTTTCTATATACAAATCTAATATGTGAGTTGAGACCTTTGAACTTCTCGAAGAAACTCTTACTTCTAAAATATAGATACTTGGAAGCCAGTTCTCCATCACCGAGTTGGAATTGATAGAAACTATGGTGTGGAGATGCTAGTGAATAATCTCTATAATCCTTAAACATTAGAATTGGAATCCAGAGGAAAACCAATCCTGATGAAAAAAGCGCAATAACTCCTTCTAAGTCTATAGTCATTATTTGATTTATATTTAGAAAGAATGCAATAATTATTGGAAGGATGGTTAGAATAATTCCCGCGAATAGAGTATTTCTATAGAGGGAAGTCATTCGTTTTTGTTCTTGGTCTGCATATTCTTTACAATTTTCACATAAACATATGATAGCAGGCGCAAATATGGCAGGTTTTCTTGTATCGGTTTCTTCTGAATCTATTCTTTTGTATTCTATCTCTGATTTCTTTTCACGTCGTTTTAGATATAATTCAGTTCCGCGTAAATCCCTATCAGTTCCACAACCCCAACAAGCTAAGGGCCAAGATACACCTTTTCTCAATATTATACCTCTAATCCAATGGAGATCCCTCTAATTCAAGTACTTTATCTTTTTCAATCGTATTTTTCCTAGTTCAATCTTGAAAATAAATTAAAAAAAGTGATATACTACTTTGTAAATCATCAATTGATTAACAATGTCTGATGAGTACGCTGATGATAAAAAAATTCAGAAAATAGATTCAGATGTCAGAAATTTTGAGTCTGAATTGAAAACCACTGAAACTGAACTACAAGGTATTGAAGCAAGGTTAGATGCTGAAATTGAACGAAAGAAATCAATTGCAAAATCCAAGAAAGATGCATATGAAGAACTTCGATCAAGGTTGAAAGATGCTGAGAAATCTTGGAAAGAGGCTGACAAAGAATACGAAAAAGCAAAGAAAAACAAAAAGAATGAAATTAAGTCTCTTGAAAAGAAAGCAGACAAGCTTCGTAAAAGGATTAAAGATGCAGCAAAAGCAAGAGAAAAGAGAATCAAAGAACTAGAAAAAGAAAAAGAGAAGCTTGTTGAGAAAGCAAAGAAAGAGAAAGCAAAAGAGATGGAACGTAAAAAGAAAGAAGCTGTTGACAAAGTCGAGGAACAAAAACGTCGTGAGCTTGGACTTGATTAAGACTTGTGAGGAATCAAGATGAATGGATATTTTTCTATCGTGATTCTTGGGATAGTGCTATTCTACGTAGTCTGGTTTCTTGGATGGCTCCTGGAACGATTAGCACATCTCAATCTCCAAACCACACACGATCCGGGTTCTCGTGCATGGTACGCCCTTGTTGGTCCTGGTGTTGCTCTTCACGAATCGAGTCATGCACTGGGATGTATTTTCACACGTTCTGAAATAGTGGAATTCAAACCAATCAATGTGTCTGTAGAAGGTGATCAAGTAGTATTAGGATACGTAAAATACAGAAATCCAAAAAGCACAATAAAGAGAGCTGTTATCAATCTTGCACCTGTAGCAGTGTCTCTTACGTTGCTCACATTTTTCGCCCTTGGAATCACATACCTTGTTCCTTCATCACCCGGAATAGGAGGGCAAGCACTGGATTTACTAGATGAGTTAATTTGGTTGAAAGCCAATCCCACTCTATTAGCTGATCCAATCTATCCATTAGGTCTAATTGGTGATTTTGTTTATTCTTTCTTCTATACCTTCGCAGGTCTCACTGTGGTCAACCCACTGTTCTGGATTGTTGCATTCTTAGCAATGACAATAATGTTCAGTAATGCACCTTCAGATGTAGATATAATCAATGCAAGAGATGGTCTCAAATACATCATGGTTTTCAATATCATCTGGCTAGGTGTAGCATTTTTCATACCACAAGCTGGTTGGTTGCTATTCGGTCTGTATGAATTGTTAGCTGTTATGTTTGCATTGGGTTTGGTTTTTGCGGGAATTGGATATGGTTTCTTCATCATGATTTCTTCAATGGCCAAACTGAAGACTCCGTTCAACATATTCCCAATTTTGATAACACTCATTGGCGGTGTTCTGATGTGGTATTTTGGATTTGGAACTGCAGCTTTTCAGACTGTTGTTTGTATTGGTATATTCATGGCGGTTGTAATTCCGCTTCTATTTGTGAAACAATTGCGACGGTAGTCTGGCGTATTACCCGGTTCTAAATACAGAGCCGGGTTTTTATACTCGGGTATTGGATATGGCAAAGATAGAACTAGTTAAGAGACCCTCTCTAATTAGCCCGAGACATCTTCTACGTTATATTTTCACAACAGAAATGCAAGTAGAACAAGCAGCGAAGATACTCAATGAAATAATGAAGTCTGATGGAGTCATTCCTGATTCTGAGTGGAAACGATTTGTTCTGTCAAGCAGAGGTCTCTATGTAAAAGTTATGAGAAAACTCCGAGACGTAGGTATAGTTCGTAAAGAAATGAACGAATACCGGTTAACAAAGGACTTCTCAGGAGCTCTAAAGAAACTCGCTAATTATTGGTCAGATATTGTAGATACATACAAGGGTGGAGATCGAAAAATTAAGTTCTAGTTGTTACTTGATTTCGATTTCTCCTTCCTCAATTTCGGTATCTTCTAACGTTGAATATGCTGTATCATCCTCAATTCTAAGAACTCCAAGCTTTTCAAGGTCTCTAGCTGCTTTAGCTGCTACACCCATTGGAACTCCCAATGATTTTCCAAGTGAAGCAAATGTCATTGAACCAACTTCATCTACCAGTAATAGAACCTTGGTATTGTTTTCCATTCCGAGTACTTTGATGTATCTTGAAGCTCGTTCATTTGCAAGATCTCTAGCTTCCAATGCCATATCTCGCTCCTTCTCCATAAGGCGAGTAGCTTTTTCAAAAGCCTCTTTTTGTATCTCAGCTCTCTCCAAGTCAGCTACAGCATCTTTCAGTTCATTTTCTAAATTATACACTTTCTCTTCTAACTCTTGAACTTCTCCAATACGATCCTGAACGGATTCAAGTTCTTCAAGGCGTTTCTTAGCATCACTCTCAGCATGCTCCTTATCCTTCTCAGCTTTTTCAGCTCTACGCTCAGCATCCTTCAATTGTTTGGATAGCTGTTCAGCTTCTGCCCTCTTTTCAGATAGAGCATTTTCGATAAGTGATATTTTCGCTTCTAATGCTTCAAGTTCAGCAGAAGGAACAGATTTAGCAGGTTGGCTGACGGATTGTTCAGCTTTGTATACTTCAATCTGTGTCTGTAACTCCCCTATTCTAATCTGCATCTCTTCGACATTGGCTTTGTAGGTTGAAATTTCTTCATTCTTTTGGTCTAACAAGGCATCTTTTCTATAGATTTGCTCGTTAAGTTCTTCAATATCTTGTTCTAAATCTTCTACTTTTCTAACAAGTTCCTCTCTTGTTGTTCCTTTTGCGATATCTGTATCGAGTTCGGATTGGAGTTTCTTGATCTCCATCTCTAACTTTCGTATTTCCATATCTTTGTCTACTAATTGTTGTCGTTGAGAAGCGGCTTCCTCCTCGAGAGTACTCATGAATGAACGAACAATATCTTGTTGCTGCATGATGGTCTGCTTCAATTCGTTGGATGAATCTCGAATCTTACCAGCAAACTCTTTGAAACGTTCTTGTGTCTGTTCAACAATTTTGTCAACCAGTTCTTTTTCGAGAGAAGCAAACTCAGTATCTACTATCTCAACAAATGTTGACTCGATGAATGTCTTGAAGAATTGCATTCGCAATCTTTCGACCATCTCGTCCGAGATTCTATGTCGAAGTTCAACCACTTTACCTCGAAAGCTCAACAACTGAGCTGCAAAGACCCCAACTACACCACGTTGTAGGGACGAAATATCTGAACGAAGAGTTTCCAACTTCTTTAGTAAAGCGTCAAAACCCTCTACTGCATCGCCATCTTCAATCTCAGTGGTAGGTGCTTCAGGGCTTTCCATACTTTCGACGAATTCCAAAGCTAGAGCAGCAGCTGAAGTTAATTCACCTTCGGTATCAACAGGATTAACGAATTCTCCGGTATCATCAACACCTTCAGCTAACATTCGTATCTCATCTTCAGTCATCGAGGCCTTCTTGAGGAACTCTTGCATGGTAGCCTTTTCTTTTTCGCTCAGATTATCGCGTGCCATTTTGCTCCCTCTAGAATCAAATCATATAATTCAGTACTACTCTTATGTATAAGGTTTGCGAGAGCAGTGTAGTTTATCATTCAGGATACTTTATCTCAAATATCTTTGCCAGGTTATTTTCTGTAATAATATAATGTTTCTCATTTGGTTCCAAAATAATGAAATCTCCAGGTTTCAAATGCAGTGTTTGCATTCTGTTAGTTATCATCGGGTTACCCTCAATCACATAGATAATCTGCTTCTCGGGATGAGCATGAACCCGTTGTGGAACCTCACTATCCTCGGAAACAATCCGAACTCCAGCAACAAATGGTAGGGTAATAATGTTGTAAAGCTCAACAAAACCGCGGATACCTTTAACACGAGAACCTTCAATATCTTTTTCAGGTATTCGTTTCATATTCTGTAACTCTGAGATACGCTATAAGAATCTAGTGAATGGAACGTCTTATCAGTATAAATCTAATATTCTGCAAGATGAATGATTGTTTTTTTGCTAACCAGGATATTGGCATTCTTGGGTTTAACACTCGACCAATTGCGTGTTCTGTCGCCCGACAAGGAGGAAAAGTTTTCGTGAGTGATTACTGGGGTGATAGTGATCTTCAGCCTTGTGTCAAGAAGTGGGTTTCTGTATTAAATCCCCAGCCGGGATATCGACAACGCAAAAAATTAGATCGACCTATGCAGGAGTACCTAGTGCAGAATTTCTTAGAATACTACGGTCATTCTGATTACGACCACATTTTTATCACAGGTGGATTTGATGATTATACTATTTATTTAAAGGAACTTGAAAAGCGGTATAGAATTTCAGGAAATTCATCCAAGCAAATGAAGTTAGCGAGAGATTTCCAGAAAGTCAATACACTTGCTACGGAGCTAGGTCTGAGGGTTCCTTTGCAAAAATTATCAGATTCTTTAGATACTTCACTCTCAATTGCTGATGAAATAGGTTATCCATGTATTCTGCGTGCGTTAGAATCTGGAGGTGGTTCTGGGATTCGCTTTATCAAAGATCAAGATGACCTAATTACTAAATACAAGAAAATTCAACCAGGTTCTCGGATGCGTATACAACAATATGTTACTGGCAAAGATGCCTCAGTCAGTCTGTTGTCAACAGGAACAAAAGCAATGTCATTATCGTATCACGGACAGATGATTGGATTTCCCAGTGCGGGTCTAAAATGCAATTTCACATTTTCTGGTAACTTCATGCCGTTCTCAATAGAATCTGAAACACGGAAGAAACTGACCAGGACTACGGAAAGAATGATGACAGAATTAGGCCTCGTAGGTTCAAATGGAATTGATGTAGTTCTTGATGATGCTGAAAGAATCTGGTTTATGGAAATCAATCCAAGATTTCAAGCTACTCTTGAAATGCTAGAATATGCAGGGAAGGTCTCTATCACAAAACTACATGTCGATGCATGCGAAGGATATTTACCAAGGCAATCACCCAAATTTACTGCGGCATGCAAAATGATTGTTTATTCGCAGGTTAAAGGTGTGGTTGGAGATCTGTCAAGAATTCCTGAAACTGTTGATAGAACTCCAATTGGAGTGCATGTCAACCGATACGATCCAATATGTTCTCTTATTTACACAGGAATCTCAATTAATGAAGTCTACAAAAAAGCTATTCATTCTTCGGAAGAAGTACGTAGACTTGTGGAACCTATGAAAGATTGAATAGTACATCCATTGGAATCTCAATATCTATATCTTAGTGAATAACTTTGAACGGAAGATTCAATCATGCCAGTTCCTCCTTTACATTACCCATTTTCATTCGGTATCTCGAAATTGTGGAGATTTTCACTTCCTGGTCTAATAGTAGGTTCCGTAATTCCAGATATCGAGTGTTTATTTTTGTGGATATTTTTCCCAAGCTTACCAGATCATCTCTTTCTCCATAGCTTCATCGGAGGTTTAACTGTTGGAACTGGACTAGCTATCTTAGTCACTCACTTCATCTACGCACCTCTAATGCCACGTATTTTTAATATTGACAAAAGACAGATGAATGAAACTTGCAAAATTAATAGGATGTTAGTTTTTTCCTGTATGTTTGGAGTTCTCTCCCATCTTATTCTTGATTTCCCAATGCATCAATACAATCCACATCTTTGGCCTTTCGTGGATCCATTTCTTCTAGTTGGACCCTGTGTTAGTATTGTTGCATTACTTGGTTTCAATCTTGAAGCAGCTTATATTGTTACAAATTTGATATTCCACTTTGTATTTCTAATTATATTTTTGGGAATATTCTTGTATTACAGAAGGAATCCTGATAGATGGAGTATTATGTGGTTGGGCGATGCATTAGATGTTGTATCCTCAAAAGAAAATGATTCACCTAGTTTTTGATACCTGCTGAAGATTTCAATTAGACCGAACTAATTGTTAGTTTCTACTATGTATTAAAAACGGAATAATCGATAATCATCGAATCTATCCAAAGGTACATATCCCAAAAAATGTAAGTGTACAACATGAACAAAGGCGATTCAGATCATCCCCCTCCCCCCATGGAAGGAATGATTGCCCCGGATTTCAAACTTCCAAGTTCTGATGGAGAAGAAGTCCATCTTATTGAATTGATTGGAACTTGTATCGTACTAGTCTTCTTCCCACAGACGTTCGAATTTTTTTCCACTATGGAGATGCGTGCTTTTGTTACCAAACACATTGCACTGGAAGCATTGGGAGCAAAAATAATTGGGATTAGTGTTGAGCCAGTCCAAGCTTTACGAACTTTTGATATACAGGAAGAGATTCCTTTTCCTCTGCTCTCGGATTTTGAACGAGAGGTCTGCAAAAAGTATGGGGTCTTTGTAGAAAATATGGATGGATTCCGACATGTATCACTTCCAGCAGTTTTCGTAATAAACAAAAAACAGAGAATTACCTATCGTTGGGTTGGTGAAAAGCCTGATGAATTTCCTGATCTCGATGTAGTCATGGGAGTAATTAAGGGATTTAAACAGGGAGAAGATAATTGCTAGACAAGAAACAACTGTGCAACATATATCGAAATCAACTGGATTATTACATAGAGTAAAATCAGGACTCCGCCTTCCTTTCTTGTTACCTTCCAGTCATGTTGAACGAAATAAAAGAAGATGGCAGATATAACCATCAAGAATCCAACCATTAAGATACTTACTATGAAGTTATATGATGAGAGAAAGAAGAATGCTCCAATTCCCAATCCTAGAGTAATATTCATGATATTACTTCCCACGACATTACCGATCAAGAGTCGCCCAAATCCGTGTCTAGCACTATTGATTGACACCGTAAGTTCAGGGAGTGAAGTACCTAACGCAATAAGAGTAAATCCAATGACGGATTCTCCAATGCCAAACGTCAGGCTCAGATATTCAGCACCAGAAACAACCCATTGAGCACCTATAGCAACAGCAATAACTGAAATTGTAACAATGGTAAGGTCTCGAAAAGTAGATTTTGAATCCTCGAATGTTTCTTGAACATCATCTACGTCTATTTCTGTCTTTACAATCTTGGGAGGTTCCAGTTTTCCTTGGAGTGAAGTGAGGAATTTTAGTCGCACAAAGAAATCCACAAATATGTGGAATTGATAACATGTATCACATTCTGCGCGTCCCCAATGAAGGAATGTTAGATAGGTTAGCATAATCAGAAGCATTATAGCGGCTTCCCAAATTGCTATCACTCCAGGAGTTAGTGGATCGAGTAAAGCAATGCCAAGGACAGCAAAACTGAAAATCATAATTTTAGTATCTCGTTCTAAAATAATGTGATTAGTTGCCAAAGGAGCTACTATTGCACTAATACCTACTATCAAGGTCATATTTGTTAGAGAACTTCCAGCAATGTTGGATAATGCTAAATCCGCTTTTCCAGCAGAAATCGATGCAATGCTGGCAACAATCTCGGGAATTGATGTCCCTATTGCTACTATAGTAAGACCAATCAATAAATCTGAAACTCCCATTCGCTTCGCTAATCCAGTTGCAGCTTGAATGAGATAGTCTGAACCAAGAACTAGAAAAGCTAGCCCAACGACAAATAGTCCAATGTTCAGTATCATCTCAATCTGTTGCATATAGCACCCTCACTAAATCATAGTTAATCTTCAATTTCCAATCATTGCCTATTAAGATGATGATATGGTTACAATTATGAGAAATTAAGTTTGCTCCCGCAGATAACCCTAAAAGAGAAGATACCCTCAATAATATGCAGTTCATACGACAATACGATTTTTTCGCATAGACTAGAACTGCATGTAATATTTGACCTGTAAGGCAGGTGTAACAAGAAGATGGAAAAGGGTGATATCGATGGCCAACGAACAAACACAAAATGGAAGCCTCTCAATAATTGCATTAGAGAGTGGAATAGAGTACCACGATATCGACAATATTCCAGATGAACCGCTCTTCATCCATATGATAGGTATCCGTCCATATGATCTAGGTCGTATCTCTCAAAAATTCGAGATTGATTTAGAAGATCTTCAGGATTTGCAAGACCCAGACGAAAGACCTCGATTACAAATTGAAGACAAATTTACGATGCTTGTTCTACGAGTACCAATGAATCTCGAAATTGGTGGACGTGAATACTCTACACAACCAATCGGATTGTTCACAAACGGCAGAGACATCGTACTGTTGCAAAATGAAGAAATACCTCTACGAAAACAGAGGCTCAAAAGAAAATTAAAACAATGTACAACTCCCAGTACAATCATCTACAATGTATGGGAGCAAGTAATTCACTCATTTGAGCATACACTAGATATGATAGAAGCAACCATCAATAGTGTAGAAGATTCAATAATGTCCGAACTCTATCCTTCTGAGATGGAGTTATTCTTTCAACTCTCTCGTGATGCTGTTTTCATGGAAGCCGCTTTGAAAGCTAATATGAGAGTACTTAGACGATTGAAACGAGTCCATTCTGTAGGCAGAATGATTTTAGATGAAGACAGGCTGGATGAACTCAGAGTTGACTTGGCACAGCAGATGGAACTATCAGCAATCTACCGGGACTTGATTGAAAATGCAATGAATGCATATGATTCCATTGTAAACCATAATTTGAATCGAGTCATGAAAACGCTGACTTCGGTTTCGTTGTTGGTTTCGGTGCCAACATTGGTAGCTAGTATTTACGGTATGAATGTGAATTTGCCATTCCAAAATCAGAATGAAGCATTCATTATGATAATTCTGATTAGTCTAGCTATCACGATTCCCTTGTTGATATTTCTAAGGTCTAAAAATCTTGTTTAGTAAATTGAAGTAGCTAGAATTACTTACTCTTTATCGGGAAATTCTAGCTATGAAATAATGAATTAGGGAGAGCATCGGCAGCTCTCCTTCCAAAACTATCTTACAATAGTGTAGTATCTCAATTCACTGAGACACACAATATTATTTTGAGCTACCAGTCTTTTTGGTTTTCTGTTTTTGGTCATCCTTCTTTGGTGTTCTCTTGTCCTTAGCCAATTAAATCACCTCTATGGACTTGTAGAGAATTGCTGCCTTGGAGTGCAAACGGTCTTGGTAATACTAGACGTCTGACAGACTGTACAGAAATAACCTCATCATATGAAAAGTATCAAATCTTAATTAACTTGTCTGCTTCATAAAATGACCTAGTTCCATGAATTATGGCATTTTATTATGATATAGTAAAATTTTGACTAGAAGATTGTTCAAATATCCTTCTTGCTATGTTATCCTAAAACTTGTTCTCGTTTCATTGCCAAAATTTTAGATTTATAATAACCAAATATCTTTCAAAATGTACATGACTTTCAATCTACGTATCTATCCAACTAATTCTATTATAGATGTTCTAATCAAAAAGTGATTCGAATAACCATCTATGAATTCTATTTCTCAAATAATCGTCCAATCCTTTAGAAATCTTTACTGATCTAGCTTCAGAAGCATCGGAAGTAGTATTCAATGTGAACCCTAATTGTGAAAAGTCACTCACAATTATTTTGAATTCATCAGCACTAACTGTATAATTCATTTGTCTAGCTTCGAGTATCTTATACCCATATGATGTAAAAGCTAAAGGAACCAAATCGATTTCATCTGCACCTGTATATATGACTGTTCTTTCAATCTCTTTGGAGCGTGCCTTAATTATCTCTGGGACTAGTACAGATAGGTCTGTGTTCGATATTCTCTCAATATCGATAAAAACAGTTGAGAATCCCTGTCTGATAGCTTTACTATATGCGTTGATGATTTCCTTTTTGAGTTTTTCAAGACCACCTTCGAAACTATCTTCATCATCGATTGTGCTTAACAAATCAGTCATACTTGTATTTGATGGACATGGAATTGGAACTCCTAGACCTTGCAGTAATAGATAGTTATTCTCAAAAAGATCTTCATCCCATTTCTCAAATGAGTTAGAAATCCTTTCACGAAGTTCAGTCCAACCGAATTTTTCAATGAATTCTTCAGCATAAGGTGATTTACTGCAATCCTGATCTCTAACAATAACCTTCAGCGAGTATGTTGACGATTGAAAACAATTTATGATTCTTGAAGAAAATGCATCAGCTAGAAATGGAGTAATAATTCCCAACTCTCTTAGTGATGAGCTAAGTATTATTTCACTAATATCAAGTAGGTGACTCACTTGAGAATCAAGACCTTCTACCATCTCTTCTGGTGAACAAATGCTGCCCAAAGTTAGTCTTTCTAATAATGGTAAATCAGAAATCTTTTCAAAATCAATTTCCTTTCTAGGAAAATGGGTATTATTCAAGGATAAATTTTTGAGTGCTTCTAATGACCTAAATACATCAAATCCAATGAATCTTGCTCTTTTTGAACAGTCAATTTTCAAATCTTCTATCATATAATTATTTCTCAGGGGATTAAGAGTAAAAGGATTGAGTGGAGAAAAATTGATGAAATGCAATTTCTTCAAGCACTGATTATTTTCCAATAGGGATTTGATGGCAATTTCTTGACCAGGTGTATTAATTATCGAAACATTGTCTATGACAATCTCTGTTAAGCCCTTAATAGGAGGGAATTCAAAGTCGTTAGGTAGTTCTAGATTCTTTAACTTTAGATAGTTTAGATGTCCCAATTTTCCCAGAATGTCTATCGAGACCTCATATTTTCTTGACCCAGAAATAGTGAGTGAATCCAGTCTCTCAATCGACTCGATATTTGCAAAAGAAGAATCATATGAAATTGTTAGATTATGTACACAATGGGGAACTCTATTATCTAGACTTGGAATCCCATTTCCATTGATAACAAGTTCATCCAACTTCGTAAGCTCGTCCAATTTTGTGATGTCCAAGCTTTCAAGTAAACCATTGTTACTGATTTCAATATATGCGAGATTTTTGCAAGTTGACAAATGACTAAGGTCAATCTGAGAAAGATTATAGCAATTAGAAATGACTATTCTTTTTAGATGCTTTTTATCCGATAGAGGTTCGAGGTCAAGTTTCTCGATTTCATTAAGAAACCGAATAACTATCTCTTCTATTTCCTTATTTTTTGCTATGCCCTCAAAATTGAGTTCTGGGATATTTGAAGAATGTATCTTGATTCTACGAAATTTTTTACAATCAGAAAGAACGGATAGATCTATGCTTTCGAGATTGGATAGATCTTCTAATACCAATTCTTCAAATTTAGAACAACGTGACAAAAAGGATAGATCGAGATGTTCATTGTGAGTACCGATTAATACTAATTTCTTAAGATTCTTACATTTGCCAATTGGAGAAAAGTCAAATTCAGCAATATGGGGCGGTATTCGATGAATTGCCTTAAGAGTAAGCTGCTGAAGATTTTTGCATCTAGCAAGTGGAGAAAAATCCAATTCGGACCTTAGAAAATTAATCTCGATCACTAGCTCAAGTAAACTATCTAATTTGCTCAGTGAAGAGAGGTCAATACTCTTTACATCCATGGGAGGGATAGTTATACATCCATCCTCAAATACAACCTGAATTGCATTCTTCTCTCCACTATGGGTTATATATTGGATGTCAATATTTTTCATTCAACTCTCCTACCTTCAAAATGTAAGTCTATCAAATAGTTTTTGGAGGGATATCCATTTTAACCTTGAATGAAAAATGCTAGGATTTACAATTTGATATCCCCTTTTCTGAAAGCCGTATTCGCCCATGCACTAAATGATGCTTTTACTATTTCTTTCAATTCCTCTGAGATAAGAACAGACCTTGCTTTTTCTCGTTTTTGGGTTGTCTTCAATTCAATCCCTAATCTTTTGAAATCACTCTTTAGTTTAGGAAGTTCAGCTAGTCCAACAATTTGATCCATTTCACGAGCTCCAATTATCTCAAAGCCAAAAGCAGTGCATGCAAGAGGGAGCAAATCGATTTTTCGATCACCTGTAAGAAGAACGGTATTTTCAATTTCTTCTATTCGTACATCTAAGATTTCAGGAACCAGTACTGCAAGACCCGATTGCGACACCTCATCTAAATCGATCATAACAGTTGTGTACCCATTTCTGAATTCTTTACGAAGATCCTCAATAATCAGTTCTTGAATAGCATTTAGTCCGTCATAAAAACTAAGATTCGAATTAATATTTGTAAGAAAATCTAGAAACCTCCTTCCAGGTAAATCAGGTATTGGAATTCCTAGGCCATCAAGAATCTCTTTTTCATGCTTGAAGATGTCTTGATTCCAGTATTCTTCAGCTTCTATTATCTTATCAATAAGACCAGACCAACCAAATTTATCTATGAACACTTTTGCATAAGGTGATGGAGTTCCACCTGTGTGGATAATTTTTGGGTTGTATCGTTTACCATGGCTCAGAAGTACACTCCATGCGAATGAGTCACACTTCCATTTAGATTTGATATCAATCCAAACAAGAGAATCATTAAGACAGAGACCACTATGGTCCACCAGTTCTTCATCCGGAAAATATCCTAATTCTATTCTTTCTAAAGATGGAATTTCTGATAATAGTTTTGAATCATATTTTTCAAAAAACCGAACATTATGAAGTCTTATTATCCTCAGATTTTCTAATTCATTTATAGAAGAGAAGTTTTTAATTCTACTCCTAAAAATATCACTCAAATGAAGTTCAGTTAATTGATGGGAAAAACCCAAGAAAGCCAAATCTATTGGTTCCACTGTACTGATGTTATTGAGAACGAGTTTCTTCAGTTGTGTCTTCTGAATTGAGGATATATCAAACGTATTCTTACAATCGATATTTTGAATGAACAGATGTGTTAGTTTTTTCAAATCGGGTATATAAAATTCAAGGGTGGAAATGTCTTTTATAGATAGAATGTTGAGGTTAGGTAATTCGCAAAGACATTCTAGATTGATTTCTGATTCTTTGGAATCTAGTATAGAGATGTGCTCTACTGATTGAAATTCAGCTACTCTCTCAAAAGATGAATCAAATGTAATTGATAGCTTTCTGATATTCTTTGGAGGATTAAAACCGAGAGATAAAAAGCCATTTCGATCTAAATCTAATTCGTGGAGACTATCTAATGAACAAAGTGCAGAATAATCGAGTTGAGTTAGCTTGGTATTCCGAGATATAATCAAAGTTACTAATTTGTGACATGATTGTAATGGTTGAATGTCAAGTACCTGGAGTGATTCATTATCAGCGATTACGAGTTTTTGTAGTGCTGAGAACTGTTGTACTGGCCTGAGGTCAATACTGTCTAGCAGAGGTATATGAGTTAACACAATTTCTTGTAATGTAGTGTTTTGTCCAAGCACTGATAGATCTAATTCTTGCAAATCGAAAATGTATTGGAATTCTATTCTATGTAATTTCTTACACTTAGATAATTGAGATATGTTGATTTTATCCATTTTTTGTATTCGTTGTAAAGATAACTCTTCGAAATTGGGACATCCTGATAAGAATGAGAAGTCAATGTAATCTATTGATATTGATGAGATACTCAATTTCCGAAATTTGGAGCATTCACTTAAATATGATAGGTCTAAATCATCAAGAACGATTTGCTGTGTTCCTGAACCCTCAATACTGAGTGTTTCGAGATTTGGGCAGGTACTAAGAACAGCTAGGTCCAATTCTTCTAACGGATTATTTTCAATAACAACAGATTTCAGTTCTTTTAATGAAGACAAATCTGAAAGGTCAAAGGACCTGGCATCTAATTGAGGTATAGTTACAAGACCATCTTCAATTTCGACGCTGTAGGTTCCTGTTCCATATCGGTCTCTTCTCCTATATCTAATCTCAATTGGTTCCATGACTTCTTCTTTTCTTCATTTGTTTGAATATCTAATATGTTTGTGATATAGGAATTAGTATCTCGCTTGACTAGATAGGCTTAATATCCAATACTCACATTGTATATTTTCATGAAGGTAGGTATCATCACATCGGGTGGCGATAGCCCAGGAATGAATGCGGCTATCAGAGCGATTGTCAGAGTTGGAACTCATCGAGGTTTAGAAATTATCGGATTTCATGGTGGATTCCAAGGAATCATTGAAGAGAAATACAATCCTATGGATGCCAGGTCTGTTGCAAAAATAATTCACAGGGGAGGTACTTGCCTGAAAACTGGCAGATCTGAACATTTCAAAACTGAAGAAGGAGTAAATCAAGCTGTATCAGTCCTCAAAAAATTGGAAGTAGATGCACTTGTAGCAATTGGAGGAGATGGTACTATGCGGGGGCTCGAATGGCTGGAAACTCATTGGGAAGGTATGACAATTGGATTACCTGGGACTATAGATAACGACTTGTATGGAACAGATTTCTCAATAGGGTTTGATACCGCGGTAAACAACGCTCTTGATGCGATTGATAAGATTAGAGATACTGCAGAGTCATTCGCTCGTGTATTTCTCATTGAGGTAATGGGACGGCATGCTGGAGCGATTGCTGCTCATGTAGGATTAGGCTGTGGGGCTACTGCCATACTTCTCCCGGAAACTAAAACAGATTTGGAAGCTATTGCGTCAAAAATCATAAAGGGAAGAGACCTTGGAAAAGAGAGTTCAATCATCATAGTTGCTGAAGGTGATGAGGCTGGAGATGCAGCTACCGTTGGTGAGAAACTATCAAAATTGGTTGATGAGAAGTGTAGGGTCTCGGTACTAGGTTACATTCAACGCGGAGGGAGCCCAACTAGACAAGATCGTTTGTTAGCAACCCGACTTGGTGTACATGCTGTTGAATCAATTATGAAAGGTATTCATGGTGTGTTGTTAGGTGAAGTAGCAGGAGATGTTGTGACAACACCTTACGAGTATGCGTACAAGAATAGGAAACCACTTTACAAATGGATTCTCTCACTTATTGATGAATTAGCCACCTGATTTGTCCAATTCAGCTATGGTGACCTTGAGACCTTCTTTATATGAAGGATAGCGAAGAGACCAACCAAGTTCTCTTTTCGCTTTCTCATTTGTAACAATGCAATTCATCTCCATTGTTTTTACCAATGCTTTTCCCATTATGAGTCGTGCTAAAAGTTTGGGAATCTTTCGTACTTTTTCTTTGCCTGCAAGCTCAGCCATGTAATATGTGAAATCCTTCATAGTAACAGGTGTATCATCTGCTATGATGTATTTCTCTCCTACTGCATTTTTCTCAATTGCCAAAACAAATGCTTCTGCACAGTCTTCTACATGTATTCTTGGGATGTAATTTTCACCATCACCTATCAGACCAAATTTACCTGACATCATCATATCATACATCTTCTTCATTTGACCACCTGGGCCGTAAATCTGTCCAGGATACATTCTGATAATCGGTTGTCCCTGATTAACAGCATCTAAAATTATTTCATCAGCCTCATCTCCAACAGCAGCGAGTCCTTCTCTTACTAGAGGCCAACTCTCATCAGCAACTTCATTTCCTTCGGTTTTGAAACTGGTTCCAAGAGTCAGAACTGTAGGACAATCAAATTGGCGACCAGCCATTAATGCGGTAGATACAAACTTGGTAGTTCTTTTTCTCATCTTATCCAGTTTCTTTTTGGATATTCTACCGAATTCTAGCGGCATTGCAACATTTACTACAAAATCATGATTGGGTATTTCTTTGATAAAAACTGGATTCATCAGATCTCCGACATAACCTTGAACTCCTTTTTCCTGAAGTTTGACAATATTATCCTCATTTCGCGTAATCACAGAAACTGTATGATTCAAGTTAATCAATCTATCAACTATTCGAGAACCGAGAAATCCGGTGCCACCTAATACAAGTATTTTCATATATTATCAAATAGGATAACAAAACTGAATTATTTAATTTCTTGTAAATTAAGAAGAGAGATTATCTAGATTATATCCGCAATCTATTCAGAAATTATCATTTTGAGGAATTTCATTTGTCTAAGGAATGGAAACGATTTACAGAGGAGTATTTTGGAAAATCCAGAATGGAATATGATGGTGGTATAGATATATCTACTGTAACATTTCTAAATGGAGAAGAAAGGAAAAAAGCAGAAGATTTGTTGATTAAAGCTATGATAGATGGGGGATATTATCCAATAATTGGTCTTCGAGAGCTAAAATCCAAAAAAGCCATTCCTGTAATGAAACAGCTGTTATCTGAGATTGATCCGATACGGGGTATAGAAATAGCAATTTCACTTAATGAACTGGAAGGTACAACAGAGTACATCTCATACATACTCAATTTTCTTTCTGAAGACTATCACTGGACTATTAGAAGAACTGCTGCAAGAAGGCTAGCCTTGTATGGTACTCCCAGTGTTACTAAAGCTCTCTACTCTACATTAAAGGATAATGAATATCTTGTTAGATATGCAGCTGCTGAATCCCTATTGCTTATTCATGGAATAGAAAGAGAGTTGAGTTTCTATACCGAGCTACACACGTTACTCTCGATACGAGAGGAAGGTATTGGAATAGATGAAGCCTATCAAAAAAAAGCTACTACGCTTCTTAGAGAGATAATAAAACAAGAAAAAGAAAAATGAAGTAACAAAAGTCATTCGTATGTTACTTCAGTTCTTCTCAGGTATTTAGGATAAAAATATCCAACTAATCATTCAATACCTATTGGGGTCTTGTCTTCGACTTTTTCCTTGGCCTTTTCTTCTTCTACCTCTGTAGTAACCTCTTCAGATTTCTCTTCTGCTTCCTCTGGTTCACTTTTTTCTTCGCCATCTTCATCTTCAGTGGATTCTACCTCGTCTTCGTCTTCTTCCTCTCCCTCATCTTCCTCTTCATCATCTTCATCTTCTTCTCCCTCATCTCCATCAGATTCTTCTTCCTCCTCATCTTCGTATTCTTCAGTTTCTTCAAAGACTTCGTCAATAATTTCATGCTCTAGAACAAGGCTTAGTTCCATGGCTTTTCGTACAATTCTTCCGACTAGCTTTGAAATCCGTTTATTAGTAGATTTAAGAATAATCTTTGCAAGTTTGCCCCCTAATTTTCGTTTATCTTTATCAGACATATCGTCAGAATAATTCTTCTTGATGACTTTCATGACATCATCTTTCACGTCATCTTCAATCTTTGAAATTGTCTTTTCGATCTTCTTTTTGCTAAGAATTTTATCAAATGCTTCTTCAATTTCTTCTTCGATTTCTTCCATTACTTCATCAAAAATAGTCTGAATAATGTCCTCGTTTCCCATAGTTATCAACCAAGCGTTACCACTCTTGAATTCATATATCTTTTTTCGATAATAAATTAATTGATTTAAAAATAAATAAAAATAAAGTCCCTATCCGGATAAACAAAAAAAATTTAGAACTGGGACTTTGAAACAACCTATTGTTCCGGTATTTCTGTAGTAATTGTGTCTACTCTACCATTCTTAGTCACCCACCAAAATAGAATTACACTAGCGTTTATGGTAAGGACCCAAAAGGCAAGAACTTGATAGAATTGGAGCACTAAGGCTAGATTTGATAAAGGAGGTCTTCCCCACCAAAGCAAAGTTGCGAATATAATTCCCTGAACTAAGATTCCCAATATGATGCATATTTGAAAAAATAACAACGTCCTCTGCCAAGTTACGAATGTTTTCACATTCTCGCGTATTTCTGCCACATATCTCTCTCCTAAATTGACAAATAATCTAATAACACGCTATTTAATTTATCTGCAAAACAAACTTTTAGACCCTCATCCTTCATAAAGAAAAAGCTAAAACTATCTGCGAGGAAATCAGAAGGATTGTTAAATGAAAGAAGTCAAGATTCCATTCATCAATGTGGACGGTTCAGAAAGCTATCTTGAATATCCGTTAGATACAAAATCGATATTGATCAAAACACCTAATCTAAAATCGATTGACTTAACCAACATCTCTCAACTAGTAAAGGGAAATATTATCCAAATGAATGGTATGGATGTTGAAGTACTTGACTTATCTCCATTATCCAGAATGACCACACTCAAAAATTGTGATATCAATTTTGGAGCAGTGGAATCTCTCACACTATTTGATTCACAGTCACTAGAAGAATTTCATATTTGCATTCGAGAGATAGATACTATTGATCTAGCTCCTCTTTCTAGCTCCCCTGAAATAACAAATATAATATTAGAATTTCCAAAACTATCTTCTATTGATTTGCAACCACTAGCATTTCTCCCTTCATTGAAAACACTAGAATTGAATCTTGATGGATTGAAGGTGATTGATTTATCGCCACTTGCAAACTCACATTCACTGGAATCAATTATCATTCGTTCAGAGAATCTAAAGAAGATAGACCTAACACCACTCGCAGCACTACCATCTCTACAGAAACTTGAACTGAGCTTCTATAGTTTATCAACACTTGACTTAGCGGGTATTTCACACTCATCAATCGAGTATTTGAGAATCTCATCATTTGGTAAAGTTGTATTAGATTTACGTCCTCTATCAGAATCTAAAATAAAAACTCTTGATTTAGAATATGTCCATAGTCAAAATATCCTTCTTCCAAAATCAGAAACAATAGAAGTAGTTTCTTTTGATTATTGTAGGGGAATTAAAAGAATAGATTCATCATCCTTTGGTCCTATACCCGCCCTTAGAACTTTCAGAATCATAGAATGTCTGAACCTCATAGAGATACATCTTCCCTCTGTAATCAGTCAACCAAATCTCGAGGAAATAGAGATAGTAGAAGTGGATAAATTAGAAACTCTCAGTCTTTTCCCCTTAAAGAACTCGCAGTCTTTGAAGAAACTAGTCCTGAAATTAGCCCAGCTCAGAAACATAGACCTGAGTCCTCTTGAATCGACAACAATCCAAGACATTAAACTGAACTTAGGGAATCTGGAAGCATTGGATTTTTCTCCCCTTTCGAAAATTGTTAGTCTTACAAAACTACATATCTCGGGAAAAAAAATTCAAGAACTTGATTTATCGCCTTTATCTGGTAGTAATCTAACAGAGTTGCAGCTGGAAAATTTGGATAGTCTCCGGACTCTAGACTTAGCTCCATTAGCAGATACAAAACTAAAGCATCTAACTATTCACAAAGTCAGAGAAAATATGGATATCGACCTAATGCCATTAGCTTATTGTGATGATTTAGAGCTATTTCATTTAGACAGTTTTCGTCATGATGCTTCAGATATCAGTTTCCTTATTGGTTGTCACAAGCTAAACGATCTTAAGTTCAATACATATGGATATGTTGTAACTCTATTCAGTAAGGAAGCATGTAACAGAGTCAATCCATCCCTGCAAAGATGGATACACTACTATGATGTACCCAACTATTATTGGAATATAGAACAAATTCGAACTCTATACTCTTTTCTCATGGATCATCAAGAACATAAGTGGAAATTTCTTCACCTCATCAACTGCCTTAAAGATACTCTCGGTTTGGAAGGCTTAGGATTTGTAATAGCTGGTGAACGTGAATTAGGAGAAGCTTTGGAGCTTTCCTCTGATTCTAAACGCAAAGAGTACATATTATCGATTTACAAGGACCAAATTGAAAGAGGGGGAAGTTCAATTGGATTGGATATCGAAGGCAGTTCAAACAAATATCCTGAGATTACAGTTCTCGTTCCTGAAATCTTAGAACGTCGAAAACAGGAAACTGAAAATATAATTCTCTATATCAATAAGGATGAAAGAGTCGAAATCACCGAGTTATTCATGACAGCCTACGGGTTTGATATTTGCAAGTCACTTCAGGTTGAGCTCGATTGCAGTGTAGAAGAATTTTCACAAATTCATCAAGCATTCCAAAACATAGGAGTTACTCTCAAACTAAAAAAAGAAGAATCTACCAAATCACATTCTATAGTTTCACCTGTTTTTAGAGAATATATTCTGAGGTTGATCGAGACCTCAAAGAAAAGTGACCAGTTGCAGAAGTGGTGGTTGCGGTAACACGCAATAAACATTATAGAATCGATAATTGAAACGAATTTTGAGAACTTAAATTAAGATTGACATTGAAAAAGGTAGAGTTTATCCGAAACTCCAGAATAATTCAAAAAATAATAGATAGAAGATTGAATATCAAAAGAGTGAACCAACACATTCAGAGAACTAGAAATACTGACTTGAAGCTTCTTTGGGATACTCAGTATAGTCAACTTTTGATATTCCTGAATTTAAAGTCCCAGCCTTACAAGAACCACATCAATTCTTGTTAGATATTTCCAGTTCTCTGTTACAATATGATGAAATTCAATAAACAACCTAACCGTCATTTATAACTCAAACAGATAATGTATTAGTTCTTAGAATTGCTCCAAAGCCTTGTGAGTCAATATCGCAGCTTCAATCACATTCTCGACTATACCGTGAAACTCGTTATATGTGAGGTCCATATCATTTGATTCACCAATGATAACGAAATCTTCATCGCTATCCATTGCTACTTTTGCACCCGATATTTCCAGATTCATTTTTAGTAGACCTTGGTATACTCTCTCTTTATTGTGAGATTCAACTTCACTAAGGTTGCCTACAAACACGAATAAATAGAGCCATGAGCCTTTTTCATTCATTTGCGCACGTATTGTGACATCATATCCCTCTGAATCATTGGCTACAAAAGCGATTCCCGTATCTTCTTCTTTATATTCAACATCATTTTCGTTTAGTAATTGTTTAAGTCTATCAAGGAGTGACTGTTTAGAAATTTCTGTCAATATCTCACACCTCGACATCATTGTAGTATAACGGATATTTATTTTTTTAATAGATTAATTCAAATATTTTCACAATAACCAAAGCTAGAATCATTGAATATTCGTTAAGAATTACTACCTCTAGTTAATCATCATTTGTAGGAGCAGGATGGCGAAAACAACAAATTTGACTTTGATTTGCACGTTCTTAAGAATAATCCACAGAACCTTTTAATCAATTTTTCAAAGAATTGGCTACAAATTTGAATACCGTGAAGGAGATGGAATCTATTACAACCAAATGTGGATAGGATAACTATCGAAAGGCAAGAATGAAGACTCAATTCTAATAAGAAATAAATAAAGAATATAACTAAATGGATAATTAACCCAAAAGAACTCGTAATGTAAGAGGCATATTTTCCATGAAACCAAATAGTTCTCTCCTAGCGAATCTACCTGACGACTTTCCTTTTGCTATCATTAGAGTGAATCTAACTGGTATAATTATCAGTTGCACATTAAACGTGGAAAAATTCTTTGGATTTACCTCTGAAAAATTGATTGGACAACACATAGACAATATTTTCTTGGATGGTCATGAGAGTAAAGTGTTCCAATGTTTCCACTTCATGCTTGGTGAGGAGAAATATGTAGGGAACATAGATAGTTCAAATGATATCGCCTGTATTACTCCAGAAGGAACTAAGAAATTCTATGTGAATTTTCATTACGTAGATGAAACAGAAAAAGAAACAATTGAATTTGTATTTCGTGAACTCTCACCTATAGAAGAAATCACTTGGACTCATAAAGAACCACTCACTGAATTGTTTATTCAAGCTGCAAAATTGAATCCAAATCCAGTACAGCTTTTTGATCGAGAAGGACACTCCATCTGGGTCAATACTGCATTCATTGAAGCACATAAACTAGCACCTCCCAAAGACTTGTCATTTATTGATTCAGGATATTTTGAAGAGATTGGCATTCTTCCTTTCTTCGACCGAGCCCTAAACGGGAAGGTAACCGTAATGCCTCCACGATGGGTTAATCCTATCCAAGTTGATGGAAAATTTCAAGATGCGCCGTTATGTTTCGAGAGCACATTCATTCCATTAACTAATTCAGAAGGTACAGTAGAATATGTCCTCATCCATCATGAGAATGTGACAGAAGAAATCCTTGTACGAGAAAAACTAGAACGAAACCAACAGAAATTCCAGAAGCTTTACGAATTTACAGAATGGCTCTTTGATCTGTTTCAGAACAACAAAGAGGAGTTGATAATGGAACTCTTAGCCGAGATGAAACAGGTAATCACAAACGTTGAGGATATCGTGAAGTCGAGAAAGGAATACAAACAGTTTCTCACACTGCAAGAGCAAAAACAAGCCTTATTGTCCAGAGACCAAATAGAAGTAGTTCAAGCTCTATTAGGAACACCCGTTACAATATTAATAGAATTTGCTCGTAATTTTCCCGCGACTCTCAATGTTAGCCAGTTAAAAGAAAAAATCTCAAAACCAAAATCGACTGTATCAACAAACATCAGCAAACTAGAAAAAATGGATTGTATTCAAGAAATAATAACTGATTTATCAATAACCGATGCTCGAACGAGAAATTATCGACTCGCTACATTTGGTTATCACTCACTAGCTTATGTCCATAAACAGTTGACCGAGTATTTGGAAAATATCCATGAGCAAACTGATCATTCAGCAGATGATATCTTCTTACCATCACCATAATTTTTCTGCAAATGATTATCATGAAAAAGGAGAGTTGAGAGCTCCTCTAGTCAAAGAAGCTCCCAAAAATGTTTCCCAATAAATTCTTTTCATTGGCAATATACAGGATTACAATTGCTGCTATACCAATTCCTACTATTCCCACACCTGCTATAAGTGGAGTCATATCAGCGGCGGTTTCAGTTGGATGTTCAATTGTAAGAGTAAATCTATAGATGATATTACTTGGGCCGCAATCGATATCCCAATCTCCATACAATTCAAGCTCAAATTCGTACTGAAGCCCTTCTTCGTTTGTGATGTCACCGAGACCCATGTAGGTTACAGTTATGTCCGTTGCTCCAAAATCATAAGTTGGAGCTCCATCTTCATTCTCAAGATATACTCCGAAATGCACTTCTGTATATTCAACTTCATCTCCTTCACTACTAACAATCCATAGTCGGTCTAAAGTGATCTGTGAACCGACTGGACAAGTATCGTCATCAACCCAGAATAAGTCACGATCTCGACTATTACTTGCACCGCCTTTCTTAGCCTCTAAAGCAGCCTGATATGTACGAGTCCCCTCTTCTCCTGATAATGTGAGAACAGAGATATCCTCGGTGGGTTCTAAGTCTATTGTCCCTACATCAGTGAGCTCGATAGTTACATAGTAGTACACTCCATAAGGAAAGGAATCCACTAGACCAGGTAATCTGATTTCAGTTTTATACTCTCGATACACAAAATCAGAAGGTGTTGTAGAACTTGCTACAACTGACTCACCGATATCTCCTGTCTTAGATGGACCTATAACAGGTGTTAATTGAAAACGGGATATTTCGGATGATTCATCTATTGGTTCTACTGTGACTGTTAATGTCTGCTCAGCATCCATTCGAATATTAAAACTATCTACCTCGAGGCCTGTGGAAAATACATTGAAATATGTTCCAGGTTGAACAAGTTGTGGATCGCTTTCAGAAGCATCTCCAATTGTATTGAAATCTTCTTGACCATCAACAACTATTACTTCTATTTGATACTCTATTGAAAAAGATTCAGAAGGATCAACATTGGAGGTTTCCACAAACAGACTCATGTATTGAGATTCTTCTGTCAATGTAAAATATTCATATGAATTAAGAGGTACATTCAACAACCAATTTCCCGACTGGTCGTATAGACTAACAATTATATCGGTCTCAATCCATTCTGCATTATAGCCATAAGCAATTCGTATTTCGTCATCTTTTTCAAGCCAGAATTTGTAAGCATCCGTTTCAAATCCAGAATTATAGTCAATCATTCCGCCAGTAGCATAGAAGAATCCAACCAAATCTCCAGGAAGCGAATCCGAAGCGTCATGACCCAATCCCATATCCCATTCATCTGAATCTGCGATAAATGTCGAATCAAAATCATCCATATGTATACTGTTTTTCTGAGTTTCTGTTTTACTTTCTGATAAGAATCCGTCTTCAGCAAAAGAATTCGTGATTGGTCTTATTGTTGTTATACTTAAGCAGGTGATGAAAACTAATAGAATAATCACAGTACTAAAAATTTGTTTTTGGTTTTTTCTAAATCTCCTAATTGATCTCATAGTTCTACCTCCCGGGGCAGAAAGTTAGCTATGTACTACTAGTCTACTAATACTAAAAGAATTAAGAAAGTTCAAGAAATGGGCGTAATTTTATAGAATTTGATCATAGATTCACATTCTATTCAAGTTCTTGGTAATAATCTTGAAAGCATTCACTCTTACTGGATAGACATCAATGATTGGTTTCCTAGTTTATCCAAATTTAGATTATATTACTCAACAAGAGATAGTGAGTTATGCCTGCATCCAAGAAACTATGGATTGGATTAATCCTCATTCTAATCATTATGATTGGTGGAATTCAATTCTTCTTACAAGACAGTAATAATTTTCCATCAGATGATGACTCTCTATGTCAAGATGCACCTTTTCCTATCGGAGTAGCTACTCAGAGCTGGTATCTGAAAGAAGGACATGAAGATTCAGACATTTACAGAACAACTCTGTTTCACAGTTTCAACTCGATATCTCCTGAATTTGAATTCAAACAATATGCTATCAATGGAGAAAGAGATGTGTTTGATTTCAATGGAAGCGATTATCTTGTGAACTTCGCTCAGGAAAACAATCTTCGGATGCACGCTCATACACTGATTTGGGATGAAAGTCTTCCAGAATGGATGAACGACCTGAATCCAACTGATTTCACCAATTATACAAAGAAATGGGTGAAGAATGTTGTAACACGATACAAAGGTAACATCACATCTTATGATGTTGTAAATGAGGCATTCTATTGGAATGGTACAGGGTTTTCATTTGAGCCAACCTCTTACTTAGAAAAAATGGGACCTGACTATATAGCTGATATGTTTAGATATACTCACAGTCTCGACCCTGATGCGTTATTATTCTATAGTGACTATGGTCTTCGATTCACTGGGCAAAAACTAGATGTGGTCAAAGCTTTGATTAAAAACTTGTTAGATGATGGTGTTCCAATTCATGGTATTGGAATTCACATGCATTATACAAACACAGAAGATGCTCCAGATCTAGCTGAGATGCAAGCTGCGCTTACTGAACTAGCAGATCTTGGATTATTGATTCACATATCCGAAATGGACGTTGTGGCAAATGATGGATCTCATTTGTGGTATGATAATGTTCTGAAAGAAGAACAACAACGAATTGTTGAAGATATCGTTACGGCCTACTTCTCGGTTCCTGAAGACCAGCAATATGGTATAACGTTATGGGGTCTACGTGACGGAGACAGTTGGCAGAATGACAGGATGAGCTTTCCTGTGGGTCCTCTATTGTTTGATAATAATTGTAATCCTAAACCTGCCTATTACGGATTTTTAGAAGTATTGAAGGAATATGGATAGTCCCGTATTTCTATACTATTTTGGGAGTGAAATGTGTATTGAGTAGGTCTAATCTAACTTCGTATAACATACTTCTCTAATTCCAGTTACATTCACACCGTTCATTTTTAGTTGGACAAACTTAGACACCCGAGCTTTGTCCGTCCAGAAACGGTACTGGAACTGGCTCGGTCCTGGTCAGGGATCCTGTGTCTGTAGACCAAATCTCTATTCCAGATCACTCCATATAAACTCCT
>WJMJ01000119.1 GCA_014728035.1 Promethearchaeota archaeon | reverse complement strand
CTAATTATGAAAGACTACATTACTTCGATTCGTCTGATTTTGTTGGGATTGTTTGTGATGAGTCGAGTGCAATAAAGAACTTTGAGGGAAAAAGGCAAGAGGAAGTTGTAACTTTTATGAGGAAGGTTCCTTACAGGTTGTTATGTACTGCTACACCGTCTCCTAATGATTACATTGAATTGGGAACATCTTCTGAGGCACTAGGCCAATTGGGTCGTATGGATATGTTGGGAAGATTCTTTCGTAATGATGAAAACAGTTTGCATCCGATTTGGTATGGATCAAAGTGGAGGTTCAAAAAACATGCCAAGAGAGATTTTTGGAGGTGGGTGTGTTCTTGGGCTAGGGCTTGTCGAAAACCTGAAGATGTTGGGTTTGAAGATAGTAGGTTTTTGCTTCCTGAGTTAGTAGTCAACAGAGAAGTTGTGGAGAATAAGAAGCCTCTTAATGGAAAGTTTTTCAGACTACCAGCTAGGACTTTGCAGGAACAAAGGAAGGAGAACAAGGAGACTTTAGAAGAAAGGTGTGAAAAGGTTGCAGAGAGAATATATGATGTTGATGTACCATTCCATTTAGTGTGGTGTCATTTGAATGCCGAGGCTGATTATATAGAGAGAATGGTTGATGATGCTGTTCAGGTAAGTGGGTCGATGTCTGATGATTTGAAGGAAGAGAGACTTGCAGCTTTTTCTGATGGAGAGATTCCAGTTTTGGTCATCAAGCCACGAATAGGTGGATTTGGTCTAAATTGGCAACATTGTTCTCACATGACATATTTTCCATCTCACAGTTATGAGCAGTATTATCAAGCAATTCGGAGGTGTTGGAGGTATGGTCAGAAGAACCCTGTTGTTGTTGATGTAATCACAACTGAAGGAGGATTGGGTGTTCTCAGAAACCTAGAAAGAAAGTCAGAACAGGCGGAGGAAATGTTTTCAATGATGGTAGAAGAGATGTCAAGAGAAATGAACGTGAAACGGATTGAAAACTTTAATAAGGATGTCAAATTGCCAAAATGGTTAGGAGGTTAAATTCGATGAAGGTTATGGATCAAGTAATCACGGATCAGTATGCTTTGTACCATGGAGATTGTGTTGATGTCATTTCTGAATTGCCTGATGACTCAATTCACTTTTCGATATATTCACCACCGTTTTGTGGGATGTATCATTATAGCAGTTCAGAAAGGGACATGTCTAATTGTACTAGTTACAGGGAGTTTTTTGAACACTATGAGTTCCTTGTTGATTTGATTTCTAGGGTGACAATGCCAGGCAGGATTACAGCAGTTCATTGTATGGATATTCCAAGAGGAACTGATAAGGGTTTGAGGGATTTTCCAGGAGACATAATCAGACTCCATGAGAAGTTTGGTTTGAGGTACATAGCTCGTTATCATGTTTGGAAGGAGCCCCTTGGAGTGAGAAATAGAACCATGGCAAAGGGACTTGCCCATCGTCAGTTGATAGATGATTCGACCCTTTGTGATGTTGCTTCTGCTGATTATTTGTTAATGTTTCGCAAAAGAGGAAAAAACCCTATTCCAGTAAAACACCCAAAAGGGTTGATGAGATATGCGGGAGAAAGGAAGGTGCCTAGTGATTTGTGGAAGTACAGAGGACATAAAGGAAAACAAAGGGATAATAAGTTTTCCCAGTGGATATGGAGACAATATGCTTCTGCTTTTTGGGATGATGTCAGGATTGATAGGGTGCTTCCTTACAAGAAAGCAAGAGATGTGGATGATGAAAAACATGTCCACCCTTTACAGTTAGATGTTATAGAGAGAGCGGTAATCCTTCGTTCAAATCCTGGTGAAACTGTATTAACTCCATTTATGGGTGTTGGTAGTGAGGTTTACGGTTCTGTTTTGAATGGGAGGAAGGCGATAGGAGTAGAATTAAAAAAATCTTACTTCAAGCAAGCGGTTAGAAACTGTAAGTCAATTGAAGAGAGTGATGAGGCTATGAATTTCAATTGGGGAGATCATATTGATGAATGAACAAAATGCAGTAGAGCTATATCGCAAGTACCGTCCATCCAAACTTAGTGAAGTGGTGGGGCAGGATGAAGCAGTCAAGGTTCTCAATGCCATGGGAAAGGCTGGTAAGATTCCTGGGTTCATCATGTTCACTGGCCCGAGTGGTGTTGGGAAAACTACTCTTGCTAGGATTCTGAGAGAGAAGTTGAAGGTGGATGATTTGGCATTCCATGAAGT
>WJMJ01000118.1 GCA_014728035.1 Promethearchaeota archaeon | reverse complement strand
GAGACTTCTTGGAATAGACTCAGAATTCAAGATATGGCGTATTGACCAACCTACTAGATTCATTATGCAACATCTTGGAATGAGCTATGAACTTGACGATATTATTTCTGAATCAGATGTCAAGCTCATCGCAGAGACCTATGCGAAAGCCTTGGTTGAGGTGATGACTGGACCTGCTGAGAGTGTGATTGCCAAAGAATTAATGATGACTGAAGACTGTGAATTTTCTGATTCAATTGATTTATTCAGTTTTTCAGGAGGGATTGCAGAGCTCATCTACGGTAGTGACGATGTATTCGATGACATCGGTAGATATCTTGCTGATGCGATAATTCACTTGGTTGAAGAAAAAAGATTGACCCTTGTCGAACCCAGAACAAAGATTCGTGCGACTGTGATTGGAGCTGGTGCCTTTACTCTCTCAGTGTCCGGTTCAACCTGTTACTTTGACAAGACAATTGAGTTTCCGATTACGAACATTCCAGTTTTACCTGTGAATGTAAATCTCGATAACTACAGGTCAGGTGTAGTTGAAGAAGAGATACATCGTGCACTATCCAAGGTTGACATAGAAGAGGGAACCGAAATTGTTGCATTATACTTCAAGCAAAGACTCTACCACTCATACACTTGGTTGCAGGAGTTTGTTAGGTCTATTGAGAATGCACTTCCAACGACAATAACGAACAAGAAGATGATCATCCTGTTATTTGGACATGATATGGGAAAGATGGTAGGACTCATGGTTCGACGAGAAACCTCTATTGAACAAAATCTCATCAGTTTAGATGAGCTCCTTCTTGAAGAGGGTGACTGGATCGATATAGGTGCACCCATAGGAGACCCTCCCGTATTTCCCGTTACAGTAAAGAGTCTCATTTTTAACCAGAGTAAAGGCTACGACTGAAACTCATGAGCGTTATTTCAACTTTCAAACTGCAATCGAGTTATCTCTTCGGGATGAAGAGGTATGTTTGATAATTTGGGTGGCTGTGACGTTACTATTGCAGGCAAAGCATGTAGTCCAGATGAGGATAACAGTTTCTGCAATCTCTCTTGTACAGTTTCCAATGAATCATCAAGATTTATCGTTTCAATATTAGGGATTCCAAATCCTTCAAACAACTTATCATAATTCAGAACCTTAGATGTTGTAGCTTGTTTTCCAGTAGTTGCATACTCGTGATTATCCAAAATTAGGAGCCTGAGATTCTCTGGTCGGATGTATGACGCTGTTGTTAGCGAACTTAACCCCATCAGCAGATTTCCATCACCAAGAATTACAAGAACTGTCTTTTCAGGTCTAGCTAGAGCAACTCCAAGCCCTACTGATGCTGGTAATCCCATGCTCCCTCGCAGGTAGACCTGGGGTTGAGGAAGATAATGATAGACTTGCCTGCTGATATTCCCGTTGCTACTGACGATGACCTCGTTTCCTGTGAGGATTGGTCGTAATTGCTGAATTATCTGATATCCATCCACTTTACAGCACCCCCTGTTCGACCATCAATGCAACAGGCATAGAGGTCTCGCGCATCTTTGAGACCGCTGTATCAACAGTAGCCTGCCAGCTCTGTGCCGTAAGATTCCAATACGGAACGCGATAGCAATGCAATGAATCCTCCATGACCTCACCCATGAGTGAATGTTCAGGAAATGTTCTGTCAGGTTCGAGACCACGATAGCTTACAATCAATAGTATTGGGAGTTTGTACAACTGAGCTAATGACGTCAGAGCATCTCCAATAGTCGCAAACCCAGAGTTCTGCATGATTACAAACGCCAGCTCCTTTCCCAAAGCTAGTCCTGATGCAATTCCTGTGGCCTCATCTTCACGAGTAGCAGGAATGTATCGGATATCTTCTGAAACTGATAATGCATCAATAAGACGAGAAAAATATGAACAGGGGACTCCCGAGGCAAATGAGAATCCCTTCTCTTTCAGTAGATTAAGAAAGTCCTTGGAATCGATCATAATGCAATCGAATTTCCACGGTTCTTTAAATCTGCTGTTAAACTAGGGATTTAGGTAAAGATGAATGGAAATGTAAGAATAATCTAGTCTAAATTAACAAAGAACTGAAACAAGTCAAATTGCATGTTATAATGTCATATTAAGAAATTCAGATTTCGTAATCTATGCTTAATTCCCTTTTTCTGGAAACGAAACAAATCTTCTACCTTGTGCGATAATCTCACAGACCTTATAACCACCGGGTTTCAGAGTAATAGTGGCACTCTCGATAACTTCAATCGGGATTCCTTCTTTCTTTAATACATCGTGAAACCATCTTGTTATGGCAGTGTAGAATTCTTCGACACTGTCGCCCTCCATATCCGGGGTTATTACTCCTGTTAGCAGATCCACAACGATCTTGAATGGGATATCATGATAACGAAAGGGATCATCACCCGTTGGTTCGTGAGACCAGACTGAACCTCTGACTGCATTATTTGCAACAGATCGGAGTCGAGACAATTTCATAGCTTAAGATGGAGATATTTATACTTAAATTGATTCATCGATGCTTTCAGAATCAAGATCAAGATGTTCTGAAGTATATCTAAAAGAATAGAGTAAGACAAACACTCCGATTAGAATTAACAGAATAGCTGCAACAAAACTACCACGATATGCATTTGCATTTGACAAACCTGTAGATATCAAAATATCAGCAACAGGACCAGCTACTAGTGTAGCAGCAATTCCCCAGCTCAAAAAGAAGGTAGCATTATAGTATGCAAAGAGACGACCACGATAAGCCTCTGGAGCCATCTTTGCTACAATAGAGTAGCTTGAAGATTCAATTACTACATGTGATGCTCCAATTAGAAAAGAAGCGATAATTGAGAGTAGAAATGTAGGTGTGAGCATCAACCATCCAATTCCAAAAATTGATAGAAGTACTCCAAAACTCATAACCCGATTATCGTTAGCTTTTGACACCACCGAACCCATTAGAACTCCTGCAATCATGGAGGCAACACTACCAACGTTTCTGTAGAATGCAATCTGTTCTCCAGTTGCACCAAAGGCAGTTGGCTCTGCTAGAAAGAGACTAGAGATTATCGCAATAGAGTTTCTTCCAAAATTTATCAGTAACAGAGCGAAGATAAAAACAAGATAGGCTTTCCGTAGTTTCTCAGGAAGGTCGCTTAGAGAGGGTGTTTCAGTAGGAATGTCTTTTTCTGATACTTTCTCTTGAAATTCATCTCTTGATCTAATTGCTAGATATACGATGAAGCTGGAAAATATCATAACAATGGCAGCAATATAGAATATCGTTCCATCCACAAATCCGCCACCACCATCGTAAAGGAAACCACCGATAATTGCTCCTCCTATTCCACCAAAGCCTCCTACGATTGAGAGTTGACCCATAATCTTCTTCCGTTCATCGAAATCTGTAAGTTCTGAGATGAGGGCAGACCAGCCGACATTCGACATACTCCAGAAGACTTCAATGAGTCCTAAGCTAAAGATGATGACATAACCTGCTGCAATTCCATTGTTGATTCCAAGGAAGAATTGGTATCCAAAGACCATGAAGATATGACCAACACCTGCAAGGAGTTCACCTAAAGCTACAAATTCGGTTGGTTTTCGATACTTGTCTAGAGCGTTTCCCCATAGAAATGATTGAGTACCAGCATTTGCTATCATTCCAACTGTTGCCATCAAAGTTACTTCAGTAGTAGATAGACCCAAAGACCTGAGATATATTGAGAGAAACGTGTATACAATAGCTCTTCTGAAGTACTGTAGAAATTGAAATGTGGAGAGTCCAGAGAACTCTCTCGCTTTCAATCTGGAATAGGATAGAATCTTCAACTTATGAAATTGCTAATTGTCAGTCTTTAATATCTATTCTCTGTAGCAAAAAAGAAAATCTCATATTGAATTGAAGGAATAGGTTTTTCGGGATTCATTGTGTCAGTAAGGGAGAAACTTCAGAAAGTCATTACCCAATCAAGGGAAAAGATTGAAGGTTTACATATTCGCCTCATCCTTCTTGTTGGTTCTCAAGCCACTGGAAAATCAAGAGATAAAAGCGATATAGATATGGCAGTATTTGTGAATCCTCGTGATTTTGATTATAGCCGTGGAGGATATCCTACTATTCTCGAACTTGGAGTTCTATTCGAGATGGAGCTAAAACGAGAGGATATTGATATCGTTATTCTGAACACTGCAAATCCAGTTATGAAATTCAATGCTATACTTGATGGCATACTGCTATATCAAAGCAGAAACGGGCAGTATGAAGATTTTCACGTTCATACGCTCTCAGAATATTATGATTACCAGTATTTCTTGAATCAGCAGTTCGAATACGCAAAATCTACTCTTAGAGGTAATTATAATGAGTGATACTACACTCAAATCGAAATTTCTCATGCTGCAAGAAGCATTGAGAAAGCTCTCGATAATCCACAAGAAATCGAAAAAAGAATTTCTTGAAGATTTTCTTATCAGTGATACAGCAATAAGAAATCTACAGGTATCCATCGAGTCAATATCGGATATTGGTAATTATCTCCTCAAACGGAATTCCGATACAATTCCTCAAACTCGAGTTGAGATCTTTCAATTACTATGTAGACATGGATATCTACCGAATGAGATGGAAGACGTACTAATAGAAATGGCAAGATTCAGAAATCTAATAGTACACAGATATGATTCCATTAAATTGGAAATGGTTTATTCGATTCTGCAAGAACAATTATCTTTTCTGAAAGAAGTAGCAGTTATTATGTCTGACAAAATCGGTGGTATCTAAATTATAAAACGATTTAATAATCAGATACTCATCGCTAAACTATGATTGCTCTGGTCATCATTGCCATATTCATTCTGCTAGAATTTTCAAATGTTCTATCACTGTACTTCAATCCTGGTTCTACAAGAGGAAACGCGGTTGGAGTTTTTTCTGCGTGGGAGAAGACAAAGCAAGACCCAGAGATTCATAACTTCGTCAAGTATCTCGTTTACTGGGTAGCTGGAACGAAACTCATTTTCATCTCTCTACTAGTGGTTATTTTCGCTTTTGCAGATCCCTTCACACAATCAATTACGTTCATCGCAATGATAATTTCTACAGCAACCTTCTACTGGAGAATGTTTCCACTAATTAGAACAATGGATACTGATTCGCAACTAACCCAGAGCGGCTACTCCAGGACACTAGGCGGAATGATTGCTTTCATCATTATTCTGTTTGTATTGGGATACCTATTTGCCTCTGGTTTATTGATGTTACCAGTTATCTAACAGTTCTCTTTAAATTCTTAGAACGATTTGGAATTGGTCGAGTTCAAAATACTTGTAAGTATTGACTTGTAAGGTCAATGAGAATCTAGAAAAAATACCTACTAAAAATAACTATGTAAACTAATTGATACATGGTTTCGCTTTCTCCTTTTATTAGTTTCATTCAATAAGTTCAATAGTTCATGTATCCATACACTAATGCATGAAAACTATCACCATTAGAGATGAAGTATATAATTTCTTGAAGGAAGTAAAAAGACCAAAAGAAAGTTTTAGTGATGTTATTATCCGATTATTGAAGAATAAGAATATTGACAATCTTAGTTATTTTGGAGTTCTCAAGGATAGTCAAATACTTGATGAAATTGAATCCATTACAATTGAGATTCGTGAATCTGCGAGGGAAAGAATATGATAGTTGTTGATACATCATTTCTAGTTGATTTTTTTCGTGGAGAAATTAGTACAAAAGATTATTCTGATAATGAATTTGTAACAACGACAGTAACATTCTATGAAATAATGACAGGAATCAGACGCAAGAAAGCTAAGAAAGAAAAACAATATTTTTCCAGATTCTTTGGTGAAGTTGCTCTTTTGGCATTTGATCGGAAAGCCGCTGATTATTCGAGTGATATTAGTGCTAATATGTTTTCTATTGGTAAGATTGTCAATGCTTTGGATATTATGATTACGGGGATTGCTTTAGCTAATGGGATATATAACATCATTACTAGAGATAAGGACTTCTTGGAAATTGAGAAAGTATGTGACATCGAAATAATTCAATATTAATTATTCTTAATTTTGAATAATATCTTATTTTAAATATGACAGAATTTGAATTATCTTATTTTATTGGAAATAGTATTGAAACTGATATTATTCATAGTAAATCTAAAAAAAGAAGAGAGGGGAAAAGCCCCTACTCTTTTTCGTATTTGAAGCTCACTTTTACGCGAACTCTGTATTCAGCAATCTTGTTGTCAACGATTCTGACATCTTGTCGTATGACTTCCCCTACTCTCAAATCACGTAGATTTTCTGCAGCTTGTGCTATTGCGTTATGAATAGCTTTCTCCCAAGACTCGCCACTTACACCAGTAAGCTCGATGTATTTGTAGACACTTTCTTCAGCCATTTTACTACTTCCTCATTATTATACTAATCATAGTCTATCATTTGTTGAAAAGCGTTTCTGAAGTTTTTATTTAGATCAATACACTGAAAATTCAACATACCTCTTGAATTCACGAGATAGGATATCTAATTCCTTCAAACCTTGAATTGTGAATCGGCAGTTTCCATATATTCTCGAAATGGATGGATTTATGCGAAGAATTACAAATAGATGTTTTAATCCCATTTCTGGTATCTGTTATCTTTATCCTGCTAAATAAGATTCATACGAACAGTTCAAAAGGGCGTTTGTTTAAGAGAACTATCGAGGAAAACAAATTGGGAAAAGGTTTAGCTATACTTGGTTTGCTATTAATAATCGTAGGACTCCTTCCACTCTGGGCGTCCTTTATCACCGCCTATGTTGATTTGAGCATGATTCTTGGTTACTTTGATCAAGGCATTTACTCTCTCAATCTAGCAGGATATGTATTCACTGAGGTGATGCTGGCACTTACTGGAATTGGCGTAATATTACTCATTGTGGGTGCTATCAAATAGTTCTAAGTTCAAGATGGAAGCAAAATTCTTCTTGGATTTGACTTCCTCTTGATATATTTGATTTTTTATCGATGTTAACCACTTCATCAAAGCTTGGATACTATATTTTATCCGATCCAGTAAAAATTATCATTTTTTCTTGATTAACATCAGGGTAGCAATCAGCTACTGAAAACTTGGACATTGTTGGACAAGATCTGATAGGAGTTTATATGGAGTGATCTGGAATAGAGATTTGGTCTACAGACACAGGATCCCTGACCAGGACCGAGCCAGTTCCAGTACCGTTTC
>WJMJ01000117.1 GCA_014728035.1 Promethearchaeota archaeon | reverse complement strand
TTATTGTGACGCCAAAATAAAACGGGCCAGTTTATAACATTTAGATTTAGTATCCAAAGAGGTAATTGCAATGGTAAGCTGCGAAGGATGCGGAGCAAATATTGATGAGAATGATAGTGAGTGTCCGTATTGTGGACATGTAGGTTCCGGCAAAAAGACAGATACAACATCAACTACGATGTCGGATGATAGAACATTTGCGGTAGTGAGAGGAGACGGTGATACAACACACATTCGTTTTGGAGATGGAGTCACAGGTAGACGGCCGAGATCAAGTGGTACCCGAACATCCTATAGACATGGCGGGGGAATAGCATCCACAGTGAAGAAGATAGAACACCTAGACCAGACAATAACTAGAGGGCAACATGCACTAGAACGAGGAAAGGAAAAAGACGCAGGAGTCAAAATGGTTGAAGCCTTTGCAACACTCAGCGATCTACTGAGTGTATATCAAGATCAAGTGTCCCATGAGGGCCATCTTAGTACCGAAGAGAGTGATAGGCTATCAGCAAAAGAGAAACGAGTAAAACCAAAGGTGCAATCCCTCGTTGAAACATGCGAACGATTAGACCACAAGACTATGAAAAAGATGAAGGTTTCAGATGAGAAGATTCGAAGGATAAAGTCGATTGCACTCCAGTTTCTGGAAATCTCAAGTAGGCGAGCAGGAAAATGTTCAACCTGTGGAGCAAAAAATCCAACTGGAACAACAACCTGCCAGAGATGTGGAGCATCTATTTAGTTTTTCTCAAATGAGTATACAATTCGAGTTTGTTCAATCTTATAGAGTATTAATACTTCATTCCCTATAAGGAACACAGCAGGGATTCAAAGAGAGTGAGATAATTGCGAAACTCCATTATAACATACTAGTTCTTGCGTAGACAACACTAGAATACAATATGATATTACTACCAAGAAAGAAAAATAGAAAATAATATAGTTAAATTTTTCACCACTTGCCATCCAATACTTTGAGGGTCTTATGCCAAAAAGAAAAGATTCGAGAACAGCTGATTATCAAAACATCGAATTTTTGATAGTTTTAGTGGAGATGCTTTGGTAATTGTGATTATCTTCGTGATTAGATGGGGGATAGAAAACGAGTTCTTATTCTATTTCTTAATTGTGATATTCATATCAGGATTTGTTGCAGATAGGGGAATGGTCTTCAGTCAGCTTCATATAAAAATTCAGAGAAAGATTGTGGATTATCGGTCCGACCTTCTTTTCAATAACGATTACTTCTCGTTATCTGCTTGTACATTATATCCCCCCGTTCTCTTTAGATGATATTCTGTTCCTCTGCTTTATTATAGTCAGCTTGTATATTTCTTGGATTATGGGATCTGGATTGAAAAGATTAGTCATAAGAGGTCGTTTCTTTGAAGCATATCAGAATATAGCAAAAACAGAGGATTTCCAATTTAGATTTACCAAAAGTGGCATAGGATGTATCCTTATCCTGCTAGTCGTAAACGGATTCATGTTCTTTTTCGATAATGAGAACCTAGGAAGAGTATTATCGGTCTCACTTCTGCTAGTGATTCTATCCAATATATGTATCCAACTAGAAGACTCGCCACCTGAGAAGAGTCCATTATACTCTGTTGGCGAGTCAAAATGATTTTTGTGAATGAAATCATCTGTACCTGAAATATATCACAATTTCTTTCAAATTTGGACCAGATCGGAATCAATAGAACTGACACGCAATCATCTGTTATGTTGGTTTGCCGTTGAAGCAAAACCAAATTCAAAAAAATCTTGCTCAAAAATTATACTTAATTTGGTAAGATGATGCAAATATTGTAAGGAAATGTATAATGAAAGATTGGATTGAAAGAAGAAAAGCAGTGGTCTTCGTTTTGCTTGCATACGGAATAACATGGATTCTTGCAATGCCTCTTGTCCTTTCCTATCTTGGAATTATTAGTATAGCAATGTCGTACTCGATACATTACTTACTTCCATATGGACCGCTGTTAGCTGCATTGGTCACAACGACATTAGTAGATGGCACTGAAAAAGTAAGAGAGCTCTTTCATCGAATAGCGAAATGGAAAATTCGACCGTTATGGATTGCAATAACACTATTTTCGGTATGGCTGATGTATATTGGTTCGGGATTGATTATTGTAGTAATGGGAGAACCATGGCCGGACATAAACGCATTTGGACAGATGCAATATTTGCCATATCTGAATGTGATTGTTGCATGGATTCTTTGGATATGCACCTACGGAATTGGAGAGGAAACAGGATGGCGAGGTTTTCTTTTACCACACCTTCAATCAAAATATAATGCATTGACTTCAAGTCTTATTCTCGCATTGATCTGGGCGGGATGGCACCTTCCCATGTTTTTGTATCATGTGAACTTCATAATGATGGGACCTATAGGAACTATCTTCTGGGTTATTGGGCTTATGTTTGGCTCTGTGTTATTGACCTCATTATACAACAATACTGAAGGAAGTATCCTATTGGTTGCGGTTTGGCATGGCACCTACAATCTGTTTACAGCTGCAGTAGGAGAGATAGCGGACACCACAGCAGGAATCATAACGATGTTTGTGATAATCTTGGTAATAGCAATAATCAGGAGATTTGGACCCGAAAATCTATCTAAACATGAAAGACAAACAGATCTGTGAGGCACGCTAGGAGAGTAGTTGTACGGTGTGTTCCGTACAGTATCGTTTTTTCTTCGCGCCAGCTTATATTCAATCTAATCGAGTCATTCCTGTAAGGTGATATCTTTGTTACAATGGACACCAGAAATCATTCAACTTATTCTTGAAATGGCAGAGAAACTCAATGAAAGCCTCTATCCATTTTCAGTGATTATTCCACTTGTATCAGCAGTAACATTTGTTATTCTAATTGTATATGCGCAGAAGAACCCAGGAAACACAAGTAGCACATACCTGAAAATACTCTTTGCAATCATTTACGTATATAGTGGTCTAACAATTCTTCTTATGATAGGAGAGGAAGCTGCTTTTGCGATAGCAGGAGGCGTGGCAATGTGGGGAATTGCATTGTTGCTAGTCTTAGATGCATATTGGAAAAAAGCGACATTTACATTCTCATTTGAATCCCATATATGGATTAGAATTATTGGAGTCATCCTCATCATCTCTGGAATCGTATTATATCCTATCATCGAGATAGTAACGGGTCACGTGTGGCCTGCAATGGTATTATTCACAGCTGAATGCCCAACCACCATTTCCCTGATAGGATTGTATCTAACTGCAGTACCTAAGACAAACAAATTACTTCTTGCAATCATCTCTCTCAATGCTGCATATACAGGATTTGCAGTCGCTCTGGCCGGATTCCTAACTGATGCATTGTATGGAATTGCTGGAGTTTTTGGCATTCTCGCTCTTATAATATACTGGAAAGAGATCTCATTTCTCCCGCTCAAAGAAGAATAATCAATATGGATCTACAATAGATCGGATAAGTCTATTTCCACAGCCTGTTCTTTCAGGGACCGATGAAGGCGATTGAACCAGTCAACTGCAAAATGTCCTTGAAGGAGCAGACATTGTGAGAAATCGAGCTTATTGTCTAAGTCAGGAAGGAAAAGAGCGCCGCCCTGATCAGTGAAACCGTATCCAATATTGCAAATTTTTTCCATACAGAATAAACGTGTGACATTAGTAGAAACAGACTGCATAAGGACACTGTCAAAAGATATACCTTTTAGCGATTCAATTATTTGTCTGGAAAATACGAATTCACTATCTGTTTGTGTGAAATCAGGTTTCCAGATTTCCAAGAGGGCGGTCTCAAGGTCCATGTCAAGTGCACCGCCAACTCGAATATACTCTGGTTGTTCGTAAAGCTCATTCTGAAGACGGTCAACTAAAGTCAACATATTTCCCAATACTTCCGGATTAAGTCTTGTAAATTCGTACCGTAACAACTTGTCCGGAATAGAAAGATTATGCGTTGAAAAGTAGGCCTCAGTAGTGTTATTGCAGATGTCTAGCACAGAAAGAGCGTATTCTGTATTGATGTTTGCTGTGTACTTTCCATCATGTTGTGATACGAAATGATAGTCCACCAACTTCCTCAAATGGTCTTCAAGAGTGGACTTGTGTATATCAAGAGCTCGAGCAATATCACTGAAACGCATATCACTCTCGGATTTGGATAAGAGAACCAGTATCCTCAATCGAGTTTCAGAACCAAGTGTTTTCAGTATTCCTTCAGTATTATCAAGTGATTCTGATTCGCACATACTACAATCAGCTCTAATCTATTTTGTATAGAATCATATTATTTCTATTGACGGAAACCTAACAGTAGATGTAAATGAAGCATTTACACATAGACAATATTGCTATAAGTTAGAATGAACATATACACATGTTGCGCCGCTAAAGGAGAATATGAGGAGCGAGTCACATGAGAAGAATCCTTCGAAGACAATACAAGGTATGCTTAATCGGTAATGGTTTTGTAGGAAAGACCAGCATACGAAGAGAGTACTTGAAAGAGGGATTCAAGCGGAGCTATATACCCACTCTCGGTGTTGATTTTGCTCAGAAACAGTTGAAACACAAAGATATTCCCACAACTCTTGTTATCTGGGATATTGCAGGTCAAGAAGCATATCAAAATCTTCGACGCCAATACTACCAAGGATGTGCAGGAATCATCTTGGTCTATTCTGTAGTGGATAGACAATCACTTGATGACGCATCCAAATGGCTTGTAGAAGCACATGGCTTCATCCAGAAATTCCCACCACTTATTATTGCTGCAAATAAAATTGACCTACGTCCTACACATCTTCTAGAGGAAACTGTAACCACTAAAGAAGGACTAGAGTTTACTGAAAGATTCAAAGATCGCTTAGGCACACCAGTCATCTTCCTGGAAACTTCAGCATTAGATAACATCAACATTGACGAGGCGTTTGAAGCCCTCACACGAATGATGGTGGGTGAGGAAACGTTTGAAGAGATCGAAACAGACTATCCCCCAGTCCATGAAGATGCTCCCAAGGCTCAAGTTCCAGAAATGGAAACAAAGGAAGTAGAGGAACAACAAGAATCAACATCAGTATCATTCACACCAGCTTCAGAATCACATGAAACTGCAAAGGATGAGTCTGGTGCTAAAGCATTTAGCACTGAATTCACACAGAAAGAATCAGTTGAGGAACAAAAGTCGGAAGCTAAAGTGTACACACCCAGTACTCAAGAATCGACTAGTACCGAAAAAGAGTCTGCTGCTCAAATTTTCACATCAAGTTCAGAAGAAGACCAGGTTGTCGCAGAAGAAAGTACTGAAGAAGTAGTGTCATCGAGTTCCGATATGGAAGAGATCGAGAAAGAAAAAGCTGATGCAGTAGTATTTAGTTCTGAATCCGAAACAAGAGAAGATGCAGAAAAACAAGCTGCTGAAGTAGAACAACCGGCCAGAGAGATTGTTGAAGTACCATATACTGAAGAAGGGGATTTAGAACCAATCACATCTTTGCCACCCAATTCAGAGTATCTCAAAGAGGAGGAGATAGGTAAAGCAATGGCAAAATTAGTAGAGCTTCGAAAGAAATTGAAGGAAAGAGAAGAAGAGCTAGCAAACATTCTTTCGGAAGCAGAAAAGAAACTCCTCACTCTCAAAAATACCGTTCATGTGAAGAAACTCATGTATGACCACCTTCAAGAACAGCTTGAAGATACAAGAAAGGAATGGGCTGATGCATATGATGAATATGTGCAAGTTGATAAAGCTAAGAAAAAAGCGGTTTCCAAGAAACTCGACCAGATGAAAGATATTCGAGACCATATCGAAGAAGTGGGAAGAGGTATTCGTAAAAGAGTCAGTAAACTAGATCTCAAAAATATGGCAGAATGACTTCGATTTCAACCTATACAACGACATAGATCAAACCGTTCCAGATAGGACTCGAAATCGATTTATTCGCCAATTATTTTGATTAGGACTCGTTTAGGTCTACGTCCATCAAATTCTCCGTAGAATATGCGCTCCCAAGTTCCAAGGTCTAGTCTGCCTTCTGTGATAGCAACCACGACCTCACGTCCCATGATCTGTCTTTTGAGATGAGCATCCCCATTATCTTCTCCAGTGCGGTTATGGTGGTATTGACTAGTTGGTGCGTGAGGTGCAAGTTCTTCTAACCAACGTTTGTAATCTTCATGGAGGCCGCTCTCGTTATCATTGATGAATACACTGGACGTGATATGCATAGAATTGACCAAACAGAGTCCTTCCTGCACTCCACTTTCCGTGACTGCATCTTGTACTTGTGGTGTAATGTGAACAAGATCCATCCTAGCTGGAACATTAAATGTTAGGTATTTTGTATGGCTTTTCATATACAAAGATTAGTAATGGTTAGTAAAGAATCTTCATCTAGCCAGCTTGAACGAAGATTTATCACGTATCTTGTGAAAATCACAAAGGAATCTCAATGAACGCCAAAAAGAAAGCAATCCTGATACTTCCTCTGATAGTTATTGTTTCCATCATTGGATATAGCTATTACACTATGAGCACTAGTGATGCAGAACCACCAACACTAGAATTTCCAATAGCAGAACCAGAGAATATAGAGAAACTGAGTGCGTATCACACACCAGACTGGGGAGAGCCAGGAATCTATCACAACGGAATAGATTTGATTACTTCAGATAATGTGACAATCATATCACCAACAGCTGGAACGGTGATTGCGAAGACGGAACACATCAATACATACGGGGGAAACATGCTTTTCACAATCTCTATTGAATATAATTGGGCTTGGCAAATTGACTTGGTATTAGAACCTGATTTCTATGACGACACAAACAACTCACTTCAGACCAGCATGATAGAGGTTGAAGTAGGGCAAAGTGTAGAAACAGGTGATGAGATAGGAACTTTGCTGTACAATGGGCCATCGTATCATTCACATCTTCATTATATGTTGAGAGTTCAAGGCACAGATGTATGCGCATATAATTACTCTTCATCAGCTGCACAGACCATCTTCGACAATATTGCTGAAGATTCAGACACGCGAGTACTATATCCATATGAAGAACCAAACTTTGCTACTAATCCCAACATACTGAGAAATCCTATGATCATAATTCCAGCAATAGTAGGAGCTATTTATGGTATCATATTAGTAATAATATTGAAGAAAAGATAGAATTGAGGAGGATGCGGGAGTTGTCCACAACTCCTCATTTCTCTAAATAACTTCCATCAAAGTGAAGCCTGACACTTATGACATTTGGGAGTACCTTGCTCATTCTTTGCTCCACAATATGGACAAACGACGAGAACCTTTACAATCTCCCGCTCTCGTGTGACGGATGGGGGAGGTTCAGGTGCGGAAGAAGATGGACGACTTCTGATGAAGGTGTCGCTCTCCATTTTCCCATGTAATTGATTATTTCCAAGTGCATCATAGACGATATCACGAACTACATCCATAGATAATCCAGTTCTTTGACTGAGTTCATACATTGTAATCTGATCATGAGCATTGGCTATTCCAATAATCCGATTCCGTTGTTTCCCTTTGCCAGAATTGCATATACAAGGCCATGAGAAACAAACAATGCACGATAGACCGATTCCAATTAGAGGAAACATCCATAGCGCATTCACATCAAGTGAACCAATAATAGTGAGAACACTTGCAGCAATTAGAATGTATGATAGTCCCACACCTTCTTTGCTCTGAGCAACCTGAGGAGTAGTGAATCCTGTTACAAGAAGAAGCGTTCCAACAATAATCATCCCTAATCCTATAAATATCAAAATAGGACCATCAGTATCTGCTCCAAGTTGAAATATTGCTAATAGAGCGCCAGCTGCAATTAATAAACCAGAACCTATCAAGAAGAGTTTATCTTTCATATAAAACCACGCATCCAATTCTAACCGTAGACTCTGTAACAATTAAAGGTATGTTGTTCTTTGGAACATTTTACAATATATCTATGAGAATCACATTCACTTTGAGAGTAAACTCTTCTGAAGCCCACCACCGGGACAGGTATCACGTATTGCACAGGAGGGACAGACAGTCAGACCAAAGATAGCATAATGTGCAACCTGAAATACAAAATACAGTAGAGCGAACTCAAGACCTAGGAGATATATCCAGTAGATAGGGAACAACAAAGTGGCAAAATAGCTCAAAACCCCCAGATTCTTGTGCAGTTTGAATTTCTTCTCAGACATCTCTGCATTCTTTTTCTTTAGACGATTTGCCAAAATATTGCCAAGATAAATTCCAGAGATTGCAGGACAGAACGCTCCAATATAGGGACATCTCTGGTAATAGCAACAGTAAGCTTGGAAATAGTTTGTGGCGAGATAGAACCCTATCATAATCAGAGAGAGCAATGGATTAATTATCCAGAGATAAAGGATAGTCCATACTAACACTACGAGAAAGACTGCGGTGAGCACATAATATCGTCTACGATTTTTATATGGTACACAGCACAAATCAGGTTCATTCTCAGCTGCCAAAATCAAACACCAGACATTCACAGGTTAGGAATAGCTGCGTAAATACATTTTGAAACTATAGAGAGAAATCAAATGAAAGGGAGGATATCGGGCAATCCTCCCAAATTTAATGAGAATGGAAAATCATATGAACAGTTTCAGAGAATTACTTGGAACTATTCTTGTTTGAAAAACCTGTTATTTTACTACTGTTGGACATATGCTTGTTCTTTTTGTGCATACTATCACCTCGTATCTTAAGATGTAGACCTACTTGGACTGCATCGAACGAATGGATACTCGCTAGATATCCATTTAGTTACGCCACAATTAATGGCGAAAATGAATATGAATTTTTACAAAGTTACAAATTCAACATCCTACGAACACCATCTAGTAAAGAAACAAACTCAGGATTTACTGAATCAACCATCTTCAACACTTCGAAAATCTCAGAGATATCAAGCCCTTGTTGATCAATTGCATCCTCATGTTCAACCAGCCAATCACCCAAGGATTCCTCTTGTTTCCTTTTTAGAGTATGATACTCTTTGGGAATAGTCCTCATTTCGTCGATGTCGGGAGATGCTCCTATCACTTCCATCAGATCGAATAACTGGCTAAACCTTCTTTGTAATGTTTCGAGTCGTTCAACAGGGTCTCGAACAAAGAGATATTGGGCACTCCTACCATAGTACGTGATATAGTGACGTTTCTGAAGAATTTGCGCAACGGGAATAAGCAGACCAGCTTCATCCAATATCTCCAGATGGAAGTACATATTGGTCTGACTGAGCTCGATGGAATGATTTTCTTCAAGCTGCTTCCTAATCTCACTGGCATTCATTGCATGACGCTTTGAGTCTTCTATTTCATCATTAATACCCAGCTTCAGAATCCTGAGTATTGACGCTCTTGCGGGATGAGAGCTCAAGATATCTTTAGAAACATCAAGGAACTTGGATTTTGGTATCTCTTCCCAGTATTGGAACAGAACTGAGCGTTCGGTTCCGCGATAAACATCATTCTCCAAGTCAATACTCTCCTAGTCTATACATTCTCCATGTACACAAGACATATATACATTTGCCATTAAAGTATTATTTGAATGGTACAATTCAAATATAATTTGAACGGTGATATATATGAAGAAAAGAAAACTTGGAAAAAGCGGAATCAAAGTCAGTCCAATGGGATTAGGTGGATGGGCTATAGGTGGCCCCTTCCTTCATCCAAAAAATGGTGTTTTAGCATATGGGCAAGTGGACGATAAAGAATCAATCAAGGCAATAAGAAAAGCAATAGATATGGGGATTACACTATTCGACACTGCCAATGTCTATGGTGGTGGGAGAAGTGAAAGAGTGTTAGGAGAAGCACTAGAAGGATATCGGGAAGATGTGATAATAGCAACCAAATTTGCTACGACTTGGGATATGAATTCTGATAATCCAGATATTCCTTGTCAGATTACCGGGTCTGATGTAACACCTGGAGGAATCAAGAAGGCCTGTGATGCGAGTCTCAGAAGACTCAGAACAGACTACATTGATGTCTACCAATTACATGATGGGGGTCTCGAATTTGAAGTAGCTGAAAATGTGCTGGAAACGTTAGAAGAACTAGTCAAAGAAAGAAAAATCAGGTACTACGGATGGAGTACAGATGATCCAGATAGAGCTGAACTTTTTGCAAAGAGAAAGCATTGCGCTACTGTTCAATTCCGTCATAATATCTTCTCACACAATGATACCATGATTTCCAATGTGATTGAAAAATATGGTATTGGAGGACTAATCAAAGGACCACTCGGATATGGAATACTGACTGGAAAATACAAAGCTGATTCACAATTACCGGAAGACCACATGTGGCATGGAACTGAATTTGGCAAAGGCAAAGCTGCAGAAACTCTAGAGAGATTAGAACGAATTAGAGAGATACTACAAGAAGATGGCAGAACTTTGCCCCAAGCTGCTCTAGCTTGGATTTGGGCACAGCACGAGTTACTCATACCAATTCCCGGATTCAAAAACAGTAGACAGGTAGAAGAAAATGTAGGTGCAATGAAATTTGGACCACTTAAGAAAGAACAACTGAAAGCTATTGATGAACTGCTTTGATTTGACTAGCTAGAAAACAATCCTCGAATGATTATTATCTCTCTATGTTGATGAAAAGAGAGAGGATTAGATAATGAGTATTCAAGAGAAATTCGAGGAAGAGATGGCAGAGATCTGTGAAAAGTACTACGAGCTTGACAAAGAGAGAGATGCGATTGAAGAGCAACTCGAGCAGCTAAAAGACTACATTGAGATCACTCTACGAAAATACGGTAAGGATGAATACGATGACCCAAAAAACCCAGTGAGAGTGAAAAAGATAACATACACATCAGAACGTATGAAAAGAGGAGGAAAAGATAAGCTGAGAGAAATTCTGACTGAGGAGGAATGGTCAGAAGTCTATGGTGAGCCAAAAGAGGTCGAGTCTGTCAGAGTATCAACACGTAGAAATTGGGATGAATAAGAGTTTCATTATGAAAAGAATCGCAATTCAGATAACTTAGACCAACCAATCAGATATCTGGTAGTTACAGGAAAAAGGTCAGTGATTTGATTCATGTCTGAGATTAAACTATTTCATTTCGGAGCATTTTGTCCCTATGGTATACATATGATTGGAGAAGTTGAGATTGCTGCAAAGAAGTTGGACTATTCATTTTCAGTTTATGACATCGGAAAAGAACCAATCTACGCCAGAGAGTTTCAGGTTTTCACACCACTACTGATACTCGTTGATGATAATCTTCGATACTATAAACCTATGAGTTATACACAACTCATCAAGAAAATCGAAAAAAGAGAACTAGACTCTTGGCGAAGATACACTCAAAGAGACCCCATCAGAGAAGCGTCACGTATTGAAGATTTAAGATATAATGAAATCTACAGGTCAGTACCAGTCTGTATGGAGGGGAGAGTAGATGTCTATGATGCCAAGAAGAGCGACTGGGCCCTTCGTCATCACAAAGCCACAGGAGTAATCCATTTTGGATATATTGCATGGAGCAAACTGTCACATTTTCCCGTTGCAGCAAATCAGATTCTACCAGGGAACCTCATTCCATTCCCGATACCGGAGCACCGAAAAGACATTGCATTCATAGTTTGTCTCCACTCCAAACCAGAAATGGGCGATTATCGAAGAGATCTGATTCGTCATGCAATTGAAGACCTTCCATCCAGAGGATATACCTCATGTCAGGTCATAGCAGGAGAAAGCACTGCATATCCAAATGGACCAGCATATATTTTCAAGGAGATGGGATTTGAAGAAAAAGAGATTATCCAAAAAGTTGAACTGAAAGATGGCATTGAGAAACTGATTCTGCTCGAGTATTCATTCAGTTAGAAATAGAATAGTTTCTATTGTTTCCATAAAAGAAAATGTTGATTTCTATAAACAACATCATTTCAGTTCGGAATTTATGAATGAGATAATGGAAGATAACATAGTAAGTTTGTCTGATTCATTTCTAGTAGATAAATCATGAAGACTGCTATTTGCATACTCCGAACCATCTAGATTGTTAGCAGTACAATAGAGGAATTGGAGGATTGCAATCAAGAAACCATAGATATGTGAGTCGAGTTCTTCTTTGGTCCAGTTAGATATTTGTTCTCTTTTCAGAAATGGATCTGCAAGTATGCGAGGGCTAATTCTTGCAATATCGGAGATGTCACGAAAGAGTGTTGTAAACTGCTTGATATTTCGGTATATTTCTTTTATGAAGCAATGATACTCCTCAATGCCATCTTCTGGATTCTTCCGATATTGAGATAGAACGTACTCAATTTCTTTGGGCGATTTCTTCAATAGAATTATAGCTCGAGCCTGTAACTGTTGTCGGGACAGGTCATATTCCCTATCACTACGAACCAAATCTGATACCGATGTATTATTTTGTTCAGATTTATGACCATGAACGAATATCATTCCTTTCTGACCAACGTCACGACCCTGATCGAATTCTTCAGCATATGCACAAGTGACATTCCATCCAGCATGCTGAAAGAAGCCATGAATGTCCTCTTTTTCAATACCCCATTTGAAATGACGAGTGAATGGCCCGAATTTAAGTCCTGCAATGGGAGGGACACAGACATCTGCAAATAATTCACTATGAGTACTTAGGTCCGATATGGTCTTGAGTAGAAATATTGATGCATCCTGGGGTACGTAATAGAGCAGGCCCTCCATAATCCAAAAGGAAGGAATATCCTTCGAGAAACCATTATTGAATAATTGAGATACCCATTGATGCTTGGAGATGTCTGTAGGAATACGTACAAGATTGCAGAGTGGAATTTCATCCTTCAGTATTTTTGTTTTGTACTGAATTGTAACAGGAAAATCAAGTTCGAATATTATATGTGAATTCTGCTCAAGGGGTCTAAAACGATATGCTCGAGCATCAAGTCCTGCTCCGAGAAGAACAATCTGTGATTCATCATGAAATTTTGCCCATGGTTTCAAAAGGTATTCATCAATGTAATATGTTCGAGCGATGGTGTATCCGTCACGGGAGATAGAATAGCGATGTTCTTCAGAGTACTTGGTCATATCTCCAATCAGCATTTTGGCATAATGATCCTTGAAAAGGGGATTCTTTCTCTCAGTTTCTGCCATCCTGTGAAAAGCAGTCAGTTTAGCTGTGAAAGGAATAGCATCCTTTTGGGAACCTGCATCCAAAACTTCATCATCCAATAATTAGTACCTCTAGACGCTATAGATAAAGTCAGTAAAAAAGCAATTAGTTTTGGGACATATGTTTATTTCTTAATTATGATATTGACTAATGAGGTGTTCGCATGAATAAAAATGAGAGAGTATGCCAAGCATGTGGTGCACCAATCCCATCAGGTGAGAGAACTTGCCCACACTGTGGAAGATTGTCTGTGGAAAAGTCAGCTAGACTAGGTACAGAACCACGAACACACAGACCCGAAGAAACCAGTTTGTCCGATATATCAGAACCAACAGTGGATCCAAAACCTACCGAGAAACCACCTTCTGGAGATGATAGAACAGATAGCTTCTATTCTATAGCTCCAAGAATACTTCCAAAATGCCCAAAATGTGGAAAAAGCTACGAGCCTCCAAAATGTGAAAATTGTGGATACTTGAAAGATACAAGCTCAAAGAAACGGTGTTGTGGCCCATGTGCATTTGTTCTAGTGGCTATATCCTGGCTATTAACCGTGGTTTGGTTCCTTTAGATTTAATTAAAAATAAAGGATATGACCAATTACAAAATGGTTATCAGAGTAGGTAATAGCCGTTACTTGAAACACCATGTATGAAGCTGAAAGAGATGTTCTATTTCGAACTTGTAGAGAGATGGAGAATGCTGGTCTTGTGTTGGGCTCTGCAGGAAATGGTAGTTACAGGGTCAGAAATCATGTTGTTCTAACTCCTAGTTCAGTTAGATATGATGAGATGGGACCAGCTGACATGCTTGTAATGGATTTAGATGGTGGCATTGTGGAGAGTACTCGTAAACCCAGTATCGAAACCGCTATGCATCTTGAGATCTACAGACAGAGAGATGATGTCCAAGCTATCGTCCATACTCACAGCCTCTACGCTTCAGCCATGTCATTGCTTAACATGTCCTTACCACCCATTCTTGATGAAATGGTTCATGTTTTTGGTGGTGAAGTTCGATTATCACCCTATGCAATGGCGGGAACTGAAGAACTTGCAGAAAATGTTGTTAAGAATTTGGAAAATCGAAATGCACTACTCCTTGCAAATCATGGAGCTATCTGTTGTGGGGATAGTCTAAGAGATGCGTTTCAAGCTGCGATGCTCCTTGAACGATGCTGCAAAATCTACGTTACCGCTCTACAGGTGGGAAAACCAATTTCTCAACTTCCTGAGAAGGCTGTTGATGCACAAAAGCAGGCCTGGCTTAAGAAACAGAAATCTAAAAGTTAGAGAAGTTTCTTGATTTTAATCAGTTCTTGGATAACAATCACATCTTCTACTTCAGACTCATAGGGACTGAGTAAGATGGACTTCATCCCAGCCCGCTTAGCTGCCTCTACATCTTTAGCAATCGAATTGCCAATGAACACACATCGTCTTGGATTGACACCAAGATTGTGACTTGCCATTATCAACATGTAAGGCGAAGGTTTTGCATAACCCCGGACCAAAGTCCATTGGATATCATCAAAAAATTTGAGTAGATCATGTTCCTCAAGTTGCTTATGAGGGGGTTTATCCCAATTAGATGCTACTCCCAAGAGATAGCCCTTCTCTTTTAGGTACGATAAGACTTCTTTCGCCCCAGGCAAAGGAGCATGGCCCGTAGATTCCAATAAATCAATCCACAGTGATTGATACTGAGCAGCGAGATCGTCAAGATTTTCAGTAACTCCAAGCTGTTTTAGAAGAGTTTTATCGACCAAGTGCCACTCATCACTAGTAATCAGATGATCGTATCCAACTCGGGAATCAAAATGATGCATGCCCACCATATGTTCAGCAATGTCAATTGCAGAAGATAGTTGTTCAGATGTCACTTCAAAATCCGCTCCAAGAATTTGTTTCAAGAATTTGAAGTGATACTCTTCAATTGAAAGTGGAAATTTGAGTAGAGTATCACCTATGTCAAATATGGCAGCATCTATGCCTTTCAATTTATTTTCTGACATGAGTATTCAGACGACTTGATGATTTTAATCGTTTTCCAGAAAGTATTTTGCACATATATGGGATGAAGTATCGGTGATTAAATGACAAAAGAAAAATCACGTAAAGTCATTGCAGAAGTTGTAATAGCTCCTTTTGGAGTAGGTACGAGTCTAAGCAAATATGTAAGAGAATCAGTAAAAGTAATCGATTCGTTTCCCAAAATAAGAGTGCAACATACACCAATGAGTTCGATAATCGAAGCAGACTCGATAGAGGAAATCCTTCAGATAACAAAAGAAGCTCATGAAAAGATGTTTGAAACAGGAGCACAAAGAGTATCAACACTTCTCAGAATAGATGATAGAAGAGATAAAGATAGGAAGATGGAAGACAAGATTGATGCAATTCAATAAAGGTTTCAGCTTTCAAGAACCTCAAATCGAACATCAAGATGCTCTATCTTCCACCAAATTTCACGGATGAATTGAACATAACCTCTTGCCACCTTATCGCGTTTATACTTATCATCACTCACACAGTCATATTCACGGGTGAGACATTTAACACACCAACGGCAATCTGATCGGATAATGATAGGACCTGAAAGGTCCATGGACTTCACAAAGATGATTGCCTGAAGGATTGCGTTAAGTTTCATTTGTCGGGATGTAGTACCTGAAGACTCTCCTTCGGCTGAATGCTCAAACGAAATAGTTCCATCTGAATATTTGTATTCGAGTTCATAAGACCACTTTCCCAGACCTTCAAAGCAATTTCCTCGTGTGGTGATGAAAAAAGTCATCTAATACTCACGACCTGAATTATTGGAGGTTAATGCTGACAGCTAATCTTTCAGACTATTTCCAATCTTCCAAGCATCACCTAACCGTTCACCTACTGTCCAGTATCGATTATCGGGCATCGTCAAGGTAAATGGCTTCAGCTTCTTGATATCGGGTTTCTCATCAGTAAGGATTGAAGTATCTGCGTATACGTTAGCAATTTCACCAACAAACAACGTATTAGTTGGAAATTCTACCTTTTGGAATAATTTGCATTCCAAAGTCAGTTTACACTGCTTGATCATAGGAGCTGCGCTCAAGTCACCATAGAATATATCGAATAGTTCTGATTTGTCAACGTTCTTTCCTTTAACCAGCCCACAATAATCAGTTACTTCTACCATGCTTTCGTCAGGAATATTCACACTGAAGACTTCTGTTTCTGTTATTGCCTCAGCTGTAGTATGACGGGAGTTAATGCCTGCTGCGATTAGTGGGGGATTGAAATTTACCCGATTAATCCAACCAACAGGCATAAAGTTTGGCCTATCTTGGTAATGTGTACCAACTAGAACCATGGGCATGGGATAAACGAATGCGTTAGAATCTATCTTCTTCATAGCCATTAGAATCATCCTCTCTTATGTTAACAGAAGTTTGCCATTCCTAATTAACTAGCTATGTGAAAGCTATTGATTTCACTAGGTGAATAAATGAAATATCTGAATTGAAATACATAGCATCAATCTGAAAACTCCAAAGACTGCTTGAAGGTTCTCTCAGATAAATAGTGATACCAACAGAAGAAGACCAACAATCAACAGGAATATCCCTGAAAAAACTCCAGTGTTCTTTCTGTATCTAACTAGAATTCCAAGATGTACAATTCCATTGCCAATACCATTTAACGTAACACCTAGACCGTAAATCATTGCCCACGGAACACCAGCAGCTATTGGAAAGTAAAAGAGAAAGCTAAGAAGAACAATTGTATGACTAAACATTACAAAAAATGGTTTTCCATAGAGAGAGGTCTCACGAATCTCACTCTCAACCTCCCAAGCTTTTGTGAAATCTTCTTCAAGAAAATGAGCAGCTGTTCCAAAGCAGACTAACAAATACAAGAATGAGGAATATTCTAACAGTGATATAATTGTGGGAAAAAGAAGGCCAGCAACTACTGAAAGAATCATTAACCCAATGAGAAAACCAACAAGAGGTTTGAATATTTTCATTTTGTCCGGGTAGTAAATTTTCAATTTATCATATTAGTATGTTGGAAAATGGAAAATCGGGCAAAAACGAAAGTTTATTATACTCAAGTCAATATATTTTACTTGAGTAAAATTAAATAACCCAAGTATAGTGGTGATATTATGCCTAAAGACAAAATAAAACGAACCGCAAAAGAAAAGCGACGTGAACGAGAACGTCAGTTACGAAAAAAATCAATAATTGATGTTGCTGAGAAATCGTTTGTCGGGCATGGCTATGAAGATACAATGGTTGACCAAGTTGCGGCAGATGCAGGATATACAAAAGCCACCATCTACAACTATTTTGATTCCAAGGAGGATCTATTTACCGCAGTATTGACGGGGATTTTTGAGAACCTCTATGTTTCATTAGAGATGTTTCAGAAAGACGCAACTGGGAAAAGAGGCTTTAGAAGTCTTGGAGATGCCTATGTGGCTTTTGTAGATAAGTATCCCAGTGAAGCGAGTCTTATCAATTGGGCAAGAGTAGGACTGGTAATCAGAAAGGTTTTGGAAAAACAAGCAAACGAGGAAACACTGACTGAGAGTGAGGAGGAATTCATCACCCTTCAACTGAAAATTCAGGCACTCATGACGAGAGTAATAAAGCAGACGCTTGAAGAATCAGGAATTGGCGAGAAAGTTGATCCTCAGTCTGTCATTGTTGCTCTGAGCGCACTTGGACCCGTTATCCGCGATCTTGCTGTACGCGGGAAAGATGCAGGATATTCTTTGGACGAAAGCAGACAGTATCTTGATGTTTTACTCACAATAATAGAAAAAGGACTTATTCATTATGACAAGTAGTTTAGTAGACACGATAAAGGAAGAAGAACCAACCACACCAAGAAAAAGCAAGTCTGGAAAATCATTCTTATCCGAATTTGTTTCGTCTTTATTTGCAACTATACTCTGGGCAATATTTGTATCAATGATGATAGGATCTACTATTGCAGGAGTTTGGACAATCATTCCAACAGAATTGCTAACATGGGGATCTAGCGATATGAATCTCATGGGGTATGTATCTCATTGTAATTTTGCTCCAATCAGTACAGGGATTTTGTTAGCCTGTTCATTCATTGGAGCAATCTTGGTTTGGAAGTTTGGAGATAACAGACAAATCGGTTTGATTGTAACAAGCTGCATCATATTAGGGATAGTTGTTGGTTTGTTAAGAGGTCTCAGTAGCGCAATATTTCTTGGTATGCTAATTGGTATGGGAACAGGAGTTGGAATCAGCATACCAATGGGAATTCTAACCGGCCTAGTTTGGAGTCGATACAAGGAATAAATGATTAAAATGACAAAAGCAATTGTTTTGTATAACTCAAGATTTGGCAACACCAAGAATATTGCTCAATGTCTTGCGAAAGGGATTGAAAGTCAAGGAATAACCACAACATGTGAAAATATTGATGTGGTTGATGTTGAATCACTGCGAGATTATGACTTTATTGCAATTGGTGGCCCAACTCACATACTCAAGATGTCAGACGAGTTAAACGAATTCATGCAGAAATTGAGAGATGTTATTCTTGAAAAGATAGCTGGTTTCGCGTTTGATACTAGAAACGAATCAAAGATGAACAAGACGTACTTGATGGTGCTTGAAAACAGTGCTGCTAGACGAATAGAAAAGCAGATGAAGAAATTGGGAGTTGAGATAGTACATCCAAGGCGGTCTGCATTGGTAGAGGGAGAACAAGGCCCATTATATAAAGATGAGGAACAAAGATTCTTTCAAATTGGATTAGATATTGGAAAAATCCTCAAATCAGCTTCTTTCATCTCGGTATAATATAGTAGAAGAGTTGTGGGAATAGAGACTCCGAGTCGATGATTCCCATGAGTTCTTTCATTATGTTATCTTCTTTTTTCTTTCTATTGTTGAAAATCTTTCAGGCTTAAGGTTCGTTTTTTTACTATTTGCGAATTAATATAACAATATAGAAGATTGAATTAACAAATCCGCAAAGGTGTCGAAAAGTTTGGATTTGTGTTTGGATTCGAAAAAAATCAAAGAGTTTCAAAATCAGGTGATGGATTGGTGGTGCATCAATGCACGAGACCTTCCTTGGAGAAGAAACCCCACACCATATCATGTATTAGTTTCTGAGATGATGCTCCAACAGACGCAAGTCACCAGAGTCATTCCAAAATACCACGAGTTTCTGGAACACTTCCCAGATATTAAAGAACTAGCTAAAGCGGATGCAAAGAAACTACTACAGGTATGGAGTGGACTTGGATATAACCGTCGAGCATTATGGCTCAAAGAAGCAGCTAAGCATATTGCAGAGATGAGAGAATTTCCATCCGAAATGGAAGAACTCAGAAAGCTGAAAGGAATTGGGCCTTATACTTCACGATCCATTCTCATATTTGCATTTAATAGAGACTTGGCTGCTGTTGATACCAATATTCGTCGAGTATTCATTGCTGCGGGGTTTGCTACTGAAGAAATGTCCAAGAGAGCCATTCAGGAAGTAGCGGATCACTTACTACTCAAGGGGAGGTCAAGTGATTGGCATAATGCACTCATGGACTATGGCTCGCAAGTCTTGACATCTTCATCTACAGGAATTGCCCCAAGAACAACCCAATCTATATTTGTAGGTTCCACACGACAATTGCGAGGGAAAATCGTTCGCGTGTTAACTCAATCTCAAACAATATCAGAGAAAGAACTGCTAAGAAGACTCGAACTTGATGTTTCACAACAGAATCAATTTAGCTGTGTGCTTGACCAACTCATCAAAGAAAAGATGGTTGAGAAAATAAATGATGACTCGTATAGAATTCCCTCAGGATATTAGTTTTCTGTTTGATATCTAATAGTTTATACTCGTTTTAGATTTGCAAAAGACAATAATGAAGGAATAATGAACGCAATGAAATGCTTGATTGCTTATTGTACAAGATATGGAGTCACTAGAGAAACCTCCAATGTGATAGCGGAAACTCTGAAAACGAATTTTGATGCAGAAGTTGATGTCCTTGATTTGAAAGAAGAAAAGAAACGAGCTAAATCAATTGTACCAAACGATTACGACTTGGTGATAGTTGGTTCTAGCATTAGAATTGGACGATGGACAAAAGAAGCAAAGAACTTCCTCAAGTCTAATTTCGAAAATACTCGTGTCGCCATATTTGTGTCATCAGGTCGATGCGGACAGGCAATTGAAGATGGTGATATGTCAGAATATGAGAAATATGAACAGAAGTATATAGATAAAATAGCAGAGAAACGAGACCTCAAACTTTTTGCAAAACGAGGTTTTGGCGGAAGAATGGAAAGAGGTGGAGAAGTTCAATCCGATACATGGAATCGAGAACATATAGTAGAATGGACTCAGGAAGTTGGAAAGAAACTGGAAAAAGAAATCTCAAACGCCTGAGAACTTGTTATTTGAGATCGATGATGAGAATACTCTCCTGTTTTATTGGAGAGGATTTTCTCAAATTACCATATTTATCCATATACCAAGCACCACCAATTGCAGGTTTTCGCTCATCGGGTTCATATATATTGGATGCTAATACTGGAACATGGGTTGACCTCCATCGTTCCAAATACTTTGGAAATTCCTTCACCCAAGCAGACACAATATCTGTAGATGAGCTGATGCTTTTTGTGAAAGGATAAATTAGAACATCAACATCTCTTTCTTTGAATTGATTGTAAATTTCAGATTGCCACAATTCGCCACAAATCAACATTGCGACTTTTCCAAGACTCGTATCAGCAACTGGAATATCAGAGCCAATCTGATAGATTGAGGGGTTGAAGTTATCTCCACACCAACCTCGGTCATTCCGACGGTGATGCAAAACTAGCTCGCCAGAGGGATCGAACAGAACAGCTGAATCATAGATGACTTGCTCATCTAATTCAAGTAGACCCGCTTCAAAATAGATACCAAATTCTTCTGCAAAAATAGCCCATTCTTTGTTACGTGGACCTGGAATCGACTCTGTAAGCGGATAGTCATGTCCAGCCTTACCATTAATGACCAAGCCTGTTGCCGCTGCTTCTGGGAAAATGACCATCTCAGCATCCATGTTAACGGCATCCTGAGCTAGTTTCAACATGCGTTCTTGGTTCTTGGAAATATTGGATGTCACTAGATTGGAGATCAGAGCTATTTTCACAGTATATTCCATCTCGTATAGCGTTGATTATCTATTGTGAGTATGATATTACACATCACACTTTAAGGTTATCAGATGCCAGAAATCAGTAACTAACTCATCTTGTGACTAGATAGAGACTGGATAGCAGATGTAATCTCATCTTGTGAAGCTAGAAAATCAAACCGTTCAACAATATTTGCAATGGTCCAACCCTCGCGATTGTATTTTATCTGGTAAGCTATATCTGATACTCTGTCTAGTACTGCTTCACGAATAGCTTCATTCTTGAAGAGATTCTCAGGACATTCTATGTCACAGATTTCCCAAGGTTCGTTGTGATGTAGAATCGCATATCTGATCGCATCAGCAATCTTCTGTGAAGTAATGAGTTCCTCACACCAGGATATCTGACTTATCACCTCGAAGTTATCACGTCTTCTTTCTATTGCAAATGCCAAATCATCAACACGAGTTTTTATAGCAGACATCAATTCAGGATGTTCACTCAAAAAGGGAAAAGCAGATACATCGTTTATTGGAAACCAACAAGTATGGTTTCTAGAAATCCACTCAGTAAGATTTCCTGCAAGTGTACCCAAGGCAGAACGGATAGATTCATTCTTGAGAATATTTGGAATATGATGAAGAGATTTCAATGCTGGGCTATATGACTTGCTGGTCAGTGTATCCACAAGAGAGGGCAAATTGTCTATAATGGTCTTTTTGAAAAGTGGAGCATTGCGTATTCTATCGTCATCCTCAACCACTTCTGCAACCAACCAAGGGTGGTCAAAGTTTGTCATGAATTCAAGGACAGCATCTACATACTCTTGTCTTTCCGAGAAAAAGGGGATCTTTGATAGGGTTTCAAGGTCGTTAACAGAACACTCCGCTGAACGTACAACAGAATATATGTCAAACAGTCTTTGTTTCACTGATTCAAGTGTCAAGGGTATTTCCAAGAACTGAGGAACTTTTAGAAGAAAATATACAGGCTCAAAGACATCATTATGAGTTCGTATCATTTTGGTAATACTCTCTACGACTCCAGGTTCATTAATTATCCATGACATGTACTCAAAAGCGGATACAAGTAGGATATACCCATAACCAACCTTGAATCGTTCAACAACGCCCTGTTTCCAACGGGGGTCACTTAGCAATTCCTTAAACCAAGAAGAATGAATATAGAGGGGGATTAGTTCATACAGAGAGTATCCATTCTCTAATGATTCGACAATTTCAGGAATAAGATCATATAGTTCAGATCGAATTGGTTCGTGATTCATCAAAGCAGGAACTTGTGAAACCAATCCAACGTAATTTAGAGATAGAGTTGTTTCCGAGTAGAATCTCACAAAATCATCCAATCTTGATTTTAGCGCAGGTCTAACAGGATTAGACTGCATAACATGAGGCAAATCATGAATAGGAACCAAGATATTCATCAAATCAACAAAAGGTATCGATGATAGAATATCTCCAATAGCTTGCTGGATTTCGGGTTTGCTTGTAATCTCGTAGTATGAGCAAATCAAATTGATAATGTTTTTTGAGATCTCAGGATGATGGAGGGACTCTATTAGGGCATCTATAATTTTGGAGTCATTAAGAAAGGAATAATCAGAACAAATACTCTCAACTGGTGTCCAAATGGTTTCAAACTTCTTAGTGGCCGTAATGATATCCGAAAATCTTGACTGGATGGCGGAACGAATTGATTCATTCTCTGCGAGTTTCCGAAAACCTAGTACTGCCTTAATTAGATGCCACGGAGATTCAGAGGTTTTGATTACTGACTCAATTGTGGATATTGTGTCTTGTTCAGTGTAGAAAGATGGGTGATTCTCAACTAGTTCAAAGACAGCCTGAGGATAATCACTTGTTTCTAGATAGT
>WJMJ01000116.1 GCA_014728035.1 Promethearchaeota archaeon | reverse complement strand
TGTTACTAGCAGCCGTGTTTCTGAAGTGTTTTATCATCCAGTTGAAGATGCAGATTCTTACTATCTTGTTATTAATGATGAACTCAGGTTGACTTCTAATCATCCTGTATGGGTTGATGGAGAATGGATTTCAGCTGGTATGATAAAAAAAGGTGACATGCTACGTTCTGTTATTGGTGAAAAAATAGTTGTTGAATCAGTTGAAAAAGTTTTTGAAAAAGTACCAGTGTATAATATAGAAGTAGAGGACTATCATAATTATTTCGCTGAAAATATTTTAGTTCACAATAAGGATACCCCGATATCTTCATTCCCATGTGGTAGTTATAGTGATGATCAGGATCATACTATTACAAAAACTATTTCTAATTTAGCTGAGGATACAACTTATACATATTATGCATGGTTAGATCCAACTACAATGGGTCTGCCTACTGTTCAGGGAGATTCAAAATCTTTTACGACTTCTACTGGCTGTGTCGATAATGATGGTGACGGCTGGGATAATTGTAATCCTGGGGAACCAGGTGATGATGGAAAACAAATAGACTGTAATGACAATGATGCTGATAGAAGGCCTGGTTTAAGTGAATGGTGCGATAACAAGGATAATGATTGCGATGGATCTGTTGATGATAATCCATGTTCAGGTACGATAACTTGTTACAAGGATAATGATGGTGACGATCATGGAGGTAGCTCCACTCATCAATTTTGTTTTAGTTGCGGTACATATAACGGAGACAATTATGTTTCCAGTAATGGTGATTGTAATGACAATGATGCCAGTATCTATCCTGGTGCTCCAGAAATATGTGGTAATTCAGATGATGAAAATTGTAATGGTGATTTATGTGATAGCCCGATGTGTGATTGCGCCTCAAATTGTAATAATCCGCCTTCTGTGAGTAGTGTAAGTGGTCCGTCTGAGGGAGATACCTATCAAGACTATGATTTCTCTGGCAGCAGTTCTGATTCTGATGGTACTGTGCAAACATATAAATGGAAAGCTAAAGGTCATCTTGTTTGGGTTTCTGGTAGTTCATCAAAAAGTTACATGTGGGTTAGTGGCGGTAATAAATGGGTTAAACACAAGGTTTACGATAACTGTGGAGAAGTTTCTAATACAAAAACACACTATATCGATATTAAAGGAATACTGTGTTTCTCTGAAGATACATTGGTTAGCATGGCTGATGGATCATTTAAACCCATCAAGGAAATACAAGTTGGAGACATGGTAAAATGTTACAACCCTCAATCAAAAAATGTTGTAAAAAGTAGAGTCTCTGAAGTACATTATCATCCATTTAGTGAAGTAAAGGATAAGAGTACATACAACTATAATCTACTTATTAACAGTAAATTAGTAGTAACCCCCGATCATCCAGGTTATATAAACGGTGAATGGATACATTTCAGGAAAGCTGAAATCGGTGATATTTTAATCAATGATAAAGGCAAACCAGTTGAGATCACATCTATAGAAAAAGTAGATCTAGAAACAGCTCTTTATAATCTTGAAGTTGAAACATACCATAACTTTTTCACTGAAAGCATCCTGGTTCATAACGGAGATCCTTCAGGCGTATGCACTGACCCTCCATCTGTAGAAACTATAGACAATGCAACTCAGAATGGATACCGTGCAGTTCTCTCTGGAAATCTTGCATACGGCGGCGAATCATACGAAGTCAAAGTAGGTTTCAGATATAGACCTACCTCCGGTTCCGCTGAGATACCTAGCGGTTGGAGTTATACTACAAATAAAACATTTCTTGGTAGTTCTATAAATGTAGATTTCACAATTAAAACACCAGAACTATCAGTAGGAAATTATGAGTTTTCAGCAGTAGCAGTAGGCTATAATTTTGACGGCAGTCCAACTGGATGCTTTGATTACGGAGACACATGCTATTTTGATATAGAAGAGGATCCTCTTACTGTAGAAACAATCAATAATGCACATCAAAAAGGATCCATTGCAGTTCTCTCTGGAAATCTTGTAAACATAGGCTCAGCTTCAGATTATGCAAAAGCAGGTTTCAGATACCGCCCTTATGACTCAATTACTCCAGTTGGCGGAACAGAGTGGAGCCTTACGAGTACACAAACTATCACAGAAGATAACCGAGAATTCGTTATTGAAACACCACAGTTAGATCCCGGAGAATACGAGTTTTCAGCAGTAGCAACTGGTTACGACTCCGACGATCAAGAAACAGGTGCCACCGACACAGGACAAATCTATTACTTCACCATAACAGATGTAAACAACTCTGCTCCATTCGCACCATCAAACCCATCTCCAGAGGATGGAGAATCCGAGGTTAGCTTGAACCCATCACTTGAAGTAACAGTAGAAGACGCTGATGGTGATTTAATGGATGTATCCTTCTTTGATGCCTCCACCCATGACTTAATAGAGAAAGATACAGATGTACAAAACAGAGGTCGTGCAAAAGTAACATGGAGTGATCTTGACTACTGTGGATATTATACCTGGTATGCAAAAGCCTATGATGGCAAAGAATACAGCCCTGCTTCCCCAATATGGGGTTTTGCAACAAGAGATAAACCTGAACTATACAACCAAAAACCCACAGATCAACTAACATTGTTTACTCCACGTTTAGAACCAACAGATCCAGATCCTGGCATTATTCTAGGCTATCGGCCTGTTGATTCACCACCGGATCCAGAATGGAATCCATTCAAAGGCAACACAGGTGATTATTCAACAAACGGCAGCAACACCTCTACCATACGTAATTTTGTGGTTTCTGCTTCTGATTATGGTATGGGTGTTTGTGTGGATCTTTATAATAGTTCTTCGTCTGGTGATGATGTGTTGTTTGGCCGAATTTGGATTTTTAATCAGGGTCGTTCTGAGTTGTCTGTTGGTGGT
>WJMJ01000115.1 GCA_014728035.1 Promethearchaeota archaeon | reverse complement strand
TGGCATAGTGCTTCTGAAACATATAGAATTCAGTTCAATGGTTCTGATGCAAGTCCTGGGTTTGGATCTTTCAACCTAAACATATCCGCATGGAAAAATGGATATGAGGCTCAGTACAATGCTAGTGCAAGTCTTACCATATCAAAAGAGCCAACATCACTATCGGTAAGCTGGACAACACAGACTTTTGATTATACTCAATCGGTAATCTTCCACGTAAATTATACAGATTCAAATTCGGACTTGATAGCCAATGCCACTCAATTGGATATCATCATCAATAGTACAAAATATTCCTTACTCGGCGATACAGGAACATACTGGATAGAACTCAATAATACATTCGATATTGGATATTATGATGTTTCAGTAAACATCAGTAAATATGGATATGATTTCGCAACAAGTGCAGGGATTGACTTTAATCTTACAATAGCAAACACAACAATGAATCTACAATGGAGTGCAACAACAATAGAGTACCATCAACAAATTGACTTGACTGTAAGTTATACTTATGATGGTGATTCATCACCAGTCCCAACATCTACCGAGTATATTAACATCACAATAGACGGATTAGTCTACAATCTTAACCAATCTGGAGATTATTGGATAGGCAATTTCACCGGTGAGTTTCTTGATTTAGGCATACAAGATGTTTCAATACAAGCATGGTCATTTGGCTACCAGTATCAAACACAGGTACAGAGTCTTACAGTAAATAACGCCACAACATCTTTGGTAGTTACTTGGGAACCAGTTGATGCAGATATTGAATATCTTCAAACACTTAATGTTTCAGTGGATTATACATATAGCGGAGGAGACGTACCGGATACTGCTTCTGTTAACCTTACTATAAAGGGACAAAGCTATCAATTGAATTATTCAGGTGGTTTCTGGCTCGGAAGTATCAAAGGAAGCACTCTTGGAGAAGGAGTATATACTGCGACAATTGATGCATGGTTATATGGTTATGAATCAAAAAGCAATGTTACATCAGATGTCACGGTTAGCGTAACAGCAACCTACTTGACAGTTGATTGGACCTCTACTTCAATAGACTATTTGGGGAATATCAATCTCACCGTAGGATACTGGGTATCAATAGATGATTCACCAGTACCTCAAGGAAGTGTTATTGCTAATTTTTCAATTGATGGAGGAACATCTGAAGCACTAACAGCATTAGGAGATTACTGGGTCGCAAATCTAACCGGTCTTAATCTGAGCCTCGGTGAACATACCATCTCAATTCAGGCATGGGCTCCAAATTACGCATTTCAATCAAATTGGACCCTTATCAATGTCAACAATGTAACAACCGACATGTCAGTTATCTGGACTCCTAGTGATGTCATTATAGAGTATGTAGAAGATCTGCAACTTGTAGTTGATTATACCTATTCGGGAGGAGATGTGTTCACTAATGCTACTGTTAACGTCACAATCGAATCACATGAGTATACTCTAAGTTATTCCTCTGGAGCTTGGCGTGTAACCGTTTCAGGTAGTGATTTGGGAGTTGGGGTATACTCAGCAGAAATCAATGCATGGTTGTACGGATTCGAATGGAAAGTAAACACAACCAACAACATCAATGTCACTATCACTTCGACTTACATGACTGTAGATTGGACGTCAACTTCTATCGATTACTTAGGAAACTTCAATCTAACTATGGAATATTTGATGAGCCGAAACGACTCGACAGTTCCAACGGGAATAGTCACTGCCAATTTAACTGTTGATCAAGTTGATACAAGAAACCTGATAGTATCAGGTAACTATTGGATAACAAACCTGACTGGCCTAGACTTAGAATTAGGAGAGCATAATATCACCATTCGTGCGTGGGCTCCAAACTATGTGTTCCAGTCAAACTGGACAATGCTTACGGTAAACAATGTCACAACAGACATCTCAGTCAGCTGGACACCTGGTGATGTCACTATTGAATATGTGGACAATCTTGAATTAATAGTCGACTACACATACAGTCAAGGTGATGTTTTCTCCAATGCTACAGTTAATGTAACAATTGGTTCAAATGATTATTCACTTTCATACATATCGGATTCCTGGCAAGTGGTAATTCCAGGCAGTGATCTTGGTATTGGTGTATATTCAGCGGATATTTCCGCATGGTTGTACGGATTCGAATGGGAAACAAACACTACTTTGAACATCAATGTAACTATAACGTCAACATATATGACTGTAGAATGGTCTTCATCTTCAATAGATTATCTTGGGCAATTCAACCTGACCATGGCTTATCGAATGACGCGCAATAACTCAATAGTTCCATCAGCACTGGTTATTGCTAATCTAACCATTGATGAAACAGATACTATTTCCCTATCAGAAGCAGGAAACTACTGGATAGCAAATCTGACAGGTTTCAATCTCGACTTAGGCGAACATAATATCTCAATTCAAGCATGGGCGCAAAATTATGTATTCCAAACCAACTGGACACTGCTTATAGTCAACAATGTAACAACCGACATGTCAGTTATCTGGACTCCTAGTGATGTCACTATCGAGTATGTAGAAAGCCTACAACTTGTAGTTGATTATACCTATTCGGGAGGTGATGTGTTCACTAATGCTACAGTGAATGTTACGATTGAAAGCATCGATTACACTCTGAGTTATTCTTCTGGAGCATGGCGTGTAACCGTCCCAGGTAGTGATTTGGGAATTGGTGTCTATTCTGCAGAAGTCAATGCATGGTTGTATGGATTCGAATGGGAAACAAACACGACCAATAATATCAATGTCACAATCACATCAACATACCTAACAGTGGATTGGTCCTCATCATCCGTTGACTATCTTGGACAGTTCAACTTGACCATGACATATCGAATGGCGCTCAATGATTCTATAGTTCCAATGGGAATAGTTGCAGCAAATCTGACCATTGATGAAATGGATACAAGAGATCTGACAATATCAGGAGATTACTGGATTGCAAATCTAACGGGTCTAAATCTCGACCTTGGAGAGCATAATATCTCAATCCAAGCATGGGCACCGAATTATGTATTTCAGACAAATTGGACCCTCCTGACAGTAAGCAACGTTTCGACAAATCTTTCAACCATTTGGAATCCATCGGATGTGACTATTGAACATCTCGAAAATCTTGATCTTACCATAGACTATACCTATCATAGTGGTGATGTATTCACCAATGCTACTGTAAATGTAACAGTTGGGGGAATATTGTATCAGTTAGTTTATTCAGTTGATGCATGGCAAGTAACAATTCCAGGTAGTGACCTTGGAGTGGGAACATACACAGCTTATGTGGATGCTTGGCTCCATGGATTCGAATGGGAAACTAGCACGACCATAGATATTACAATAACAATTGCAGAAACCACACTTGATACCCAGTGGTCTTCTCAAACAATAGACTACTTGGGTAATATCAACCTCACTGTGGATTATTCAGCTGTATTCAATGGTGAGTCCTTGGTCACAAATGTTGTAGGAAATGTATCAATTGATGGCGCATCAGCAATTCCATTGAATCAATCAGGAAGTCTGTGGACAGCCAACTTCACTGGATATGAATTGGATTTGGGGACACACGATGTAATAATTCGATTTTGGGCTCCCGAGTATCAGTATCAAGAGGTGACTACCCAATTGATAGTAAATAATGTAAGCACCGTATTGGATGTTGTTTGGAATCCAACAGATGCTACTATCCAATACATACAAGATCTTACTATCAACGTAGATTACTATTATGCACAAGGTGACGTTACAGATGCAGCGTTAGTAAACATCACCATTGGGGAATATTTCAGTACACTTACCTATAGTGGAGGAATATGGACTCTAACAATAGCTGGTAGTGAGCTTGGAGTTGGTGTATATTCTGCAACAATTCGATGTTGGTTTTATGGATATGAATACCAGACAAATATCACATCATCAATAACCATAGAATCTACAAGTACCAATCTTTCAGTAGATATTTCATCAAACAGCATTGATTATCTTGGAAAGATCAACATAACTGGAAATTATTCAGTTAGTCTAAATGGTAATGCAGTTCCAACTGGTGTTACTATTGCAAATATGTCAATTGATGGAGAAACAGAAATCTCATTGAGTTTATCTGGAGATTTATGGATAGCAAACCTAACAGGATTATCTTTGGATTTAGGAAGTCATAGCATTCTTCTAAGATTTTGGGCATCCAATTATTCCTATCAAGAATATTCAGACACATTGATAGTAAATAATGTCACTACAGGTCTATCAGTTTCATGGTTGCCTGAAGATGTTACCATCGAGCACTTGGAGGATTTGCAGCTTGCAGTTGACTATACCTATAGTGGTGGGGATGTATTCACAAATGCAACTGTTAATGTTACTGTTGGAGCTCTTGATTATCAATTGGTATATTCAATAGATTCGTGGACTATCACAATTTCAGGAAACGATATCGGAGTTGGAACATATACAGCAGTGATTGATGCTTGGTTATATGGATTCGAATGGCAATCAAATACTACTCATGAAATCACCATTACAATTGCATGTACGGACATCACAGTTGATATGATAAACACTATTGACTATCTTGGCCAATTCGACATAGCAGTGAATTATACTTCTTGTTTTGATGGACAACAAGTTCCTAATTCTTTTGTTGTAGCAAATATCTCTATTGATGGAGATACGCCTATAGAATTGAACTATACAGGGACTTTATGGGCTGCAAATCTTACTGGACTGTTTTTGGATTTAGGCCCACACAATATACTCATTCAATTATGGGCACCAGACTACCAAAATGCAAGTTACTATGATTCTCTGAATGTGTTGAATGTTAGTACTGAAATTTCAGTTTATTGGAATCCAGCAAATGTGACGGTTGAAATAACGGATCAGTTGAACCTTTCAATTGATTATACTTATTCTGGAAACCCAGTACCATCTTCTGCTGTTGTTAACGTGACAATTGACGGAAGAACATTCAATCTAAGTCATGTTTCCGGAAGTACCTGGAATGTGTCAATAGAAGCTGCTGATATTGGAATTAGTGTGTTTAATGCAACAATATCTGCATGGATTTATGGATACCAATTACAAACCAATCTGACGATAGATATCAATATCACGAGAGCTGCCAATTTCTTCTATGTCAGTTGGCAACCATTCACTCAAACATCTTCATACGTTGATGATTTCAGCTTGACAGTATACTACGATCATGATTACGAACCAATAATTGGAGCAGATGTGCTCCTCATAATAAATGAAACAAGATCCTATAATCTTCAATACAATAGTTCTGCAGAATATTGGTACATCTCATTGCAAGCTAGTATGATTGATCTTGGAACTTGGAATGCAACAGTTATTGCAAACAAGACGGGATATGAAAAAGGTATAGAAACAAGTTGGATTCATGTGATTGATGATGAAGCAGTAATAGATACAAATTGGGTTGATAGTACAATAGATTATGCAAATGAAATATCTCTAGAAGTATTCCTAGAGATGTCAAATAGCTCACCTATTATTGATGCATCTGTAAATGTGTCTATTTTGAGTTTCACATTTGAAGCAACTCATATTGGAGGAGGGATATATCAAGTAATTATTGGACCAGAAATAGAGCTTGGTATGCATGATATTGACATAGTTGGATATCGCTATGGATTTAATATTAATTCAATATCCGTAACGCTGAATGTGACCGAGACAGATACGATTATAGAAGCAATTGCATCACAGTCAGTAATTTACTATGATGAATCATTTACTCTGAGCATATCATATCTAATGGTGAATAATTCAATTATACAGGATTCAGAATGCAATGTAACCACTAATAACAATGAGATATCGATGATTTGGAACGGAGAATCATGGATTGCAGAAATACACGGAAACTTTTTGGGAACAGGAATTCATACGATATCAGTCAATGTTTCAGCTTATGGATATGAAAATCAAAGCTACTCGTTAGATATCACAGTGAATGCAATCCCCACATCGATTCTATCAAGTGGTTCAGATGTTGCCTTCATAAATGAAACAATAGCACTACGAATTGCATATATTGATACACGAGATAACTCCACAATTATCGCAGATTCTTTCGATATCGATTGGACATCAGCATCTACTATTTCTTATGATTCAGATACAGGAGAGTATTTCATAGACTTAAGCACAACAAATCTTCCTAACTCAACATACATATTTGAGATTCGATTCACAAAGTCTGGTTACATCTCTTCAATCCACCAGACAGATATTGAGATAAGATTACGTCAACTATATACTGATACGCTCTATACATTTACGCAATATACCAATGAAACCATCTTAGTGTATGTGGAAGTATTTGACTCACTCACAGATCAACCAATTATCTTTGCTAATGTATCGGTAACACTAGATGATGCTATCTACAATATGACCTACAATGATTTAACAGAAAGATACGAAGCAGACATTTGGCTGAATGAATCATTATCTATAGGTAACTATCAGTTGGAATTTGATATTGATTCGGAAAGCTACGAGTCTAGTAATCCAACTAGTACTCTTACGATAATAGACAAAATAACTTATGACATAGATATTCAACTAAATATTGATACCGTTGGAAACACCATTCAAATCGACGTTCTGCTTTCTGGAAGGGATACCTATAGATCTGGCATTACTATTCAAGTTCATGTTGAATTTTCCAATGATAATGATGTATTGAGTGAGCAAACTCACAATATCGTAATCGATACGAACGGTCAAGGTACCATATCAATCTCAATCCCAGATAGAGCAGATTCAGTTAGGGTATGGGCTGAGTTTTCAGGTTCTGAAAGTGAATGGTCAATAATTACTGAAGAATCTACTGCGATTATTACTGATGAAACACCAAGTTGGCTTGGAATCATCCCACCTATAGCGATTGGTTCAGGGTCGCTTTTGATAATAGGTTTGATTGGCCTCCTTGTCAAAAAGAGAAAAAGATCTGAACCTGAATCTAAGAGTTCATCGATTGCGGGATTGTCATTTGTTGGTATTAAGACGCTATCTAGTGTCCAGCTCATGATGCTCGTCATTCCGGGGATGAAGAAAGCCATTTATCACTACACAAGAGATGATACCACTGACTTCACCGAGTCAGAAATTAAAGATATTCTCTTCACGATAAATGCAAGAAAGAAGATAGAAAAGATAGAACCGAATTCAGTAGTACATATTGACGAAAACAACTTCAATGTTTCAGTAGTTACAGGAATCAATCATTTAGCAGTTATTACCTCCACAACAACAATCGATGCTGTCGTCTTAAAGAAGATGAGGGAGATTGTAGATAGAATAGATAACACATCTAGTACTGATAACGAAGTGGCTTATAACCCAACAGATTGGAAAAACGAATTAGAATTGTCATTTGGAGATGCAATTTATCATACTTATACAGTAGCATATCCAGATATGATTAGAGATGATGAGTTAGCTATTATCCAGACCATGCAAGAAAAGAAACTGATAACGATTCCAGAAGACCTTCTGAAAGTATCAAAGAAATTGGAAATCGAACCAAGTGAAGTCTTTGGAACATTTAATGATTGGATAGAAAGAGGGGTTATTGAGCCGAAATATACATCTGAAATGACAGGACAGATAACCTACTTCATAGAAGAAATATCTGATGTTGCAAAATTAAGAATACTGCTGGCCAGAAATAAAATCGGCCTGACCCGACAAGAAATAGCTAACGAGATGCAAATCTCCTATAGTAAAGCACGAGAGATTGTAACAGAGCTTATTGAGGGCGATGCAAGGTTCACTGAAATCCGAGAAGGAAGAAAACGGTTCATCAGATACCATGGATAAGTTTCATGAAACAAGTGATTAACCAAACAAGTAGTTTTCGATAAATAGCAAGTGATACAACCCCATTGTATTGATATAGTAATGCGTTAGATTATCATTTAGGGACCTGTTGATAACCTGCAGTTGAAGAAACCCAAGAAAGACTGAATAGACACCAGAAATATATACTCCACCTTATTTCATAAAAAAGTCGGTTGCAGGAAATCGAAAATATGTCACGCTGAAAAGAGGAATAATCATGAGAAAAGCTATAATAATCTCACTTATCTTGATAATGTCCATCAGTATTTTTTATGTGCCGCAAAACAATGTGACTGAAAATGGCAAGTCCGATAAATCGGTTATCTTTGATTATGATGCTTTTAGTATATCTAGTGTAAGCCAAAAAGGAGATACCAGAAATTCAACAATGTATATGAATCAGGTTCTTACAGATAAGCAGATATCCATCCTTAACACGTACAGACAGAGCGATATCCACACAAGCGAACTGAGTTTGGCAGAATTTCTCATACCTGATTGGACCCTCTATAAAGTAGAGATGGAAATAGACAACATAACAGCAGCAGAAGAGAGAGAGGTCTTGGGTGTTAATGCTGACTACCATGATTTCCAAACTGAAGAATATATGGGATCATATTACGACCAACTTTCTCAAGAATTTTACAATCAACCACACAATGGATCACTTGTGAATTTTTCAATTTATTATAGGACAGGTAGTTCGTATAGTCCAGCATCGACCAATTATGCATTTCTAGTAGTTAGGTCTAACAAATCTTCACCAAGTGCAAATATTACTACGCCGGAGCAAATAGAATCTCAGACAATTGTATTTGAATGGCTAACAGTAACTGAAACAGCTAATCTTACTCAGGATACATATTACTATACTCTAATTGATGGGAAAATCCTTCTAGATTTGGGTACTTATCCTATTATTGAATGGAGTACTGATCAAACTGATCCGGATCCAATCCTCACAGAGCGACACTACACCTTTAGTGACGAGTGGAATCTAGAATCCAGTAGAGAAGCACTACTAAATTATACATATATTCCATGGAATCAAACATCAAATTCTGCACTCGTCTTTACATCACCGGAACAAATATCCCTCGAGGGCAATTCTAGTGCGTTGACATCACACCACTGGGAATGGACAAAAGACAATGAGAATATTACATCACTCTCATTCAGCTCGAACCAATCGATTAGAATTAACTACAATCTGACTTTATGGTATGAACAAGATACCACCACAACTACAGGTTGGGAAATAACTAATCCACAAGAAATAGTGGAATGGAATTCAACAACCACGGTA
>WJMJ01000114.1 GCA_014728035.1 Promethearchaeota archaeon | reverse complement strand
TACACAAAAGTGCCGGTTGAAAAATACATAGGGACTATTTAAAGGCAATCAGTTGGAACCTCCCGGAGGAGGATAAGATACCCCTACCTTCTTCCTCGATCTCAACCTGTAACTCTCTCCCTTGATGTTCACAGTGACACTATGGTGCAAAATCCTATCCAAGACAGCTGCTGCTATCACATTGTCTCCAAGAATCTCACCCCATTCACTGTAAGTCTTGTTCGACGTGAATATCGTTGACCCTTTCTCATATCTGCTGGATACCAACTGAAAGAAAAGGTGAGCTCCTTCTTTGTCCATGGGCAGATATCCTATTTCGTCCACGATCAGAACCTTGTACTTGCCCAGCGTCTTCAAAGCTCTATCCAGTGTACCCCTATGATTGGCCCTTTTCAGCTTCTCTATCAATGTTGAAGATGTAATGTAATAAATGGAGAAACCAGCCTCTATGGCTGCCAAACCCAGTCCAATTGCAAGATGGGTCTTTCCTGTACCTGGAGGACCAAGAAATATCACATTCTCTTGATTGTATACGAACCTGAGAGTTCTGAGATCATCGAACATAGACCTGTCTATAGACGGTTGATATGAAAGATCGAACTCATCAAGTGTCTTTCTTACTGGTATGCCAGACAGTTTGGTCCTTGTCTCTATCGCTGATGATTTTCTATATTTGACTTCACCATCTAGAATCTGGTCCAGGATCTCAACAATCGATGATTTATTTGAAACTGCCAATTCAAGTTGAGAATCAATAGCGGTCTCTGCAGAATACATCTTGAGTTTCAAAAGGTTCTCGTGAATCCGAGCCAAAGTGTTTGATTCACTCATTTCAGATCACCTTCCATGATAAGATCATCATAGGTTGATAGATCACGCTGTTCAACCTTGACATTCGATGCTTTATTGGAATCCATAAGAATAGGAGAATCTGATGATACATGGCCTTGGATCCTCTTCAAATGAGTATCTCTGTTTCGATAGAGGATTTCCTTGTATAATCCGGCGAAGTGTTCCTTGATCTTTATCAGTCTATTTTTTCCTGGAATGATCTCATGAACACAAACGATCTCTCCACCGATCTCCACTTCAAACTTGTCATCCTTGACAAGAAGTTTCGCTTCTCTTCCAGCATGTTTCCATGGAACAGAATATTTGTTTGCCCTGTATGATATAAAGCAATCTCTCGACACTTTCCGGAATTCACTGATGATTATCTGAAAAGGAGTTATACCCTTGACAGGTCTGAGGTTCTCCTCTTTCAGCCTATCAAATGGGATCTCGTGTGTGGTAGAATGCTCTTGAGAATTGACTTTGTTACACCAAGCCAAAGCCTTTGCATTCAAGTCTGATATAGAATCGAACTTCAATCCCATGAAGAAATCCTCTCTAATGAATCTGCCTGTCCTTTCAATCTTTCCTTTAGTCTTCGCACCTGGAATCCCTGGTTTGCATAGTCTTGGTGTAAAGTTATAATAAGTGAAGAAATCCTTGAAAAGAGGGTTCCAGATGGAGTCCGATGATTTTAAAAGACGTTTGAGGACGACATTCTTGGTGTTGTCATAGAGGTTTGTTTCAGTGTATCCTCCAAAATAATCAAAAGCATTCAGATGACATTTGATGAATGTGGGGGTTTTGCATTCCGTTGTAAACTCCAGGTATCTTGTCCTTGAATAACCGAGAATTGTTGAGAAACCCCAAAGTTTTCTTTTTATCTCATCAACGATGATATATCCGAAATCGAACCAGTCAGTTTGCGATTGCACTCCTGGTGGTGTTTCATATCTCAATTCTGCTGGAATAGCTCTATCTTTTTTCATTGGATATACGAAGTCCTTAACCAGTGTGTAGCTGCCAGTGTATCCCATGTTTTTGATCTCTTCCATAATTTTCTTGGCTGAATATGGATAATCCTCAAGCATTCCTTTTATATGATCCTTGAATGGATCCAGTTTGCCATCAGTTCTTTTTTTGGATCTATATTTTGGAGGGCTAGGACTTTGCATGTATTTTTTTGCAGTTCTCCAATTAATTCCGTTCTCTCTTGCCACCTGGCTTATGGATATTCCGTGTCGGTCTTTATCTCTCATTATGAACCACTCCTCATCCGATAACATGTCCCGTCCTCGATGGGTGTAATCATCGGGTTGGTTCTGCACTTTTCGACCGGCACAATTATGTATTTTTCAACCGGCGTCTACAATGAATAATCTTCGTTGCTTTTTGTTGACAATTGGTAACATAATTTCACTTCTTCTGTTTTCTCTTTGTGTTACACTTGATTCTTATC
>WJMJ01000002.1 GCA_014728035.1 Promethearchaeota archaeon | reverse complement strand
TTCACTTGCTCTCATAAGATCACTAGAGAATAATGTGAAATCTCTTGAATCAAACATATCAAAAAGGCGATTTGCGACAGCTTGCGCTTGTCTTTGTCCACGTTCTGTAAGAGGTGTATCTGTCCAACCCCCAGATATATCTTCAACAATATGGTGTGATTCTCCATGGCGTACAAGAATTAATTCTTCTATCATTTTAGTTCCTTTTACCGTTTTACTCTAATAATGAAGATTGTCAATTCTCATTAATAAACTGGAGTGATGATTTCTATAAAAATTTTGGAATGCATTCAATATGCTAACCAATACCTTTTCAGAAATCGTACTGTTTCAGACGAAAATTCTTCAGGCAATTCTTCAAAGAAGATGTGATTCAACACCTGTGAAGCAGCTCCTTGTTTCTTTCTCATATATAATACTGGACAAAAATGTGTAATCTTATGATTCATTTTCTTATGCCATGATCCAATCCATCGAGCTGCTCGTAGATGGTCTTTGATTATTTTATTCGGATCTGGATATGTATTATGTTTCATCTCAAAGAGGAATACTTCGTTTTCTACTATTGATATTGCATCAATCTCGAACTCACGGTGCCAGCCATATTTATCTTCTCTCAGTAACGAGAAACTACGTAACACACTACCAAGTGTCCATCTTTCTTTGAGTTGATGAAATAGAGGCAGTTCATGATTGGTTTCAGAATTAGCTGGAGCATCACTGACAAGTACATACTTAGTCTTACCTCTACGGAAACGAGTATGGACTTTTCCGGGAGGCCCCTCTCTGAATTCTTCTGGCTTTCCTCTTTTAGATAATGATGCACGAATTTTTTCGATACTGTAGTTTACTCCACTCAGCTCTGTAAACATATATTCATTCAAAATCAGATCTATTACTGCAAGTATTTTTTTGTGGCTCATTTTTCTTGGTCGTGAGTAAAACTTTCCAACGACCTTCTTTTTGCATTCTTCTTTGAGCATATGTTCCGGAATTACGAGAGTGTATTTTCCAATCTTGAATACAAAGCAACTATCAGCTGACTCTAAACGACCAATTCCTTTTCTAAGGAATATATCTATAACATCATTTACTAGATTAACCAAATTATACATACCACTCAACCAACTATAATACACATTTTTGATTCATAAATATTTTTTAGAGATGGTGGCTGATTCGAGTGTCTGTTATTTCTGTCATCCAAAATAACTTTGAGATTGAATTCTTTATTTAATGAATCATCGTCTAGAATTCAGGTGTGAGCAGAATAATAGGGCTTCGTGGTAGGAGGGGGGGGAGTTAATGTGTAATGAGGGCATGTTTCGCCTTAGAGCCAGATTGGCACAGAGTTTACGAAAACTAGACCCTAGAATTCCTGCTCACAAGTGTTTTCTCTCTTATAACCATTTAAGGACATCTCTCAGATGAATCGAGATAAGAATTTTCATGATTTCAACGAAAAACCTATCCTCTTCTTTCATACCCTTGTCAATGGAAAGCTTAAATCCTTAGACGCAATCAATGTAAATAAGTTAGGGAGGAAAACATAATGAATATCCCTGTTCTTTCAGGTATCGGAGAAGGTCTGAAGGTGTTCTTCAGAACCAAGCGATACGTTGCGTATACAGTCGTGTTTGCAGCAACTACATTTCTGGCATTCTTTGTTTCATTCTTGATGACATGGACCGAAAGTCTATTCATTGAAGAAATACTCGTCAATGTTTTTGCGTATGTTGGAGCTGCTGGTACAATATACTTCATGATTGGCGTTGTTCTTACTGGACTCAAATTGGATAAACTCTGGATAAAACGACGCGGAAGAGGTAGATGGAATGAGCTTATTGGTGTTGCATGGATGGTAGTTTCTTTTGCAGCGGCAGTCTTTTTATCACTGCTGGCTGGTACTGCTCCACTCATCTTCTTTGCAATGATTTGTTGGGTTGGTTGGATTGCATTTCAAGCATATTTATCATCGAGAACCAGTTTAAGAATAGCTACTATTGCTGAACCCAAAAAAGGCGGAATAGCAATTGGTATGGGTAGTTTCATTCTTCTACTCATTGGAATCGGTATCATTGCTGCTGAAATAATCGCATCGTTAGTTCTATTACCAAACAATATTCTGGGTCTTGGAGATATTTTGACTGGTGTATTCCCAGGATGGCAACAGAACCTTGAGATTCATTTCCCATTCATTGCAATTGCAATGGGTCTCTTGGGATTGTTTGCGGCGATCTCATTTTTTGCATTCCTTAGATATGCGGGCCGCGGTGCAGCACTAAATATTTCATTGCTAACTATCTTTATCGGTGTATATTCTGGATATTTCCTATTCAATGTTCTACGCCGGTCACAGGCATTTGGGTTCGAACCTACTGATATTGCTATGACTCTGTTCTTCTTGGTCTATGCTATGAGTGGAATTGGACGAACTATCATCGAAGAGGTAGAAGAGCAACGTTCGAGATTAGTTGATTTCGGACCATTGTTGACATTCTTCTTGGCAAGTGGTTACGTCTTTGTAGACAGCATTATTGCTGCATCTACTGGAGGTAGTGCACTAATCGCTAGTTGGTTCCAAACTGACTTAATTGCAGACACCTATGCTACGTATCTTTTCAGAGATGTTTCCAAGCTAGTAGCATTTCCATTAGTAGCGATATTCACTAGCTTGTATTATCTGCTATTCCAGAGAAAGGAACGGGTAATCGAGAAAGCCAAACTTGAGGGTGATGAGATTGACCCTGGTGAGGCTGATGACGATATTGTTAGAGCTGCTGAAGAAGCAGAAGAAGAGGAAGGTAGAGCAATTCCCAAAGGAAGACCTGGACGCGACCTAACAAGTTCTGATCCTGATAGACTACGAATTGATGACTCTCGAAGACTTGGCTCTTCACGCCGTTATGGTGATGATGAGGACGAAGAATAAGTGATAGAGCGCATATGCGCTCTCTCTATTTTATTTTTGCCGCCAATTGTAGAATCTGATTCCGAAATAAATCCATAATGGGTAAAGTGCAATCTGAATTGCTGCTAGTGCATCTATTAGTCCAGCAGTATTAATTGACTCGAATGCGAATATACCTGAATTAATCATCAAGTCTTTGCCTGATGTGACAACCGGTGAGAATGGCATCCAGAACCAATCCATGTACGCCATATTAAGATACAACGATGTACTGGTAAAGATGATGGTAATAAGGCTGAATATTGCAAGGATTTTACCGACTGGTAGACTTGTTTTATCTGATAGCTTTGCACCTATAAAGTAGGAAATGAAGCCAAAAGAAAAGAGTAGGGGTGGATCAATGAGAAATGTCATCTCCAGACCCCCATTTAGAGTATCATTGCAACCGTCATTGCAAATGTGAATATAATAGAAAGTAGTACACAATTAACACATGCTCCCTCTTGAAGCTCTTGTTTGTCTTTTGGGGTAAGTTTTTGTGATTCAGTAACTTCTTCCTCTGTCTTTTTATCAGTCATAATCTGACCATCCTTAGAATTGTCATATTCGCTGAGAGTATTAAACTTAAGTATTAGATTGATTCAGTTACAAAATCTTTTCCAGTTCTATTTCATCACGGATAGGAATGCCATGAAATCCTTTGATAGCAATTTCCGGTTTGAGTGTTTTTCTATATTCGGTAATTGCTCCAATCCGAATTGCAGAAATTGTGTATTCTAGTTTTTGATAGAATCTTAGAGCATTTGTGTTATCATTAGTAGTTGTGACTTTCATCTTTCTATAACCATTGTTCTTTGCAGTCTTTTCAGCGTGGTACATCAATTCCGTACCGCATCCTCTTCCAGCAATAGTGCAATCTAACACAACGATTTCCATCGCGTCATCGTGCATTTTGTAACAAAGCAGTCCCACTGGTTTTTTTTCATCAAAAGCCACATACCCCGGCAAGGTTGTAGTATCATAAATCTTGCCGCATGTTACGATACTTGTACTTCCCCAGTTTTCTGAAATCTTTGCTCTAATCCAAGGTTTGTCGTCTTCTTGTAAAGGTCTAATTTCTAATCGTTTCAAGTACGGGTACACTCCTCACTATGAAAAACTAATATCTTTAGTGACTATAACTTTACTTGGTTCTAAGCCCAAATGATTTATGTTGCTCTGTTGATATAAAATCATTAGAGATTTATTGAAGGTGAATTGAGTTGTATAATTACGCTGAGGTCACAGTACGCAAAGCTAACTTGGGAGAAGTAGACCTTGTGAGAGAAATAATAGAAGAAGCATATGAAGTATTGAAAAAACAACTCTCGCGTGACCCAGGAGCGCTTAATGAGGGACTTGATAAAATTTCAAGGCATATTCAAATGGGCCATCAATATATAGCTCTGGTTGGAGAAATGGTAGTTGGTACTATGCGTGTACGCCTTCGGGGAACAACCGGTGTCATAAGCAGAGTAGCAGTGAAGAAAGCTTATAGAAAGAGGCGAATTGGTTCAGCTCTTGTTGAATATGCTGAAAACATGCTTGATTATATGAATGCAACTTGTGTTCAACTTGAAGTCTATGATGCTGTTGAAGGTCAAAAGGAATATTACGAACGTGCAGGATATAAAGAAGTAGACCGCATTGATCGTGCTGGAGAAGTAATCATCGTTATGCAGAAGAGTCTCTGTGAAGAACCCGAAGAGGAAGACGAGCCACTTTAGGGAATTATCTCACATCCATTATTATATTTAGGATAGGTTAGTTCATCCAAAGATATTATTCCATTTTTAATCAACTCTTTTATCTCTGGAACTCTCAGTCTGATTGATTGTATGAGGTGTTTAACAGTCGTACAGATTTTTTCAAATCCTTCTTCTCCCCAAAGACGTTGCTTATTCGCAAAGAGACATCTACCTCCACATATATCGAATTCTTCACAAGATGGACAGGGTTCATCAACTAGCATGCAGTTCTTCAAATCTTGTGGTGTAGATTTTCTAATATCGCCTACTATGGAAAACTCCCAGTCTGGTGAAATTGGACAAATACCAATAGACCCGTCAACATGTATTGCAAATGTGTCTATTCCTGAACCACAGCGCAGGAGTGACTCTTTTCCAGTCAAAAGAGAATATGTTAATGGAATGAATGGCACGATACCCATAATCACCCCTTTTTTCATTTTTCGAACCCAGTAATCAACTAGTCGAGTTATACCTGGATTATATGAGGTTTCTATCCATTTATCAAAATCAGTCCAATTTCCTTCTGCATCCCAGACTACATTCAATTGCCAATGAACATGATCAAATACTGACCCATCTATTTCCAGTAGGTGGACCACTTCCTTGAAGATATCAGATTGTTGTGAAACCGCCATTCTTGCAACCACATCCCCCTGAAATCCAATATCCCGTAACCATTTTGCATTTTGGATGACTCTATCATATACCCCGTCTGATCGATATGCATCAGTAATGTGTTTTCTACCATCTATTGATACTAAAACAGAATGAAAACGAGTGGCATATTCTTTTGGTATTTTATGCAATAGTAGAGCATTCGTTTGAAGCATGAATCTTGCATCTGGAAATTTATTCATTAACTTCAAAATAAGTGGAATTCTAAGTGTTGGTTCTCCGCCATACAACATCAATTGAACATCGGTATCATTTGATAGAAAGGTTTCAAGCTCAGAAAGACTATATTTGATTTCAGTATTTTCGTTTTCTTCTCCACCGTGGCAGTACTCGCAATTGAGATTGCATCTTCTTGTTAGTACAAGATGATAATTCATTCTCAACACCAAGGGGCTTTGCCTGAGAATTATCCGATAAGGTTTGTTGTATCTGACTTTACATCCTAACCAAGAGATGATTTATTTTTCCTTCTAATCGGCGAACTGCATCAGAATATGTTCTAGGGCCACCAGTCATAATCAAAGCTTCTTCCTGATGTACATATTTGAGTAACAATCTAGCAAGTCTTAGTGCTTTTTTGTACTCCTGCATACTCTCCAATTCATCAATTCGTCTTTCCTCATGAACTAACCATTGCATGAAGTCATGTACATCACCTTCTCTAAGAAGTGAATCTTTTCCATCGATTAGCCATGGTTTTTCAAGTCCATCTTCTGCATGATAAGTATGAATTCTCCGATCAGCAAGTGTGGAATGTGTTTTGTCTTGTGGAATCACATCTTGATGAGATGGAATCTGTTCATCTTTTCTTTTCACTCGAATTACCACTCCCATAGCAAAGAGCACACCTATCCCGATTGAAAATAAGGGCATATTAAATAGGAGCATCTCTTGGATTGGGACATTGTAATCTAATGGGTCGAATCCGTATGCTACCTCCCACCCATCTGGAGCAGCGTCACCATCAGAATCAAAATTCAGGGGGTCTGTACCTAATTCGAATAGTTCCTGATAATCATTAGCACCATCCTGATCCGTATCTGCACTGTTTGGGTCGCTTCCATGAATTGTTATTTCATCAAAGTCACTAATAGAATCACCATCTGAATCTGAATTGTTTGCCCAAGTATGGTATACTTCTATTTCCTCCTTATCTGAAATACCATCGAAATCAGAATCGAGTAACATAGGATGGCTACCATATTCATGGACTTCAGTACCATCAAAGATTGTGTCATTATCACTGTCTTTTTCAAAGGGATTACTTCCGAATATCAAAATCTCATCCGAATCAATTAGCAAGTCTTGGTCTGAATCGCTATTCAACGGATTCGTTCCATGTACTATTATCTCTGCATAATCACTTAGTCGATCATTATCAGAATCAAAATTAGTAGGATCCGTTCCATAGGTTTGAAGCTCATCAATATCCTGCAAATCATCAAAATCCGAATCGGTTAGGGTTGGTGACAGTCCATTAGAAACCTCCCATCCATCTCTTATTGTGTCACCATCAGAATCGTAGTTCTCTGGGTTTGATAATATTAACTCTTCAGAGTAACTGGATAGCGTGTCCAGGTCGGGGTCCAATACATCTTGAGAATAGGATTTTGAAAAGAGTGGGAATCCACTCTGACCTTGCCAGTAGATTCGTTGTCCTGAATTATTTAGGTCCACAGAAAATAGTTGTCCACTCTCACAAGCAAACGTCAATTCTAGAAGAAAATCATCATCGAGGTCTCCAACTGCAATCGCTCCTGTTACCAATGATGGAGTCTGTATCGACCAAATTTCTAAACCTGTTTTCCCGTTCAGCGCAAATATCTGATTGGCATCATTTGAACCAATAATATCTAAGTCATTATCTCCATCAATATCTGCTACTGTAACATCAAATAGAATACTCCCATCAGATTGATACTCCCAGAGAACCGAGCCCGTTTCACCTTCATAAGCTATTACTTTACCATCAATCTGTCCACTAATAATCTCAAGCCTTCCATCTCTATCAATATCTCCAACTGATACACTTGAATCTGTGTTGTGATAGACGGATGTTTCCCAAAGAAGTTCACCTGCATTTCCAGTTATTGCTTGACACTCTCCAGATTCTAAAGAAATCAGTACTTCAAGCAATCCATCACCATTGATATCTGCAATTATTGGAACTCCTACCATTGGAAATATTACATCATAAGTCCATAAAATATCTCCATCATCCCCACTGAGCGCGGAAACCTGATAGTTTTCAATTTGATTAACAAGGTCTAATATTCCATCATTATTCAAATCTCCAACAGAAGTGCTACTCCGAGGACTGACTCCAAGAGAATATGCTTGAAGGAGTGAACCATTCAAACCAGATAGAATTTCTATCCTGTTGCTTTCTGTTCCTGAGATTATTTCAGGGATAGAATCAGAATTCAGATCGACTACGGAAATATCATCTGTCAAAATTGAAGATGTGACTTCACCTTCATCAATTGTTTGTGTGGTTGTGATCGATAGTCTGAATCCACCAGAACCAGAATAGGAATGGACCATAATATACCATGTACCTGCATTTGGATATTCAATAGTGATGTCCTCTGAACCCGAGGCAAAACCCCTCCAATCATAAATGTCAGTTGTCGGATATGCATTCAATCTTCCATATAAGTCAAAATCGCTATCTCCACAGCTTAAAACACACCGCATTGCAGTTGTGTCTGGAGAAACTTCTAGCTCAAACATTTCAGTATCATCAGTTTCAGATAGGCTTCCAGAAAACTGGTATGTATAGTCTTCACTTTGACCTAGATAGACAACATCTATCTTAAGATGATAATTTCCAGACCCACTATATTGCTTCACCATGATATGCCATGTTCCCTCTGCTACGTCTTCGACTGTGAGATCTTCATCACCTGATTCAAAACCTCGCCAGGCATAATCTGAATCCGTAGGTTGAAAATCTAATTTTCCATAAACATCGAAATCATTTCCATAACACTCTAGAGTTACTAGAAATACTGCTTCACTCTCTGTAACCTCCAGCGTATAGTAGTCTTGTTCGTGATTATCACTCAGGTGTCCAGTAACGTCAATATTCTGTTTTCGTAGAGACCAAATAATACTGCCATCTGTACCGTCAAGTGCAGTTAGTGAGTTATCAGAAGCTGATATTATCACATCTATACAATTATCGTTGTTAACATCCACTAGTGTTGGAACTTTGTCTATTTCTTGATCAATGTCTTTTTGCCAAATTAGATTTCCATTTTCAGCATCATATGCATAAACTATTCCACTTACTCCTCCAATTACCACCTCTAGTTTAGCGTCTCCATCAAGATCTCCAATTGCGGGGCCTGATATCAATCCACCGTCAATATTCGTGCTCCAAATAGTTGAAATGTCTTCATTTCCAAATGATTGGATTCGGCTTTGGTTATAGAAGAATAAACCTCCGACTGTTATTATTAGCGCAATAGCCAGAGCTACACCAAATTTTGTCGATCTTGTTGTCTTCAAGATATCACTTCTTTACTAGATGATTAGTTCTAGGATTGAATGAAATTATCTCTTTCGACTATTAGATATAGGTACTAAATCGACAAGCTTATGATTTTAGATAACTCATTTCTGTCGGAGATTACATTTGAAACTTAGAAATCTGATAGTCATCGGTTTACTCATATCAACGATTTTCGCTATTCCTATTTTAGGAGTTACGTCTGCATCTGATTCCATTGATACAGTATTCAGCAAAACTTCAGTTAAAACACTTGATGGAGTTCCTTATGTTTGGCAGGAGCTTAATGGCTATTGTGCATGGGCTGCAACTTCCATCCTCTTTCAATATGCAGGAGTTGACTTGGATTTGGGTGGTATATTCGCAGCTTCTTCTGTTGGTTATTCTTTTGCACATATCCGATATAACGATACGTTTCTTATGTTTCCTGGTGTACTATATCAACAGGTAGAACCAACTGATTTCGCAGCTGACCTATATAATCTAAATTTCACTTTGTATATCTCTATTGATGCTGAAGGGGTCAATGACGCTGTAGACTATTGGGAACGATATGGGATTTCAGTAAGTACCCTCGATACTCAAGTTGATGCGATGAATCTTCTTCGTGATACGATTGATTCTGGATATCCACTGCTAATAAGCGTGAATCCTGCGTGGATTAACATCTCAGATTATGAACCTTTTCGAGAGGACGGCCTAAGCGGTGGTGCCCACGCTTTAGTCATTGTAGGATATGATGATTCACAACAGACTGTTACATTCATCGACCCAGGAGTAGGTTCATTTGGCGATAATTATGGCTATCCTGAAGATGGACGTGGTAACTACAGCACAATGTCATATTCTGATCTGAATTTTGCTTGGGTGGATCGATACTATATCTCTTACGTGATTAAACCGAAAGAAACTACAGATTCTACAATCAATGTGACCGAGAAACTGGGTCCTATGATTCGAGACAAGCTTCTTGGTGTCGGAACCACATACAGTCCAGATAGTCCAAGTGCTTATCTCTGGCATTATGGCGAAGATGGATTCAGAAAATTAAGTCAGGACATTTCAATTGCTGGCTTGAAAGACTATCTCTCTGTTTTTGATGGTGCTGAAAATGAAGTCGAACTCAAGGCATCACTATTAGCTGCAATTGGAATCGGATTAGAAGTACAGACAACACTTCAAGGGTATTCCTTCAAAGCTGCTAATCAAGCGATTACAAATCTTCTAGATGGGTATAATTCCTCCGCGTTTATTTCAGCTGCTAGCGAAGCATATCCTCATTTTGAGGCACTATCAGATAATTCGTCTTTGATCTATCCAAGTAATCTATCACAATTAACTGGCTATGTTGCGACAACCTTCCTTGATATCGCTGAACATTTCAACAATTCTGGTGATATTGATTCTACATTATCCATGTACGAATCTCAATTGGATGATATCTCTGGCCATTTACTAGGTATTGCCGATGCTTGGTTAGCTGCTGGAAATGTTCTGAATACCAGATGGCCTACAGGAATTTGGTTTGACTATGGAATATGGATTGTTCTTGGGATTGTTGTTCTTGCTGTTATTGGAGTTGTTACAATAGTTGTAATTAAGAGGACTCCTTCAAGATAGTCCTCTATTTCTTTTTCAAATATAGTATTGCTAATACTGCAACAACACCAATACCACCTGCAGCAATAACGATTGGAAGATTGTCACTTGTGGTTGCTTCAATAACACGTGAGTATTCACCTGATATCAGTAAAGCATGATTTCCCCAAATATCATATGACCTTACTTCCCAAACAACTGAATCAGCTGTTACTCTAGCTGGTATGAGTCCTTCAAATCCGCTTGCATCTCTATTAGTTTCTATAACATTTGTAAAATTCAAATTTCCAATTCTATATGTATATGTAAGACTCACATTTTCTATCCGACTTCGATCATTAACTACAAGTCTGATTGACACACTTTCAGCTGGGATTGGGCTTTCAGGATTCAGACTGTATGTAACAAGTGTAGGTGCGTCATTATCGAGCTCGGGATAATATTCAGTATTTCGAGTTAGTATCATCTCAGAACCACTGGTATAGCTTTCAAGTTTGAATGGTCCAGAACCAACCATATCTGCAACTGAAGGAACCCAAGTTGTCACATTCTTTTCCTCCCAGATATGTTTTGGAAGAATTGGTAATTCTCCCATGAATCTCTCAACAAATAATTCGTGCTTACCGTAATTAATTCCTGCAACGTAGTCTCCAATTACTTTGACTATTCCAATCCGGTCTGAATCAGAAATCAGGGAATTTGAGGCTAAATATCCGTATGAAAATTTGTAGTCTTGAGCGGTGATTTTAACTCCGTCTGTCCAATTCGCATTTGGATCACAATAATATGTTGCTCTTGTTTCTCCAGCCAATATTTCTGATGCTTGCCCCGCAAATTGTACAAGCCAGGATGTAGAATGACGGATAGCAGGTCTCCCATCCGGAAGAGTTGAGATCGGAGAGTCATAAATAAGCATGTATGGATTGAAGAAATATCCTGTAATCCATTCATGTGTAATTACTGAACCATTTATGAAAGGATTCAATGATGGCACAAAAGTATCAAAATATTCAGGTAGAACTGCAACAATTAATTCATTAGACGAACCAGGTTTTGATACAAGGGAAACTGGATTCCATTGCCCAAAAGCTCCGCCAAATGTGTCATCAATCCAGCCTTCTAGATTTGCATCAGTATAAACTGAAAGCCATTTATACGAGAAAAGGGGAATTACTGGATTCAATTCTTGAATTCTATTAGCAGCATTTAGGCCGATATTATCAGCATAACTTTTCTGGGTTGAATCAGTGTATTGGTACGCAAAATTATCTAGTGTATTATCTGATATTCTTGCAATATTCTTTCCAAATTTTTCAATATTATCACTATCAAATGTTGTTGCTGTCCATTCAAAGCCAAATGATGGAATTTCTTGATAGAATAAAGCCAAATCATAATCTGTGGTGAAATTGGAAATGTCATTCTGGATTACATCATAAGTACTCGAAACTAGTGTGTTGTTAATTCCGATTGATAGAAGGTCTGCTGAGATATTCGATGCTATATCATATAGTCCTGGTTTATCAGTAGGATATAACAGCTCCAATTGAAACTCACTTCCATCACTATCTTCTACCATTCCATCTTCATCAACGTCTAATAATCCCGCAAGACTCAATTGCTGATATGCTTCTGAAAATCTGGAATCGTAAAATTCACCACCCAGTGCATCCTCCGGACAAAATTCATTATTTAGGCCGACAGCGTAATCGAGTTGCACTACAGTGTCATTCATTATATCCGAAGCAATATGGGTTTTATTCACAGTATAGGCGATAGCTTTTCTGAAATAGGATGATGAGAGAGGACTCTTCTCACAATTTATCGTCAACAGATAAAATCCGTCTTCATACGCCCATTGTTTATGGATATTTGAGTATGTATCAACGAGGTCGTAGTCCGACATATTGATTCTATGACCCAGCATATCGGCATTGCCATTTTCTAATGCGTCTAATGCATCAGTTATAGAATTATACTCTACTATACGAACCGAATCTAAGAATGCGGGTGTATAAATTTCCTGGTCTATATCTTGAGCGGAAAAACTGTACGATATTGGAGATGATCCATTCAATCCAATTACTGATATGGAAAATGGTGCAAGTAAAATGGCTGATATAATTAGAATCTTGAATGTCAATCTGGTTGAGCTTCGGTTCATATTGATGCCAACTCCAAAATGGTCTAATTCGCTGACCAATTCAACCTTTCAGGGAAAGGTCCCCAAAATAAGGATAGCGTATTACGCCATTCTTATATCTTCAATAACTCGAGCATTTTCTTTACATCCGTGGTTGGTAACTGACAATTATGATTAATACAGACATGAGCAGTTGCTATTCCGCGAACTGAATCATAGTATTTTGTAAATGGTGCTAACTCTGTGATCATTTCTGCTATTTCTTTGTATCTTGCAATAAGAACAGCGTTTGGGAGATAATGACTATTGAACGACGCTACCATATTGGAAAGATCTTCCTTTGAATCTCCTGCAATAACTAACTCGATAGACTCACTCAGTTGGTATTGAATAGCACAAAGCATCATAGTGTAAGCTGATGGGTTAACAACAATGTCAGAGGAAAAGAATTGAATCAATTCAGCCGCTTTGTTTTCAAGAGTTTCATCACCTATTAATCTTGAAAGTCGAACCAAGTTGTACGTCGCAACAGAATTTCCAGAAGGAATAGCTCCATCGTAAATCTCTTTTTGCCTAGTCAATAAATCTTCAGCATGATCTGCTGTAAAGAAAAGTCCCCCTTCGTTTTCATCCCAAAAATACTCCAACATGAGTTGGTTAATTGTTTTTGCAAAGGTAAGGAATTTCGGTTCTAGAGATGCTTGATAGGTTTCTAAAAGACCCCACACAACAAAAGCATAGTCGTCCAGAAAACCCGGAATTGAAGCCTCCTCATCTTTCATTCTATGATGAAGCTTATCATCAAATAGCATGTATTTCAAAATTGCATTTGCTGCTACCGTTGACATTTCAATATAATCCCGTCGATTTAATACTCTCCCTGCGAAAGCTAATGCTGCAATCATCAAACCGTTCAAATCAGCAAGAATCTTGTCATCCGTTCCTGGATGAACTCTTTTTTCCCGGAAGGAATACAATTTTTTACGAATTCGTTCAAAACGCTTTTCTAGTTCTTGTAAATCAATTCCTAAACTATTTGCGTGTACGATAAGATCATATTTTCTATGAAGGATATTCATTCCAGATGGCTCTTTTGTAGCCTCGTCATTGAAGTTTCCATTCTCTCGGATATTGAATATATCTTTTGCAAGAGTGACTTCATCCTCCTCCAGTATTTGTTTAATCTCCTTTTCTGACCAAACATAAAATTTCCCTTCAATCCCTTCACTGTCTGCATCTTGTGCTGTGTAGAAAAGTCCTTTTTCACTTACCATTTCTCGTTTGATATATTCTATTATTTCATTCACTGTTTCTGCATAAAAGTCGTTTCCAGTTATCTGGAATATTTCTGTATATGCAATAATTAACATAGCTTGGTCGTAAATCATTTTTTCAAAATGTGGGAGTAACCATTCTCTATCGGTTGAATATCGATGGAATCCATATCCTATATGATCATAGATGCCACCCAATCGCATCTCGGTGAGTGTTTTTTTAACCATTGATAGTGCATATTTTTCTTGCGTATTCTTCCAATATCTTAGAAGAAATAATAGATTGTGAGGAGATGGGAATTTTGGAGCAATTCCAAAACCTCCGTATTTCGAATCATACCTTTCAGCAAGCGTATCGAATGCATCTTTCAGGACGCTTCTATCAATCTCCTGTGATGATCGTTCTCTCTTCGATGAGATTTTTTCCAAGATTTGCTCTGTTATGTCTTCCACTTTGTTACGTTGTTCCATCCATATCTTTTCAATTGAAGGAATCAATTTTCTCATTCCTATCTGGCCATACCTATCTTCTTTTGGTATGTAGGTGGCTGCAAAAAATGGTTCCTTCTGTGGAGTCATAATGATAGTAAGTGGCCATCCACCTCTTCCTGTCATCATTTGTGCCACTTGCATGTATACCTTATCAATATCTGGTCTTTCTTCTCTGTCCACCTTGATATTAATGAAAGTCTTATTCATCATTTCTGCAATTTCTGGATCCTCAAAAGACTCGTGTTCAAACACATGACACCAATGACAAGTGCTGTATCCTATCGAAAGAAAGATGGGTTTGTCCAATTTTCTAGCTGTTTCAAAAGCCTCATCAGACCATGGGTACCAATCAACCGGATTATATGCATGTTGTTGTAGATATGGACTCTTTTCGTCTTTTAACCGGTTTGCTTCTCTAGCTGTACTATTAGCCATGACAACCACACAAATATAATGTAACTATAGTTAACTTATTAACCTATCTATTTCAGTTGTATTTTATGAATCAGTTAGAATTACAGCCATTATGCCTCTCTACGTGTCTATTTTTCTTGATATTGACAGACATTTCATATATTTAGAAACGAATAATCTGATCCGGTCTTTGAATTAATGAATGTACTTCGCTTTTCAACGAACTGGTACTAGTTCGTTATTGATTACCTCAACAAGCCCACGGTCAATCAATGATTTGATATGATGTTCAACCATCCATTTCTCAAACTGCATGAAAACTGTATTAGCTAAAGAGGGATAAATTACCGGCATGAGTATGATGTCTATAATTGTCTTTGCGCCGTTTGCAATCGATGCGAAAATAATGTCTTCTCTATACTGTATTTTTTGAGCGTATTCAGCTAAAGCCCTTCTGTAATCCTCTACTATGGGCTTGTTGGTATGACCACTAATATAGTAATCATAATTTGTTGTCTGCAAATTGCGAATCGAACTAAGAAAGTCTGGTATAGACGAGTTCGGGTGTCCGTAGAATGGTCCAAAAGCAGTGCAGTCAATATCGGCTGCAAATATAGCATTAATTTCTACAATTTCAATACACATATGATCAGGCAAGTGACCTGGTGTATAATTTATTCGAAGAGTTAGATTTCCCACTCCCATTTCATCGCCATCGTATAACTCTTCGTCAATTTTTCCATCATCTAGAGCTCCAAACATCTTTGCATCAACTAGTTGCTCCCATGACTTTCTTACAGGATGTTCAGGAGTAAAACCAAGATACTGTTTCATCTTTTCTTTGTCATTGAATAATGGAGCTGTAATTACATTAGCTGCAAGTCGGCAATCTGATAATCTATGAATCCTCATAGCATGAGTCAAATGATCTGGATGAATATGGCTAAGAATCACTGTGTCAACATCTTTCAAGTCTAAACTGTTATTACTCAACAATTTTCTGAGAGATTCCAATCTGCAGCCAGGATCAATAACAACTAGTTCTTCATCTAGGATAACTAAAGTGTTGCAATATGGGAATTCTCCGCTGACAATGATATGAACATTATCAGCTAGGTTGACTAGTGTCATAGCAACTACTAATATACTTGAACAAATAAAAAGGAGCTAGGGTCTGGCGTTCTGAACTAGCCAGAGCACCAGTTTCCTATAATATTATGAAGTTCGAACTCTAACTTCAGCTGCACTCCTAACCGAGTGACGCCAAGTTCGGAAGTTTGTCCAAACTGCAGGTATCATAGCAGCTAAGAGGAGAAACATAATCAAAAGTGTGTTTACAACTACTGCAGTATTTGCAGGTTGTCTTCCTGTGATTAACCCATCTATCCAGATTCCTTCTAGAATTCCTAGCACTGAGGGTACCATTAGAATAGTTAAAGTGAGAAATGTGAAAAATCCTCTTGATGGAGATTTTTGAATGAATCTCGCAAAGGCGCCTAGATAAGGATGCTTCTGCCATCTTGTACCTTCTTGTACTATCCAAAATATTACGAACAGCACTACGATTACAATTAGGGGTATTGTCATTATTTCGAAGAAGACCATTCTGGTGCACTCCCTATATTCTAATTTGAAGCCTCACAATGTCACCTATAAAGGCTTCTGTCTGAGTGTTTCCAAAAGTATATTCGAAACTAGCTACTAAGAATTGATTCGGAGCAAGTTTAAATCTAGTTTTTATAATATAGAAGGATAACTACTGTCAAGAATAATGGTGATAAGTTTGAGTACAACTGATACTGGTATCAATTTTAAGGACATGCTAAGAGTAATCCCAATATTCGGACTTTTACTTTACTATATCGGAGGTTTGATTGTGAGTTTAGATGTTTCAAATAATATCATCTTTGTTCTGCAACTGGTAGTATTCTCTGTCTTGTTGGTCATCGGTTTATTTGTTAGACATAAGATTGCAATATTATTGGGATCCGTGCTCGCGATTGTTGGTACTGCAGGAGCAGTTGCTCAATTAATACTGACCCTCATTGATGGAGTAATTGGTGCTAGCACTCTTGGAGGTATTATTGTTTTAATTGCAGATGCATTGTTTATTATTTCATTATTTATTTGGTCTCGTGAGTAGAATCTCTAATGGAAATCAAATTTAGCAAATCTTCGATTTGTGAGGTATGTTCCTATATCCATTATTTCTCGTTGGAAAAAATGCTATAATTCTTTATCCTCATGCTTTTTTTCAATCAACTGTTTCACAGTAATCCAATCAGATTCTCCTGATTTCTTAGTTATGAAAGCTGACTTGTGTTTTTCTTCTCTTGAGTTATTTTTTGTCTTTTTTTGGGACTTTTTTCGAGATTTATCAGTTGATATTTGCGAAGCTTCAACGATATTGTGTATATATAATGCTATAAAGAACTCTTTTCCATAGTTATTTCTTTTCACCTTTAGTTCTTGTAAAAGTTGGCATCCTTTACAATCGCAAGATAGAAAATCTACCAGTCGTACGGGTCTTGGATTAATTCCTACAAGATACTGCTTTCTGGCGGACAAATATAGGAGCAGCGATGTATCTACCGAGTCGAATTTCATAGTATGAATATAATAAGGTAAGAGAGATACACGAGGGAGGCCGAAAGTGTGTAGCCAATATTCATTTGTTATCTCTCGGGTTTTGAACATTATATTTTCAAAATGTTGGTTATCGTATTTGTAAAGAGGGACTGCTCCTCCTCTTGCAAGATATTTGATGCCACAAGATTTGAAGAAATCAAAAAGCAATTCTATTGTTTTTGTCTTGCATCCTTGAATTATTCCGGTAACCTGATTTGAAGGAACAATTTCCAAAAGTTGGAGTGTGTTTTCTTTGATAGCGGCAACCTTTCTCTTTACTGTTTCTTTGGTATCAAGGGGGTGAATTATTTCATCCGGTGTAACAAAGAAATCCGCACCTGATATTTCATAAGCATGGAATACTTCTTCGTTGCTTAGTTTGAATTCGACTTCAATCCCCAACTTCTTTGCAAAACCCGCTTTTTTTGCTTCTATTTCAAAAATTCCTGTATCCGCCATGAGGTCAACATTTTTAGGAAAACCAAGATCAATGAGACCTTCCTTCAATGTCTTTCCTGTTCGCATTATCTCATCTATCCAGAAGCTGTTGCTTCTATAGAAATCAAATGCAGTAAACAGAACAATATTCGTATATTCCCAATTAATGAATGGTTCTTCTCGAAAGATAAAAAATGAACAAAAATGATTCTTTGGTATCAATCTTGAAAGCATCTTCATGCCCTTGTTCACCAGAATATGAACTCCCCTTTTCTTATGCTGGTGGCGCACACCTTGTTATGGTGTCAGCTCATATAAAGCACACAGAAATTGAAAATACTTCATTCGTTACATCTATATTGGTTTCAGGTTATTTAACAACGGGATAGAAAATGGCAAGTTCTTGGTTTACGAGGAAAGCATTCTGCTATTTCGGAGGAGCCTTCATTATATTGCTTGGGGGCGCAATCGTTGTCTTAGCTCCGTATAACTACATTGGTTATGTAGCTAACAGCAGTGATAGTGGACCATTCTATATTTCTGACCGTAGTGGATTTTATCCCCAGTTAGAGATTGCGGTTTCGGTTTCACCTGAAAATAGTACCGATATCCAGATTGATATACTGGTGTATAATAATGAAACGATGGAAACTAATTGGGTGAATTTTTCATTAGGCCCTGAAAATTCGGTTTCGAGTGGCGATTACGAGAAGTATGAATCTCGAATAGTACTCGATGTCAATTATGGGAATCATACTGTTGCTGTCATGAATATGGAAGGAGCTGGTTGGTTTGACCTTAGTCTTAGGCAGATAAGTGATTCCAGACTTTACATTGTTGTTGGTGGGTCTATGAATATCATCGGTCTTATAATGGGAGCAGTTGGATATTGTTTACCTGGTGCCATGATACCCTCTGGTAATGAGGTAATTGTCGATTGGGGATTTGAAGACGATGAAGAATACGAGTATGAATGATTATATTATGTATAAACGTTGAAGCATTACAAAACTATAATCTTACAATCATGTGGTAGGAGTATTGGGGAAGTATTCGACATAGGGATTCAGAATCCAGTCATTTTGCTGAGTGGAACATGATTCATCTATATTTTGAGAAATTATTATTTCTCTATCTTTCTCCAAAAATTGGCAAAGCTCATAACTGAAATGAATGAATGAAAAGAGAAGAAGGCCAGGGAAGAATCAATGATAGACCAGCTCTCCAACGAAAAAATCCTATTCATTTTCAATGTTCTAACTGGAATGGCACCGTATTCCCATGAATTCGTTGAAAGTGTTCAAGATCCACAAATGCTTTCGGGTTTCATTTCTGCAATGAATAATTTCATGGGTGAGGTTTCTGGAGAAGAACAACGTCATTGGAAGACGGTATACGGGTCTGATTCAACACTAATCGTGGAGAGGTCCGACTGGTGCGTTGGAGTCTTAGCTGTTTCAAGAGAAACTACTGAAGCTCGTAGTAAACTAAGAAGGATTGTGCGTGAGTTCGAAGACTCTTTTGAGATGTTAAAAGAATCTGACTATTATGAAGGACATGTGTTTCAAGAATTTGACAAGTACGTCCGAAGAATTTTTCTTAGCGATAGACTCTCAGATAAGACTCTGGTTTCTTTGAATGATTATCCTTCTACCATGGATAACTATGATTTACCAAGCACACGATTCAAAATATTAAAACTGAGAACACTCTTAGAAAAGGAGATGTCTGTTACAGACCTACTTATTCAAATGAATCTGGATTTAGATGAGATTATGAATCTAATCGCATCGGAGATATGGTCTAATAGTATAAGACCAATTTATATTCCAACTTCCAAATCCATTTTGTTTCTTTCAGATGGATCATCTGGTATTCTTTTTGCAAAAGGAAATCCACTGGGTTTGACTACTCAAAGCATTAGAATTCTTGCAGCTCTCGATGGTACTACGCCATTTATTGAAATAGTGAAGAATCTTCCAAGAGAACCCTCAACAGAGTGTTTGCGTGAAATTGGTCAACTGGTCAATAAAGGCTATGTTGAGCAAGTTTCTATTGAACGAAGATTACTATTTGTGAATGAATGTGTATTAGCTAAAGTTATCCGTGAATCTGCACGAAAATTTGGCAAAGAAAAAACTTCAGAGTACCTCTCTATCGCTGAAGCGAATGGCATCCTATTACATCCATGGATAAGTAGAATACATTCGACTGGGCAAAGAAAAACAGAGGTGGTTTTAGATTCCAGTATAACACCTACTGACCTTGATGATATCTATGAGGCAGTAGAATATCTCATAAACAGTATTATTGATCAATTAAGCGATGATGTTGGTCACATTTCAGCTAGTATGATTCTTTCTAAAGCAAAAGAATATTGTCATGATTTATGGAGTCAATATCTTACTGATGTAGTGATCTAAACTACGAATGAAGGTGATGGAATTCTATTTCTATAATATCTGAATGGTATTAACCTGAATGTTATGTTTTCGATTGATTATATTATAACTGGAATCAGAATTTTGAATGTTGCTCCACAATCTGAGTCTGGTTCTAACAACTCGATGCTACCATCGAGAGCTTTCAGAACCTGTCTTGATAGATATAGGCCCAATCCACCGCCACTAGTAGAAACTCCTTTTTCAAACAGGTTCCCCCGTATATCATCAGAAATACCAGGCCCATCATCCGAGAAGAGAATTTCAAGAAAGTTATTTCTGTGTTTGATTACTATTTTAACCGTAGGATTATCCCCCCCATATGCAGCGGCATTTCTTAATAGATTGTCGAATACAAGTGGTAGCAACTTGCTCTCGATTATTTTTAGTTTGTAAACATCTTTGGCAACGTCCAGTATCACGTTCATATTTTTGTGGGTCTTTAGTGATATCTTAGTTGTTTCTTCTAGTATTTCAACAATATTTTGACTAGCGATTTTTGAAGAACGACCAAAGATTGCAAGAAGGTTCAACATTCTAGTACAAACAGCTTCTGTAGATTCAAGAGTTTCAATAAGAGTATCAGGGGGGTTATCCAATATCATTCTAGCTAAATCTACATTTCCCAAAATCACTCCCACGTCATTTTTCAAATCATGCCTTAGAAAAGATGAGTAAAGATCTAATTCTCGATAATAGTTGTTTCTAATTCGTTCTATTCTCTTTCGTTCAATATATCGGCCAATTTCGATTGCGATAGTTTCGAGAAGCATCCTTTCTTCATCAAGGAATGGTCCATAATCCTTAGATGATTTTTCTTCCACATAGTATACTTCAATTGTTCCAATATATTCTTCATCGACTCGTATTTTTGATTCTAACTTCCATGAGGTTTCTTGGAAGTTAGCACTTGTTACTTGTAATTCCCCTGTACTGATTCGTACACACGTTATACTGGGGAATTGCCAAGCTTCAGGAATGAGATGAACAATGTTGTTAAGTGTTTGATGCATGCTTTTTTGAGATTCCGATAGAATTGCAGATATATTTCTTAAGCAGACCATCTGATGAGAGATTTTTTCTAATTCTTTTACTTTCAAATCAAGCTTGTCTTCTTTACTCGAGTCCATCAGATATTCCTTCTGTACATGTAATTAGTGAATTCAAAATAAGTAAAGATTCCCCTTATGAATTAATATCTTTCAAAAATATTACAAGATAATATACTAGACATACTATTAACAAAATTATGTAAATCTTACTTATCATGTTCTGAGGTCATGCACGATGTCAAAGGTGATTCTAATTGTTGATGATAATGAAAGTTTGGGGGTAACAATGAAGAAAATACTTGAAATGAAAGGTCACCAAGCGATTTTTGTAGATAGTGGATATGAAGCAATTGACACTATAAAAGAAAATGATTCGATAGATGCAGTGTTCTTGGATATTAAGATGCCAGGAATAAATGGAGTAGATGTTTTACGTGAGATTTTGAAAATACGAGAGGATCTTCCTGTTATCATGATGACTGCTTATGCAGTTGAGGATCTTATTAAGGAATCAAGATTATTAGGAGCCTATGGTGTATTGACTAAACCACTTGATTTTGACAAAATATTTACTATTATCGAAACCACCACACAGAATAATCCTGGAGAAATTCTTATTGTCGATGATGATGAATCAATACGAAAAACATTCCAAAAAATACTGACTTCTCGGGGTTACAAAGTTATAGTTGCAAAGTCTGGTGAAGAAGCTTTGTCTGTAGCAAATTTCAGTACGGATATTGCATTTATTGATATGAGATTACCAAAAATGAATGGTTTCGAAACTCTTATTGCCCTTCGTAAAAAGTTTCATGATTTGGCTATAATTTTATTGACAGGATATTATAATGAATTCTCTGATTTAGTTAGATCTAGCTTAAAGGAAAGCGCAAAGACCTATTTTGAAAAACCAATCGATATGATAAAAATATTCCATACAATAGATGAGATAATGAGTGAAAAAAAGTAATGAAAAATTGTGTATTGGTACTATAAACTATCATAAGGTTACAAATAGTAATCAGATATTGCAAAACACATGCTCAGTTGATGATGTTCTTTCTTATGAAATGCGCAGGGATCGAAAATGGAAGGAAATGATGAAGATTTCAAAAAATCGAAGCATATTCTGAAATTCTTACTCGATAATACACCACTTCCTGCATTTGTGATCGATTTTCCCAAGAGAAATGGGTTACTTGAGAAGCAATTCAAACCTATTTCTAAAGCGAATTTAGAGAAAATTGTTGTAGTTGGAATAAATGAATTTGCTAAAAAAATCTTTAAAATTGATACCTTTGAATCACCCACATGTGTTACGGATCTTTTTCCATCAGAATTCGATTATGTTTTATTAGACCTTTTAGTCACTGCTGAACAACTAAAGACTCCCACTTCTGAATCTATTTCTTCAAATGTGAATTTTGATGGTGTATATGCAAAAATAACCCTTACACCTCTCAAACTACCTGAACAAGAAAAGATAGTAAGTTTAATCCACATTATACCTAAGAAGCAAAATGAAACGATTTCAAGTTGGGAATTTGGGCGTAATCAGCTACTCTCTCTTTTTGATAGCATTGATGAAGTAATTTACATATCAGATCCTTTTACCTATGATATTCTTTTTGTCAACGAGTTTTTCCAAGATCTATTAAAAGATGATATCCACGGTAAGAAGTGTTATGAAGCCTTTCAAGGATTCGATGCCCCTTGTGAATTTTGTACAAATGAAATAATTCTAGCACTTGATGGTACTCCTTATCGCTGGGAATACTACAACAAACAGCTCGATACCCACTTTCAGATTACAGACAGAATTATCTCTTGGATTGATGGAAGAAAAGCAAGATTTGAAATTGCGATTGATATAACTAAACAAAAACAGATTCAACAGCAATTAATGAGTTCAAAAATCCGTGCTGAACGTATTGTAAACACAGTTCAATCACCAATGATTGTGATTTCACCAGAATTCAGAGTGCTTTCAGCTAACCGTGCGTACTCGGAATTATTCAGCTTAGAAACTAGTGATTATGTAAACCAATCTTTGTTCCAAATAAATGAAGGGATATGGGATGACTCAGCATTAAGATCCGTTCTTACTGATAACATTGAAAAATCTAGCTCATATAGCGATTTTCGAATTAAAGTACTCATTCCTGAAATAGGAGAACGAATTTTTTCTATAAATGTAAGAATAATATCTAAAGCGGATAATTCTGTAAAAAGCATTCTATTATCTTTCATAGACCTTACCAATCAAATTCGTACCATCGAGTTAGAGAAACAAGCCCGCTTCTATGCCGAAAAAAGACTTGACGAATTCATGAATGCATCCCCTATCGCTTTTCTGATTCTGAGTGCTGACTTTCATGTCTTAGTTGGAAATGCACAATCTACAATACTTTTTCCAAACTATTGTAACCAAAGTGACCTGATTGGAAAACATATTTCCGAAATGCATTCACCATACTCAGATACCGAAAGACTTGAGAAATATAGATTCGTGATTGAAGAAAATCAGCTTTTCTTATCAGAAGATATCCTTTCTATTGGAGAAACGAAGAAGCACTTCTCTACAAAGTTCTTTAAAGTTGCTGATGGATTAGGAGTAATTGCAAGAGACATTACAGAATCTAGAATACTGATGCACTCCTTACAAGAACGTGTCAAGGAAATGACATGTCTTCTTGACACATCTAGAATTATTCGTGATGAAAGTCTAGATATTGATACCGCAATTCCTAAGATAATTAAAGTGATTAAATCCGGATGGCAATTTCCTGATATCACCGCAGTGAGAATTGAGATTGAAAGCGAAGTCTATACAAGTGACAATCACCGAGAATCTGAATACAAGCAAAGAGCTAAAATTGGTATTGACGATACTATCTTGGGATGGCTAGAAGTATCGTACATTGAAACCCCTCCATACGATGATATTTTTCTTACTGAGGAGTATCGGTTAATTAAGGCTCTTGGAATTCAGATTGGAGCGGCAATAATAAGAAGAAGAGCGCAAGAAGCACAAGTTCAACTTAATTTGGACCTAGAAAAAACTATTCGGGAAAGGACTAAAGAACTAAAGGATGCACAGGAACAACTTCTTCGAAAGGAACGATTAGCACTTCTTGGTGAACTGAGTGGGAGCATTGGACATGAACTTAGAAATCCACTGAGTGCTATCAAGAATGCTGCCTTCTTTTTAGATATGATACTTGATGATTCTAATCCTGACATTAAAGAAAGCATAGATATCATTCAAAAAGAAATTGATAGTTGTAATAGAATAATTGAGGGACTTTTGGATTATGCTCGACCAAAGAAATCTGAATACAAGTTTGTGAATTTGAGATCGATAATTCTTGAGTCTTTAGAAACTGTTGAAATTCCAGATACTGTAGAGGTTATAAAACAACTTGATGAAACCCCTTCGACGTTTGTAGATCCCCACCAAATTAAGATTGCATTTATTAATCTAATCACAAATGCTATCCAAGCAATGAAAGAGGGTGGGAAGCTTACAATTACTCTTGAAGAGAAAGACAACCAAATAATTATAGTTGTAGCTGACACAGGGATTGGAATTGCTGAGGAAAATCTAGACAAAGTGTTCAGACCACTTTTCACAACAAAAACACATGGTATTGGATTTGGTTTGTCAATTGTTAAAAATTTGATATTTGCAAACAATGGGACAATTGAACTCGACAGTCAAGAAGGGATTGGTACTACTTTCACTATCCGAATTGCAGTAAAGGGGGCTGTTTGAGGTTGGGTTCAGATAATTATCGAATACTAATTGTCGATGATGATGAAAATCTTTGCCGTAGTATGGTTCTGATATTCAAAGCTAAGGGATACATTAGCAGTTGCTGCCATCTGGGAAAAGATGCTATAAAATTGATAGAAGACGAGAAGTTTGATTTAGCTATGATAGATCTACGTCTACCTGATATGGATGGTACGGAGGTTCTTAGAAGCATAACTCAAATCGATTCGAATCTTGACATTATAATGATGACAGGGTATGCAAGTATTGAGTCAGTAGTACATGCAATGAATCTTGGAGCAACAGGATATATCATTAAACCTGTTAGTATGGAAGAGGTTCTTCGAACTGTGTCCTCTGCTATTCAAAAGCGGAGTTTTGAAAGAAAAACCAAACAAACCAAAGAGATAATTGAAGAAAGAGAAGAAAGATTCCGTTTTGTTGTAGAAACTATGAAAGATGGTCTTACGATTATTGAAGACAATCAAATTGTATTTTTAAATGGCAGAATATGTGAGATAACCGGATATTCTCATGATGAGCTACTGAAAATGGCAGGATCCGACTTAGCTCTTCCAGAAGAACGTGACAGATTACTGAAATTCCAAGAGGCGTTACATAAAGGAATTGGGCCGAATGAAATAAAATTCTGGATCAAAAAACGAGATGGTTCCAAAGCTTATATCCGAAATGTGTATTCCTCAAGAACTAATACTGAAGGTAAGAGAGTTGGTTATATTTATTCACAGGATATTACCAAAGAATTCCAAGACCGAGAAAAGCTTGAAAAAAGTGAAAAGCATTATAGAGATTTTTTTGAAAAAGCACCTACTTATTGTTATATGATTTCTACTGAAGGCATCATTATTAATGTAAATGATTCTGTTTTGAAAGCCTTAGGGTATTCTCGTGAGGAATTGATTGGGCAACACTTTACGAAAATATACCCTCCCTCTAGTCAATCCAAAGCTAAGAAATTATTCAAAATTTGGAGAAAAGAGGGCAAAATTGATGGTGCATTACTTCCAATTCTGACGAAAGACGGAGAGAAGAGATTCGTTGAACTTCATGCAAGTTCTGTTAGAAATGATGATGACGAAATTCTATATTCAATTTCCATACAGGAGGATGTTACAGAAAGAATAACAACCGAACAACAGCTTGAAGCACAACAGCTTAAATATTCAAGCATCTTGCGAGCTTCTCAAATTGGAATCGGTACAGCATTAGATAGGAAGCTGACTTTTGCAAGCCAATCTTTAGCAAACATCGTTGGTTATTCTGTTGATGAACTTATTGGAATGGATGTAAAGAAGCTTTATAGTAGTGATGAGGAGTACATCCGCGCTGGAAGAATACTTTACACTAACCTCGAAGAAACAGGGAATAGCACCATAAAGACAACTTTTGTTAGAAATGATGGTTCAAGAAGAGATATTATTCTAAAGATGGCAACTATAGAGGGTGCTGAAACAGATGAAGTCACTTTTTCAATAATGGATATCACAGAATTTGAGAAGCTTAAAAATGAATTGGAAATCCAAACTGAGGAGTACAAAATTCTTATTGATTCTATTTATGACCTAATATTTGTATTCAATGAAGACAATGATTATGTACATTATTACGGGTCACAAAAAAACTTGTTATATCGTCCACCAGATGAATTTCTAGGCCGGCATATATCCGAGATACTTCCAGATCACATCTCAGAACAATTCATAAAATTCGCTGATCAAGTCCGTCGTTCAGGCATCCCTGTAGAATTTGAGTATAATCTAAATCTAAATGGAGATGAATACTGGTTTTCAGCAAATTTAACTTTACTTAGGGATGGCGAAAATATAGTTGCGGTTGTTAGAAATATTACAGAAAAAAAGGATTATCTTCATCAATTAGAATATGAACATAGTCGCCTTAAAAAATCAGAGCAATCACTAGAGGAGTTAGCTTCTAGTTATGAACTTCTATTATCTAACCTTCCTGGTGCGGTATATCGTTGGTCTTATGAAACTGAATGGAAATTAGAATTTCTGAGTGGAAACATCAAGGATATCACAGGATTTGATATTGATTTCTATCTTAACAAAGATTCCACTATTTCCATTATTCATCCTGATGAAGAAGTCATCCTGGATGAAGTTGTCAGAGAATCAATTGAAAAGAGGCAATCCTTTGAGATTCAACATAGAATTGTTCACAAAGACTCTATTGAAACATGGGTGATTAATAGGGGATTTCCAATTTATGACAAAGAGAATAACTTTAGGTACATTGAAGGAATACTATTTGATGTTACCAAACTAAAAAAACAGGAACAAATGATGGTTCGCGAGATGGAATCGAAAGAACTTCTACTTCGGGAGCTTCACCATCGAATAAAGAATAATTTACAAATACTTGGTGGACTTTTCTATCTCCAGACAAAAAGAACCGATGACGGTTTTGTCAGAGATATTCTATTAGAGGGACAAAGTAGAGTTAGAACTATGGCCCTCATTCATGAAGTACTCTATCGGTCTCAAACACCCTCTAGGGTTAACATGGCATCTTATATCAGAGAGTTGATTAATGCTCTATTCGATGCTTATGAGATTGGTACTTTCAAAATAAGTACAGAATTCGACCTTGATCAAATTAACCTAGATATTGACAGTGCAGTACCATGTGGATTGATTATCAATGAACTTGTATCTAATGCGTTGAAGCATGCGTTCGTTGAACAAGATGAGGGGAAGATAACTATTTCTTTCAAGGAAAGAAACAGTAACTTTATTGAACTAATTATTGAAGATAATGGACTCGGATTACCATCAGATTTCGATATAGAAGGAACTGATACATTAGGAATTCGTGTTGTGAAGGAATTGGTCGAAAGCCAACTAAGTGGCACCCTTGATATTCCTGAGAAACTTATCGGTACAAAATTCGTTATTTCATTTCAGATTGAGGAGGATTTATGATATGAGGGGGTCACCAATTCCCAACAAGATTCTAAGCAGTTTTTTTACTTCGGAATCAAAAAGAAGCATAATCTTGGACAAAATCTTCAAAGTTATCCTAATCATAGCACTATTCGGTTCTTTATTCTTCTTCATAATGCAGTTTATTTTCGGACCGGGTCTTTTGCCAGTCTTTTATTTTACATTCATTACTTTCCTTTACTCATTATTTTTCATCTTGGCTAATAGGTATACATCAACAACTTCAACTGGAGTATTAGTTGTGGGAATTTTTTATATAATTACGATTTCCAGTTATCCGTTGATTGTTGTTAAAGAAACAAGCGGTTTGGTTTCTTTTGTAATTCCTATTATACTTTCAGCTGTACTGATAAGACCATGGGCGAGTTTCGTATCTGCCAGTATATCTTCAATCCTATACATGATAACTAGAACTCTATACAATTTGCAAATTAATCCGATCTCCGTTATTGATTATTTCCTATTAGCAGCAATTTTTTGGTTTGTGCTGCATTCATTTGAAATCACCTCAAAAGACTTTCAGGATACAGTTGGCGCATTGAAAGAGGAAAGAACTAGATATCGGACTATGATCGATGCGTACCCCGAGGGAATTCTAATTATGAAGGATGATATAGTACTATACGCAAATTCTGAAGCTGCTCGTTTATTCAATGCAACACCTGAGCGTTGTGTGATAGGTAAAGGCATTAATCAGATTGTATCATCTGGGAATCTTTCCAGTTTGAAGAATATCATTGACAACGTACTATCTCGACAACTTCCATCTTCTCCTGATATTCTTGAATTGATTAGACTAGATGATGAATTATTCTATGCTCAAGTGATAGCAACACCTGTAATTTGGGAAGATACTATTGCTGTACAGTTGTCATTTGAAGATATTTCTGAGAAAAAAACATTAGAGCGTGCCACTAGAAAACTATTTCGTCAACAAGTCGAAACAAATCGCTTATTGGTGGCATTGGCTGAAATCTATTCTCGTGATGATGTGTATCGTACGGTTTATGCGCATATCAAATTCCTAATAGATGCAAAAAGTTTCATTGTTTCATCTTTTGATAGTGAAACCAAGCTTATTTTTGCTGAATATGCCATTTCTGAAGGAAATGAATTGGATGTTTCTTCTTTTCCACCTATCCCTCTAGGTGAAATTGGTAAAGGAACACAAAGCAGAGTAATCCATTCTGGAAGACATTTCTATACACCTGATCTTGGGTCAACCTTGCAAACTTCAAAGACAAGTTATACTGTAACGGAAAAAGGCGAAATATATGAGGGCTCTCCACCACCAGAAGAAGAAAAAAGCTCCCGTTCGGCGTTGTATGCACCTATGAAAATAGGTGACCAAATTGTAGGTGTTATGCAAATACAAAGTAGTTTATCTGATGCATACAGTTCGGAGGATATTGATCTTTTTTGCACCTTTGCGAATCTAACAGCATTATCGATTCGTAAAGTTCAATTACTTGAAGATCTTTCTAGAACTGCAGAAGAATTGGAAAACAGACTAGAAGAACGTGAGTTACTACTTCGAGAGATTCATCATCGTGTAAAAAATAATCTACAGGTTATTTCAAGCCTTCTCTATTTGGAATCGAGAACTATCAAAGATCCCAAAGCAAGACACAAATACTTGGAAGGTCAGGCACGAATCCGCTCAATGTCTTTAGTCCATGAACTGCTGTATAATTCTGAAAATCGTACTAGCGTGAGAATGGATTCGTATATCAGTCAGCTAACAATGATGCTCTTTAACACTTATAGATCAGGGTCCAATATTGTCAATCTAAAGATAGATATTGAGCCTATCACTCTTTCCATAGAATATGCAGTACCATGTGGTATTGTCTTGAATGAGATTCTTTCGAATTCTTTCAAACATGCTTTTTCTGAAACTAAAAAGGGGGAGGTCCAAATCAACCTTAATAGTGAAGATGATGATTTTGTAGTATTATCAATCTCTGATAATGGCATGGGATTTGAGACAGACCTAAATGATTTGGAACACGAAAGTCTTGGTCTGACTCTAATAAAACGGATAGTTAAAGACCAACTTGATGGTGAACTGGATTTGGATACTTCCAATGGAACTAGGTTTACCATTACATTTCATAAAGGGGATACCTAATTGGTTTCAGATGTACGAGTTCAGATAACTGAAGATGAAGCGATTGTAGCTATGGAAATCGAAGCACGTCTAACTGACTTAGGTTATATTGTATCTGGCATTTCATCTACAGGTAGAGAAGCAATAGAATTAGCAGAACAAGAAAGGCCTGATGTAGTCCTGATGGATATAATGCTAAAAGGAAGTATGAACGGAATCGAGGCAGCAAACATCATCAAAGATAGGTTTGACATCCCAATAATTTTCCTTACAGCATATTCTGATTCTGAAACATTAAAGAAATCAAAAGAGAGTGAACCCTACGCTTATCTATTAAAACCTTTTACAGGAAGAGAACTTCACACCAGTCTTGAAATTGCCATATCACGACATAGAATGGAGAAGAAATTGAGAGAGAGTGAGAGGCGATACAAAACATTCGTAGAGGGTACAAATGATTTAGTGCAGAGCATTTCATCAGATGAGAAAATCGTTTTTGTGAATTCTGCTTGGCTGAATACACTAGGATATCCTCAGAGCGAAACTGAAAAAATGAAGATTGAGGACTATGTGGATTCTAAGTCATTAGAAGCTATGAAAAAGGCTCTTCAGAAAGCTTTTGAAGGAAATACACTGACTAACCTTGAATTCATATTTCGCACAAATAATGGTTCAAGAATCTATGTAAAAGGAAATATGTTTCCTGGGATGAATAACGGCGAGATTGTTTCGGTTCATAGTTTTTTTAGAGATGTGACCTTACAACATCATACTGAGAAAGCATTGAAAAATGCTGCAGAAACAGCTATGTTGTATATTGATTTAATGGGGCATGATTTACGGCAATCCCTTCAGGCTATCTCGTCTGGATTGGATATCTTGGAAATGACTCAAGTAGATGAGTCAAATAGAGAATTTTTGGATATCATGTTTCAATCTGTAAAAGACGCTGATGAATTAATTAAGAAAGTGCAAAAGACTCGTGGTTTATTACAATCCAGTCTCTCAGAAGTCAATCTTAAGAAGTATTTGGAAGATGGAATACATGCGTTCAGGCACAAAAACCGAGAGGTCAAAGTAAATGTAAATATCTCTGTGGAATCAGCAAAAATCAAAGCTGATGAATACATATCTTTTCTAATTAGGAATTTATTAGAAAACGCAGTTATACATTCACGCACTAAAGACAAGTCTGTGTGGATTTCCCTTTCAGAATCTGCAAATGGCTACCTTCTTTCAATTGCAGATAACGGTCAAGGTATTTCTCCAGAAGATAAAATTTCTCTCTTCGACCCGGAGAAACGATTTGGTGGAGTTGGAATCCATCAATCTATACGAATTATCCAAAAATATGGGGGGAAATTATCAGTGTCTGATCGAATTCAAGATGATTTCGAAAAAGGAGCAAAGTTCGAAATATGGTTTCCAAAGATTTGTGAGTAGGATTCATCCAAAAAAGAATTAGCTAGCAGCGTGTCAAGCTGCTACCAATTAAATTATTCATAGTCTTTCAGAATTTCAAAAAGATCCTTACTTCTGATTGGCTTGGTCAAGAAACCTATTGCTCCAGCTTCAATGGCCTCATCCTTAATTGCATCATCAGCGCTAATGAAGAATATCTTTGCTTCTGGGTTGATTTTTAGTAATTCACGAGTTGCAATTGTTCCCTTCATAACTGGCATTCGATGATCCATCAAGATTATACCCGGATGCGGATTCATTTTTATGTAGAGCTCGATAGCTTCCTCTCCATTATATGCATGACCTACTACTTCATGTCCTCCAATAGAAAGGATTCTTTCTAACACCTTATGCAGGAACTTGTCATCATCAACAATAAGCACAGTTGTCATATTATGCATCCTCCTCTTTTTCAAAATCAGTTTGGTATCGTAACAGCATTACAAAATTACATCCCTTTGATGGTTTTCCTTCCACCCGGTCTTCTACTCTGATAAATCCACCATAGTTTTCAATTATCTTCTTTACTATTGTAAGGCCCAGACCAAGTCCTGTTATACTCTCTCTTCTATGAGATAAGCGAGAGAATACAGATTCTTTGTCTACATCTGGAATTCCAGGACCATGATCTTTTACTTGAACTTTCAAAAATGGGGTATGTTTAATTTTCGTTGCAATTACTTCGATTTGTACTTCTTCTTTTTGATCGAACTTCATCGAATTATGAAGAAGACTATAAAATATGTCTTCAAGAAATTCATCTGCTACGACACCAAGGTCCCCTCTCGAAATATTCGTTTCCAATTTGAGTTCTTTATCGGGAAATGCTTTCTTGACCTCTTTTACTGCACCAGTCAAGGCTCCATACAAATCGACTACCCGTGCCTCTGGTTTAATAGCATATAAGCGATTCATCTTCCGAACATTAGAAACAATATCTGATGCTCTCTCTATTTCTCTCAAACTCCCTTTAACAAGTAATTTCGAGTCTGAGTCTAGACTCTCATTAAAGCTTAGTATCTCCAGTGTTGTAAGCACTTCTTGATGAATATTTGTTAAGTCATGAACAAGCAGATCGACAAAGAATTCAGTTCGTGCTCTCGATTCCTCCAGATCTTTTTCAAGTTCTATCCTCTTAGCAATATCTCTAAAGAAACCAACTACTGCTACTATTTCATCTCCTGAATATCGTGGAAAGAGACTACCTTCAACTGGTAGCATATCACCTTCTTTAGTAAGAAAGACAGTTTGGATATCTTTCACAACTTTTCCAGAAAATGCGTCTTTCAAATACTGATGGTATTTTGCGATATTTCCTGGAAATATTATATCCTTCACATGCAAATTGGATACATCTTTATCTTCATAACCAAGAGACTCTAACCATGCGGAATTTACTAATTCAAATGAATCATCAGGTAAAATACTATGGATCATATCATTTGTCCCTTCAATGATAGATACCAATAATTTCAAGTCATTCAATTTCATCACCAAGATTTTGGGAGTATACCTTCGATAATTTATATACTCGGAAGAGTGAATATTAATTAATCATGTATAAAGTAGCTAAATACTTAGGACCGTCATCTTTTGGTGCATAAACTACATACTAATTCATATGAACTAATTTGCATATTCTCGAAGTCCACGTGGGATTTTACTTTTTGATATATCTGAATCAAATAATACCTTTGTATGATCATCCAAATTAATTGTTTCCAAATTTTCACACTGAACTAAGGTGTCAAGATTCACTATTGGTAATAGGTTTTCTCTCAAGTCAATACCTCTCAATGAAATGCATTCTCCTAGAGGACTTAGATTAATACTTGATAGGCCATTCCCCTTAAGTCGAAGGTACTGCAACTCTTTGCAACTTGATAAGGGATCTAACTCTATTCTTTCAAAATCGTTAGAATTTAGATACAGATTTTGAAGAGCGGTGACATATCTAAGCGGACTTAAATCTAGTTTCGTGAGACCATTATAACCGATTCTAAGGTCACGCAAGTTTGTGCATTTTCTTAGTGGTGACAAGTCAACTGTCTTCAACTGGTTATAACAAATATACAGCCATTCAAGTTTCTTACATTTCTCTAAAGGCGTAAGATCAATATCCGTTAATTGGTTGTAATTAAGATAGAGCCATTGAAGGTTGAGCAGGTTTTCTAATACTCTAATATCAATTTCAGTCAGTCTGTTATTTTTGAGAACTAATGATTCGAGATTACTACATTTTTCCAGAGGTGTGAGATTAATTTGTTTAAGCTTATTATAACTTAGATCAAGTGTCTTCAATGCATTACATGCTTCTAATGGTTGCAAATATATTGATGATAAATCGTTGGAACTTACGTCCAAGACCTCTAATGCTGAACATGCACTTAAATGACCAAGGTCGATTCCAGTCAGTTTGTTAAAACCTAGTCGAATCTCTCTGATTTTTAGCCAAAATCTTGCTGGCTTCAAGTCTATCATGGATAGCATGTTATTCTCCAAATGTATCTCTTGAAGGCTATCGCACGAAATCAGAGGGCTCAAATCTACCCGTTCTAACTTGTTTGAATTCAAGTATAGAACCTCCAAAGTTGAGACGTCATGTAATGGACTAAGGTCAATTTCACTGATTTCATTAAATCCTAATCTCAATTCTCTTAGATTCGTGCAATGAGTAAGAGGCATCAAGTCTATCGATACTATCTTTTTATGCCAGAGGTCTATTTGTTGTGCATCTTTTGGGATTGAAAGAATTTCTTTTTTCCCGTCCTTGATTTTGTACTCTATTTTGATAGTTGCTACCATTTGAAAAACACACTCAAATTGTCCTATTATATTGAAGTTACTGGATACATTTCAATCTACTTAGGTTGCAATCTGTTGCAAAAATCATTGGTAATTTGACACATCTAGGAGTCTGGATAAATTCCCTATAATTAAAAATCCCAATTTTACTACCTTATGTTACGCTGGTTATCTTAGGGTCTTACACAATCTAATCAATGAATTATGCAAGTGAAACAAGAATAGCCATGAAAAGAGATGACATGAAATGGCTCTTGAAAGATAAACTCGTTCGCGATTTCAAGGGTTTTACAATTGGCAAAGTAAAGAAAATCTGGATTGATGAGGATGATGGACCACTGGTTGTAGTGGAACGTAACAGCGATGAAGTCTATTCATCCTGGGAAGCAATTCCTATCAGAGAGATTGAATCTATTCATGATGATGTCCGATTAAAACCGCCAATATATGGTGAGTGATTCATCATTTCTGTGGTGTTTAAGTTTCAAAGTTAGGCACACACAAAAAAACCGCATGGAGAAAAACGGTTGTGAACGACATTAAGAATCAATCCCATCATATCACAAAAAAGATAATCGATAACGATGCATCCTTGCCCGCTGAAATAACCGTTTACACTATGAAGAAGTGTGCATTTTGTGATTTGGCTCTGCAGACTTTACATGAAATTACAGATAGAATTAATCCAACATATCAAATTCCTAAAATCATCGAATCTTGTATTGATCAGTCTCCCGAACTGATTGGCCAATTGGACATAAGTGGGATTCCAACGATTGAAATCGGAAAGTCAAGACTAGTTGGTCTTCCTACAAAACGTGAGATAGTTGATTTACTTAACAGAGAGTTATTCCTCAACATAGTCTACAATGAATAGACTAACAATAATCCAGCTTCAATAATTGCCATGCATTTTGTTGACGGATTAATCTACTAGACTCAATGTTTAGATTTATCATATTCAGAGCAGCCATGATATCTGGATATTCTGAGTGATGTTCTGAACCAAAAATAAGCTTACTAACACCAATCTCTTGTATCATCGCTTCTAGAAACATACGTAAGGGTGATTCAACTAATCTTACTAGAGTAACAGAAATCTCGCAAAAAACATTGTCCCGAGTAATTAGAGGTAGGACTTGAGGAAATCCAAATAGACCACCCATATGTAAAACTATGAATTTTCCAGTTGGATAAATTGTAGATAACCTATCTACAAGTGCCAAGGTTGCTGCACTCATTTGATCACTGTGAAAATATATGGGAAGTTCATACTCGATAGCCTGATCTACCAGTTTATCAATAGATGGATCCTCTGGATGATACATTTTATCATCTAGAACAAGTGCCACAGTATGATCATTCACATATTCTTTCAATAGTTTCTGGGCATCATCAAGAGGTCTCGGATTAATTGAACATGCGTAGTGAATTCTCTCAGGATTAATTCGACTTGCTTCCGCATACAATTTTGTTGATATACTTGGTTCTATAGGTGTTAGCACTGCATGACGAATTCCAAATGTGTCCATTCGATTTAATAGGATATCCACTTGTTCTGGAAGATCGTGCTCTGTTACGTTGTGTATTGACATTCGTTCACTTCCCAAATGTGTATGGATATCAGTAGTCATAGTACTTTCCTTCTGCATTTCATTGACCGAACAAGTTACTATTATATTATCTTCAGCTCTAACATCATGAATAAATACTTTCAACATGAATCAAATTTGAATCAAATTGAATTCACGCGAAGAACGAAGTCTTGAATGGCATCTTCATGAGATATCCAGAGCGATAAACGAAGACCAATATATGATTATGGAGTTTCTATCTCCCATTGTTGATGGGTGTAGAGCTGCGTTCAATGTAGATATTGAGAGGGCAAAAGATATCCACAAACTATCAGAGGATGAGTTTCAAGAATATATGGATGCAACTGGAGATTCTTATCAGGATATCAGCATTTGTATCAGGGTGCAGAATGACACACAGTTCGCTTTCATTTTTGAACGTGGATTTACTGAGGTATCTGACGAGTGTATTGAGCCAGATGTTGTGATAGCTGGTTCTAGAGAGGTTCTCACTGATCTCTTTGATACTGATTCAAAATCTTCTCCAGCTGACCTAATTGCTGAGGCTATTGACATAGCAGGATTAGATACAGATACAGTAGTAGAATCGTTGGGATTATTAGCTTATCCAACACTTCTGAAAATGGCTCGATCTGGAATAGACCCATCTTCACTACTTGCAGAGGATGCAGATTCTGTCATTATGGCTGCTGCATCTGATCTCATTACCAAGATGGTGAAAAGCTGGATTGACAAGCAAGTAGTTAGCATCTCATCTGATTAGAGACCGTGGTAAGGAAAAATAATTTCCTCTACTTTCCTGATTTGTCTGTCTAAATCTAAAGTCACATCTTGCCTTGAGTAATACATCTGTTCCACATCATTCTGGTCATGCATCGTCAGCGGACAACGATCATAACCCATCGAATTACACGCAGTGATGAATTCATCCGATAGTTTCTCTGGGACTTTTTCATCCAACATTGATGCAAGAAATAGGGTCCATAACCTTGCCACATTGACTGGATGATATCCTCCTCCACCCACTGCAAGCCATCCAATGTCACAGTATTCTCCGGTAAGTTCTTTCATTTTATTGATAACAAACTCATATCCATGTGTGGTATAGGCTAAATGAGCTAATGGATCCATGAAGTGTCCATCAACACCTAGCTGTGTTACTAATAGATTCGGTTTGAATGATTCGAATAGTGGTATGACTACTTCATTTAGTACTCGTTTAAGCTCCGGTGTGCCAGCTCCAGGAATAAGTGGAACATTAACAGAGTACCCCACACCCTCTGCTCCACCTGCTTCGTACACATTTCCAGTTCCAGGGAATAACGTCTTTCCAGATTGATGTAATGATATTGTTAGAACATCTTTTGATCTGTAGAATGCATTTTGGACTCCATCTCCGTGGTGAGCATCAATATCCAAATAAAGAACTTTACAATCTTTCTTTCGAAGCAAGTGCATGATGGAAATGGCAATATCGTTGAATATACAAAAACCGGAGGCCCGGCTTCTTTGAGCATGATGAAGTCCACCCGATATACAAAATGCGTTTGAAGCTCCTGCAATGATCTCCTTCATTCCATCAAGAGTGGCTCCTACATATCTCGCAGCGGCATCGTAAATCCGTGGAAAGATCGGATTATCTGCTGTTCCTAATCCGTATCTCATACTTGTGCATTCATCTTTTCCACAACTTACAACCGCATCTATGAATTCAGAGGTATGAAATAACTCCAATTCTTTTCTGGTAGCTAGCTTTGGCTCAATTTCCTTCACTTTGTCAAGAAGTCCTAACTCTTTGGACAGTTGATAGGTTAGCTTCAATCTATCAGGTTTCAACGGATGGTCTTTTTTGAATTCGTATTGAAGTAATAGGTCTGTATATGGATATACTAGCTTTCCTCTCATTGTATCTTCACTTCATGCATATGTATGCTTATACCTTATGGATACCAAACGGGTCTGTTTAGTTTCTTCATAATTAGCACCATGTCGTGGTGCGCCCAGGAACCCTTAACGGAGAAAGGAACACCCTGGGTCAAGAAGTTGTCATAAGACTACTTTGTTCTTGATCCGATTATAGCCATAACAGCTCGGACTATGATGCACCACGTAATGTTAGGGAAATGGCAGTAACTCTAACATTAGCGCATAAGGCGCACGAATTAATATGAATGATGAAATTTAAGGATTCGGAATGGTGGTATTTTCAATACCATTCAATTGTACCTGGTGGTTTCGATGTCACATCGTAGACTACTCGATTAATCCCTCTAACTTGATTAGCGATTCGTGAGGCTATTTTTAGTAACACATCCCATTCCAATCTACTTACTGATGCTGTCATTGCGTCTTTACTCTCGACGACTCGAATCACTGCTGCCTGATCATATGTACGTTCATCTCCCATGACTCCAACTGATCGTACAGGAAGTAATACACAGAAAGATTGCCAAATGGTATCATAGGAATTATCCTGTTCTAATTCTTCTTGGAGTATCCTATCTGCATGGCGAAGAATTTCCAATTGTTCTCTTGTAACTGGTCCTCCAATTCTGATTGCAAGTGAAGGGCCCGGAAATGGTTGTCTACGAATCATCTTTGAGGGGATGCTAAGTTTCACACCAACTTTTCGAACTTCATCCTTATACAAGTCCTTGAGAGGTTCTACAAGACTCATTTTCATCCAGTCTGGTAAAGTAACATTATGATGACTCTTTATCACTGAGGTTTCCTTCCCCGTTGCTGCACTCTCAACTCTATCTGGATAGATTGTACCCTGTCCAAGGAAGGCAAACTCACCGTATTCTGCTTCCAATTCTTTTGCTTTGCGTTCAAACACTCTGATGAAGGTTTCAGCGATAACCTTTCTTTTTTGTTCTGGATCGACAACACCTTCTAGTTTCTCTAGGAATTCATCAGCAGCATCAACTGTGACGAAGTGTTCAAAACCCATCTCATCGAAAGCTTTCTCTACCTCTTCGCGTTCGTTGTGTCTGAGAAGTCCATTATCAACAAATACACAATAGAGACGGTCTCCGATAGCTTGTTTAATCAGGTATGCAGCGACAGTAGAATCGACTCCTCCACTAGTCCCCATCAGAACTCTCCCATTACCTACTGTTTTTCTAATCTCTTCAACTATGATATCTATCTCTTTTCCGGGAGTCCATTCTTTCTCATAGTTACAGATATCCCTAAGGAATGCCCTAAGGATGGTCATCCCATTTTGAGTATGTGTGACTTCTGGGTGAAATTGAACTCCAAATACCAAGTTGTCTTTACTGGCAAAGGAAGCAATATGATCATCTCCACTTTCAGCCAATGCTGTCAGTGATTCTGGTAGTTCACAGACTTCATCTGAATGACTCATCCAAACTTTTTGTTCTCTTTCTAGTCCTGACAACAATGGTGTGTCACTAACTACTTTGATTTTCATTTCTCCGTACTCAGGATTTCCCCCAGCTGCAAGCTTAGCTCCACTAGCATATGCCAGTATCTGATGACCGAAACAGATACCTAGAATAGGAATTTTTTCATTTCTCAATTTTTCTAGATTTGTAATAAATGGAGGTCCAATATCTTCTTTTGTAGCGGTTCGAGGCCCTCCTGACAAGATTATCCCTTTCACTCCATGTAAGACCTTATCAATCAGACGTGTGTCTTTTGTGATAATCTCTGCGTAGACTCCAAGCTCCCTACACCTTCTAGCTATTAGGTGTGTGTATTGACCACCATAATCCATTACTAGTATCTTCTCTTCTATCAAGGAAATGCCTCGTTCGGGAGCGATATTCTATTCCTTATATGACTAGCTCTCTGAAATTAGATGGCGTCCTTTGCAATATCTGTTCGATACCTCACTTTGCCTGTTATTTTTTTTACCGAGTCATAAGCTACTTCTCCAGCATCTTTGAGGCTGCTACCTTTTCCTAGAACTCCAATAGATCTGCTTCCTGTTGTATATACCACATCATCTCTCTCATAGACCGATGCGTAATATAATTCAGCTTGGATATTTTCACCAAGTCTAATTGGTTGATCTTTCATCACATCAGGTCCAGGATATCCTTCTGGTACAACATACACACAGACAGTAGCTTTTTGTTCAAATTTCGGAGTTATTAACTTTCCATCAATGATACTAAGACATACCTCATCCATAGATGTATCAAGCAACGACAATACATTCATCGCTTCGGGGTCTCCAAATCGGGCATTAAACTCGATGACCTTTGGTCCAGTTTCAGTCTTCATAAATTGTCCATATAGAATTCCCTTGTACTCGTATTGGGTTCTCTTTTTAATCTCTTTAACAACTGATTTCATTATCTTTTTTGCAGAAGCAAGGTCGTTATTTGTAACATAGGAAAGTTCATGATTCTCACATGAGTAAGAACCCATTGAACCAGTGTTTGGTCCTTCGTCATTATCATAAGCTCGTTTGTAGTCACGTACGAGAGGCATAAACTTCAGATCTTTTCCATCAACGAAGGATTGGACAGTAAATTCAGTTCCAACTAGTTTTTCTTCTAGAATAACGATTCCATGTTTTGTGATTTCTTCAGCAGCATAATTTTCAACATCTGTCCTTGAAGTCAGATGCTCTCCAAAAATCTTAACGCCCTTTCCACCAGTAAGACCGTCTGGCTTGACGACGATATTCTCAACCCCTACTTTATCTTCGAATTTTTGGATACCATCAAGGCTACGAACAATTGCATATTGCGGATTAGCATGCTTGGCAGCTTTCTGGATGACTTCTCTTGCAAAGGCTTTACTTATCTCAATTTTTGCACATCTTTGAAGAGGTGCAACACAGGGAATGCCTTGGTTCTCTAAGTAATCTGAAATTCCAACCGATAGAGGTGCTTCCGGACCAATCACTGCATAATCAAATCCAGTTAGGTCTGGCAGCTTCTCTCGATCCATCAACGTATTGATAGATGTGGAGGTTGCTAGCGCAGCTATACCAGGATTCATTTTGTTCATATGTGCATGCAACTCAACATTTGCTCTAGCTAAAGCTGCTGCTATTGCATGTTCTCTTGCTCCATTACCAATGAGGAGAACCTTACTCACTTATTGTCACTCCATATGGCTCAATGATAACTGAGCCTTTGTCATCGTCTTCGACAACTCCAAGTCTATAAACTTCATCAAACTTGCTAATTGTCTTAACAGTTTCATCAACTTCATCTTCTGGAACGATGACTATCAGACCTATTCCCATGTTAAAGGTAGTAAACATTTCTGTCCAGCTAATCTTACCAGTATCCTTGAGTAATGAGAAGATTGGTTGTAGTTCAGGATATTTGCTAATTCTAAACTTCATAGATTTCAATCTAAGCATCTTCTTGAAACCTGATCCAGTAATATGTGCGATACCTTTCACGTCAATGCCTTTGTTTTTTAGATCTTTAAAGTGCTGTACGTAAATTCTGGTAGGTCTAAGTAACTCATCTGCAACAGTTATTCCCCAAGGAAGAACATCAGTAATCGAATACTTTGAGAAGATGAGTTTTCTTGATAAGGAGAATCCGTTGGAATGAAGCCCGTTAGATGCTATACCTAGGATTACATCTCCATGCTCTATCTTACTTCCATCAATTAGTTCATTTGGATGTGCTATACCTACAGCAGTCCCAGCTAAATCCAATCCGGGGTCATGAAGCCCTCGAATTATGTCTGGGAGAATAGCTGTTTCTCCTCCAAGTATGGGAATATCTGATTCTTTGCAAGCTTCATAGAGACTCTGCCCGATTTGACTTAGGATCCAATCTGGCATTGGTTCCTCTGAAGCTAGATAGTCAACAAAACCAACGGGTGTAATTCCAACACAAATCAAATCGTTGACATTCATGGCAACGCAGTCTTGACCGATTGAATCGTAACGTCCTGCCATTTCGGCAACTAGTATTTTACTACCAACTCCATCAGTTGAAAGAGCGATGCAGAGGTCCTCATTGATTTTTACTGTGTTGGCGAAGTGCCCATATTCTTGCATTACAGTGCCGTGTTCAAATGATTTCTTGACATATTCACCTATAGTCTTCAGCCCTCTCGAAACCTCTTCTTCATCTACTCCCGCTTCTGCATAGGTTGAAGGAAGTGGTATTCTTTCCTTCTTTACCCCCAGAATACGAGCAGCAAGATAGGCAGCATTCTGACCATTATCGATACCAACGGTTGCAACAGGCACACCTTTTGGCATCTGAACAATAGATAATAGAGCATCTAATCCTCCAAGTTTAGCTGAAACTGGTACTCCGATAACAGGTTTTTCGGTGATTGAAGCAACCACACCAGGTAGTGCTGCAGCTAATCCTGCGATTGTAATGAAGACCTTGGCGTTACTCTCTCGCACAATCTTATGCAAACGATCTGGTTCTCGATGAGCTGATGCTATTTCAAGTTGGTAAAGTATCCCCAAGTCTTCGAGTGTTCGAGTTACTTTATCCGATATGTGAGAATCGCTTTTACTTCCACAAATTATCAATATATCAGTCAAAATATTCACTCCATGTATTTTGCAATACCCTGTCTGTAAACTTCTCGAGCTTGTCTGATTGGAACACTGAATGATCCAAAATTCGCCACTTTATCTGTAACTACTAACCCTAATTCTACTGTAGGGATGTCATTTTGCTCCATTAATCCAAGGAATTCTGCCTGATTTGATTCTGGAACTTCCGCTAAGTATCTTGCTGATGTTTCTGAATACAAGTTTTCTGTTAATGTTTTAGAAGTTCCTGGAATTTCATCAGCATTTATGGTAAATCCAAGGTCGCTATTCATTACCATCTTCATCAATGCGATGGCTAGTCCGCCCCTTCCAATATTATTGCAAGAACGAAGTATCCGCTTACTGTGAGCTTCAAGCATAGTATTCATGACTTTGTTCTCAATTCCAGGTTGGTATATTGGTGGTATTCCTTTTACTTGGTCAAGTGTCATTTTTTGAAATTGTGAACCATTAAGCTCTCTGTGTGTTGTACCAACTAAGAATATATTTGCAAGGGGTGTAGATAGGTTTCGACGGACAGGATTCACTCCAATTTCAAACATTCCCCCAATCATGATTTGAGGTGTTGGATTGATTCTTTTGTGCTTACCTTCTACAACAGCTTCATTGTAAAGTGAAACGTTTCCTCCAACGATAGGAATATCAAAATCATGGGAAAACTGCCCGAGACCTCTTACTGCTTCAACAAATTGGGAGTATGACTCCGGACGTTCTGGATTTCCAAAGTTGAGACAATCTGCAATAAAGATTGGTTTTGCTCCCATAGATACGAGATTTCTCAGTGATTCAGCAGCGGAGTTTGCCGCTCCACTTCTTGGGTCTAATAAACACCATAATGAGTTGCAATCACTGGTAAAAGCTAATCTTTTTCCCTTAGGGAATTCTATGACACCTGCATTCTCTCCAATACCTACTATTGTATTTGATTGGACATGCTGGTCATACTGGCTATACACCCATGAGCGGTCACATATATTTAGTGAACCAATCATTTGCAAGAGAAATTCAGATTGGTCTTCTGGTTCCTTAATCCATGCATGTGAGCCACTTCCCATCTGAAGCTGTTCTTCAATTCTTTCTGGTACCGGAAAACCATCAACAAGTAAGTCGATTGGTAATCTTGCCCTTATCTCTCCGTTTTCCATTACAGTATAGAATCCATCATCTGTGACTTTTCCAATGACTCCATGTGGTGTATCGTGTTTTTCAAGGATATCTTTTACATCATCGATTTTTTCAGGATTTACAATAGCAAGCATGCGTTCTTGTGACTCAGAAATAATAATCTCCTGAGCAACCATTCCTTCTTCGCGAAGAGGCACCTTTTCAACTTCAATTAGCACTCCTGTTCCACCTTTGGATGCCATTTCTCCTGCAGCAGAGGTCAATCCTCCGCCGCCGAGATCTTGAAGCCCCTCAAGAAGCTCCTTATCAATCAGCTCCTCCAGAACATCCAGCACTACTTTCTTTGCTAGAGGGTCTCCAATCTGTACAGCTCCTCTATTTTCATCCTCTTCATCAGAGAATGATTCTGAAGCGAAGCTTACCCCTGCGATTCCATCCCGCCCAGTTGTTGAACCAAACATTACTAGAAGATGCCCTGGTGTTTTTGCGCTGCTTCTTACGATTTTTTCTGGAGTAACCGTACCAATACATACTACGTTTATCAAGCAGTTATCGTCATACGAAATGTCAAATTGAACCTCTCCGCCAATCATTGGGATACCAACGCTGTTCCCATATTCTGAGATGCCATGGACAGAATGCTCTAGTAGGTATGCATTATGAGATTTGGATAAAGGACCAAATCTAAGGCAATTCATAAGTCCAACAGGTCTGCATCCCTGAGAAATTACATCTCTGATAATTCCACCAACTCCTGTTGCAGCGCCATTGTAGGGATCAATCTGACTTGGGTGGTTATGTGATTCCATGGCTACTCCCACAAGAACATCATCTCCGATATCAACCAAGCCAGCTCCCTCACCTGGCCCTAGAAAGACTCTTTCTCCCTCAGTGTTAAAGAGATGAAACCATCTCTGTGAGCTTTTGTAAGAACAATGTTCTGACCAAAGAACATCAAGCATGTTCAATTCGGTTTCAGTAGGGTCTCTCCCAAGAGTTTCCGTTGCGTGGTCTAGTTCCCTCTTAGTAAGCATATCATCACCTTATGCAGTTCGTGTTGCTCTAACGAAATTCTCTAGAATTGCAAGACCATCAGTTGAGCCAAGAATAGCTCTTGAAGCTCGTTCTGGATGGGGCATCATTCCTAAGACATTTCCTCTCTCGTTGACAATTCCTGCGATATTATCAAGTGAGCCGTTTGGGTTCACTTCATCGGTTGCTTCTCCTACCTCGTCACAATATCTGAATGAGACCCTTCCATCACCATTTAGCATGTGCAGCTCTTCTTTAGAACAGTAAAAATTTCCTTCTGCGTGTGCTATTGGAATACGTAAAATAGCTGAATCGAGACCTTCAGTATAGATACTATTTGTTTCACAAGCTCGAAGGTGAATCCATTTACATACAAATCTTGCTGATTCGTTTGGTAACAGTGCACCAGGAAGAAGTCCAGCTTCAGCTAATATTTGAAAGCCATTACATATTCCAATGACTGGTTTTCCTGCTTTTGCAATCTCAACTACACCATCCATAATTGCCTCAACCGAGGCAACTGCTCCTGCTCGAAGATAGTCTCCATATGAGAATCCACCGGGAATGAAAACTCCATCTGCTTTTGCAATAGGACCCGGACCGTCATAACTTGGAACTAAATAAGGTTCTGCGCCAGGAATCGAAGAAAGAGCTCGTAACACGTCCTTCTCATTATTAGTGCCGGGAAATCTGATAACCGCAATTGCCATGCTAAGCTAACCTCACTTCATGTGTTTCGGCGATTGGATTTGTGAGTAGTTTGATATTCATTAGTTCAAGACCTTTTAGAAGACCACTAGTCAAGGGTTTAGTAAGAGAAACTTGGAATACTTTTCCAACTCTAACCTCCTTCACATCCTGAAATCCTAGACGTATGAGACCCTTTTTTGTTACTTCTCCAGGAGGGTTTTTGATTCCATCTTTTGGCATAACAATGACTTGTAGAGTTTCCGGTCTAATTGGAATACTATCCGGATCTGTCTTGCGAAGTATCTCCAGAATCCCGATATACGCTGAGAGGAGGTCTCCAGAATCTTCTCTAAACAGATCTTTGTCTAATGATTCTCCCTCTTTATTCCAGATTCTCATTGTATCTCCTGAAATTTCATCTGCAACCACTAGGCGTCCATCTGCTGTCTTCCCAAATTCTAATTTAAAGTCAACTAATCGCAGTTCTTGTTGTCCAAATAGTTCAGAAAGATAGTGATTTACACTGAGTGCGATTGATTTCATAAATCCTAGATCTGTTTTATTTACCAAATTCAATCGAAGAACTGCTTCCTCAGTTATTAAGGGGTCTCCAAGGTCGTCATCTTTAAGAAAGAATTCAACCAAGGGCCTATCTAGTTCTATTCCTTTTTCTATGCCATATCTTCTACAGAAAGAACCAGCTGCAATATTTCTACAAACAACTTCAACCGGTAAAATCGCAGCTCGGAAACACCGTATCCTCGGACCTTCGAGTGTTTCTACATAGTGTGTTTCTATTCCCTTATCTGATAGATATTTGAGTAGAAATTCTGTGATGTCACAGGCTAGACGCCCTTTTCCCTCCAATTCATCCTTCTTTGCCCCATCTCCAGCAGTTACGAAATTGGTGAATTCAATTATCACATGCTGCTTTGACGAAGGGTCTTCAAGGACACGTTTCACTTTTCCTTCACGGATTACGCTCATGAATTAACCTCTCAGAGTTATTTCAGACCTGATTTTCGCCTGTTGTTATTGGTTATGAATTATGTGGAAGCTTCATTTAGAGCATTTTCTTCAGCTGCTCTACTGATGTCCATCATACATAGGTCTAATGGTGTTTGGATATCTCGCTTAAATTTCAATGACAGTCTCCTCATTTCAGGACTAGTTGGTCCAACACAGGGAGCTCCTGGTACTCTTGGACTCAAATCAAATACTACGAACTCAGAATCTTTTGTTATTGCTCCTTGAAGAGAGAATAGACCGATCATTCGGGGTGGAAAGTGTTTCTTAACTCCAGTAAGAAGCAATTCTGCGGCATCATAGACCAATGGTTTTTTGCTCTCCCGCATGGTTACTCCCTTATGACCAACTTCTTCATTGAGAATTTTTATCTCCAATTTTAACTGGTCTTGAGCTGGTAAGTTTAGCAGTCCTGATAGATTTGTCTGAACTCTATCGTCAAACCCGACTAAATCAATATCACCAAAATAATTGCTCATCGCATAGGCTTGAAAATTAGCATTGAATCGTGGTGCAATGATGAATTCCTCAACTGTGGCTTGTCTGAGGTCTTCCTCAGTAATCAGACCTTCTTCAATCATCTTCTCACTGGTCTTATCATAATCGGCAGGACTTGAAGCGTAGAAGAATGCACGTTCTAATGGTCTGTGTTTTTGTTGCACTTTTACAATTGCTAATCTATCAATTGAATCCGGAGTCATCTGTTTTGGAATTCGAATTCCAGACTGCTCCATTAACCAATATTGGTCCTTTGGATTTCCTCTCTCTTCAACTCGAAGAATGTGTCTATTTCCATATATTGGTACTTCGAATTTAGTTTCAATTTCGTCGTATCCAACGTATACAGAAAATGATCTATTGGGAATCCATAGGGTTTCAAGTTCCATTAATTGATCTTGGACTTCCTTATTGATGATATCTCCAAATTTGTCAAGAACAATGATATGGTCATAGAGATGATTATTGTAGATAGAGTATATTTTGTCCCTGCCTTTCTGACAAACAACAACAGTATCGAATCCGTTGGCTTTTGCAGCAACTCCTATCTCTTCTGCACTGTGTGAACCTATCATTCCTATGGTTGGCCTATTCATCGAATTGACTCCTGTAATGAACAAACGCAGCCCGAAACTTATTCTTTGTAAGTCTTCCTATCGCTGGGTTTTTGAGGTCAGAAATAGTTAGAAATATATGAATACGGATGAAAAGTAGCTTGTAGCAACTAATGAGATGGTTTTGATGTCACAAATCTTCATAATGGGCCCCTTCACAAAAACAGAAGGCCAATTTAAGGAACTGATTGGAGATCCATTGACTTTGTTAGTTGGTGATGTTGGACTCAATATCAAAAGAATTCTATTTGACATGTTCAAGAATATCAATACGGATATCGAGGATTTTTTCAAGGACTTGAGTTCATCAAGAGAAGAAATTAGAAAAGCTATCAAAGCGATTAGGGATTTCTTCATACAAGTACAAGAAAATGATATTGATGTCATAATAGAAAAGAATTATAGCTATATACTTGGAGAGAATCTCCGTTTCGCAATTAATATTATTATGGAATTTATTGATATAATGTCATTAGCTTCATATGAGATTCAAACAGAAAATGTAGAGGAATATACATTATTATTCAACAACTTAGATGTTGATTTTATCTCATTTCTATCCATATCAGAAGTTGACCTACAAAACGTTAGTGAAATCAATCATGAAGTAGAGATTGTGAGACTGATGCTACAATCTTTCGTATTATCTTTCAATTTTTCATGTTTGTTTCTAGCAGTTTCACTTGTGTTATCGCTATCAGCTAAAGAATATAATCTAGACAGTGAGATAATAGATACGATAGAATGTCTTATTCGTGACTGGGCTCAATCTCTGAGTGCTCAGATGGATATTATTGGGCAAACATCATCTAGCTCGGTCAGATTTGAGTTGAAAGGTTTCTAGAATCAAATAATACGGGATTGATGGGGATAACATGTCGGGGGGACTATACTATCAGGGGGCGATTGTTAAAGTTCAACTAGATATTGGTATTGGATCAGAAATAAATGGTAAAATTCGACCATGTATCGTTCTAGCTGTTCCAACTAAGCAAGAAGGACGACATTCCGGGGAAAGTGGTCTAGTGATTATAGTGCCCCTTACCAGTACGGACCTGAAATTTTGGACTGTTGTACGCATTAAGAAAAGGACTGGACTTGACAATGAATCATACGCACTATGTCATCAGATTAGATCCATTTCATCCGAAAGAATAGTTGAAAAATCAGGAAAAATTGACCCTTATACATTCAAGATAATTCATATGACTGTTGGTCGTATGTTATCAAATAGAATGTGAAATCATATGATACATTTACGAATCATATTTTTCTACATTGCATTTTGAAATATTATGCCAGCTCATGCCTATGTTGGAGTAGGATTTGCAAGCAAAAGATATTCCCGAAGTATTCCACTTTGGTGTCTTATAATAGCCAGTCTATTGTTAGATTTACCATATTTTGTGAACCCGAATCTTGGAGAATTGTGGATGACTCATAGTTTAGTAATGGCAGGATTCTGGTCGGTCTTAGTTGCTGTAGTATCAACAATTTTCCTCAGGTTCTATAATTCACAGACCGTCAATCAAGGTAGTCAAGATTCAGAAATTCAAATTGTCTTTTCAAGTCTATACGTTGGATTAATTGTGTTCAGCCATTGGATATTAGATTTTATAGGCTGGCCAATGTCTGTTTTCAACTCAGCTTATGACGGTGTGCCTCTATTCCTTAGTGATATACCTGCTGTTGGGCTTGGAGTATATAGTACTTGGATTGGAGCTATCGGTATGGATTTTGGAGTACTGATATTGGGAATTCTTGTGTATTTGTACACCCGCAGACAAGAGAAAAGAGAATTATAGATTATTTTGGTAAGAGTGCATCTTCTAGCGCATCATCTTCGATTAATTCTTTCAGCTCTCGAGCAATTCTTTTTCCCATCCACATCTTTTCTCCAAATTGTAAGTATGAATAGGGTGAATGTGGAATCCATATGTTGGTACCAGCAACAATTCTGCCACTAAACTCGAAGGTGTAAATATTCTGTTCTCTATCAATGATAGTCTCGATGCAAAACGGCCCAGGGATGGTTTCTCCGTTTAGTTTTTCAAAACCACGAACAAAGTTTTTTCCCATGTTGAAATATCTCACAAGAGTGGATTCTCTAAGAACTAAGGGTAAATTTCCGATTACGACAAAGGAGGGTTTCTCATCAAATCGTAGGTTTGCATCAGCATCCGTTTCATATCTGATATCAGCGCCAAATACTTCAATGCGTTCCTTACTCAATGAATTGAAATAGGTAACGAATACTTTGGTTCCAACGACATACTGCTGTATCCCGTATTTCTCATCAGGATCCATTTTGCTGATTGCTTCTTCTTTGTCCTTTGCAATGAAATACCCTTCTCCTCCAGCAGCCCCGTAGGTCTTCACAATGACTGGTGTATCAATATCATCAGCCGAATCAAACTCTTTTGGCACTCTGAGACCTGATTCCTTCATCAATCGTGATTTGAGTTCTCTATCCTCTTCCCATTTTAGGAGTTCTTTGTTTCCATACAAATTCAAATCTGATTTGAGAATTTTATCTGCTCCAATATATGCAACAAATGAACCGTGAGGAATCATTATCACATCTTCAGTATCCAAGTCGAGTATTTCATCAAACGATTCAACTTCCACAATAGACTTTCCTAAACCAAACGACTCATAGAATTCCCTACGTTTGGGTTGGCAATAGAGTACTGTATCAAAGCCTTCTGCTTTTGCTCCTGATACGATGTTCAGTGCGCTATGACTTGCAATCGTTCCGATTTTCATTACACCACCCGTTCGTAATCTCGTCCATCTGATTCTACATCATCTTGAATCTGTTCTTGGATGAATCTCGCATGTTCAGTCGGATATTCACCATCAAGACATGCAAGACAGAGATCCTTTAGACCTATTGCATTAACTAAATCACTCATATTTTGATAAATGAGTGCATCAGCTCCAATGTATTTTCGAATATCTTCTCTTCTGGAATTTGAAGCAATGAGCTCCTTGCCAGTGGATATATCAATTCCATAATAGCATGGATGGTCTTGAGGTGGACAGGTAGCAGCAAAATAGACTTTGGATGCACCGAGTTCTTTTAGGTCATGCACAATCATTTTTGCTGTTGTACCACGAACAATCGAGTCGTCAACTACGAGAATAGTCTTATTCTCTATCTTATCAGTCAAGTAGAGATACTTTCTTTTTGCCATTGCATTTCTTTCTTTCTGAGTTCTAACTATGAAAGTGCGTCCAAGATAACGATTTTTCAAAATAATTTCACGCATTGGTACACCAAGTGTTTCAGCTAATGCTTGTGCAGCCGGTCTACTCGTATCGGGTACAGGAACAACATAGTCTGGAGGCTCTTTATTCATTTTCTTAAATGCATGTGCTAATGCTCTTCCAAGCCTGAATCTAACGTCATAGACTAATTGATTTTCAATTGTTGAAGCAGGATGTGCAAAGTAGACATATTCGAAGAAACAGTGCGAATGCAATGCATTTTGCGAAATTGAGAATGATTCGAGTTTCCCATTCTTACTGAAGACGAGAAGCTCTCCTGGATATACATCTCTCTCAATTGTAAGCCCAGCCATTGCATGAACAGTGCTTTCTGAAGCGATTATTGTGAGATCTTTACTTCTTCCAAAGACAAGCGGTTTGAACCCTCGTGCATCTCTAAACGCGAATAATTTGCTATCGTGAATTCCAACAATACTGAATGCTCCATCAACCTCCGATGATAATTTACCAATTGCATCCTGTAATTGATTATCATTCTCTTTGAGATATTGAGCTAACTTGTCAGTTAGAAATTGAGCATCTGTAAAATACTCTCGTTCAGTCTGACAGGCCATATTTGTGATGTTTCCATTGTGTGTCAGAGCAACATTTTCTGATTGAAATGGTCCCACGAAAATATCTAGTTCTTCCTCATTTGCAACTCTCTTTCCTATAGTTGGATATCGTGTACTCCCAAGAATGATACTAGGTGAATCATTTGGTAGCTCGATAAATGCTGGGCTACCCGTAGCTTTTGATTCAGTGAAGATATTTTCGGATTCCCAGAGCAACCCTGCTGCATCTTGCCCGCGATGTGCTAGAAGAAGTAGTAATTCTCTTGCCATTGGTAGATCCATCTTGCCGAGGATACCTAATACTCCGCACATAATTATTCTCCAGTAATTTTCGTTATTCTTCCTGTAACACGAATTCTATCCTCACAGAGTAGCTGGACGGTTTCAACAAGAATTTCATGTTCTTTTTCCAAAATCCTCTCTGCCAAAGTATCACGAGTATCTGTATCAAATACTGGAACATATTCTTGGAGTATTATCGGTCCTGCATCCATATCAAGAGTGACAATGTGTGTAGTGCACCCAGTAATTTTTACACCGTATTCCAATGCTTGTTTCTGAGCGTCTATCCCTGGAAAGGATGGTAGCAATGAAGGATGGATATTGATAATTCTATTTTGAAACGGGTTGATCAAATGTTCCGTGATTAATCGCATATATCCTGCGAGAACTACAAAATCCACATTATATTGTTTGAGAAGTTCCACAACTCGTTTGTCATGTTCCTCACGAATTGGATGTGTCTTCTTTGTAACAATTTCAGTTTTGATATTTGCAGAACGCGCTCTTTCGAGACCATACGCCTTGCTTTTGTTGCTAATCACAACTGCAATCTCTCCACTGATTTCTCCTCGTTTCTGAGCATCAATGAGTGCTTGTAGGTTTGTTCCTCTGCCGCTTATGAGAACCCCAATTCGCTTCATGGGTATGCCGACGGAATTTGTTAGCATATAACTTCTGCGTCTTCATCTAAAAGAATTCTCGGAGAATTGCACCAATAAGAGAACCAAGAAGATTTGCAAATATTACAAACAAATCATAAATTGCACTTATGATCATTCCAGACACGAAGAATTCACCAACGTTCAGCCTTGGACTCATGAGAGCTGGTGAGATCAAGAATAGCACAAATAGCATAACGAAAAATGCGGATGCTATCAAAGATGCTAACAATGCATTTTTAGTGTGGTGCACAGTTAGTCCAATTGGGATAGCGGATAACATAGGTATCACGAATAAAAACAGGCTGGATTCAGGTAATGCCTGAATAATGACCAAGCTGAATACGTTTGCATTTATGAGTGCAACGAGAAATGGCACAAGTAAAATGATGATTCTATCACGTGTTTTTTCATACATTGATATTCCCAAAAGCTTCACAATTGGTTGTTTCTTATCACCCGATTGAACAGGGCGATCTTCTGGAAGTGGTCTGAAGAATCCTTTTTTCTCCTCGACCTCATCATCTTCCGCTTCGACACGATACTTTGATTCATCGGACATTGTATCCACTACCGACCTCTATTGAAAAAACCAACAATAAAGGCTTTGCATTACGCAAGTCAAAAGGAAGTATCGAAGGTTTTTTCACCACAATACCTATGAACTGAACAAGATAATACCGTATGAGGATAATCACATGGCCAAGGACCAATCAATAGATGTAACCGACATCGATGACGGCTCATCTGAAGCAAGTCTCACTAAACGGCGCAAAATAGAGCATATCGAGATTTGTTTGGATGAGGATGTGCAATGCAGAAGAAGCACCATGTTTGAAGATATTGAGCTTCTTCATAATGCCCTCCCCGAAATTAACAAAGATGATATTGACCTCACTACTAATTTTTTGGGCCTTAGAGCAAATTATCCTCTTGTTATAGCTGCTATGACTGGTGGACATCCTGAAACTTACGAAATCAATCGTAGATTAGCTGAAGCAGCTGAGGAGTTGAAAATACCAATAGGTGTAGGGAGTCAACGTTCAGGCTTGGAAAATCCTGAGTTAGCTGATACCTTCAAAATTGTTCGAGAATGTGCACCTACTGTTCCAGTGATTGCAAATATTGGAGCTACTCATGTAAATCTTGCAGCTGATGCGGTTTCCATGATCGAAGCTGATATTCTTGCTATCCATCTCAATCCATTGCAAGAAGCAATTCAGCCTGAGGGTGACTGTAATTCCATAGGGGTCATTGATAACATTGCTCAGATTGTCGAATCAGTAGATGTCCCTGTGATTTGTAAGGAAACAGGTGCTGGTATTTCTGGTGAAGTTGCGAAAGCTCTTGAGAGTGTCGGAGTGGATGGGATAGACGTTGGTGGAGTTGGAGGAACAAGCTGGGCAGCTGTCGAGTACTATCGAGCTCTGAGAGAAGATGATGCAGTTAAAGCTCAAATGGGTTTAGAATTCTGGGATTTTGGAATTCCAACTGCACTCAGTGTGATTATGGTTAGTACTCATACTGATCTCGAAATCATAGCTACTGGTGGTATTAGAACAGGCTTGGATATTGCAAAATCACTTAGTCTAGGGGCTATTGCTGCTGGTGTTGCTCATCCGTTTCTATATCCTGCAACACGAGGTACGACAGAAGATGTTATCGATGAGATTACTAAATTCATAGAAGGGCTCAGGACTGCAATGTATTTGACTGGTTGTGACTCTACAGAAAAACTGCAAATCCGACCACTTATCATCCGTGGAGACCTACTTGAATCTTTGAAATCATTGGGTATTGACTATGAGAATCTTGTGTCTGGCAACCAAATGGATTTTGAAATCAATTAGTTGTCCTTATTATCTATGTACAGCTGGGCAACCTCTACACGGATTTGTAAATCTAGGACATTTTTCACAATCTGAACCACAAGGGGAAGTTTCCTGTAACTTTGAGTCGTATGGATTCTCTGAAAATAGGAAGACAAGTCGATCATCCCTCAAAAATGATACAGACTTGGCTCCAATCAATTCGGGATTTTCAACTAATGTATTATGTGCGGTTGTGAAATCTCCATGTTTCTGATGTACTGATTCAATAGCTGTCACTACGACTTGATTTGGTGTGTCGCTTTTTTCAATCACAGGCCAATTTGGACAGTCCTTAAATCGTTCAATAAATGCCTCTGCTTTCCATTGGCTTGAGAAAGAAAAAATATAGATTCCCCCCATTAAAGGTTCCATATTCGAATTTCCCATATGGGGGTCTCCTAATTTATTAAATTGCTCCAATTCTTCTTAGATACTGTGAACGTTTATTGATTCCGTGAATCATCTGAACTGCTTCTTCGATAGTATCTCCAACAGGAATACCATTCAGCTCAAATCCTCTGATTATCACTTCATATTTTTCCAAATCTGGAACATATGCAACGATTGTTTTCTTGTACCGTTTTCCAACATTAGCTACTCTTGCACCAACCTGTAATGAAATTCCTGGAGCGTAGGGTAACATAAGAAGAAGTGCTGCATCGACTTTCTCCAGCTCAAGCATTACATCTAGAACTTTTTCATAATCTAAGTCTGACGCGCTTCCGGTGAGATCACAGGGATTTCTGAATGATGCAATTCGTTGGTATGAGGGGGTCATTTGCGACCTGAGTTTCTCTTGCTCTTCTTCTGAAAACATTGGCAACTTCAAACCATAATGATCTGCTTCGTCAGTTGCAATTACTCCATGTCCGCCACTTACCGTTAAGCATCCAACTTTTGGTCCCTTCATTGTCTTTGGTTTGAATGAGAAGACTTTGGAGAATGCCATGACTTCATCTTCATCAATTGCTTCGATTACTCCAAATTGTTTGAATGCCGCTGAAGCTACGACTCTATTTCCAGCTAGAGAAGAAGTGTGACTCTGAGTGGCTCTGTGTCCTGCTTCGGACTGTCCACCTTTAAGAACAACTACTGGTTTTTTTTCAGCAATATCAGCAGCTGCTTCAACAAAAGCTCTTCCTTCTCCTTCTCCAAATCCTTCTATATAACAAAGGATTACATTTACTTTATCATCCTTACCAAAGTGTTTGACGAAATCAGTAACTTTCGTTTGAGCTGCATTTCCAATTGATACAGCAGCCGCTATACCTACATCTCTTTCAGCAAACTCTTCAAGCCGTTCAATCAACCAACCTCCACTCTGTGAGATTAAAGCAACCGAACCTTTGATCGGACGAGCAACTCGTTCTGATGGCAAGAAAAATGTGTCCAGTGTTTCTGGAACAAAAACTCCTATACAATTCGGACCAACCATAGTAATGTCATTCTTCTCAGCAATCTCTACTATCTCTTTTTGCAAGCTTTCACCAGTATCTCCGGTCTCACTGAATCCGCCAGAAACTACGATTACTGATTTAATTCCTTTTTCTGCAACTTCTTTCAATACTGAAGGAACATATTTTGCTGGAACTGAAATAACTACTAAATCAATATCATCAGGTGCTTCAGCAACGGATTTGTACGCTTGAACGCCCTCAATCATTCCACCTTTTGGATTGATTGGATAAGTCTTGAGACCATTCTCAAAAGCTAGTTTTCTAAAAATCACATTTCCGGGACTAAAGGGGTTCGATGTTGAGACACCCACTACTGCCGTTACTTTCGGACTCAGCATTTTCTTAAGGCCAGACATATCATTATCCCTCTGCTTAGTTGCTTCGTGTAAAGATTCTACCCTTATATCGCTACGGGTGGTTAGCCTTCTCAGACTAAAACCTTTAATTTTTAAGCGAAGAAACGATTAGTGATATAAATACCTTTTATGGAGGATTATCTCGCGTGTCATGGAAAAAACATACTATGAAAGCCCCTGATATTCACAAGAAGAATCGTGAATTCAATAAGAAACTGGAAGAAAAAGTCGATGAGCTTGTAGCTGAATTGGCAAATACGGACCAAGCTATAGACCTTGAATATCTTGAAGATTATTTTGTTCTTAGTGAAGACGACAATCAAGCTATCCAAGAATTAGCTCACATCTTGACGGTTCATGGAAAATATTCTCACAAAGTAGTTCCATTTCATGAAAACAAACAGGTCTTCATCCAATTTTACACAAAGGAAGAAGACGAAGAAGAAGATAAGGATTAGTCCCACTACGGGACTTATCCATTTTTGTTCATTTTTATGGTTTCATCTGAGCCAGAATCTCACGAAGTCGTGGTTCAGCTAGTATGGCATGTTGGAGTTTACAGAGTAACTTGGTTATTTCTGCATAGATAACCTGTCGTTGAGGATCACTTCCGGTTTCAGCATTTTGCATTGCTTCTTCACACCGTTGATTTATTCTTTTTATCAGACGTTTTTCAAGATCTGGACCTCCCCAACCAAATCCATCAAACGCTGTGTGAGCGTCCAGAATTTTCTCTTGAACATTCACATCTTCACCTTTAAGAACATCCTCAAGTCCTGAGAAATACTTGGATACTGCACGTTCGACACGTTCTATTTCTGAAGCATCTAGATAATTCTCTTGCGCCCTTTTCTTCATCAGATCCTGCAATAATCTTGCTCCCGGTGCTTCTGTTAGAAGTCCTTTCACAATCCGTACAACAATTCTTGCGGGCATTTCTATGGCATCCCCAATATACGGGGAGCTGGACTCGTATCTGTGAAGCTCTCTCAAAACTTCAAGCCAGAATGTTGGAAGCAGAGCATGACAACGTTTTGAGTATTGTTGAATCATACGTTGAGTTTGGCCAATGAGACCCCATTCATCATTTTCGACTCCGACTTTTTTGTACGGTTCTTTGGGTTCAGCTTGTTGAGGTGATGAAAAATCAACAAGTGGTTCAAGCTTATCATCTTGAATGGTGCTGACTGCAGCTTTGGTTGCTTCTTTCACAGCAGGGTGTGTGATTTCTCCCCCATCAAGGAGAGACAAGATTTCGGCAGTGGGTGTTTTATTGTCTTCAGCTTGTTTTGCTATCAATGAAAGCTTTGGCAAGACACTCTCAATTTGTGAAAGTCTTTTGACCAATAACCCCACAATGTTCTGAGTTGATGGAGGAATTTTAGGAGCGTTAGTCAAATCTTCCAACCAACTTCTAGTACGTGTAAGTCCCTGAGTCAATGAATCTACTCTGTCTGGGTCTATAGAACCTTCAACTTGAGATGTAATTAGGAAATGAATCAGGGTAGAATTTAAGGTTGTAATGAGGAGTAATCTCTCAATTAAGTCGGTATTCCCAATCTCTTCAGTCAAGCTTCTCACCCTATTCCATCGTGTCTCCAGGAGTCATGTAATAACTGAATAATTCTCTGAAATCGCTGATTGCACTAACCAATTCTTTTCTAGTGGTCCCTTTAGATCTCATGAACCATCCTTGTTTCAATGGTGAAGAACCGCTGTGAAGGTTGACAAGTTGAGTTGCCTCATTGATAATTTGTACTAGTTCTGGTATTTTTGGCAATCCCAATAATAGAAGAAGATTGGTAGTTGGTTCCTTATCATAATATTGGACATAACATGGTGTAATCGCAGCGCCTGGTGCGATAAACTTGTCAAGTGATTCTTTCAAGTGCATTCCATATTCTGCTTTTGATATATGCTTAGGTCCGCTGAATACATAATAGACACTTTCTGCATTCGGTTGATCACCAACATCTGCATACGATGTTTCCTTGATAGCATAATCTACCATTGAGCGCAGTTGCTTTGGCATGCTACCTGCATCAGGTATCAAACCAATATCTTGGTACAGAGCTGGTACAACTACTGGGTCAAGCTTTCTAGAGTAGTCTGCAAGGTCAGTAGTAGGAAATACATCTTTGTTATCCTCGTAGACTCCAGGTGAGAGCATTGCCTCAATGACATCGAGTGCAAGTGGATTCACGAGTTCTACAAATGCCTGCTCAGTCCTTCTATCCATATCTTCTGTTTCATCAATAGTAGATGGCACTTTTGTTTCAATCTGATCAACACTAGCGATGTCTACATCAAGTTCTCTTTGCAGATAATCAACACTATCAGATTTCCTTGAATTGAGAATTCTCTTTAGCATGGTACGATTACTTAGGAGAATAGTGAGGTCAGCTCCTCGTTCTTGAAGCTGTGCTCTAAGCAGTTTTGAAACTGCCCAGATAGAATTCAAGGCTTCACTAGATTGCCCTTCAAAAGGAAGTACCCCAATCACATAGACGAAAATACGTCTACCTTCCTCTTCTTGAAACCTCTGCTTTAGAAGTTCAATGATTGCCGGTGTTCCTCCACAACCAGTACCACCTCCTAGGCTGGTGAAAATGCAGAAACCTGACACCCCTTCAAACCCTAGGTTTCCGAGCTGGTCAAAGATGATATCTTTAGATTCCATCATTGCATTATATCCATCCATGAATCGGCCACCGACTCCAATTTCAGAAGCACCATAGAGCATGGTGTTTTCTTTTGGAATACCATATTTCGAACGGACTTTTGTAAGGTCCGCCCTATCCGTATTCATCAACATGTAACCTCTGACACGGGAGGGGAGTCTCTTATCCCTACTCGTCTGTAAATATGAACCTACTATGTTTGACCCACATTCTCCAATACCAATGGCAAATACCTCGGCTGCTTTGGTTGTTTCGTCGCTTTCGCTTCCTCTGATTCTTTGCATGATTTATTACCCCTTTTTACTAACCGCGTTTTTCTACCATTGCACGAACCAATACTTGTACGGCCCAAGATAGATACGAGCTAATGTCTTCTCTGCTAAAGGTCTCACGAATCTTCCTCGTAGAATCGTCAATAAACTTACTTCGTTCGTCTGCACTTGCACTCGCACTGAATCCTGACATGTATACTCTTAGGGATTTGTGCCAATCATCCATCTTGGCAGCTTTTTCAACCCAGTCAACTCGCATTCTTGATAGCTCATTAAAGGACGCGATTGCATTGTCAAGAGATTTTGCAGTTTCCAGTTTTGATTCTAGTTTGTCCATCTTTTTCAAATCAAAGATGAGTCTGCTAAAATCATCAGGGTGCATTTTGTACACACGTTCAATTGTTGAGTAATATTTGCTCTTTGTTCGGATGTCTTTATCATGAGCCTCCTTCTCTTTAGCTGCAATACCCTTGATAACATCAAGCATCTCCTCTTGGATATTTGCTAGAGTCAGACACACATCTAGAGCCTCATTCACATGTTTCGAGCTCTCTGAAAGCTGAGATGGTACTCGATCAAGAAGGGTTGACAATCTCTGAACAAATTCTGACATACCTTGTTCTTCAAAGATAGATACAGCATCTTTGATTTGACGATATGCTTCATTTGCTCTGGAACGAACCTTCTTATGAACTGCTTCAGAAGTAGTAAGTCCTTCGAGCTTATCAAAAGCATCAGCAGCATCATCTAATTCAGTAGGTGGTTCGTCCTTGATTGCACTCACAATTGCAATTTCCTTATCTACGTCTACACCAATACTCTGAGCTTTCTCAAGCATACCCAGCAGCTGTTTAACCTCTTCTTCGAGGACTTCGAGAATCTTATCGGTAATCTTGTGTTCATATAATTCTATCATTCTTCGGGCGATAGCCGGCAAGCTGAACACATTATCAGCTGCAACGCCTACGTTATTTAGCTCACTGATAGCTTCTTGGATTTCATTTGGAATTTCAACACCCGCCCCCATCAGTTTCGCTGCTGCAAGGCGAATCTTGACTTGGAGTCGATATCGGAGGTTTTCAAGTGCATCTTTTGCCTTTGCTAGAATGGTATCTTTGATGGTTCTCATTTCAGAACGAATTTCACTGAACTCATTCATTGCTTCGATTCGCATTGAGCCTTCTTCTAGTTCAACATTAATCGGCATGAATATTTCTGCATACTGAGGTTTTATGGTTTGAAGGTCTTGGATGATAGCATCAATTTCTTGTTGGCATGCGTCACGAAATGTTGCTACACCACTTTCAACAGCTTGTCTGAGGTTTTTCAAAGATTCAATCAGAAACACAATTCCTCCTTCCAAGTCTTCAACTTTTGGTGCCTTCTTACTTAATTGTGCATAATCTAGAACTCTGTCTGCAGAAGTAGCTAATTCATTGAATCTTGTAATGTAGCTCTTAATCAAGTCAGTAACATGCTTTCTATATTCTTCTTCCCGTTCTGATGCTTTGAGATATATCTTAATCATTCCATCAATGTCAGCTGAAGATAGTTCTTTCTTCCAATCAGCGATGTCCTTTCTTGCTTCAAGCACATCTTCTATCCCACAATCACTTGGATTGTCGGTAGCTTTTGCAAGTTCCTCTAAAGATTCTTCTATTTCCTGCTTCAGTGAAATACGAACTTGACTTGTCCACTCAACCATTTTCTGATAAGAAGCTAATAGATTTGCAATGTCGTTTCCTTCAACACCTACGGTTGGAGCTTCTGGAATGACCTCCGATGTGGTAGGAATGCCACCAGAAACGATTTTTGTAGTTATTTCATGCTTGAGATTGATGATCTTATCTCGAAGCATATTCCCCATTTGAAGTCTGGCTGTCTGGAGCTGGTTTTCAAGACTGATTAGTGTTGTTAGATTTGACGCTTTTGAAGCATCACGGGCAAGGATTCTCAATTTTTGTGTAAAGTCCATTGGCAATTCAAGTCCAATCTTTGAAGCTGTTTCAACATATGCTTGGAGTGCCTCTACATCTGTCATCAATGCTGTCGTTAGCATCCGTCCAACTTCGTCTTTTCGCCCATCCAGATAGGTCCGTTCAACCTTCAGCTTTTCCATGATTCTAATGAGGTCATTAAGTGGCATCTGAGACACATCATCATTGGAAATAGTGGTTGTGACTTCTCCTCTATCTATTGTAATGTGCCGTTCGTATGTTTCTACAATACGTTTATTCTCATCAAGCAGGTTTTTTACTTCACGTGCGAACTCATCGTGTAGGCTTGTGACCGTATTTGAAAACTTATCCATAAATTCGAAGAGTGTTTCGAGATCTTGTGGTGCGCCAGTTCCTACGCTCGGAAAGGATAGTTTCTTGAGGGCTGTTGCTTCTTTTGGTCTTAGAGCTTGAAGCCCAGGTACAACTGTTTGGATTTTTCTGAATTCCTTATTTGCAAGGTCACCGAAATCTCTAGTGACTCGCATGAAATCCTCTTCAAGTTCAGAATGAACTTTCTCAAACTGACCTTCCACTTTTCTTTTACTGAAGAAACCTGCTTCCTCAACCTCTTGTTCCAATTTTGTTACTTTTGCAAACACGTCAAAAAGATGACGCACTTGTCTGCTAACATTTTCTTCTAATGAGGGATTGAGAGAAATCAGTATTCCTTTCAAATCAGCGAGCTTGTCTAGCTCACGCCTCCATGCATGGGTATCCAAATGATTTTCCTCCGATAATAGTGCGGCTGTATTTTCATTTCACTTCTACTATATTAGTGTGTTTTGGCTATTTAGGTACGCCTTGGCGCGGTTCCTTTTTCATTTTTTGGATTGTTTTCGATAAATCGACCTATTTTTGCCTTGAAAAACAACCTATTAACACGTAAATGATACATGAGGAAATCCCTTAAGAGATAAAAAATCTCGTCATTGATAGCGAATGTTTAGTAGGACTGAATAATAGTGTCCAAAACGGGAGGTGCAGCCGAGAGCCTAACTCTTGGTCATGAAACTGTTGCTGTTCTAGAAATGGATGCAACCTACATTGTTCATGACACGAGTTATCTCTATGTGGCATGCACAGATCAACGGGTGCGAGTGATTTCTCGCGAAGATTGGCAAATTAAGGCTGTTCTAGGTGAAACCAGTTCCGAACCTCTTTCAGTACATGTTGATGATGAACATATTTATGCAACATGTGAGAAACGGGTCTATGTCTGGAAGAAAGAGACCTGGGGCATGTTGGGGTGGTTTGAGCTAAGTTATCAAGCAATATCATCCACTTTGCGAGGTGATTATCTCTACGTTGGTGCTAAGGATGGTCGACTAGTTGCAATAAAAAAGGATACTCATGAAACTTCAAGCTGGCAACTCCATAAAACAGATATCACCACACTATGGTCTGATGACCACCATATTTGCACCGGCACAAAGAAATCTGAACCGATTATCTGGACGCACAAAGAAAACGACCAGCCCAAAGAAATACATCCTATTGATCAAAAGATTAAAGGTGCTATTGTTACCGGAAATGAAGATTTCATCATTGCAGGAGTTTCTTCAGATGCAATTTATGTGTTTGACAGAATTGAATGGAAAGTTAGCAAGACTTTTTCAGCGGATAATTCAGACCCTTTGACTTCTCTATGGGCAAATCAACATTTTATTGTTGCATCTATTAATTCCAATCACTTAGCTGTTTGGGACATTAAACGGAATATTTTCATTGGAAAAGTAAAAGTAAACGGCTTCAAAGCTAATTGGATTGATGCTGATGGTCCAAATGTGTTTATTGCCTCATCAGATGGTCTGGTAATTGTGGAATTGCTACTGAATGAATTGTCGCTTGATCTTACCACTCCAGAAGCACATGACCTTGGAGTTAGTCTTCTGAAAACTTCCCCCTATGATGTTTTAGAGGAGGTACTCAAACTACGTACAAAAGGTGACAAATTAGTTCAAAATGAAGAGTATCTTGACGCGGTAACTGCTTTCGAAAAGGCACTTCAACTACTTATAGACAACACATCAGTTCTCAATGAAGTTCCAGAAGAACGTCAGAAAATGATGAATGAAATTAATGCTCGATTAGGAACGGCGTTGTTGAAGACTAAGATCTCTGAAATTCAAGAATTAAATGAACGAATCGAGCAAATTTCAGATGAACTTGATCTAACAGGCCGTACAATTTGTGACGATGAGGAAGTGGACAAACTCTGGGAAGAGGCTGCTAGAGCCATCAAAGAGAGTCGTGTTCTTACAGAAGCACAAGCAGGCAATATTCTAAGTTATCAATTATCATTTGTTACTGATAATCTGGAAAATGACCTTGAAGATGCACGTGAAAAGATGGATCAGTATAGAGAGAAAATCAATCAAGCTCTTGCATTAACTCATAGCATTGAAAGTGAATGGAGATGGATGGAACGTAGAAGAACCTCTCTTTCAGACCGCAAATCCTTCTTAGAAGGTGCAATTTCACAACTTGAAGATAGATTAGAGGACGCTGAAGAAGACGATGAGGAAGAAGTTCAAAATATAATTTCAACTGCAATTGCTGATCATAAAAAGGTACTTGACCAAATCTCGCGAATTTTATCAGCTTCTGAAGAACAGGATGAATTACAAGCTACACTCGATAGTAGAGAAGAGGCTCTTGATGCCATTTCTGGATTGCTTAGTGTAATGCCCAAAAAGCGTATGGCTATGCTTCAGATGAAAAATCCTGAAGAACAGAAACTAGAATTGGAACGTTTGATTTCCGCTATCCAACAAGCACTACAGACAGCTCGTAAACACAAGTTGAAAGAAGAGATAATCCAACTTCAAAATGAAATGAATGGTATTAATGCCTTATATGACGATATTATTGGAAAGATAGAAGATGATTCTAAAGAGGAAGTTAAAAAGAAGGCATCAACAAAGAAGAAATAATACGGATATCAACTTGCAATTATTCCAATAAGAAATTCATTTTCCCTGTATTCCTCAATTTCCATCTTAGCTATTTCAATCCAATCTTTTCCGAGCTCGTTCAACAGGGGGTCAATTGCAAAAGCTCTCTCAGCAGCCATCAATGCAATTTCATTATTTTCCATGAAAAAATTACATACTGCGTAATTGTACCAAGCCATAGCTGAATTAGGTTCAAGCTGTAACAGAATTTCTAATGCATCACAAGCTTCTGCCCACATTTCTTTTCCAATATATGCTAACGCGAGCAGTTCCCAGTCATGTCCATTTCTTGGATTTAGCTTAAGACTTCTCTCTAAAGCTTCTATACCTGGTTCTTCTTCGTCCAGTAATAGATGCATGAACGCTTTATCTGCCCATACTCTCCAAGAGTTTGGGTTTATTGATAGAATTTCATCAAATGTTTGGAGAGCTAATTTTGGCTGTTTCAGTTCGAGATTGCAAATCGCAATTCTTTCCAAGAATGCTACATTTCTGGGATCTTTTATGAGACCTTGTTTCAGTTCAACAATAGCCTTATCAAATTCACATCTATCCATGTACTGAATAGCTTGAGTCAGTATTTGTGAAATGGTGTCATCATTGAGATTCTTGGTCATGTAATAACCTCCCAAATGCAATCCCTACACTGTTTAAGTTTCAGTCCTTAAATTCTCCTTCTTTTATTATGTAAAAAGGTTTACTCTGATTGCGTTTTGTAATATTCTACAAACATGACCTCTCAAATTTGCTTATTAAATTAGTAATTTGAGCAATTCTTAAAAAAAGGAAAACAGAGCCTTAAGATTAGGCCCAATCAAACATTGCTACTTGTACCACATTTGGAAATACGATTCCATTGGCAGTAACTAAGATTATTGGCCCATCATCATCAGAAACCAATACATCATCAATCCATCCTGCAATAATCACATCAGGGTTTTGAGTGATGTGTGAAATGTAGAAGGTTTGATTTTCTCCATTGGTATTGAATACCACAATCGAATAATTTGAGAAAACAATAGTGGTGTTGAATACATAGTGTTCGTCATCTGCCCCATCCATTGCTGCAACGATTGTATGTAATGGTACACCTGCATAGATATTGTCATCTACTGTTATTGTTGTTCGATGGTGTGCACAAGAAGCTAAAGAGTAAAACTCATGATGCGTCATATTCCACTCCTCAACTCCACAAAGTTCTAACTTCCATGGTTCAACAAGATCAATGATATTTAATTCAATGACATCTTTTGCCCACAAGTGCCCGTCAGTAAGGTCTCCATTATCATTCAGTGTTCCAAGTCTAAATGGCCCTCCTGAGGGTATTGGCTCTCCGTCTTCATAGTATATGAGAGTGAAGTTAAAATCAATCAGACCGATAGAATCTCCTGTGGTACTATCATACGCATCGAATTCACCATAAGTCTGATTCATTGTGTAAACAGTTCTATACGCGTCTGAGGAAATTGCTTCCAGGCTGAAATTCGCTGGTAATGTTCCTGTATCTTGAAGAAGATCGAGAACCCGGACTCCTGTATATGTGTGTGGACCTTCTATGGTTCCAGTCGACTTCTTATATCCTCCCTCTCCGGTTATAGATTCCATATCCATAAGATCGTCTGTAGTGTAACCTTTACTTGTTCCTGCTATATTAACGGTGAGTGCGATTCCAGGCCGTGTCTTTATCGTAATCTTGACAACATTTGATATCCATAATGCTCCAGCACTATCTGCTCGATATTCTGGGTCCGTTGTTTCGTTCATGTCTGTATTTGAATGAAACCCATCTTCTGGAATGAAAGCTAGTCTGAAACCGTCTTCATATGCGGGTACTACGGTATCATTGTAAGAATATGCAAGAATCATCTCTCCTTGGATTGCCTTAATACTTGCATTTGGAAACACGTTCCAATAAACGAATTTTACTTTGTATCCATCACTCGCTTCAACTTCAATTATTTGGGTTTCAGTCATTCCTCCAGCTGCGTTTACAAGAGCTGAAATTGGAACTCCCGTATACGTCCCTTGTCCACGTGTATTATTAAATCGATTTTCAAAACTGCTAACACCTTCTACTTTTTCCATACCTTGCATTTGGGTTAGGCTAATTGATGTTTCAGTTTCGTCATCAGCAACCATAGTTACACTTGGACCTGCATCAATTCCTTGAAGAAGCATAATACCTACTATCGTAGCTCCAGCGATTATGATAACAAGTACTAAGACTCCATACAATTGTCGTTGATTCATACGTATCTCTCCGTTATGTTTTCCTATGCAGAACGTTCCATGATTAAAACCTTCGGTTTGATACAGTGATTCAGAAACGCATCAGTTAGAGATATGTAGCACTCTGTACTGTAGGTTCATGTGGATATATTGACTAGTAATTACGATTTTCTATTAAGATGTCCAAAAGATAGCATCATTCATTATGCAATGAAACATCCTGAATACACAGATCATTATGTAACCAAATGCGGTGTGGTCGTGACAACAGGTACAAGGAGATTTGAAACCAATTTTACTAACTTCCAGATAGTTGAGGGAACACAAGCCACATGTCCTGATTGTTCATCCTAAGATAATGTAAAGTGATTAAGCGCATTAATCTACACAATTCGCGTTTCTTCAAAAATGTGTAACCTATAAAATATGAAGATGATAATACTGATTCCGATAACAGCTAATATCAGAGGATATTTTCCATCAATGGTAGCACCATATATTCTCTTTTGTACAAGTACTTCCAGATATCTTCGAATTCTCTTCATTTAACTGGAGCTTGACTGCATAAATTTCATCCTCGTGTAATGGCAACAAAATCTTTCCTTCACAACTTAAATTAGCTAAATCAATTTCCTGAATTATTTCTTGGTTATTATTCTCTATTTTGATAGTAAATGATGATTGCATCTCAGATGAAAACTGGATAGTAAGAACACAGTCTGCAAGATTTAGATGTTCTCCTAGACTTTCTATATCTTGAATTTGATTGTTTTCAGATAGATCAAAATAATCATCTTGAAGAGTTTCAAGACGCCAAACATTTTCTGATACTCTATGAAAAGGATACATTAACATGGGTTGCAGTCAGCTCCTGGAAACTTGGACATTGTAGGACAGGAACTGATAGGAGGTTATGTGGGATGATACACGATGAAGGTCTGGTCACCAGACACACATTCCCTGAAAAGGACCGAGCCAGTTCCAGTACCGTTTCTGGACGGACAACGCTCGGGTGTCCAAGTTTGCCCAACTAAAAATGAACG